>NZ_LZJR01000135.1 GCF_001667925.1 Mycobacterium sp. E2479 | reverse complement strand
CACCGCCGCGATCGCGGCGACCGAGGCCGAGTACGGCGAAATGTGGGCGCAGGACGCGGCCGCAATGTTCGGGTACGCCAGCGCATCTGCGGCCGCCACCCGACTGAACCCATTCACCGAGCCCCCCCAGACCACCGACTCGACGGGAATCGCCGCCCAGTCGGCGGCGCTGGGCCAGGCGAGCGCACTGGCAACCGGTACCGGTGGGGCAGCGGACGCCGCGGCCGCGCCGTCCGGCATCATCAGCCAGCTGCTCGAGGGCCTCGGCAACGCGTCCCGCGGCTACATGGAGTTCTGGGACGGTGTGCTCAACACCCTCACGGGATCCCCGCTGGCCGGGACGACGTGGCAGAACACCTTCGGGATCCTCGCCGACATCGGCCGGTTCAGCACCGTCGCCAACGACAGCATGAGCCCGATCAACCTCGCCATGACCGAGTTCAAGATGTTCTACAAACTCCCGGTCGAGGGCCTGGAAATCCCCAAGTCCGCGCTAGGTGCCGGACTCGGTTTGCGTACGGCGGGAGCGGGCCTTACCAGCGCGGTATCAGCGGGCATGGGCGAGGCCAACGTGGTGGGCAAGTTATCGGTGCCGGCGACCTGGGCCTCGGCAACCCCGGCGATCAGGTTGGCCAGCAGCCTGCCGACCGCCGGTCTGGCCGCGGCCCCCGCGGCCGGGATCCCGGGCAGCCTGCTCGGTCACATGGCGCTGGGAAGCCTTACCGGGGGCGCCCTCGGTGCCTTCGCGCCGGAAGTCGCGGGTCGCAACGGTGCCCGGGTCCGCGCCGGCGGTGCGATAAAGAGCGCCGAACCCGTCAAACTCGACGACGTCATCGCGAAGCTGCAGAAGCAGCCGGACGCCGTGCAGCACTGGAACGTTGACAAGGCCGGACTTGACGCTCTGCTCGACCAATTGTCCAACAAGCCTGGCATCCATGCGGTGCACGTGTCCCGCGGAGGCAAGCCCACGGTGACCTTGCCCGACGCCCACCTCGGAAAGGCGGGGACGGTATGAGACTCCTGCTTGCCGTGCTCGGCGCTTTCACCGCGAGCGGTTTCGCGGCGCTCGCGCACGCCGAGCCGCAGGGCGACGATGCGGCGTTCCTGGCCAACCTCAGCAATTCCGGCATCACCTACAGCAGTCCCAGTCAGGTCATCGCGTCCGCTAAAGCCGTCTGCGGGTTGATGGGCAGGGGCGAAACTGGTTTGCAGGTTGTCACTGACATCAAGGATCAAAATCCCGGCATGACGTTGGACGGCGCGGCCCAGTTCGCTGCGCTCGCATCGAGCGCCTACTGCCCCCACCACCTGGCGCCCAAGACCGGTTAGCCTGGGGCGCGCCGCGCGCCGAGATGCTCCCGGCGTGGGGGATATGGTCGGGCTTCACTTGCGGTTAACCCGGATTTGGTTAGCTCCCTTCGCCGTCTAGCAACCGGGAAGGAGCGACGCGTTGGAGACGCTGAGCGTTCTCGATTTCGTGCTCCGGCTGGGGGTCGGCGTGGGCTGCGGTGCCCTCATCGGCCTGGAACGGCAATGGCGGGCCCGGCGGGCCGGCCTGCGCACCAACGCACTGGTTGCCGGAGGTGCGACGTTGTTCGTCCTCTACGCGGCGGCCACCTCCGATACCAGCCCCACCCGGGTCGCCTCGTACGTCGTGTCCGGTATCGGGTTCCTCGGTGGTGGCGTGATCCTGCGGGAGGGCGTCAACGTCCGTGGTCTCAACACCGCCGCCACCCTGTGGTGCTCGGCGGCGATCGGCGTGCTGGCGGCTTCCGGTCACCTGGTGTTCGCACTGATCGGCACCGGCACCGTCATCGGCATCCATCTGCTGGGGCGCCCGCTCGGGAGGCTGATCGACCGGGACAACAGTGCCGAAGACGACGAGAGCCTGTTGCCATACCTCGTGCAGGTGGTCTGCCGTGCCAAGCACGAGAAGTACGCGCGGGCCCAGATAGTCCAGCACGCCGGGAGCAACGACATCACGCTGCGCGGAATCCATACCGGCAACCCGGCCGGCGATGAGGTCACCTTGACCGCTCACCTGCTGATGAACGGTGATGCGCCGGCCCGCCTCGAACGGTTGGTAGCCGAATTATCGCTGCTTCCGGGCGTCCGCGCCGTGCAGTGGTATGCCGGGGACGAAGCGCAATCCGACGATCGTCGCTGAGGGCGAACTGGCACTCCGGGGCGCGTCGTAGTCTTACCTGTGTGAGTGCCCTCTCCGGCTTCCTGTCCGCGCTGCCGCCGCAGATGCGCGATCCGGTGCTGTTTGCCATCCCGTTCTTCCTGCTGCTGTTGACCTTGGAATGGACCGCGGCCCGCAAGCTGGAACACCTGACCGCCGAGTCCGCCGTTACGGCGCGACCGCCGTCCGGGGCGCACTTGACGCGCGACTCCGTGGCCAGCATCTCGATGGGACTGGTTTCGGTAGCGACCACCGCCGGCTGGAAGACCCTGGCGCTGCTGGGCTATGCCGCGATCTATGCCTACCTGGCGCCCTGGCACCTGTCGGCGACGCATTGGTACACCTGGGTCATCGCGCTTCTCGGGGTGGACCTGCTCTATTACGCCTATCACCGGATCGCGCATCGCGTCCGATTGATCTGGGCGACGCACCAAGCCCACCACTCCAGCGAGTACTACAATTTCGCCACTGCGCTGCGCCAGAAGTGGAACAACAGCGGCGAGATCTTGATGTGGATTCCGTTGCCGCTGTTGGGGATTCCGCCTTGGATGGTGTTCTTCAGTTTCTCGCTGAACTTGATCTACCAGTTCTGGATACACACCGAGCGGATCGACAAGCTGCCGCGACCGTTCGAGTTCCTGTTCAACACCCCGTCGCATCACCGGGTGCACCACGGGATGGACAAGGTGTATCTCGACAAAAACTACGGGGGCATCTTCATCGTCTGGGACCGGCTGTTCGGAACCTTCCAGGCCGAGCTCTTCCGGCCGCATTATGGGCTCACGAAACGCGTGGACACGTTCAACATCTGGACGTTACAGACCCGCGAATATGTCGCGATCGCCCGCGACTGGCGATCGGCGACGCGCCTGCGTGATCGATTGGGTTACGTGTTCGGCCCACCCGGGTGGCTACCGCGGACGGCCCGCCACACCGATGCCACGACCGCGGTCGTGACCTCCCTGTAACATTCGCGCAGGCCGGCGCGAAAAGCTGAGCGGGGAGGAAGGTCGTAGCCTCGCCTCCCGTCGGTTCGGCCCGATGGATGGAGTTCAGGGTGCATCGTCGTCTGGCAAGGCGCGCATTCGTCGCCTCGACTACTGTCGCAGCGGTCGCCACCTTGCTGCCGGGAGCGCCCGCCAATGCCGACGTCGTCGTGTACCCGGGCATGGAAATACGGCAGGGCAACCGCGTGTGCACGCTGGGATATGTCGACCCCGCGCTCAAGATCGCTTTCACCGCGGGACACTGCCGGGGCGGGAGCGGGGTGGTGACGGACCGGGCCGGCACCGTCATCGGGCAGATGGCGGCCTTCCGGGACAACACCCCCAGCGGAACGACGGTGTCCACGACCCAGACGATCAGCGATTACGAAGCGATCGTGCTGGACAACAGCGTCACGCCGAACAACGTCCTGCCCGGCGGTCGCCCGCTGGTCGCGGATCCCGGGCTCGCGCTCGCGCCGGGGCAGCCCGTCTGCCATTTCGGCGTGATCACCGGGGAAACCTGCGGGACGGTGGAGAGCGTGAACAACGGCTGGTTCACCATGTCGCACGGTGTGCAGAGCCACAACGGCGATTCGGGCGGACCGGTGTACCTGGCGCCCAGCGGCGGCCCCGGACAGCTCGTGGGCATCTTCAACAGCGTGTGGGGTGATTTCCCGGCCGCGGTGTCATGGGGAGCCACGACGCAGGAGGCTCGCGAGGATCTGGGGGTGCGCGACAACGCGCATTAGGGCCATCAGCCCGCGGTGACCACCGGTGTCAGTGCGAACACCGGGATCGAGGGCGCGGCGGCGCGGAATTGCTCATCTGTGCTGTCGGGCGTCAACCCTGCGACGTAATCCTTGACCTGCCAATACCACTTGGCCAGATAACGCCGCAACAGCTCGGGCTTGGCCGCGTCATCGATCTCGCCCGCCCGCATGGGCCGGCGACGCCAGCGCGGACCCACCTCGACGACGGACGCGGCCCGGACGTTGCGCGCCCAGTGCGTGTTGCCCCGCGGCGAGACCAGGTAGTCCACGCCGTCGACGGTCAGCAGGTTGACCACCACCGCGCGTGGCTTTCCGCTCTTGCGGCCACGGACGCGCAGCGCCCGGGTTCCGGCGATGCTGATCCCCGCCTCGGCGAGCCAGCGGATGACCGCGTTCGCGGCCCGGGCGGCCCGGTTCGGTTCTTCGTATCGGGTGGACATGGTGAGCCTCTCAGCGAATCCTGGTCGAACTGCGAGAGCGGTGCTCTCTAATTTGGACACGCTGCCACAACCCGCCACGGAAAGCAAGAGCGGTGTTCTCGGTTGTGCCAGACTGGCCGCGTGGGCAAACGCCAGGAATCGCGTGAGCAGATCGAGGCGCGAATCATCGAACTTGGTCGCCGCCAGCTGGTCGATCGCGGCGCGGCCGGGTTATCGGTGCGGGCCATCGCACGCGACCTGGGCATGGTGTCCTCGGCGGTGTACCGCTACGTATCCAGCCGCGACGAACTGCTGACCTTGCTGCTGGTTGACGCCTACTCCGACCTGGCCGACACGGTGGACCGTGCCCGCGAGACGGTCGACGACCTGTGGAGCGACGACGTCGTCGCCATTGCGCGGGCTACCCGGGGCTGGGCCATCGCGAACCCGGCCTGCTGGGCCCTGCTTTATGGCAGTCCCGTTCCCGGATACCACGCACCTCCGGAGCGCACGATCGCGGTGGGCACCCGGGTGGTCGCGGCGCTGTTCGACGCGGTTGCGGCCGGGATCGCCACGGGAGATATCCGGCTGACGAATGATCTTGCCCCACAACCGATGTCATCCGACTTCGACCGGATTCGCCATGAATTCGGCTTCCCGGGCGATGACCGGGTCCTTGCGAAGTGCTTCTTGCTCTGGGCCGGAGTGTTGGGCGCCATCAGCCTCGAGGTGTTCGGCCAGTACGGCGCGGACACCCTGACAGACCCGGAAACGGTCTTCGACGCGCAGCTGCGGCTGATGGTCGACATCCTGAGCCAACACTGAGGCTTGCGGGTGGCGGCAAGCTGGAATTAGAACGTGTTCACCCGCCGATTTCCGGGCCGGACGGGCTCGCCACGGCAAAGATATTCGGGCCCTTTCTAACGGCATCACGACTCGACTATCCTGCGAGACGATGACGCCTAACGTTGAATCACCGACCCAGATCGCGTGGGTCACCGCCGACCTTGATGCCACCGAAACGGCCCTCACCGGCCTGTTAGGCGTGCGGAAGTGGGTCCGCATACCCGATGTGCACTTTGCTCCGGACTCGTGTAGCTACCGGGGCCAACCCGCCGACTTCTTTGCCAGCATCTCGCTGAGCTACCTCGGCGACATGCAGTTGGAGCTGATCCAACCGGTTCGCGGCGAGAACATCTATAGTGACTTTTTGTCCGATTGCGGACCGGGTCTGCACCACATCTGCATGGAGGTTGAACGCCCCGAGCAACTTGAGGCGGCGGTGACGGAGGCCGCCGAGCGGGGCGCCGCGGTCGTTCAGCGAGGCGTGATGCCCGGCGGCATCCAATTCGCCTACCTATCAGCACCGGAGGCGGGCGTGCCGTATGTGGAGCTTGCATACGTCGCACCCGAGATGAGGGCCTTTCACGACTACATCAAACAGGAGCAACGGTGAGCCGCGCCGGCGACGATGCCGAGCGCGGCGATGAGGAGAAGTGGCGCGAATGAGCACGGAGATACCAGCAACGGTCAGTGCGGATGACGTGACCACCTGGTCGGATGACGTTGACGTCGTAGTGATCGGGTTTGGCATCGCCGGAGGCTGCGCCGCGGTGAGTGCGGCAGCCGCCGGGGCGCGCGTGCTCGTGCTCGAACGCGCGGCCGCCGCGGGTGGCACCACTTCGCTTGCGGGCGGCCACTTTTACCTCGGTGGCGGGACCGCGGTGCAGCAGGCGACCGGTCAAGAGGATGCCGCCGAGGAGATGTACAAATACCTGGTCGCGGTGTCGCGCGAACCCGAGCTCGACAAGATCCGCGCCTATTGCGACGGCAGCGTCGAGCATTTCAACTGGTTGGAGGACTTGGGTTTTCAGTTCGAGCGCAGCTACTACCCGGGCAAGGTCGTCGTTCCACCCGGTACCGAGGGCTTGAGCTACACCGGCAATGAAAAGGTTTGGCCCTTCTGCGAGCGGGCCAAGCCGGCGCCGCGTGGACACTCGGTGCCAGTGCCCGGCGAACTGGGCGGCGCCAGCATGGTTGTCGACTTGTTGCTCAAGCGCGCCGACGCGGTGGGCGTGCAGATCCGCTACGAGACCGGGGTTACCAACCTGGTCATTGACGACGAAGGCGCCGTGGTCGGTGTCGCGTGGAAGCACTTCACCGAAACCGGTGCGATCAAGGCCAAGTCGGTCATCATCGCGGCGGGGGGATTCGCGATGAACCCGGAGATGGTCGCCGAGCACACGCCCGCGCTGGGTCAGCAGCGACGCACCAAGCATCACGGCATGGTGGCGCCCTACATCCTGGGCAACCCCAATGACGACGGACTGGGCATCCGGATGGGCGTCTCGGCGGGCGGTGCGACCAAGAACATGGACGAGCTGTTCATCACCGCGGCGGCCTATCCGCCCGAGGTGCTGCTGACCGGTGTGATCGTCAATAAGGAGGGCCGGCGCTTTGTCGCCGAGGACTCCTACCACTCGCGCACGTCGGCTTTCGTGTTGGAGCAGCCCGACCAGACGGCATACCTGATCGTCGACGAGGCGCACACCGAGATGCCGGCCATGCCGCTGATCCGCTTCCTCGACGGGTACGAGACCATCGCGGAAATGGAAGCAGCGCTCGGCATTCCGGCGGGCAACCTCGCGGCGACGCTTGATCGTTACAACAAGCACGCGGCCGCGGGCGAGGATCCGGATTTCCATAAGCAGCCGGAATTCCTTGCACCACAGGATAACGGCCCCTGGGCGGTGTTCGATCTGTCGCTCGGTCGGGCGATGTATTCGGGATTCACCATCGGCGGCCTCGCGGTGACCCTCGATGGCGAGGTGCAGCGCGCCGACGGCACCGTGGTGCCCGGCTTGTATGCGGCGGGCGCGTGCGCGTCCAACCTTGCCCAGGACGGCAAGGGCTACGCGAGCGGGACGCAGCTGGGTGAAGGGTCGTTCTTCGGGCGCCGAGCCGGAGCGCACGCCGCCGCACGGGCCGGACGAGCATAGGAGCGCCGGGAGCAAGTTTTCAGCCGGTGCGTTCGAGTTCTGTTCGGGTCCGGTCGATTTCGCGGTAAGCGTAGTTCGCCATTTGCGCGGTAGTCATCCGTGCTCCGGACTGCGTCAGGGATTCGTACGCATCCGCACCGAGCGCACTGGCCAGGTGGGCCATCACGGTCCGGATTTCGGGAAAACTTGCGACGGTGACGGGCCCGAAAGCGAAACCTGCGATGGTGGCCGCCGCCTCGTAACGTTCGATTCTGTCGAAGAACGCCGCGAGCAAAGCCAGCGGTGTGCTGATCATTGTCGTGTTGCCCGCCTCGTGGTGATTATGGACGGCCAACCTGAAGTAATCAAGCGCCGCCATTGGGTCACCGTATTTCGACTCGACGCGGCACAGAACGGCGGCGGTGTGAGTCTCACTGGTGCGGTTGCCGGACTCTTGCGAGAGGGCCAGCCCGCGACGCAAGGCCGCCAAAGCGCGTGAGGCCTCGATGTCGCGGAGGGCGAACCCCTCGGCGAGCAGCGCGTAGCAGAGCGCCGCGGGATTGCGGGTGGCTTCGGCAGCATTGACAAGGTCGTCGACGATCGTCGCGGCCTCCTCGCTGGGGCCCCTGATGGTCAGCGCCATCACCAGGCAGCTCCTGGTGAGGGTGTGGGTGTCGCGATTTCGTGCCAGCTGAGCTCGACACAATTCGACTGACCGTTCGGGGCGTCCGCTGGCCGTGTACGCGCCAGAGGGCCAGCCCTCTAAGCCGAACGGAAGGCGGGTGCGGTCACCGCTGAGCATGTCGACAGCAGGGTCGGCATAGCGAAGTGCGTCGTCGACCCGCCCGGCCATATAACAGTTCGAGGCCAGCACGTACAGGAACGCGAGCTGGGAATGGTCGGCTGCCCGGCCTGATTCGATGAGTTCTTCGACCCACGCGGTCGGTTCCATTTTGATGACCATGAAGCCAAGGAAGGCCGCCGAGGTGGCAATGGCGACGGCATCGTCGAGGTCGTCGTGATCGGCCGCCCAGCGAAACGCGGCGCGCAGATTCGCCAGCTCCGCCTCGAACCACTCGTAGGCTGCCCGCTGTTCCGGGCTGTCCCACACGGCTAAAGCGTCGCTTCCACGCCGGGCGAAGTGGCGCACATGGGCTTCCCGCACAGCCGCGGCCTCGCCGCGGGCGACGAGTTGCTCCTCGGCGAACTCTCGAATGGTCTCCAACATCGAATAGCGCGTCCGGCCTGCGACTCGATCAACCACAAGTAGGGACTTACGGACTAAGGAATCCAGCAGATCCAGGGTTGCATAATCGTCGACGAACTGTGGTCGGGTGAATTTCGTTATTGCGCAGGCGCTTTGCAGATCGAACCCGCCGGCGAACACGGAACAGCGTTCCAGCAGCGCCTTTTCCTCCTCCCCGAGATGGTCATAGGACCACGCCACGGCGTGGCGCAATGTCTGGTGGCGACTCAGGCCCCGCCGCGATCCAACGAGCAACCGGAATCGGTCATCGAGCCGATCGCGCAGCTCGACGGGGGTCATTGACGTCATTCGCGAGGCCGCCAGTTCGATGGCCAGCGGGATGCCGTCCAGACGGCGACAGATCTCGACGATCGCGGCTTCGTCGTCCGCGCCCTTCGCCGCGAAATAAGACGAAACCTGTTGGGCGCGTTGCACAAACAATATTGCGGCCGAAGAGTCGATGCCTGCCGCGACATCCAGCGACGAGACCGAGTGCACTTGCTCGTCGGCGACCTCCAGCCGCTCGCGGCTCGTCGCTAGGATCCGCACGCTCGCCGAGCGGGCGAGGATGGCTTCCACCAGGTCGGCGGCCGCGTCGCGCAGATGTTCGCAGTTGTCGAACACCAACAGTCGCAGCCTGCCCTCCAGAGCGACGGCCACGCTCTCGGCCACCGTCTTCCCGGCCTGTTGGGTGACGCCCAGCACCGCGGCAACCGCATCGGGCACCGCCGCGGGATCGGTGACCGTCGCGAGTTCGAAAAACCAAACACCGTCGGGAAATTCATCGGCCAGGCGCGTTGAGACCTCAAGCGCCAACCGGGTCTTACCGACCCCACCCACGCCGACAAGAGTCACCAATCGATGGATCTTCAGTGCCGATTGCACCTGCTCGACCTCGGTTTCACGGCCGATCAGACCGGTCAGCGGGGGGCGCAGATTGCCCGGGCCGATGTCGGCTGTCCGCAACGGCGGGAAGTCGGCGCGCAGACCCGGGGCCCGAACCTGAAACACACCGACCGGAGTGGGTAGATCCCGCAACCGGCGCGGGCCCAGATCAAGCAGATCGACGCCGCTCACGAAACCCGCCGTCGAGTCCGCCAGCAGAATTTGCCCGCCGTGCCCCGCGCCCATGACTCGTGCCGCGCGATTGAGCACGGCGCCGAAATAGTCGGCGTCGCGCAACTCGGCTTCGCCGGTGGCTAATCCCATCCGCACCGGTAATTCAAGTGAGCGCTGAGCGGCGACCGCCGCATCGACCGCCGAGTTCGGCGAGGCGAATGCCGCACAGACACCATCGCCGGTGTGCTTGAACAACTGGCCCCCATGTGACTCGATCGCCTGGCGTAGCACCTGGTCATGTCGCGTGAGCGCGGACCGCATCCCGTCGGCGTCGGCCTCCCACCGACGAGTCGACCCCTCGATGTCGGTGAACAGAAACGTCACGATTCCGGAAGACGGACCCACCGGTTCAGCGGACACGCAAGCAGAATGCCACAGCAAACGCCGCCCGGCATCGAAGATCGCCGCAATCGAGCGGGCCTCGATTGCCGCAACCGATTGGCGCTATACCGGTGCCGGTTCCTTGTCGACCGGGCCCAACTGCCAGGGGCCGCCACCGAGCAGGTGCAGCTGCTGCTCGTGGTGCTGCTCGACGGTGGGCCGGTGGCTGACGCTGACCATGACGCATTCCGGCAGCTCGGCCCGAACCAATTGATACAGCGCGAATTCCAGGCCCTCGTCCAGCGCGGAGGTGGCCTCGTCGAGGAAGACCGCCTTCGGTTTGGTGAGCAGGATACGCGCAAAGGCGACCCGCTGCTGCTCGCCGGGGGAGAGCACCTTGGCCCAATCATGGTCTTCATCCAGCCGGTTGATCAGCGGCGCCAGCGCCACTTTGGTGAGTACGTCATGCAGCAGCTCATCGGGAATGTCGTCCGGCGAATTCGGATAGGCGACCACGGTGCGCAGGTTGCCGAGCGGCACATACGGCAGCTGCGACAGGAACATCGTCGCGTTGTCACCGTCCGGGCGGCATAAAGTTCCCGAGGCGTACGGCCACAGTTCGGCCAGGCTGCGCAACAGCGTCGTCTTGCCGGAGCCGGAGCGGCCGGTGATCACCAGGGTGTCGCCGTGGTCGAGCTGGACATCCAGCGAGTCGACCAGTTGGTCGCCCTCCGGCGTGCGCACCTCGATGCCGCGTAGCTCAACCGTGGTCTCTTCGCTGGGTTTGACAAGAATGGTTGGCAGCGCGCGGCCCTTGCTGTTGGCGTCCACCAGCCCGTGCAATCGGATGATCGCCGCCCGGAAGGCCGCGAACGCGTCATAGTTGTTGCGGAAGAACGACAGTGAGTCGTGAATGTTGCCGAATGCGGTCGCCGTCTGACCTACATCCCCGAAATCGATCTTGCCGGCGAACAGCCGCGGCGCTTGAATCACCCACGGCAGAGGGACAATTGCCTGTGACACCGACCAGTTCCACCCGTTGAAAATGATGGTCCGTCGGACGAAATTGCGGTAGTTGCCGATGATCGGCGTGAAGCGCTGCCACAGCTGCGCCCGCTCGACCCGCTCGCCGCGGTAGAAGCCGACCGCCTCTGCGGCGTCCCGCAACCTCACCAGCGCGTAACGAAATGCCGCATTAAGCTTTTCATTGTTGAAGCTCAGCCGAATCAGCGGGCGCCCAAGCCAAACCGCAACGACGGTCGCGATCAGCACGTAGACCAGAACCGTCCAGAACATCGCGCGCGGCAACACCACGCCAAACAGATTCAGGTCCCCGGATAGCTGCCACAGGATCGCGGCGAACGAGATCACCGAGGCCACCGCGTTGACCGCTCCGAACAGCAACGTGCTTCCCGTCCCGTTTGACGGGATGTTGGGGGTGCCGCCGGCATTGGCGGTGAAGATGTCGATGTCCTGCTGGATGCGCTGGTCAGGGTTGTCGATGGTGTTGTCGATGAAAAGATCTCGGTAGTAGGCCCGGCCCTCCAGCCAGTCGTCGGTGAGGTTGGAGGTCAACCACATGCGCCAGGCGATGATGAACCGCTGCGTCAGATAGACGTCGGCCGCGAACCGGATGACGTAAAGGACCGCCAACACGCTGAAGATCGCAAGTGACATCCAAAAGCCATGTACCCCGGACTGTTTGACGGTGTCGTCATCGGCGGCCATGCCCTGGACCGCCTTCTGCACCCCGGTATACAAGTCGTTGCCCTGGTAGCTGAGCAGCACCACCAATCGCACCGACAACAACACCGACAACAGCAACACACCAAGCATCAGCCACACCTTGATGCTCTCCGAGCCGACGAAGTAGCCGCGAGTGATCCGCCAAAACTGCCGGCCCCATGGCGTGAGATAGCGGAACGCCAGTAGGACCCCGAACAGACAGACAGCGCCGATCAGCCACGCTATGGCGATCCACCGCAACGAATCAATGGGTGCCGCCGACCAGTTGATCGAAGGCTTGAAGGGCTTCGGACCCATCGTCGAGTCTCCTTACCGTCGAGGTGGTCAATCACTCCTCAACTTCAAATCCTTCGGCGAAGGTACCCGACGGATCTGGATAGGCTGCGGTCATGACTACCGACGCCGTCCCCGCACAAACATTGCACGCCGGCCGGCTTGTCGCGCGGCGCCTGCGGGCCAGCGGCGTCGACACCGTGTTCACGCTATCCGGCGGCCACCTGTTTTCCATCTACGACGGGTGCCGCGACGAGGGCATCCGGCTGGTCGATACGCGCCACGAGCAGACCGCGACGTTCGCGGCCGAGGGCTGGTCGAAGGTGACGCGATCGCCGGGCGTGGCCGCGCTGACCGCGGGGCCAGGCGTCACCAACGGGATGAGCGCAATGGCGGCGGCACAGCAGAACCAGTCGCCGCTGTTGGTACTGGGGGGCCGGGCGCCGGCGCAGCGCTGGGGGATGGGCTCGTTGCAGGAGATCGACCACGTGCCGTTCGTGGCGCCGCTGGCCCGCTTCGCCGCCACCGCACAGTCGGCGGACGAGGCCGGGCGGCTCGTCGACGACGCGCTGCGCGCGGCGGTCGGTGCGCCGTCGGGCGTGGGTTTCGTGGACTTCCCGATGGATCACGTGTTCTCCATGTCCGACGATGACGGCCGGCCCGGCGCCCTCGTCGACCTGGCACCGGGGCCCGCCCCCGACGGCGAGGACCTGAGCCGGGCCGCCGCCCTGCTGTCCGCGGCCAAGCGGCCGGTGATCATGGCGGGCACCAACGTGTGGTGGGGGCACGGCGAAGCGGCCCTGCTCCGCCTTGCCGAAGAACTCCAGATCCCGGTGCTGATGAACGGGATGGCCCGCGGCGCCGTTCCCGCCGATCACCCATTAGCGTTCTCCCGGGTTCGCGGAAAAGCGTTGGGGGAGGCCGATGTTGCGCTGATCATCGGCGTGCCCATGGACTTCCGCCTCGGCTTCGGCGCGGTGTTCGGGGCCCAAACCCAGCTCATCGTGGTGGACCGAGCAGAACCCGAACGGCCCCACCCCCGGCCGGTGCAGGCCGAGCTCTACGGCGACCTGTTGACGATTCTCGCGGCGCTGGCCCCCGCCACGGGCAGCGACCATCAAGGCTGGATCGGCGAACTGCGAACCGCCGAGACCGCGTCGCGCGCCAAGGAGAAGGCCGAGCTCGCCGACGACCGCACCCCACTGCACCCGATGCGGGTGTACGCGGAACTGGCACCCATGCTGGATCGCGACGCCATCGTCGTGATCGACGCCGGTGATTTCGGGTCGTACGCCGGACGTGTGATCGACAGCTATCACCCGGGTTGCTGGCTGGACAGCGGCCCGTTCGGCTGCCTGGGTTCGGGCCCCGGCTATGCGCTGGCCGCCAAGCTGGCCCGCCCGGACCGCCAGGTGGTGCTGCTGCAGGGCGACGGCGCATTCGGCTTCAGCGGCATGGAATGGGACACCCTGGTTCGGCACAAGGTCCCGGTCGTGTCCGTGATTGGCAACAACGGAATCTGGGGTCTGGAAAAACACCCCATGGAGGCCTTGTACGGCTATTCGGTGGTGGCGGAGCTGCGCCCGGGCACGCGCTACGACGAGGTGGCGTGCGCGCTGGGCGGACACGGAGAACTGGTCGCCGCGCCCGCCGAGCTGCGGCCCGCGCTGGAGCGCGCCTTCGCCAGCGGGCTGCCCGCCGTCGTGAATGTGCTCACCGATCCCGCAGTCGCCTATCCACGCCGCTCCAACCTCGCGTGATGAGGTACCTCCGCATCACGCCGCGGCGCGGCCTGCGTCGCGGGCGAGTGATCTGAGTACGCGGGGACTCACCGCGTACCGTTGACCTGTGCCTAAGACGACCCGCACTCAACCCGGCCGGCTGAGCAGCCGTTTTTGGAAGCTGCTCGGTGCCAGCACCGAAAAGGACCGCAACCGCTCTCTCACCCAGGTCACCGACTCCGCGGAGTACGACGACGAGGCGGCCGGCCTGACCGACGAACAGCTACGCAAGGCGGCCGGGCTGCTCAATCTCGATGACCTCGCGGATTCCGAGGACATCCCGCAATTCCTTGCCATCGCCCGGGAGGCGGGCGAAAGATCGACCGCCCTGCGTCCATTCGATGTGCAGCTGCTCGGGGCATTACGCATGCTGGCGGGCGACGTCATCGAGATGGCCACCGGTGAGGGCAAGACGCTCGCGGGCGCGATCGCAGCGGCCGGGTACGCGCTGGCCGGGCGGCACGTGCACGTCGTGACCATCAACGACTACCTGGCCCGTCGTGACGCAGAATGGATGGGACCGGCCATCGAGGCCATGGGCCTGACCGTCGGCTGGATCACCGCCGAGTCCACCAACGAGGAACGCCGGGCCGCGTACGGCTGCGACGTCACCTACGCGTCGGTCAACGAGATCGGCTTCGACGTGCTCCGCGACCAACTGGTGACCGACGTCGCCGACCTGGTATCGCCCAATCCCGATGTGGCCCTGATCGACGAGGCCGACTCGGTGCTGGTCGACGAGGCGCTGGTGCCGCTGGTGCTGGCCGGAACCACCCACCGGGAGACGCCGCGGCCCGAGATCATCGAGCTGGCCGGCCAGCTCGAGGCCGGCACCGATTACGACACCGACGCCGACAGCCGCAATGTCCACCTGACCGAGGTCGGCGCCCGCAAGGTCGAGAAGGCGCTCGGCGGAATCGACCTGTACTCCGAAGAACACGTCGCCACCACCCTGACCGAGATCAATGTCGCGCTGCACGCGCACGTGCTGCTGCAGCGCGATGTGCACTACATCGTCCGCGACGACGCGGTGCACCTGATCAATGCCGCGCGCGGCCGCATCGCGCAGCTGCAGCGCTGGCCCGACGGGCTGCAGGCCGCCGTCGAGGCCAAGGAGGGCATCGAGACCACCGAAACCGGTGAGGTGCTCGACACCATCACGGTGCAGGCGCTGATCAACCGCTACGCGACCGTGTGCGGCATGACCGGCACCGCGCTGGCCGCAGGCGAGCAGCTGCGCCAGTTCTACAAGCTCGGAGTTTCACCGATTCCGCCGAACGAGCCCAACATCCGTGAAGACGAGTCCGACCGCGTCTACATCACCGCTGCGGCCAAGAACGACGCGATCGTCGCGCACATCGTCGAGGTGAACGAGACGGGGCAGCCGGTGCTGGTGGGCACCCGCGACGTGGCCGAATCCGAGGACCTGCACGAGCGGCTGCTACGCCGCGGCGTACCCGCGGTGGTGCTGAACGCCAAAAACGACGCCGAGGAGGCCCAGGTGATCGCCGAGGCCGGCAAGTTCGGCGCCGTCACCGTCTCGACCCAGATGGCCGGGCGCGGTACCGACATCCGCCTCGGCGGCTCCGACGAAGCCGACCACGACCGGGTCGCCGAGCTCGGTGGGCTGCACGTCGTCGGGACCGGGCGGCACCACACCGAGCGTCTGGACAACCAGCTGCGCGGCCGCGCCGGGCGGCAGGGCGACCCGGGATCGTCGGTGTTCTTCTCGAGTTGGGAAGACGACGTGGTCGCCGCCAACCTCGACCACAACAAGCTGCCGATGGAAACCGACGAGGACGGCAAGATCGTCAGCGCCAAGGCCGCGGGCCTGCTCGACCACGCCCAGCGCGTGGCGGAGGGCCGCATGCTGGACGTGCACGCGAACACCTGGCGCTACAACCAGTTGATCGCCCAGCAGCGAGCCATCATCGTCGACCGGCGTAACACGTTGCTGCGCAACCCAACCGCGCGTGAGGAACTCGCCGAGCTGGCGCCCAAGCGCTACAAGGAGCTGGCCGAGACCGAAGGAATCTCCGAAGAGCGCCTGGAGATCATCTGCCGGCAGATCATGCTCTATCACCTCGACCGCGGCTGGGCCGATCACCTGGCGTACCTGGCCGACATCCGGGAGAGCATTCATTTGCGGGCGCTGGGTCGGCAAAACCCGCTGGACGAATTTCATCGGTTGGCGGTCGACGCGTTCGCGTCGCTGGCCGCGGACGCGATCGAGGCGGCCCAGCAGACGTTCGAAACCGCGAACGTGCTCGAGGAGGAGCCCGGACTGGACCTGTCCAAGCTGGCGCGGCCGACGTCGACGTGGACCTACATGGTCAACGACAACCCGCTGTCGGACGACACGTTGTCCACCCTGAGCCTGCCCGGGGTGTTCCGCTGAGCGCAGTCACGCCGGCGCGCGGCCGGCCGCGTTCGAGCTCGAGTGTGCGCCCAGCCGGGCGTTCGGTGTTCGGCTACGGCTGACTGCGCTGCTCCTCAGCGGTCCGTCGTGCGGACCGCATCGTCGCCGGGTTAAGGTCACGGCTCATGGAGCCGGTGCTACCGCCCAACCGCGTGCTGACGGTGCCCAACGTGCTCAGCGCTGTCCGCCTGGCGCTGATCCCGGTGTTCGTCTACGTCCTGGTGGTCGCGCACGCCAACGGATGGGCGGTCGCGATTCTGATGTTCAGCGGCGCCTCGGACTGGGCCGACGGCAAGATCGCCCGGCTGCTCAATCAATCCTCACGGCTGGGGGTGCTGCTTGACCCGGCCGTCGACCGCCTCTACATGATCGCGGTGCCCGTCGTGCTGGCCTTCGGCGGGATCGTGCCGTGGTGGTTCGTCATCGTCCTGCTCGCGCGCGACGGTCTGTTGGCTACCACACTGCCCCTGCTGTGGAGTCGCGGGTTGTCCGCGTTGCCGGTGACCTACATCGGCAAGGCCGCGACGTTCGCGTTGATGTCCGGCTTTCCGCTGGTGCTGCTGGGCACCTGGGACGCGCTCTGGAGCCGCGTGATCGGGGCCTGCGGTTGGGCCTTTTTGATCTGGGGTATGTACGCCTACCTGTGGGCGTTCGTGCAGTACGCGGTGCAGATGATTCTCGTGCTGCGACGCATGCCCAAGGTCGACCGCGATTCTCGGCCGTCGGCGTCGGCGAAGGTGGCTGACCATGGCTGACGTGGACCGTCTGCTCGGCGGTTACGACCCCAACGCCGGCCATGGCGCTCATGTGGCGTCGCGTCCCAAGCAGATCCCCGTGCCGTCGCTGTTGCGCGCGCTGCTGTCCGAGCACCTGGACCCCGGATATGCCGCGGCGGCGGCCAAACGGAGCACTGGCGACGCGCCACGCAGCGGACGCCGGCGAGTGTTCGGTTGGCTCTGGCAGGCCGCGGCGGCACTGCTGATCGCGACGGTTTTCGCCGCCGCGGTCGCGCAGGCCCGCTCGGTGGCGCCCGGGGTGCGCTCCGCGCAGCAGCTGCTCTTGGGCCATGTGAGGTCGACGGAAAGCTCCGCGGCCAAGCTGAATAAGCGCCGTAGCGAGCTCGCGACACGCGTCGACGACGTGCAGCGCCACGCCCTGGCCGAAGACGCCCAGGGACAGCGGCTATTGAAACGGCTTGACGCGCTCAGCCTGGCGGCCGCCAGCACGGCGATCATCGGGCCGGGCCTGAAGGTGACAGTCACCGATCCCGGTGCCAGTCCGAACCTTTCCGACGTGTCGAAGCAGCGGGTCAACGGCAGTAGGCAAATCATCCTGGACCGTGATCTGCAGCTGCTGGTCAACTCGTTGTGGGCGAGTGGTGCCGAGGCCATTTCCGTGGGCGGTGTGCGGATCGGGCCGAACGTGACCATTCGGCAAGCCGGCGGCGCGATCCTCGTCGACAACAACCCGACAAGCAGTCCGTACACAGTCCTGGCGATCGGGCCGCCACGCGCCATGCGCGATGTCTTCGACAACAGTCCCGGAATGCAGCGACTGAGGTTGCTGCAGATCTCCTACGGTGTCGTCGTTACGGTGGATGCCGCCGACGGACTAACGCTTCCTGCCGGATCGATCCGGGATGTCAAGTTCGCCAAGCAGATTGGGCCACAGTGAGAAAAGTCCTCGACAGACACATCCCCCGGTGTGAGACGCGGACGGGAAACCAAGCATGATCGGTATCGCAGCACTGGCGATCGGCATCGTGCTCGGCCTGGTTTTTCACCCCGCGGTGCCAGAAGTAGTCCAGCCCTACCTGCCGATCGCGGTGGTCGCGGCGCTGGACGCGGTGTTCGGCGGGTTACGTGCCTATCTGGAACGGATTTTCGATCCGAAGGTCTTCGTCGTTTCCTTCGTGTTCAACGTCTTTGTTGCCGCGCTGATCGTCTATGTCGGCGATCAGCTGGGCGTGGGGACGCAGCTGTCCACCGCCATCATCGTCGTGCTGGGTATCCGCATCTTCGGCAATGCCGCCGCCCTGCGCCGTAGGCTGTTCGGGGCGTAACGCAGTCGAGGTGAACGTGAGCCAGGATCCGCAAGACCGCGCCGCCGGCCAACGCGCCGCCGGCGGTCAAAGTGCTGACGGGCCAACCGGGCCCGGTGACGCCGGAACCGCTGCGCCGCCGGAACCGGGCGCGCCGCGCGGCCGCCACGAACTTGCCGCGAAAAGCCCGCGTCCCGAAATCGGCCCGGTGCACCGCACCGGGCTATCCGGCATGGCGCTCGGCGGTCGGTCCCGGATGGCCTTCGGGACGCTGGCCGCCATGCTCTGCCTGCTGCTCGGCCTGGCCATCGTCACCCAGGTGCGCCAGACCGAGTCGGGTGACTCACTCGAGACGGCCCGCCCCGCAGACCTTCTAGTGCTGCTGGATTCGTTGCGACAACGCGAAGGCACGCTCAACACCGAGGTGAACGAACTGCAGAACACGCTGAATTTGTTGCAGGCGTCCGGAAACAACGACCAGGCCGCGATTCGATCCGCGCAGTCCAGGCTGGCGGCGCTGTCCATTCTGGTCGGAGCAGTCGGCGCCACCGGGCCCGGCGTTACCGTCACCATCGACGACCCCGGGCCCGGAGTTTCGCCCGAGGCGATGCTCGACGTGATCAATGAGCTGCGGGCTGCCGGCGCCGAGGCCATCGAAGTCAACGACGCGCACCAATCGGTGCGAGTAGGTGTCGACACGTGGGTCGTGGGTATGCCTGGGTCGCTGACGATCGACTCCAAAACACTGTCGCCGTCGTATTCGATTCTGGCGATTGGCGATCCACCCACCCTCGCCGCGGCCATGAACATTCCCGGTGGTGCGCAGGACACTGTCAAGCGTGTCGGTGCGCGAATGTCCGTCCAGCAGGCCGACCGGTTGGACGTGACCACCTTGCGACAACCAAAACCACACCAATACGCTCAGCCCGTCAAGTGAGCACCGCCCAAACAGAACAGGATCTCCCGTGAGCGATATCCCACCCGATCTGCGCTACACCGCTGAACACGAATGGGTTCGCCGCAGCGGGGATGACACCGTGCGAGTGGGCATCACCGATTTCGCGCAGTCCGCGTTGGGCGATGTCGTCTTCGTTCAACTGCCCGACGTGGGCGACGAATTGACCGCAGGCGAATCCTTCGGTGAGGTCGAGTCCACGAAATCGGTGTCCGACCTATACGCGCCGGTGTCCGGCAAGGTTTCTGCGGTCAACAGCGATCTGGACGGCAGTCCGCAACTGGTGAACTCCGACCCGTACGGCGCCGGCTGGCTGCTGGATGTGCAGGTATCCGACGTCGGCGAATTGGAGTCGACGATTTCTTCGCTGCTGGACGCCGAGGCCTACCGCGGAACCCTGACCGAATGACGGTTGCTAATGTCCCTGCAGCCCCGCCCGGCGAGCGAGCGGTGCACCCAGGGTACGCGGGGGAGTCGATGTTTCGGATCGTCAGGTGGTGGGCGCATTGCAAGCCCGTGCGCGGTACCGTCGACAGATCGACCTTTGAACACCTTCGAAGACCCTGAAAAACATCTGAAAGACACTTGCAAGTAGAAGACGGCAGTAAACGGCATTCCGGGCGAAGAATCCCGGTGCGAAAGCCGGCCGAGCGGCCCGGGCAGACAACGCCACAGCAGCCAGTGAGGAGCAGCGCGTGACGGACATGGACTCAGGAAATCAGCAAGACCAGAATTCGGACGAAGTCACGGTAGAGACGACTTCTGTCTTCCGTGCCGACTTCCTCAACGAGCTGGACGCTCCCGCACAAGCGGGAACCGAGAGTGCGGTGTCCGGAGTCGAGGGACTCCCCGCCGGCTCGGCGTTGCTGGTCGTCAAGCGGGGACCGAACGCGGGCTCTCGCTTTTTGCTGGACCAACCGACCACGTCCGCCGGCCGGCACCCCGACAGCGACATTTTCCTCGACGACGTCACCGTCAGCCGCCGGCACGCCGAATTCAGGTTGGAAAACGACGAATTCAGCGTGGTCGACGTTGGTAGTCTCAACGGCACCTACGTCAACCGTGAGCCCGTGGACTCCGCGGTGCTTGCCAACGGTGACGAGGTGCAGATCGGCAAGTTCCGCTTGGTGTTTCTGACCGGACCCAAGCAGGGTGAGGATGGAGGATCTTCAGGCTAGTGAGCGCACCCGATAGCTCGGCACTGGCCGGGATGTCGATTGGGGCGGTCCTGGAACTGCTGAGGCCGGACTTCCCCGATGTCACCATCTCCAAGATCCGCTTCCTGGAGGCCGAGGGGCTGGTGACGCCGCAGCGGGCCGCGTCGGGGTATCGAAGGTTCACCGCGTACGACTGCGCACGGTTGCGGTTCATCCTTACCGCGCAACGCGATCACTACCTGCCGCTGAAGGTCATCAGGGCGCAATTGGACGCCCAACCCGACGGCGAACTGCCGCCCGTCCGAACGTCTTATTCCGCCCCGCGCCTGGTATCCGTGGCGGGAACCGGGGAGGCCGCTGGGGTGGATGCGGGCTCCGACACCTCGGCGGTGACCCCCACCCACGTCCGGCTGAGCCGCGAAGAACTGCTGAACCGCGCGGGCGTCAAGGACGACCTGCTGACCGCGCTACTCAAAGCCGGAGTCATCACCACCGGACCCGCCGGTTTCTTCGACGAGCATGCGGTCGTCATCCTGCAATGTGCGCGGGCGCTGTCGGATTACGGTGTCGAACCGCGACATTTGCGCGCTTTCCGCTCGGCCGCCGATCGGCAGTCGGACCTGATCGCGCAAATCGCCGGACCGGTAGTCAAGGCCGGCAAGGCCGGCGCACGCGATCGCGCCGACGATTTGGCCCGCGAAGTCGCGGCGCTCGCCATCACGTTGCACACGTCGTTGATCAAATCCGCCGTTCGCGACGTACTGGATCGCTGAGGACTAGACTTCGGTCGACAGCTTGGTTTTCGGCAGCAGCGCGGAACTTTGAACCTCGCCGTCCCTGGCGATCACCAAGCCGACCGGCGCCACTAATGCGGAGGGCAGACACAAATGGGTGAAGTTCGTGTTGTCGGCATTCGCGTCGAGCAGCCGCAGAACCAGCCGGTGCTGTTACTGCGCGAAACGAACGGTGATCGTTACCTTCCGATCTGGATCGGTCAGTCGGAGGCCGCGGCCATCGCGCTCGAGCAGCAAGGCGTTGAGCCCCCGCGCCCGTTGACGCACGATCTGATCAGGGATGTCATTGCCGCGCTTGGGCATTCGCTGAAAGAGGTGCGGATCGTTGATCTGCAAGAGGGCACTTTCTACGCTGACCTGGTTTTCGACCGCAACATCACCGTGTCGGCCCGTCCGTCCGACTCGGTCGCGATCGCACTACGTGTCGGCGTTCCGATCTATGTCGAAGAAGGCGTGCTCGCCCAAGCCGGCCTTTTGATCCCCGATGAGAGTGACGAGGAAGGTGGCACCGCGGTCCGGGAGGACGAGGTGGAGAAGTTCAAAGAATTTCTCGATAGCGTGTCTCCCGACGATTTCAAAGCCACCTAACGAAAACCTGCCTCGACCAGCACTTGGGAACCGCGGGGCGGCTGGTCTAGCCTGAAAAGCGACATCACGGATCCATCTCGAACCACGCCACGATGTCGACACGCTGACGGATAGCCCGCCCACTTGGCCCCGCGGCGGCCATACTTTGTTCGCGACTACAGGCGCGGCGGCTATCGGAAAGCGTAAGCTCTACTAGCACTCGGGCCTGAGCAAACGTGGCTGCACTGCAGCCAGGGACGCAGCTAACGACGAGAGCGCGATCGCGGAGAGGAACCACCGTGAGCGAGCAGCCACGCCAAGAGCAGGTCAACCTAGCTGAGAGCGGCAGCCCGGCGACCAGTGACCGCGGTGTCTCCGTGGCCAGCGCGCCCGTGCAGCCCGGGCTTTTCCCGGACGACTCCGTGCCCGACGAGCTGGTCGGCTACCGCGGTCCGAGTGCCTGCCAAATTGCCGGCATCACCTACCGGCAGCTGGACTACTGGGCGCGCACCTCGCTGGTGGTGCCGTCGATCCGTAGCGCGGCGGGCTCCGGCAGCCAGCGGCTCTATTCGTTCAAGGACATCCTGGTCCTCAAAATCGTCAAACGGCTGCTCGACACCGGAATCTCGTTGCACAACATCCGCGTCGCGGTCGATCATCTGCGTCAGCGTGGCGTCCAGGATCTGGCCAACATCACCCTGTTCTCCGACGGCACCACCGTCTACGAGTGCACGTCGGCCGAAGAGGTCGTCGATTTGTTGCAGGGCGGGCAGGGCGTCTTCGGCATCGCCGTGTCGGGCGCCATGCGCGAGCTGACCGGCGTCATCGCGGACTTCCCCGGCGAAAGAGCCGACGGCGGCGAGTCGATCGCCGAGCCCGAGGACGAACTGGCGTCCCGGCGCAAGCACCGCGACCGCAAGATCGGCTGACGGCGCGCCCGCGACCGGGCCGTACGCGGCCGGGTAAACTGGGCTGCGCATCGCAATCGAGCGGGAGAGTTTCGTGGCTGCCAGCCACGGACGCCGAAGGAGCAACACCTCTCCGTCAACCTCTCAGGCACCCGGACCGCACGAAATCATGATGCCTCTGGAAAGCGGTGTGGACCCCTGTGGCCCGCACCCGCCGATGGGGAAAGGCGCGCACGCGGCATCGCGCGCCGAATCTCTCAGGCGCCCGGCGAACGGGTGAAGACAGAGGGGGAGGGCCGCTAGTCCTCTGCCTTGATATGTCTTACTCAGGAGTTCCAGTGTCCGATCAATTCACTTTCGCGGCTCGGCACATCGGCCCGGACAGCCAAGCCGTCGCCGCCATGCTCGCCGTCATCGGTGTGGACTCGCTGGACGAGCTTGCCGCCAAGGCGGTTCCCGCCGGCATCCTGGACCGGCTGACCGGCCGTGGCGCCGCGCCCGGTCTCGACCGGCTGCCGCCGCCCGCCAGCGAAGCCGAAGCGCTGGCCGAGCTGCGATCGCTGGCCGAGGCCAACACGGTGGCCGTGTCCATGATCGGGCAGGGCTACTACGACACGCTCACGCCGCCGGTGTTGCTGCGCAACATCTTGGAGAACCCGGCCTGGTACACCGCCTACACTCCGTACCAGCCGGAGATCAGCCAGGGCCGGCTCGAGGCGCTGCTGAATTTCCAGACGATGGTCGCGGACCTGACCGGCCTCGAGGTCGCCAACGCCTCGATGCTCGACGAGGGCACCGCGGCGGCGGAGGCCATGACGCTGATGCATCGCGCGGCGCGCGGGAAGGCCCACCGGCTGGCGGTGGACGCCGACACCTTCGCCCAGACCGCGGCCATCCTGGCCACGCGGGCCAAGCCCCTGGGCATCGAGATCGTCACCGCCGACCTGCGCAGTGGTCTTCCGGACCTGCCCGACGGAGGCGACTTCTTCGGCGTCATCGCCCAGCTGCCCGGGGCCAGTGGCCGGGTCACCGACTGGTCGAACCTGGTGGAGCAGGCGCACGACCGGGGTGCGCTAGTCGCCATCGGCGCCGACCTGCTCGCCATGACGCTGCTAACGCCTCCCGGTGAGATCGGTGCCGACGTCGCCTTCGGCAGCACCCAAAGATTCGGCGTGCCAATGGGATTCGGTGGGCCACACGCCGGCTACCTGGCGGTGCACGCCAACCATGCGCGTCAGCTGCCGGGCCGGCTGGTCGGTGTGTCGCTGGACGCCGACGGGTCGCCGGCCTACCGGCTGGCGTTGCAGACGCGCGAGCAGCACATCCGCCGCGACAAGGCGACCAGCAACATCTGTACCGCGCAGGTGCTGCTGGCGGTGATGGCCGCGATGTATGCCAGCTACCACGGCGCCGAGGGGCTGACCGCGATGGCACGCCGCGTGCACGGCCACGCCGAGGTGATCGCAGGCGCCCTTGGTGATGCGTTGGTGCACGACAAGTACTTCGACACCGTGCTGGCCCGGGTCCCCGGGCGCGCCGACGAGGTGATCGCCGCGGCCAAGGCCGCCGGCATCAACCTGTGGCGGGTCGACGACGACCACGTGTCGGTGGCCTGCGACGAGACCACCACCGATGAGCACGTCGCCGCGGTGCTCGCGGCCTTCAAGCTAAACGCCACTGGGCAGGTGGGCGGCGGTGCGGGCATCATCACCCGCACATCGGAGTTTCTCACCCATCCCGCGTTCACCCAGTACCGCACCGAGACCGCGATGATGCGCTACCTGCGCACGCTGGCTGACAAAGATATTGCCTTGGACCGCAGCATGATTCCACTTGGATCCTGCACCATGAAGCTGAACGCCGCCGCGGAGATGGAACCGATCACCTGGCCGGAGTTCGCCCGCCAGCATCCGTTCGCGCCGGCGTCGGACACCCCGGGCCTGCGGCGTCTGATCGCCGACCTGGAGTCCTGGCTGGTGCAGATCACCGGTTACGACGCCGTCTCGCTGCAACCCAACGCCGGCTCGCAGGGCGAATACGCCGGGCTGCTGGCCATTCACGATTACCACGCCAGCCGCGGGGAACCGCACCGCGACATCTGCCTCATCCCGTCCAGTGCGCACGGCACCAATGCCGCGTCGGCGGCGCTGGCCGGGATGCGGGTCGTCGTCGTGGCCTGCCGCGCCAATGGCGACGTGGACCTAAACGACCTGCGCGCCAAAGTCAGCGAGCACCGCGACCGTCTGTCGACGCTGATGATCACGTATCCGTCCACACACGGCGTCTACGAGCACGACATTGCCGAGATCTGTGCGGCGGTGCACGACGCCGGGGGCCAGGTCTACATCGACGGTGCCAACCTCAACGCGCTGGTCGGGCTGGCGCGTCCGGGCGAGTTCGGCGGCGATGTCAGCCATCTGAACCTGCACAAGACATTCTGCATTCCGCACGGCGGCGGCGGGCCCGGCGTCGGGCCGGTGGCGGTGCGCTCGCATCTGGCACCGTTCCTGCCGGGGCACCCGCACGCCGCCGAGCTGCCGCCGGGGCATCCGGTGTCGGCGGCGCCCTACGGGTCGGCGTCGATCCTGCCGATCAGCTGGGCCTACATCCGGATGATGGGTGCCGAGGGCCTGCGTGCGGCTTCGCTGACCGCGATCACCTCGGCCAATTACATCGCCCGCCGCCTCGACGAGTACTTCCCGGTGCTTTACACCGGCGAGAACGGGATGGTCGCCCACGAATGCATCCTGGACCTTCGTGGAATCACAAAGTCCACCGGTGTCACCGTCGACGACGTGGCAAAGCGATTGGCGGACTATGGTTTTCATGCGCCGACCATGAGTTTCCCGGTGGCCGGCACGCTGATGGTGGAGCCCACCGAGAGCGAGACCCTGACCGAGGTCGACGCCTTCTGCGACGCCATGATCGCCATCCGCGGCGAGATCGACCGGGTGGGCGCGGGGGAGTGGCCCGCCGACGACAACCCGTTGCGGGGCGCACCGCACACGGCCGAGTGCCTGGTGATCGGCGACTGGGACCACCCCTACACCCGGGAGCAGGCCGCCTATCCGCTGGGCAAGGAGTTCCGGCCCAAGGTCTGGCCGCCGGTGCGCCGCATCGACGGCGCCTACGGCGATCGCAATCTGGTCTGCTCGTGCCCGCCGGTAGAGGCGTTCGCCTGATCAGCTCAGAAAGGTGTTCACCGCCGAAGCGAGGTCGGGGGACGCCGACGTCGTGAGGTTCTGATAGCTACCGCCACTGAGCTGGGACACCGCCTCCCAGGTCGCCCGGTCCGGGTCCGCTCCGAAATTGATGACATTCACCGCGATGGGTTTGGCCGGATCAGCACTCTTACGGATGAAGTCCTGCAGCCCCGGCCCGTCCAGCGTCTGGTCGGTGTGTGGCCCCGCGGTGATCACTAAGATCGAATTCGTCTGGCCCGCATGATAATTGGTCTGCATATCCTGATAGAGCATTCGCAGCGTAGTGAATGACACCGCCCCGCCGTTCGACGAGTACTGCTTGTCCAGCGCCGCGGCCAACGCCGCCGAACGCGGCTGGCCGTTGACGGCGTCGGACAACGGCCCGCCCGCCACCTCCGAGCGGCCCTCGTGGCCGTCGAACGTCCACAGTCCCACCACCGCGGTGGCGGGCAGCGATTTGATCTTGTCCTGCAGCGCGCCGACCACGTTGGCCAGCCGGGATTTTCCGCCTTCCTGTGCCGGCATCGACTGGTCGAGCATGATCGTCGTGGCCTGTCCGGTCGACGGGCTGGCCATCGCCTCGGCGAGGGTGGCCCGCATCGGCTCATCACCCACCGAAAGCGCGGGCGGCAGCGCCGGGAAATTCGTGACCGGACTACCGGGCGGTGTGACTCCGCTGACGCGGAAGCCGGCCTTCGCCAGCTTGGCCAGCTGGTCTGATTTGTGCATGAATCGCGAGAACTCGCTGGCCGCCGACGCCTGTTCCCTGCTCAGCCACGAACCGCTGAGCAGCACCGTGGGGTAGTCGGCCACCGCCGCGGACCCTGGTGGAAGCCAGAATGCCAAGGTGCCCTTGGCGTCTGGCAACGATTGGCCACGTTGGAACAGCTGTTGTTCGGTGGTCACCACCGCGTGCACCGGCGCGGTTGCCGGGTCACCGGGCTTCAGCAGCGTGTTCATCGCCTCGGTCAGGGAGTTGTCGGCCAGCTTGGGTTGTGCGCTCAACAGGCTGCGCACCGCGCCGGTGCCCTGGGTCGCCGGCGCACCGGGCGGCACCGAGGCGGCCGCCACCGCCTCTCCGGCCAGAAACGATGCGTCCCCGTTGCCGTTCATCGGCAGCGCCATGCGCAGCGAGCCCCACGCGGGTAAGTTCAACCCGGCCAACGCATTCGGGTTGGTTTGCAGGCCGGGCAGCGCCGCCCAGTTCTGATTGGACAGGGCCGGCGCGAGTTCAGGGCGGATGGCCAGCACCACCGGCGAGGTGACCAGCGAATGGCTCTCGGTGACCGTCTTTTGGGCCGTCGCCCCGGTGAGGCGTGCGGCCGAGATCGAACTGGCCGGAATCCACAGCGCAGGCTGGCCGCCCAGTTCCGCGGGCCACTTGCCGATGAATCCGTTGAGCACCGCGTCGGAGTTGGCCGGCTTGACGCTTACCACCACGCAGCGGTCGCCGATCGGCCCGGCGGATTTATTGTAGGTTTCCGCGAACTGCTGAACGGAATCGGCGATCGACGGGTCGGCGACGACTGCCACCGTCTCCTGGCCGCCCACACAGCGGCCGGCCGCCGTGTGCGAACGCTTGGACAACGCGTCACCGAAGAAGCTCCACAGAATCACCGCACCCACCACGACGACCACCGCGACCAGTGCCACGATCACGCCGATGCTGACGCCGCGTCGCCCGCCCTCGCTGCGATGACCGCCCCGCCAATCGCCGAGCCCGCGATGCCCGCCGCGGAAGAGCGACGGCTGTGCGGCCGGCGGCTCCGGAGTCGAGGGGGCGGCCTGCCGCGACGGAAACTCCGGGTAGTCATCGGCGGAGTCGTCTACGAATGAATCCTCGGCGGCGTAGAGATCATCGTCCGCCGCGAAACCCGCGTGCTCGGGATGGCGACGCTCGTCGGAGTAGTCACCCTCGTCGGAGTAGTCACCCTCGTCGGAGTAGGGGCGGGCTGTTTCGTCGTCGCCGGCATTCCCATGGCGACGCCCTACCTCTTCACCTCGAGATGGCTCATCGACAACGTCGTCGCGAGATGGCTCGTCGAGGGAGTCGCCAGGGTCGGGCGCACTGTGCCTACCCATACCAGTGCCCGCGGCCTTTCCGTCGATCCATCGTTGACTCGGCGCCGATATTAGTCATCGACGGCACCATTACACGTTCCTACCCGATTTGAGCTCAGGCTCAATTCGATTGCGCGGCCTGTGCCTTGGCTTCACGCCGACGGCGATGCAGGATCGGCTCGGTGTAACCGTTGGGTTGCTGCGTTCCGGTCAGGATCAGATCCTGCGCGGCGAGGAAGGCCAGGCTGTCGTCGAAGTTCGGCGCCATCGGCAGGTACGCCGCATCCTTGGCGTTCTGCTCGTCGACCAGTGGGGCCATCCGCTCCAGGCTGGCGCGCACATCCTGGTCGGTGATCACGCCGTGGCGCAGCCAGTTGGCCAGCAGCTGGCTCGAAATGCGCAGCGTGGCACGGTCTTCCATCAGTGCCACGTCGTGAATGTCGGGCACCTTCGAACACCCGACGCCCTGCGCGACCCAGCGCACCACGTAGCCCAGGATGGACTGGCAGTTGTTGTCGACCTCTTCACGGATCTCCTCGGGCGCCCAGGCCAGTTCCTTGGCCAGCGGGATGGTCAGCAGCTCTTCGATCGTGGTGCGCTTCTTGCCGGCGAGCTCCTCCTGCACGGCGCCCACGTCCACGTAGTGGTAGTGCATCGCGTGCAGGGTGGCCGCCGTCGGCGAGGGCACCCACGCGGTGGTCGCGCCCGCCTTCGGTTGGCCGATCTTCTGCTCGACCATGTCGGCCATCAGCTCGGTCATCGCCCACATGCCCTTACCGATCTGGGCCTTGCCCTTGAAGCCGGCCGCCAGGCCGATGTCGACGTTGGCGTCCTCGTAGGCCTTGATCCACGTGGTGCTCTTCATCGCACCTTTGCGGATCATCGGCCCGGCCTCCATCGACGTGTGGATCTCGTCGCCGGTGCGGTCCAGGAAGCCGGTGTTGATGAACACGACACGGTCGGCCGCGGCCTTGATGCAGGCCTTGAGGTTGACCGTGGTGCGCCGTTCCTCGTCCATGATGCCGACCTTGAGGGTGCCCTGGGGCAGGCCGAGGACGTCTTCGACGCGGCTGAACAGCTCGCAGGTGTAGGCGACCTCGTCGGGTCCGTGCATCTTGGGCTTGACGATGTAGATGGACCCGGTGCGGCTGTTGGCCAGCGGGCCGTTCGCGTCACCTGTCTTGAGGCCGTGGATCGCGGTCACGCCCGTGAACAGCGCATCCATGATGCCTTCGAACACCTCGTTACCCTCGGCGTCGACGATCGCGTCATTGGTCATCAGGTGACCGACGTTGCGGACGAACAGCAGGCTGCGGCCGGGCAGCGTCAGCTCGCCCTCGCCGTCGGGTGTGCGGTAGGTGCGGTCCTCGTTGAGAACCCGGGTGAAGGTCTTGCCGTCCTTGGAGACCTCTTCGGACAGATCGCCCTTGTTCAGACCGAGCCAGTTGCGGTAGCCGAGCACCTTGTCGTCGGCGTCGACGGCGGCCACCGAGTCCTCGAAGTCCATGATCGTGGTGACGGCCGATTCCAGGACCACGTCTTTGATTCCCGCGGAGTCCGTCTTGCCGATCGGTGAGTCCGGATCGATCAGGATCTCGATGTGCAAGCCGTGGTTGGCCAGCAACACCGACCAGTCAGGGGAACCGAGTTCGCCGGTGTAGCCGGCGAACTGCGCCGCATCGGCCAGACCGACGGAGCCGTCGGCGGTCGCGATTTTGAGCTGTCCGTCTTCGACGGCGAGCCCCGTAGCGTCGGCCCACGATCCGGATTCCAGCGGCACGGCCTGGTCGAGGAATTTGCGCGCGTAGGCGATCACCTTGTCGCCGCGAACCTTGTTGTAGCTCGTCCCCTTCTCGGCGCCGTCGCTCTCCGGGATGACGTCGGTGCCATAGAGGGCGTCGTAGAGCGAGCCCCACCGGGCATTGGCGGCGTTCAGCGCGAACCGGGCGTTGAGCACCGGCACCACCAGCTGCGGGCCGGCGGTCGTGGTGATCTCGTCGTCCACACCCGAGGTCGTGATGGTGAAGTCCGGGGGCTCCGGTAGCAGGTAACCGATTTCGATGAGGAATTCGCGGTACGCCTCGATGTCAAGCGGCTCGATGACACGCTGCCGGTGCCACTTGTCGATCTGCGCCTGCAGTTCGTCCCGCCTGCGCAGCAAGTCCTGGTTCTTGGGCGTGAGGTCGGTGACCACCTTGTCGACGCCCGCCCAGAAACTGTCGGGGTCGATGTCGGTGCCGGGCAAGGCCTCGTTGTTCACGAAGTCGTAGAGCACTCGGGCGACGCGCAAGTTCCCCGCCGACACGCGATCAGTCATGATTCTCCTCCATCATGGGCCGCACTGGACCGTCGTCGGGCCAGATTGGCAATGTCATAAGCCTACCGAGCGCAGCCTGGTGAGCGTTATCCCGCCCGATCCGCCATAGCAGGTCAGGCCGCGCTGTCAGCCCCAAGAACGACGCCGCGGCGAGCACCGGGATGTGTTTCCAGCAACGCATGTTTCGCGTGCAACGGTCCTCTGCCCTCCAGCAGTTTCTTAACTGGCAGCCGTGAAGATCATACGGGCTGCGCGCAGTCGCACCTTCCGGCCAGTGTCGCTACGCCTCCCGAATGGTGCCCACGAGGTCTTCGACCAGGTCTTCCATGGCCACCATGGCCACGACGCCTCCGCTCTCGTCGGTCACCAGGGCCAGATGGCTGTTGCTGCGGCGCATCCGCGACAAAGCGTCGGCCAGCGGCAGCGATCGCGACAGCCGCGGCAGCGGCCGCACCTTCGCCAGATCGATCACCGTCCGCGGGTCGTCGTCGAGCGTCAGCACGTCCTTGATGTGCAGATACCCCAGGAAGGCGCCGCCGACGCTGGCCACTGGGAACCGGGAGTAGCCGGTCTCGGCCAGGGCTTGCTCGACAGCACCGACCGTCGGTCCCGAGCCCGCCGCGGCGACCGGTACCGCGTGCACGCCGGCGAGGGGGACCGCCACGTCGCCGACCACGCGGTGGCGAATTTGCAGTGCCCGGGTGAGCCGGGTGCGCTCGTCGCGGTCCAGCAAGCCTTCAGACTCCGATTCGGCGATCATCTCGCTGAGCTCGACGGGGGAGACGGTGATCTCCAGCTCGTCCTTGGGTTCAACTCCGAACGCGCGCACCACCGCGTTGGCGCACTTGTTGTAGAACACGATGAACGGCCGGGCGGCCCGCACGTAGGCCAGATATGGCGGGACGAGCAGCATCGCGGTGCGCTCCGGGCCGGCCAGCGCGATGTTCTTCGGCACCATCTCTCCCAGCAGCACGTGCAGCGTCACCACGATGGCCAGCGCGATCGCAAACGACAACGTGTGCAGCAGCGCCGAGTGAATTCCGGTGAGTCCCAGCCCCGTTCGCAGCAGGTTGGACACCGCCGACTCGCCGATCCGCCCGAGAAGCAGCGACGCGGCCGTGACGCCGAGTTGGGCACCGGCCAGCATGGACGGCAGTTGCTCCCCGGCGCGGATCACCGTGACCGCGGCCGCTCGGCCCTGCTCGGCCAGCGCCTCGAGCCGGTCGCGCCGCGCCGAGATCAGCGAGAACTCCGCGCCCACGAAGAACGCGTTCACCCCGATCAGCAAGCAGGCCAGCAACAGGCCCATGGTGTCGATCATCGGTGTGCCCCGGTCGCGGGAACTTCGCCGTGACTGCTCAGTTCGACGAGTTCGAGCAGGTCGATCCGCCGTCCGTCCATCCGGATAACCGTTGCCTGCCAACGCGTCACCGCGTCCAGCAGTCCGTCCGAATCCAACGCGGGCAACTCGACCGTGTCACCGGCCACCGGAATGCGACCGATCTCGCGCAGCACCAGCCCACCGATGGTCTCGTAGGGGCCTTCGGGTGCCCGAAAACCGATGGCTGCGGCCACCTCGTCGATGCGCAGCAAGCCCGACACCCGCCAGCCCGTGCCGGCGGGCACGACGTCCGGAGTCGCGTCGTCGTGCTCGTCGCGGACATCGCCGACGATCTCTTCGATCAGGTCCTCGACGGTCACCATGCCGGCCGTTCCGCCGTATTCGTCCACGACCAGCGCGGTTTGCAGGTTGTTGGCCCGGATCTCGGCCATCACCGCGTCGCCGTCCAGGGTCGACGGCACCTTGGGAACGGGTTGGGCCACTGTGATCAGCCGCGTGCGGGCGCGTTCGGCGCGCGGGATGGCGAACACCTGCTTGACGTGCACGATGCCGACCGTCTCGTCGAGGTCGCCGTCGACGATGGGAAAGCGGGAAAAACCAGACTCGGCGGCCGCGGTCACCAGGTCCGCGACCGTATCGTCGGTCTGCAGCGCCACGATCTTGGATCGGGGTGTCATCAGCTCCTCGGCGCTCAGGGTGCCGAACTGCAGCGATCTTCGCACCAGGGCCGCCGTGGCGGCGTCCAGGGCGCCGCTGCGCGCCGACGAACGCACCAGCGACAACAGCTCTTGGGGCGATCGAGCCGACCGCAGCTCTTCGGCCGGTTCAATGCCGAGCCGGCGCACGATCCAGTTAGCGGCCCCGTTGGTCAGCCGGATCGCCGGGGTGAGCAGCAGCGAGAACAACAGCTGGGCACTCACGACGGTGCGGGCCGTCGAAAGCGGACGCGCCACGGCCAGATATTTGGGAACGAGCTCGCCGAACACCATCGACACCGAGGTCACGATGACCAATACCAGGAAGGCCATGATCACGTCGCCGACCTTGTCGGATACGCCGAGCGCATCCAGCCACGGGTGCGGTAAGTCTTCCACCATCGGATCGGTCAGGTAACCGGCCGCCAGCGTGGTGACCGAGATGCCCAACTGGGCACCCGAGAGCTGAAACGACAGCCGGTGGTGCGCCCGGCGGATCCAGCGGTCGCGGCGTCCCCCGCCGCGCGCGTTCGCCTCGACGGCGCTGCGGTCCAGTGTGGTCAGCGAGAACTCCGCGGCGACGAAGACGGCGTTGCCGAAGATGAGCGCGGCGATCGCAACAACGCTGACCACGTTGACAGTGAGGTTCATAACCTGCGCCGCCAACCGACCGAGCGGCCTGGCGTGATGAGCGAAGACCGCGCCGAAGGAGGCTCCCCGTCGGACGATTCGTCTGACGAGCCGTGCGCCCGCAAGCCGATGGCTGCTACGGGTGCCTGCGGCACGTCGATCCTTTCGCTGCCCGGTGGTGGAGCGGTCGCGGTTGCTTCCGTCTTTGCTGTCTTATGCTAGCCCGCACGGCGCCGCCCGTCCCGACCACGCCTGGCGGCGCCGGTAAGCCCGCCGTTTACGGCTGCAGCGCCTGGTGCCCGAACAACGTGCGGCCACTTGCCAGCCTTATTCCGGGGCGTTACCACCCCTGCGGTAGCGGATGCCCCTCGGCGAAGCCCGCGGTCGACTGCACCCCGATCACCACCCGCTCATACAGCTGCTCCAGGTTGGCGGCTCCGACATAGGTGCAGGTGCTGCGCACGCCCGAGGTGATGTGATCGAGCAGATCCTCGACGCCGCCACGGTCCGGATCGAGCCCCATCCGGGACGTCGAAATGCCCTCCTCGAACAGCGCTTTGCGGGCCCGATCGAATGCGGTGTCCGCGCCGGTGCGCGCGACCACCGCACGCTTGGACGCCATGCCGTAGCTCTCCTTGTACGGCTGGTCGTCACGGTCGCGCATCAGGTCCCCGGGCGACTCGTAGGTGCCGGCGAACCACGAGCCGATCATCACGTTGGACGCCCCCGCCGCCAGTGCCAGCGCCACATCCCGCGGATGCCGGACGCCGCCGTCGGCCCACACATGTCCACCTAATTCGCGTGCCGCCGAAGCACATTCGACAACAGCGGAGAATTGGGGGCGGCCTACGCCGGTCATCATCCGGGTGGTGCACATCGCGCCCGGGCCGACACCGACCTTGACGATGTTCGCCCCGGCGCCCAGCAGGTCGCGGGTGCCCTCCGCCGACACGACGTTGCCGGCGGCCAGCGGCACACCCAACTGCAGCGCCGCGACCGTCCCGATCGCCTCGATCGTCTTGACCTGATGCCCGTGCGCCGTGTCGATGACCAACAGGTCGATGCCGGCCTCGACCAGCGACCGCGCCTTGGCTCCGACGTCGCCGTTGATGCCGACGGCCGCACCCACCCGCAGCCGGCCTCGCGCGTCGACTGCCGGGGTGTACAGGCCCGCCCGGATGGCACCGGTGCGGGTCAGCACGCCGGCCAGCGTCCCGTCCGCATTCGTCACGGCGGCGACGCCGATGGGTGAGTGCTCGAGCAGATCGAAGACCTTGCGGGGCTCGGTTCCCACCGGGGCGGTGACGAAGTCGGTGATCGCGACGTCGCGCACTCGGGTAAAGCGATCCACGCCCAGGCACGACGATTCGCTCACCAAGCCGAGGGGACGCCCCTCGAAGGTGACGACGGCGACACCGTGCGCACGCTTGTGGATCAGCGCCGTCGCGTCGGACACCGAGTCGTCGGGGCCGAGCACCACGGGGGTGTCCAGCACCAGGTCGCGGCTCTTGACGAACTCCACCGTCTCCTGCACCGCGGTGATCGGGAGATCCTGCGGCAAGATGACGAGTCCGCCGCGGCGCGCGATGGTTTCGGCCATCCGGCGCCCGGCCACCGCGGTCATGTTGGCGACGATGACCGGGATGGTCGTGCCCGAGCCGTCACCGGTGGACAGGTCAACATCGAAGCGGGACGCGACCTCCGAGCGGTTCGGCATCACGAACACATCGTTGTAGGTCAGATCGTATGCGGGACTGTGCCCGTCGAGGAATCTCATTCCAGTCGCCCCACCAACTCAAGCCCCCTTCACGCCCACTGCCGCCGCCCGGCTATGCGGGCACCTCGGTGCGATCTGCGCTCCACAGAGTGTGAAAGCGCGTCTTCGGGTCGTCATCGATCCGGCCATAGGTGTGTGCGCCGAAGAAGTCCCGCAAACCCTGGGTGAGCGCCGCGGGCAGCCGCTCGGTGCGCAGCGCGTCGTAGTAGGACAGCGCCGAGGCGAAGCCGGGGATCGGAATGCCGAGTTCGGTGGCCTTCACCACGACGCGCCGCCAGCTGTCGATTGATTCCTCGATGGCGCTGCGGAAGTACGGCGCGACGATCAGCGTCGGCAGGCGGGCGTCGGAGTCGAACGCCTCCTTGATCCGGTTGAGGAACTTCGCGCGGATGATGCAGCCGCCGCGCCAGATCGTCGCCATGTCGCCCGGGGTGATGTCCCAGTCGTACTCGGCGCTGCCCGCCTGGATCTGGTTGAAGCCCTGGGCGTAGGCAATGATCTTCGACGCGTACAGCGCCTTGCTCACATCGTCAATGAATCGTATTGCGTCACTTGGCTTCTCGCCTAGCCTGCCGGAGGCGAGGCCGGTCGTGGCCTTGCGCTGGGCGACCGATCCGGACAGGGCACGGGCGAACACCGCCTCGGCGATACCGGTCACCGGCACACCGAGATCGAGCGCCGACTTCACGGTCCAGCGTCCGGTGCCCTTCTGCTCGGCCTCGTCGAGTATGAGGTCGACCAGCGGCTTCCCGGTCTTGGCGTCGGTCTGGCGCAGTACCTGCGCGGTGATCTCGATCAGGAAGCTGTCCAGGTCGCCCTTGTTCCATTCGGCGAAGATGTCGGCGATCTCGGGTGCGGTCTTGCCCAGGCCGTCGCGCAGCAGCTGGTAGGCCTCGCCGATGAGCTGCATGTCGGAGTACTCGATGCCGTTGTGCACCATCTTGACGAAATGTCCGGCGCCGTCGGGGCCGATGTGGGTGCAGCAGGGCACTCCGTCGACGTGGGCGGAGATCTCCTCCAGCAGTGGGCCCAGCGACTTGTACGACTCGGCGGGACCGCCCGGCATGATCGACGGGCCGTTGAGCGCGCCCTCTTCGCCGCCGGAGATGCCCGCGCCGACGAAGTGCAGACCTCGCTCGCGGATCGCCTTCTCCCGGCGGATGGTGTCGGTGTAGAGCGCGTTGCCGCCGTCGATGATGATGTCGCCCTCTTCCATGGCGTCGGCGAGCTCGTTGATGACTGCGTCGGTGGGCTCGCCGGCCTTGACCATGATCAGCACCCGACGCGGCTTCTCCAGCGCGTCCAGGAATTCCGCGATGGTTTCCGAACGCACGAAATTGCCCTCGTCGCCGTGCTCTTTGAGCAGCGCATCGGTTTTGGCGATCGAGCGGTTGTGCAGTGCCACGGTGTAGCCATGCCGGGCGAAGTTACGGGCGATGTTGGAACCCATCACGGCCAGACCAGTGACACCGATCTGGGCGGTACCGGTCTTCGCATCCGACGAACTCATGTTTTCGCCTTTCAATCTACGAACTTTGCGGCAAAAGCCTTCGGTGACACTGTGGCACAGCCAACAGTTGCGCGCCCGGGGTGATCGGCGATCGGCGGCGTCAGAGGTTGAACAAGCGTTCCAGCTCGGTGAGCCACGGGACGGCCAGTGCGACCGTGGGCACCACGAATACCGCCGCCGCGGCCAAATATGCGGCCGCCGACAACAGTGGGCTGTTGCCGCGTCCGCCCAGCCGCCGCACTCTAAGTACCGTGCTGGGACCGCTGGCCGCGAGTGCGCCCGAAGGGGCGCGCCCCGCTGCGCAGGCGACCAGCGCCCGGGCCAGGGGAGCGCGACCCGCGGCGCGGACGGCCGCGTCGTCGGCGAGCAGCTCGACCAGCAGCTGGACCGCGCCAAGCGCGTTGGCGCTGCGGACCAGCCGGGGGAAGGCCGCGTGCACCGCTGTGAACGCCTCCAGCACCAGGTCGTGTCGCGCCCGCAGATGGGCGCGCTCGTGGGTGAGGATCGCCTGGACTTCGGTGTCCGCAAGCGCGCTCAGGGTTCCCTCGCTGACCACCACCCGGCTGCGCACGCCCGGCAGGCAGTAGGCGAGCGGTTGCGGGACGTCCAGCACGCGAAGATCGCGCGTGCGGGCGCAGGGCTGGGAGTTCGCCGCGCCGTGGCCGACTCCGACCAGGTCGACCACCATGCGGTGGTGCGCCCGTCGCTTTCGGGTCGCGATGGCGACCCGGACCACCGCGACCATCAGCCGGGCGCCGACCAGCACCGTCAGGGTGAAAACGCCGAGGTAGGCGGTCCATAGCGGCCATCCGAGGCGGTCGGCGGCGCCGACGATGCTGGTCGTGGGCCGCCCGTCGCGGCCGGGCATCAGTAAACGGGTGGCGATTGCGATGCCGGCGCTGAACGCCGACAGGACGGCGGCCAGCGCCACGGCTTGCCAGAGCACCATTGCGGCGCGGGGAGCGCGTAGCGGCCAGCTCGCGCGTGCCAACATCGCCGGCACCGGGCCGGTCAGTAGCACCGCGATTATGGTGAAAGCCAGCGCGGACACACCGCTAGTGTCCCTCAGCCCTCCGGGCCTGCGCCAGCAGATGTCGCGTTCTTGTGTTGATTGGCTTCCAATTCGGCGAGTGCGCGCCGCAGCGCCTCGGCCTCGTCGGCGCCGACGCGTTCAACAAAGTGCACCAGCGCGGCCTGTCTGCCGCCCGGATCCTCCGCCTGAGACAGCGCGTCCACCATGAGTCCGGCGACCAACTCGTCACGACCGTGCACCGGTGCGTACCGGTGTGCCCGGTCGTCGCGGATCTGGGAGACCAGGTTCTTCTTGGCCAACCGCTGCAGCACGGTCATGATCGTGGTGTAGGCCAGGTCGCGCTGAGCCGACAACGCCTCATGGACCTGGCGAACGGTCTGAGGCTCGGGCGTGGACCACAGGTGATCCATGACGGCCCGTTCTAGATCCCCCAGCCGTGTCAGTTTGGCCATAGTTCGTTCATCTCCTGAGCGTCGAATCAAGCGTACTCCGGCTTACTACCGACGGTCGTACGGGAGGCTGACAAATTACTGTGTCGGCCGCCGCGGGCCCGTCGAGCGACAAGAAGAACCATACCGCTTGCAGAGTTAGGGCAGCCTTGCCTATGCTGGTCGGGTCGAGCGATGCGGACCGTGTGAGAGTCCTGAGGGCTGCAGCGACCCCCGGTCTGCTCGATCGGCGAGCCCCGTGCCGCAACGGCACGGGGCTCAGCCGTTTTGCGCGCCACAGTTCCGCCGCGAGCATGCCTGCGGTGGCCATGGTGTAGACACATGGACGTGCCAGAGCCGCAGAAAACGATCCTCCCGCCGGATTTCGCCGCACCCTTCGACCGCGAGATCGGGCTGCAATTCACCGAACTCAGCCCCGACGGTGCCCGCGCGCAGCTCGAAGTCACGCCCAAACTGTTGCAGCCTATGGGTTTGGTTCACGGCGGTGTTTACTGCTCGATGATCGAGAGCATGGCAAGCGTGGCCGCCTACACCTGGCTGGCCACCCGCGGTGGCGGAAATGTGGTGGGTGTCAACAACAACACCGACTTCCTGCGGTCCATCGGTTCGGGCACCGTGTACGGCACGGTCGAACCCATCCACCGCGGCCGCAGCCAACAGTTGTGGTTGGTGACCATCACCGACAGCGACGACCGAATCATCGCCCGCGGTCAGGTGCGACTGCAGAATCTCGAGATTCGCGAAGGCTGAGCAGCGCACCGATGGAATGCCCTGCCGGGCAATCACATTCGAGTATGGCTACAGCGATCGGCTAGCTCGCCCGGCGGGCCGCCGGCCGTTTCGTCTCGGCGGCGAGCACGGCCAGCTGTTCGAGCCGGGTCCGGGCGAACGCCTGTTGCTCGGTGATGGTGAGTTGGCCGCGCCGGGTGCTCAGGAACGTCACCGTCCAGGACAGCAGCGTGCTGATCTTGGTCTTGAACCCGACCAGGTAGACCAGGTGCAGCACCAGCCACGCGAACCAGGCGAATAGGCCGCTGAACTCGACCGGACCGATCTTGGCGACTGCCGAGAACCGCGACACCGTTGCCATGGAGCCCTTGTCGAAGTACTGGAACGGCTCCCGCTCGGCCGGGTCGGCACCGCCGAGTTCTGCCTTGATGGTGCTCGCGACGTACTTGGCGCCCTGAATGGCGCCCTGCGCCACTCCCGGCACGCCGTCGACGGCGGCTAGGTCACCGATCACGAATACGTTCGGGTAGCCGGGGACCGACAGGTCAGGCAGCACTTTGACGCGGCCGGCCCGGTCCAGTTCGACGGACGACTGATCGGCAAGGTCGCGACCCAGTGGGCTGGCTGACACGCCGGCCGACCAGACCTTGCAGGCCGACTCGATGCGCCGGACAGTGCCATCAGAATCCTTGACAGTGATGCCGTTGCGGTCGACGTCGGTCACCATCGCACCCAGCTGGATCTCCACGCCCATCTTCTCCAGCCGGGCCGCCGCACGCTGGCCCAGCTTTTCGCCGAACGGTGGCAGCACGGCGGGCGCGGCGTCGAGCAGGATCACCCGGGCCCTCGTCGAGTCGATGTGCCGGAATGAGCCCTTCAGCGTGTACGACGCCAATTCGGCTATCTGCCCGGCCATTTCGACGCCGGTTGGGCCCGCCCCGATCACGGTGAACGTCAGTAGCTTGGCACGTCGTTCCGGGTCGCGAGACCGCTCGGCCTGTTCGAACGCGCTCAGGATCCGGCCGCGAACCTCGAGTGCGTCGTCGATCGACTTCATACCAGGTGCGAACTCGGCGAAATGGTCGTTGCCGAAATACGACTGGCCGGCGCCGGCGGCGATGATCAGGCTGTCGTATGGAGTGTCGTAGGTGTGCCCAAGCAAGTCGGACACCACGAACTTGCCTTCCAGATCGATGTGCGTGACGTCGCCGAGCAGCACCTGAACGTTGCGCTGGCGGCGTAGGACGACACGGGTGGGCGGTGCGATATCGCCTTCGGACACAATGCCCGTCGCCACCTGGTACAGCAGCGGCTGGAACAGGTGATGGGTGGTGCGGGCGATCAATTTGATGTCGACATCGGCGTGCTTGAGTTTCTTTGCTGCGTTCAGTCCGCCGAAGCCGGAGCCGATGATGACGACCTGGTGACGGCGCTCCGGTCCAGCTGGGGTACCTGGCTGGGGGCTCATGTTTCCGCTGCTCCTGACGGGGGCTCCTGGACGCGCGACTGCTGTTAGCCACTACGCTAGTGAGGCGGATACCCCGAGACCTAACTGATACGCATGTGTTGTTTGCAACACTAACGGTGTATCGAGGTGAAATACCTGGTGGGCGCCGCGATTGTGGCGCAGATATCAGAGCATCGAGGTCGTCGTCACTGACTGGATCCTTCTGCCACGCAGTGGTCGTGGCCTTCCTGAATCGTTCCGCCCGGGGCGCGCCCCAGCGCCGCCGCCTCTGCCTCTTCCCGTGTCGCGCCCCAGCCCCCGAAGTACCTGGATCTGGCCGCGTTCAAGACCAGGGCCATGCACCCACCCTGGCCGCTGGCCAGCAGGCGACAGTCGCTGATGGTCTTGCGGCAGGTCTCCATCACCGCCTTCTCCGCCGCGCCCTGGCTCGATGCCCCATCGGCGATGTCGATGTGGCCGGTGGAGTCCGATATCGCCATGGCGATCCAGTTGTTGTCGGCCAACGCGATGGGACTCGGAACGAGCGCCACGCCGACCGCGATCGCCACCAGGGCTCGATACTTCATGGCGGTCCCAGCCCTCTGCTTCTGCGCCGCGCCACCGTGGCGCAGGAAAACGCCGCTACACGAGAAGTATTACCGCGGCATGGCCGATTCGCGACTCGACACAACCGGCACGGTCTACAGGCCTACGAGCGGACGCAGCGCCGCACCGGTCGCCTCGATGACGCCGGGCGTGTAAAAGGGCAGATTGATGATCACGCCGTCGACGCCGGCGTCGATCACCTTGGTCTTGATCTGATCGGCGACCGAATCCGGCGTGCCGACCACCATCCGCTGCGTCATCTCAGCGGGAATCTGGTCGACGCTGGCGTTTTCGTCGATCAGCACCGTAATCAGCGTGCTGGTTTCCAGGGTGGCGGGGTCGCGGTCCACCTCCTCGCAGGACCGGCGCACCGCGTCCAGCTTGCGTGGCAACTCATCGAATCCCGCGATCACGTTGAGGTGGTCGAAATGCCGCGCGGCAAGCGGGATTGTCTTCTTCTCCCCGCTGCCGCCGATCATCAGCGGAACGTGGTCCCGGAAGCGGGGATTGGCGAACGCCTCGCTGGTTCGATACCACTTGCCCGAGAAGGTGGCCCGCTCGCCTCTGAGCATAGGCAGGATGATCTCCAGGGCCTCGTCGAGCCGGTTGAATCTGTCGGTGAAGGTGCCGAATTCGAAGCCGAGCTGATCGTGCTCGAGCTGAAACCATCCGGTACCGATTCCCAGGATCGCCCGGCCCTGGCTCACCACATCCAGCGTTGTGATGGTCTTCGCGAGCAGACTCGGGTTCCGATACGAGTTGCCGGTCACCAGGGTGCCCAGCTGCACCCGCTCGGTAGCGGTGGCCAATGCCCCCAGGGCGGTGTAGGCCTCCAGCATCGGCTGATCGGGAGATCCCAACATTGGCAGTTGGTAGAAGTGATCCATCACGAAAACCGAATCGAATCCGGCGGAGTCGGCTTCGCGGGCTTGGGCGATGACGGTGGGGAAGAGTTGCTCGACCCCGGTGCCGTAGGAGAAGTTGGGGATCTGCAGACCGAGTCGAATAGCCACGAGAATTACCGTAGCGACCGGTCCCGTCCCGCAGAAGGGTGCGCGCTACGCCTCAGGCGAAACGAGCCAGCGCGCCGTGGCTCACGTGCAAGGTCTGGCCGGTGATGTGGCGAGCCGCCGACGTGGTCAAGAACAACGCCAACCGGGCGGCCTCGGCGGCCACGGTCGCAGGCGTGCGGGAGAGTCCGTCGTAGCCGGCCTCGGCGCTGCGTCCACTCGCGACGACGTTGACCGTGATTCCGCGGGTCCCGAAAATGCCTGCCTGGCCCGCGGTCCAGTTCGAAAGCGTCGCCTTGATGGCGGCGTCGGCGCTTCCGGCGGGCGGGTTCTCGGGCACCAGGCTGATGATGGAGCCCCCCGAGCGCAGGTGGTCACCCACGGCCTGCACGGTCAACACTGCCGAAAGCACCGTCGTCTCAAGGGCGTTGCGCCAGGCATTGGCCGTATCGGCGATCGAATAGGTGCGCGGGTCGCCGGCCTCCCAGGTGGGTGCCGGCACGTTGACGATGGTGTCCAGGTGATGCGGGAACAGGGGACGGGCCTCTTCGAGGCTGGCCGGGTCGGTGGTGTCGCAGACGATCGCATCGACCTCGAGCTCCTTGGCGGCGATCTCCAGTTCGCTCTTGCGCGCGCCTACCAAGGTCACTTTGTGGCCCTCATCGCGGAAACCCTCGGCTACCGTGCGCCCCAGGTCCGTGTCTCCGCCGGTAACCAGCACCTCCACTGCCATGACCTCCTCGTGTTCACACGTTATGGCATCGGTCTCAGATATGTTACTGGACAGTAGCTAGTCGGCGAAACTTACAGGCACGCGACGCGCGGATCATTTGCGTAACTATTTGGCCGCTACTTTCTTGCGGCGATTCCACCAGCGAGCGCACCGCATTATCGGCGGGCTAGGGTTCTTCCATGCGTCGGATCGCGTCCCTGGCCGCTGTGGTTTCGACGGTGCTGGCGGCGGGACTGATCGGGTGTAGTCCGAAATCGCCCTCGTCGCAGACCTCCCCGGTATCCGGCACGGTTATGGTATTCGCCGCGGCGTCGCTCAAGCCGGCGTTCACCCAGATCAGCGAGCAATTCAAGAATCAAAATCCGGGCATCGGCGTCGACTTCGAATTCGCCGGTTCCTCCGACTTGGCCACTCAGTTGACGCAGGGAGCTATTGCCGACGTGTTCGCCTCGGCCGACACCGCCCAGATGGACAAGGTCAGTAAGGCCGGCTTGCTGAACGGCAACCCCACGAACTTCGCATCGAACACCTTGGTCATTGTCACCGCGCCGGGCAACCCGAAGAGAATCAATTCCTTCGCCGATCTGGCGAAACCAGGCCTCAGCGTGGTCATCTGCCAGCAACCGGTGCCGTGCGGGGCGGCGACCCAGCGCCTCGAAGACAGCACCCGGGTGCATCTCGACCCGGTCAGTGAGGAACCCAGCGTGACGGATGCCCTCAACAAGGTCACCAGCCGCCAGGCCGACGCCGCGCTGGTCTACGTCACCGACGCCAAGTCCGCCGGCAATAAGGTCGCGACCGTGAACTTCCCGGAATCCGTCAGCGCCGTGAACGTCTATCCCATCGCGGTCCTGAACAAGGCGCCGCTGGCCGAGCAAGCGCACAAGTTCGTCGACCTGGTGACCGCACCGGCCGGGCAGCAGATCCTGGCCCAGGCCGGCTTCGCGAAGCCCTGAGGCCACGGGTGCACCGCCCGTCGGATCCGCCCCGCTGGGTCTATGTCCCCGCGGCGGTGGGGGTCGTCTTCGTGGTGCTGCCGTTGCTGGCCATCGCGGTCAAGGTCGACTGGCCGCATTTCTGGTCGCTGATCACCAGCTCTTCGTCGAGGACCGCGTTATCGCTGAGCCTGAAGACCGCCGCCGCCAGCACGGTGCTGTGCGTGGCGCTGGGGGTGCCGATGGCGCTGGTGCTGGCCCGCAGCACGCTGCGCCTGATCCGGCTGCTTCGGCCGCTGATTCTGCTGCCCCTGGTGTTGCCGCCGGTGGTGGGCGGAATCGCGCTGCTGTACGCGTTCGGTCGGCTCGGTTTGCTCGGGCAATACCTGGAAGCCGCCCGTGTCAGCATCGCGTTCAGCACCACCGCCGTGGTGCTCGCCCAGACCTTCGTCTCGTTGCCGTTCCTGGTGATCTCTTTGGAGGGGGCCGCGCGCACTGCGGGCGCCGATTTCGAGGTGGTGGCAGCGACGCTGGGGGCGCGGCCGAGCGTCGTCTGGTGGCGCGTCACGCTGCCCCTGCTGTTGCCGGGCCTGCTGTCCGGCGCGGTGCTGGCCTTTGCCCGCTCGCTGGGCGAATTCGGCGCGACGCTGACGTTCGCCGGATCTCGACAGGGGGTGACCCGCACGCTGCCGCTGGAGATCTACCTGCAACGTGTGACCGACGCCAATGCCGCGGTGGCGCTGTCGATCCTGCTGGTGGTGGCGGCCGCCCTGGTGGTGTTGGGCCTGGGCAGCCGCCGACTGACCGGAGCCGTAACGGGGTGACGATGAGCGAGTTGCAGCTGCGCGCGGTCGTCGCGGACCGCGACGTGGACGTGGAGTTCTGCGTGGCGGCGGGCGAGGTGCTCGCCGTGCTCGGACCCAATGGTGCGGGCAAATCGACCTTGCTGCACGTCATCGCGGGGCTGCTTCGTCCCGATGACGGGGTGGTGCGGCTGGGGGACCGGGCCCTGACGGACACCGCTGCCGGAATCGACGTGGCGACACACGATCGGCGGGTCGGGCTGCTGCTGCAAGACCCGTTGCTGTTCCCGCACATGAGCGTCGCCGCCAATGTCGCCTTCGGGCCGCACAGCCGGCGCGCGAGGTCACGCCCGGCTCGCGCCGCTCGCAGGGCGACGGCGCTGCGCTGGCTCCGAGAGGTGGATGCCGAACGCTTCGCCGACCGGAAACCGCGACAGCTGTCCGGCGGACAGGCCCAGCGGGTCGCGATCGCCCGGGCGCTGGCCGCCGAACCCGACGTGTTGCTGCTCGATGAACCGCTGGCCGGCCTCGACGTCGCCGCGGCCGCCGCGATCCGGGCGCTGTTGCGCAACGTCATCACCCGCATCGGGTGTGCGGCGATCCTGGTAACCCATGACCTGCTGGACGTGTTTACCCTGGCCGATCGCGTCCTGGTGCTGGAGTCCGGCAAGATCGCCGAAATCGGCCCGGTCCCGGAGGTTCTCAGCACGCCGCGCAGTCATTTCGCGGCCCGCATCGCCGGCATCAACCTGGTGAATGGAACCGTCGACCGTGACGGCTCGCTGCGCGGGGACGCCGGCGACCGCTGGTATGCCGCCGCTGCAGAGAACGGGGAACCGTTCTCGCCGCAGCAGCGGGCGATCGCGGTGTTCCCGCCGACGGCCGTGGCCGTCTATCGCGATCGCCCGCACGGGAGCCCCCGCAACACCGTTGAGATCATCGTGGCCGAGATGGATGTCCGCGGGCCGGAGGTGTGGGTGCGTGGCGCCCAGCAAGCCGACGGTGCGCCCGGCCTCGCCGCGGAGATCACGGTCGACGCCGCTTCGGAGCTGCAACTGGTGCCCGGGGACCGAGTGTGGTTCTCGGTCAAGGCCCATGAGGTGTCACTGCATCCCACCGCGCGCTGAGACGTTCGGCGCACAGCGTCAGGAACCTGGTGGGATCGCATGTGGGATTGCACATCGGCAACATCGGTAAATCCGCATAGCATTTGCCGCAATACATCCTTGCGTCACAGCGGTAACACGGTAGGTTCGTCGCCATGGAACAGGTGGATCCGACTTCGACCCGTCGCAAAGGACTGTGGACGACGCTGGCGATCACCACGGTGACCGGTGCCAGTGCGGTCGCCATCGCGTTGCCGGCGACTTCCAGCGCCGATCCCGAGGTGCCGACGCCAGTGCCGCCGAGCACGGCCGCGGCCCCGCCGGGCGCGCCGGCGACCAACGCACCGCCGGCCGGCCAGGCGCCGAATGGGCAACCGGCGCCAGGCGATCCCAACGCGGTCCCGCCGCCACCGCTCAATCCCAACGGGGCACCGCCGCCGCCCGCCGACCCGAATGCACCACCGCCACCGCCCGTTGACCCGAACGCCGGGCGGATCACCAACGCGGTCGGGGGATTTAGTTACGTCCTGCCCGGCGGCTGGGTGGAGTCGGACGCGTCGCACCTCGACTACGGCTCAGCGCTGCTGAGCAAAGTCACCGGCCCCCCGCCTGCGCCAGACCAGCCACCGGCGGTCGCCAATGACACTCGCATCGTGATGGGCCGCCTGGACCAAAAGCTCTACGCCAGCGCGGAAGCCAACAATGCCAAGGCCGCGGTGCGGCTGGGGTCGGACATGGGCGAGTTCTTCATGCCCTATCCGGGCACCCGGATCAACCAGGACGCCACCCCGCTCAACGGAAGCAATGGGAGCACCGGCAGCGCGTCGTACTACGAAGTCAAGTTCAGCGATGCGTCCAAGCCAAATGGACAGATCTGGACGGGCGTCATCGGTTCGGCTAACGGCGGGACCGCGCAACGCTGGTTCGTGGTGTGGCTCGGAACCTCGAACGACCCGGTAGACAGGGGCGCGGCGAAGGCGCTGACCGAGTCGATTCAGGCGTGGACACCGCCTGCAGGCGGTCCGGGAGGCCCCGCGGCGCCGGCACCCGCGGCACCGGCACCCGGCACACCCGCGGCACCCGGGGCACCCGCACCGGGAGCACCCCCGGCACCGGGAGCGCCCGCACCACCTGCGGCACCCGCAGCCCCGGCGCCCGGAGCACCCCCGGCACCGGGAGCGCCCGCGGCACCGGCGGCGCCGGGAGCGCCCGCGCCGGTTCCCGGTGGCGCGCCGGCCTCCGAGGTCAGCCCGACCCCCACACCGACACCGCAGCAGACCCTTTCGGCCTGATAGCGCGGTCCGGCCGACCCGAAACCGGGTGGCCAAAAGTCTCCAATTCGGCACCCATTTCGTGACCCAGACCGGGTATACCGAAATAACCGCCCAGCAAACAGCCGGGCTTTGCCAGCGATTGCAAGGAGACTTTCATGACGGCCTTGGCAGCTACCGAATTTCTTGCCCGCTCCAGCACTTTGACCAGCGTCGGCTGGATCGGTTACATCATCATCGGCGGGCTCGCGGGAGCGCTTGCCAGCAGGATCATTAGGGGCAGCGGAGCCGGCATCGTGATGGACATCGTTATCGGCATCGTGGGCGCCCTGATCGGTGGCTTCATCCTGAGCTTCTTCGTCAACACCGCTGGCGGCGGCATCATCTTCACGTTCTTCACGGCGCTGCTCGGCGCCCTGCTCCTGCTCTGGGTTGTCGGCATGGTGCGCAAGACGTAATCGGGATAACCCGTTGCGGCCGTGGTGGTTAGCGGCATGATGGATTGATGGTTCCGCCGAACACCACGGCCATGCGCGCCTGGCGCGTGCGCCGGCCGGGGCCGATGAACACCGGCCCGCTGGAGCAGGTCACTACCGAGGTGCCACGCCCCGGACCGTCCGAACTACTGGTGGCCGTGCGCGCGTGCGGGGTCTGCCGCACCGACCTGCACGTCACCGAAGGCGACCTGCCCGTGCACCGCGACCGGGTCACCCCCGGCCATGAAGTGGTCGGTGAGGTCATCGAAGTGGGTCCCGAGGCCGGTGGCGAATTCCGGGTCGGGGACCGGGTGGGCATCGCCTGGCTGCGCCACACCTGCGGCGTGTGCAAATACTGCCGTCGTGGCGACGAGAACCTCTGCCCCGAATCCCGTTACACCGGCTGGGACGCCGACGGCGGCTATGCCGAATTCACCACTGTCCCAGCCGCTTTCGCGCACCCACTACCGAGCGGCTACAGCGACACCGAGTTGGCGCCGTTGTTGTGCGCGGGCATCATCGGCTATCGCTCGCTGCTGCGTGCCCAGCTGCCGCCCGGCGGGCGGCTGGGCCTCTACGGCTTCGGTGGCAGCGCCCACATCACCGCGCAGGTCGCGCTGGCGCAAGGCGCCGAGGTGCACGTGATGACCCGCGGATCCCGGGCGCAACAACTGGCATCGAAGCTCGGGGCGGCGTCGGCACAAGGAGCCGCGGATCCGCCGCCGGTGCCGCTGGATGCCGCGATCTTGTTTGCTCCGGTGGGTGATCTGGTGCTGCCCGCAATGGAAGCGCTGGATCGCGGCGGCACCCTGGCGATTGCCGGGATCCACCTATCCGACATCCCGGCCCTGAATTACCAGCGTCACCTGTTCCAGGAACGCCAGGTCCGATCGGTCACGTCTAATACGCGGGCGGATGCGCGGGCCTTCCTCGACTTCGCGGGAAATCACCACATCGAAGTGACGACGCCGGAATACCCACTCGGACAAGCGGATCGGGCGCTGGCGGATCTGAGCGCCGGCCGTATCGCCGGTGCGGCGGTCCTGCTGGTCTGATCGGCGTCAGGTGGACAGGTGCCACACCAGCGCGGCGGCCAGTGCGCCGAGCCCGTTCAACGACCAGTGCAAAGCGATGGGCGCGATCAGGCTGCCGCTGCGTCGGCGCAGCCAGCTGAAGACGAACCCAGCGGCCCCGGTCGCCAGCACCGCCCCGGTCACCCCGACCATCATGCCCACCAGCCCGCCGCCGAACAGCCGGGTGAAACCCACGTTGCTGCTGGTCAGCCCGAACGACGTCGCGACGTGCCACAGCCCGAACAACAGCGAACCCGCCAGTGCGACGCCGCGAAATCCCCAGGCCCGGTTGAGCGCGCCGTGCAGAACGCCCCGAAAAGCCAGTTCCTCGGGAATCACGGTCTGCAGTGGGATGACGACCATCGAGGCGATCATCGCCCCGGAGATCGTTGCGTAGCGGTTGTTCATGAACATGGGCCGCGTCGCGGGCAGCAGCACTCCCAGTGCGATCACCGACGCCACGAGAGCCACGGCGGCCAGCGCGTAACCGACGCCAGGCTTCCAGTGCTCGCGCCCCAAGCCGAGGTCCGCCCAGCCCAATCCCCGCCAGCGCATCAAGATGACCAACCCGACCGCGGCGGCCGGGACGGTGGCGATGCTCGCCCACGGGGTGGTGAAGTGCGCGATCAGGTTGGTCAACACGAGCACTACGACGACGACGGCGATGTCGAGGTGGATCCGAAACCGGTGCAGCGTCAAAGGCTGGGACACCGCGGGGTGAATGTCAACCGTCCCGGTGGCGTCACGCATCCGACCAGTTTAGCGGCGCCGGACGGGGCCGACAGTTCGCCGAGATTGCCATCATGGTCGCGATCGGCCCCGAAGAACAACCGTCACGGCAATCTCGGCGTCATATCACTCAGCCGTCCAGGTCCGATGGGTCGTCTCGCTCCCATCACTCACTGCGTTCGTTCTGCTCGCTCGACTCCCAGGTCCAGCCGGCGATCCGCGGGTCGTCCTCGCCGTGCTCGCGGGTGTACATCCGAGCAGCGAGGCGGGCATCGACCATGCGCTGACGCAGCATGGCGGCGCGACTGGTCAGCCCATCCACCCGGTCGATGACGTCCATGACCAGGTGGAAGCGGTCCAAATCGTTGAGCATCACCATGTCAAAGGGGGTAGTCGTGGTGCCGCGTTCCTTGAACCCGCGCACATGCAGGTGGGCGTGGTTGGTGCGGCTGTAGGTGAGCCGGTGAATCAGCCAGGGATAGCCGTGGTAGGCGAAGATGACCGGCTTGTCGCGGGTGAACAGCGCGTCGAACTCGCGGTCCGGCAAGCCGTGCGGGTGCTCGGAAGCGGGCTGCAGCCGCATCAAATCGACCACGTTGATCACCCGGACGCCCAGCTCGGGCAGTTCGGAGCGCAGGATATCGGCGGCGGCCAGCGTTTCCAAGGTCGGGATGTCGCCGGCGCAAGCCAGCACCACGTCGGGTTCGTCGGTGGCCGTACTCGCCCAGGGCCAGATGCCCAGGCCGCGGGTGCAGTGAGCGATGGCGTCGTCGATGCCGAGGTAAGCCAGCGCGGGCTGCTTGCCGGCGACGATGACGTTGATGTAATCGCGGCTCCGCAGGCAGTGATCGGCCACCGATAGCAGCGTGTTGCCGTCCGGCGGCAGGTAGACCCGCGTCAGCTCCGGCCTCTTGTTGGCGACGAGGTCGATGAAGCCCGGGTCCTGGTGGGAGGCGCCGTTGTGATCCTGGCGCCAGACGTGCGAGCTCAGCAGGTAGTTGAGCGACGCGATCGGGCGACGCCACGGCAATTCCCGGCTGGTGGCGAGCCATTTCGCGTGCTGGTTCAGCATCGAGTCGACGATGTGCACGAACGCCTCGTAGCAGTTGAACAGCCCGTGCCGCCCGGTAAGCAGGTAGCCCTCCAGCCAGCCCTGGCACAGGTGCTCGGAGAGCACCTCCATCACGCGGCCGTCCGGGGCCAGGTGCTCGTCGTCGGGCTCGACCTCTGAGAGCCACACCTTGTCGGTCGATCCGTAGACGGCGTCGAGCCGATTGGAGGCCGTCTCGTCGGGCCCCATCAGCCGGAAGCGATCCCGGTTGCGGGCGATCACGTCGCGCAGGAACGCCCCGAGCACTCGGGTGGCTTCGTGCGTGGCGGCCGCCGGCCGGTCGACGGCGACAGCGTAATCGCGGAAGTCCGGCAGGTCCAGATCGTGCAGCAACAGCCCGCCGTTGGCGTGCGGGTTGGCGCTCATCCGGCGATCGCCGGTGGGTGCCAGCGCCCGCAATTCGTCGCGCAGCCTGCCGTTTTCGTCGAAAAGCTGATCCGGTGTATAGCTGCGCAGCCATTCCTCGAGCTGGGCGCGGTGCTCGGGGTTGTCGTGCGTCTGGGACAGCGGCACCTGATGCGAACGCCAGGTGCCCTCGACCTTCTTGCCGTCCACCACTTTGGGCCCGGTCCAGCCTTTGGGCGTGCGCAGCACGATCATCGGCCACACCGGTCGTTCGACTGGACCGCCGCCACGGGCCGCCGACTGGATCGCCGCGATGTCGTCGAAGGCGTCGTCGAGTGCGGCGGCCAATTGCTGGTGCACGTCGGCCGGGTCCTGTTCCTGCTGCGCGGCGACGGTGATCGGCCGGTAGCCGTAACCGCGCAGCAGCGATTCCAACTCGTCGTGCGGGATGCGGGCGAGCACCGTCGGGTTGGCGATCTTGTAGCCGTTGAGCGCCAGAATGGGCAGCACGGCGCCGTCGGTCACCGGGTTGAGGAACTTGTTGGAATGCCAGCTGGCGGCCAGCGGCCCGGTTTCGGCCTCGCCGTCACCGACGACACAGGCCACCACCAGGTACGGATTATCCAGGGCCGCGCCGTAGGCGTGCACCAGCGCGTAGCCGAGCTCGCCGCCCTCGTGGATGGATCCCGGCGTCTGGGCCGCCACGTGACTGGGGATCCCGCCGGGAAAGGAGAACTGCCGGAACAGCTTGCGCAGCCCTTCGGTGTCCTCCTCGATGCCGGTGTACACCTCGCTGTAAGTGCCTTCCAGGTATGCGTTGGCGACCAGCCCGGGCCCGCCGTGACCCGGCCCGGTCACGTAGATGACGTCAGCGTCGCGGTTGCGGATGATCCGGTTGAGGTGCGCATAGACGAGGTTGAGCCCGGGCGTGGTGCCCCAATGCCCCAGCAACCGCGGTTTGATGTGGTCGGTCGACAACGGCTCGTGCAACAGCGGGTTGTCCAGCAGGTAGATCTGCCCGACCGACAAATAATTGGCCGCGCGCCAGTACTTGTCGATGAGGGCTAGTTCGTCGCCCGAGAGCGGAGATCGTGAGGGCGCGGGGGTTCGGGTTACTAGGCTCACCCGGCTGATTGTCCGCGCCTTCGGTGAACAATGCTCGTGCGAGATTATTCTTCGCCGCGGGCGCGGGCCTCGTATGCCTGCCGCTTCGCGACGTCGACATCGTCGGTGAAGACGTGGTCACCGCCGAGCATCCGGTTGAGCCCCTCGGCGATTCGGCGCGGCCAAAACCTCTGGGACACGACCATTGCGCCGGCCGCTTTGGTGATCCGCACCCGGGGCTTGGGGCGGGCCACCAGGTTGACGATCGCGTCGGCTATCTCGACGGGCTCGGCGTTGCGGAATCCCTTCATGCCAGGAGTCCCGGCGACCAACTCGGTGTTGACGAACGTCGGCAACACCACAGAGAACTTGACGCCAGCCGACCGGTACTCCAGCCGCGCCGAGTCGGTGAACGCGACCACGGCGTGCTTGCTGGCGCAGTAGGTTGCCAGGCCGACGATATAGAGCTCACCGGCCAGCGAGGCGACATTGATGACGTGCCCCTTGCCGCGCGGGACCATGCGCTGGGCCGCCAGCTTGCTGCCCAGGATCACGCCATAGACGTTGATATCCAAAATCCGTCGGGTGACCGCGTCCGGCTCGTCGATGATCCTGCCGACGGGCATGATGCCGGCGTTGTTGACCAAGACGTCGATCGGGCCGAGCCGGCGTTCGACCTCGTCCAGGAAGTCGGAGAACGATTGCGGATCGGTGACATCGAGCTTCCCGTAGACGTCGAGGCCCAGGTCGGCGCCCGATTCCTTCACCCGCATCTCGTCGATATCGCCGATGGCGACCTTGGCACCCAGGTTGTGCAATGCGGTCGCGGTGGCCAGCCCGATGCCCCGGGCGCCACCGGTGATCACGACGACCTTGCCTTGAAGCCGGCCGCTACCCTTCAGGCCACTCGAAGCCGTGTCTGCCATGCCGGTCCCCTCCAGATTCTTGACGGGTGTCAACTAGACAATTGGGTAAGCACAGCACTCGAAGTCAGCACGCGCAACAATCCCCGTTGCCGCGACAGGGATGGCCGCGCGCCCGGCCCCGACGATTCAGCTCACGGCAAACCAGACCAGGCTGCCGCCGCCGGCCAGGGCGCAGTAGATCGCGAACGGCGTCAGTGTCCGGGTCTCGAAATAGCGCGTCAGGAAGCGCACGGCCAGGTAGGCGCAGACGAACGAGGCGATACTGCCGGCCAGCACCTGGCCCCCGATTCCGGCACCGAGCGGTCCGAAGAGTTCCGGGATCTTGTACACGCCCGCGGCCAGAATGATCGGTGTCGCAAGCAAGAAGGAGAAGCGGGCGGCGTCTTCGTGCGACAGCCCCCGCCACAGGCCGGCCACGATGGTGATCCCCGAGCGGCTGATGCCGGGCAGCAGCGCGAGGATTTGCGCCGCCCCGATCACCACGCCGCGGGGCAAGGGGAGTTGCGCGAGCCGATGGTCGGAGGCCTCGTCGCCGTGCTCGAGTTCCTCGCCGGCCACCGCGAGCTCATCCGGCGTGGGCGCGATGCGCCTACGAAGCACTTCGCCGACATAAAGCGCGATGCCGTTGAGCAACAGGAAGGCCGCCGCGGGGACGGGCTTGCCCAGCGTGGTGCGGAACAGCTGCTCGAGCGCCAGCCCGGCCAGACCCACCGGGACGGTGCCCGCCACGATCAGCCATGCCAGCCGTTCGTCGGGCGTCTCGATCCGCCGGTGGCGCAACGATGTGAAGAACCCCGTCAGGATGCGCATCCAGTCACGCCAGAAGAACACCAGCAGCGCGGCGGCGGTGGCCACATGCAGGCCGACGATGAACGCGAGGTAGGGCGATTTGGGGGCGGACACGCTGAGGTCCTGGGCCCATCGCCCGCCGACCAGCGCCGGCACCAGCACCGCGTGCCCCAGGCTGGAGACGGGAAACAACTCGGTGACGCCTTGAAACGCGCCGACCACGACGGCCTCGACGTAGCTCAGGTGCGCGGTCATAGTGATGCCTCCATGAGACGACGGGTGGGGCCTGGCGGGTCGGCCTGTGACGATAGCCGACGCCGCGCCGCGGTGGACGTTCGACTGAACGTTGCGCCACGGCCGATGGCGCATCTATCGAATCAGCTTGCCCACCTGGCACTTTGGCTCTCGGCGTGGTCGCTGGACGACGGGAAAGGTCGTCGCGCTGCGGCCTGACCAGGCAGGTACGGTGTGCAGATGGCCGACGGGTTGCTTGATGGCGTGCGCGTCCTCGACTTGTCGAGCGACGTCGCGGACGCGGTCTCGCGGCTGTTCGCCGACCTGGGCGCCGACGTCCTCAAGGTGGAGCCGCCGGGCGGTTGCCTGGCACGGGACGCGCTGCCCACCCTGCGTGGAGCCAGCATTCCCTTCGCCGTGCACAACGCCAACAAGCGCAGTGCGGTGCTCGATCCGTTCGATGACGAGGACTGCGCCCGCTTTCTGGACCTGGCCGCCCAGGCCGACATCGTCGTGGACACCGGCGCCGACGAGCGCGGGGCCATGTTCGGGACTTCGGGCGAGGAACTGGCGGCCCGCTACCCGCACCTGGTGGTGCTGTCGATCACCGACTTCGGCGCGACGGGTTCGCGGTCGTCATGGCGTGCCACCGATCCCGTGTTGTACGCGATGTGTGGGGCGCTGTCGCGGTCCGGCCCCACCCTCGGCACCCCGGTGTTGCCGCCGGACGGCATCGCGTCGGCGACCGCCGCCGTTCAGGCGGCGTGGGCAGCACTCGCGGCATACTACAATCGATTACGCTGTGGCACAGGCGATTACATCGACTTCTCCCGCTTGGATGCTGTCGTCATGGCCCTCGACCCGGCGTTCGGTGCGCACGGGCAGGCCGCCGCCGGCGTCCGCCGCAGTGGGCGGTGGCGGGGCCGACCGAAGAACCAGGACGCGTACCCGATCTATCCCTGCCAGGACGGTTATGTCCGGCTGTGTGTGATGGCACCGCGCCAATGGCGTGGCCTGCGGCGCTGGCTGGGGGAGCCGGCGGAGTTTCAGGATCCGAAATACGACGTGATCGGGGCGCGCTTCGCGGCCTGGCCGCAAATCAGCCAACTGATTGAAAAGTTGTTCGCCGGACAGACCATGAAGGACTTGGTAGCCGCCGGCCAGGCGAACGGGGTGCCCATCGCCGCGGTACTGACGCCCGCACGGATTTTGGGGTCCGAACACTTCGAGGCGGTGGGCGCCATCACCGACGCCGAACTCGTGCCCGGCTCGCGCATCCGTGTGCCGACCGGATATTTCGTCGTCGACGGCCGGCGTGCGGGCCTTCGCACGCCGGTGCCGGCCGCCGGACACGACGAACCGTGTTGGCGCGGCAGCCCGGCGGTGGTGCCGTCGTCGTCGGGCCGGCTCGGCGACTATCCCTTCGCCGGGCTGCGGATTCTGGATCTGGGCATCATCGTGGCCGGTGGCGAGCTGAGCCGCTTGTTCGGCGACCTGGGTGCCGACGTCATCAAAGTCGAAAGCGTCGATTATCCGGACGGATTGCGCCAGGCCCGGATCGGCGACGCCATGAGCGAATCGTTCGCCTGGACGCACCGCAACAACCGGGGATTGGGACTGGATCTGCGCAGCGCCGAGGGCAAGAAGATCTTCGGCCGCCTGGTGGCCGAGGCCGACGCGGTGTTCGCCAATTTCAAGCCGGGAACGCTTACGGCACTGGGCTTTTCCTTCGATGAGCTGCGCGCCATCAACCCGCGGATCGTGCTCGCTGAAAGCAGCGCGTTCGGCGATACCGGGCCGTGGAGCGCGCGGTTGGGCTATGGACCGCTGGTCCGCGCCAGCACCGGCGTCACCGGGCTCTGGACGTCCGACGGCACCCAGGACCAGGCGAACACGGGCAGACATGAGTTCTACGACGCGACGACCGTCTTTCCCGACCATGTGGTGGGGCGGGTCACGGCGATCGGGGCGCTGGCGGCACTGATCCACCGCGACCGGGCCGGCAGGGGGGCCCACGTGCACGTTTCGCAGGCCGAAGTCGTGGTCAACCAGCTCGATACGCTCTATGTCACCGAGGCGGCGTTGGCCGCAGGCGTCGCTCAGATCCGCGAGGACACCAGCCTGCATGCGGTCTACCCCTGTGCGGGAGACGACGAGTGGTGCGTCATCTCGATTCGATCGGACGATGAATGGCGCCGCGCCACTTTGGTTTTCGACCATGCCGAGTGGGCCGACGATCCGCGATTCGCCACCGGCCAAGCGCGGATGTCCCATCGCGGCGAGCTGGTGGAGCTGGTCTCCGGCTGGACCCGCACGCGCACGCCTCTGCGGGCGGCAGAACTGCTGCAGTCGGCCGGCGTCCCGGCCGGGCCCATGAACCGTCCGCCGGACGTGCTCGAGGATCCGCAGCTGATCGCGCGAAACGTCTACAGCCCCATGGTGCATCCGCTGATCGAAAATCCGTTGCCGGCCGAGACCGGCCCGGCGCCGTTTCGCCACATCCCGGCGGCCCGGAAGGCCCCCGCACCGCTGCCCGGCCAGGACACAGTGGAGATTTGCCGAAGCCTGCTGGGAATGCACCCCGAAGATATCCAGCGGCTGATCGACGACGGAGTCCTGTCCGTCCCGGCGGACATCGCCTAGCGGTCGACGCACAACCTCACCTGCCCGGGCGCCACGCACGGGCGAGGCCCGCCGCGACGGCCAGATTCATAGCCACGCTAAATTCGTTCCCATGAGTGTCGACCCCAGGACCCCGGTGTTGATCGGCTACGGCCAGGTCAACCATCGCGACGAGATCGACCCGCAAACCCGCTCGGTCGAGCCGATGGACCTGATGGTTGGCGCTGCACGGCAAGCTGCCGATGCCGCTGTGATCGAAGCCGTGGATTCCATCCGCATCGTCAACATCCTGTCGGCTCAGTACCGCGACCCGGGCTTGTTGCTCGGTCAGCGGATCGGCGCCTCCGACTTCACCACGCTCTACAGCCCCGTGGGCGGCAACGTGCCGCAGTCGCTGGTCAACGAGGCCTGCCTGGACATCCAGCGGGCCCGCGCCAACGTGGTGCTGCTGGCCGGCGCCGAAACCTGGCGGACCAGGCGGGGCCTGCGGGCCAAGGGCGGCAAGCTGGTCTGGACCGAACAGGACCACTCGGTCCCGATGGCCAAGGTCAGCGGTGACGACGTCCCGATGGCCGGCGACGCCGAAATCAGGATCTCTCTCGATCGGCCTGCCTACGTCTACCCGATGTTCGAGGAGGCGCTTCGGATCGCGAACGGCGAGTCGATCGACGATCACCTCAGGCGCATCGCGGCGCTGTGGGCACGGTTCAACGCCGTGGCGGTGGCCAACCCGAACGCCTGGATCCGCAAACCGTCGGGAGCCGACGAGATCAGTCAGGTGAGCCCACAGAACCGGATGATCAGTTGGCCCTACACCAAGCTGATGAACTCCAACAACATGGTCGACCAGGGTGCGGCGCTGGTCCTGACCTCGGTCGGGGAGGCGACGCGGCTGAAGATCCCCGCCGAGCGGTGGGTGTTCCCGCACGCTGGCACCGACGCCCACGACACGCCGTCCATCGCCGAGCGCCATGAATTGCACCGCTCGCCGGCGATCCGCATCGCCGGCCAGCGCGTGCTGGAACTCGCCAGTTTGGGAATCGACGACATCGACTACGTCGACCTGTACTCCTGCTTCCCCTCCGCGGTACAGGTGGCGGCGTCCGAGCTCGGCCTGAGCCTCGACGATCCCGCCCGCCCGCTGACGGTCACCGGTGGGCTGACGTTCGCGGGCGGGCCGTGGAGCAACTACGTGATGCATTCGATCGCCACCATGGCGGAGTTGCTGGTGGCCAATCCGGGTCGACGCGGCCTGATCACCGCAAACGGCGGGTACCTGACGAAACACAGCTTCGGGGTCTACAGCACCGAGCCGCCTGCCGAATTCCGTTGGGACGACGCGCAAGTGGCTGTCGACCGGGAGCCCACGACCGACGCGGTCGTGGAGTGGGAAGGTGTCGGCACCGTCGAAGCCTGGACGACGCCATTCGACCGCGGCGGCGAGCCCGAGAAGGCTTTTTTGGCCGTGCGTACCCCCGGCGGATCGCGGGCGCTGGCCGTGATCACCGATCGCGCCACGGCGCAGGCGTCGGTGCGCGAAGATATCGGTGGCGCCAAGGTTGCCGTCGCCGCGGACGGCAGCGCGGCGCTGCGATAGCCGGGCCGGACACATCACGCAAGGTCGCCGAACCGTTACCGGACCGACGGTCGCGTAGCCCATGCCCGCGTGCCTATTGTTGAGGACTGAGGGTTGGGGGAGGTGAGCCCAGGTGCACATCCTGGTTACCGACGCCACCGGCGCACTCGGGCGGCTGGTCGCCGGGCAGCTGATCGCTGCCGGCCACACCGTTACCGGCATTGCTGAGCTTCCCCATCCGTGCCTGGACCGCAACGTCGACTTTGTTTGCGCGTCGCTGAGCGACCGGGTCCTGAGTGAGCTGACCGACGAAGCCGATGCGGTGATCCACCTGGCGCCCATCGACCCCTCCGCCCCCGGCAGCGCGGACATGGACGGCCTCGCGCGGGTGACCGACGCGGCCGCCCGCGCCGGTTCCCGGCTGCTGTTCGTGTCCCAGGCCGCGGGCCGGGCCGACCTGTACCGGCCGGCCGAAGACCTGGTGGTCTCGAGCTGGGGCCCAACCGTGGTCGTCCGGATCGCACCACCGGTCGGTCGCCAGCTCGACTGGATGGTGTGCCGTACCGTCGCCACCCTGGTTCACGCCAAAGCCTCGGCTCAGCCCGTCCGTGTGCTGCACCTCGACGATCTGATGCGCTTTGTGGTTCTGGCGTTGAACACCGACCGCACCGGCGTGGTTGACCTCGCCAGCCCGGACACCGTCAATCTCATCACCGCGTGGCGCATGTTGCGGGCGACCGACCCGCGGTCCCGGCTGCATCGGGTGCGCAGCTGGCCGCAATTGATCCCGGAACTGAATGTGTCGGCGGCACAAGAGGATTGGTCATTCGATTTCGGCTGGCAGGCAGTCGACGCGGTCGCCGACACCGCACGCGGACTCGTCGGCCGCCGACTCGACACCGCGGGCGCGATCAACCACGGCGGACGGCTCGCGCTCCCGGTGGAGGTGCTGCCGCACCATCGACGGCCGGCTGTCGACACGCACAGCGCGGCACCGGAAGGCATCGAGGGCGAATTCGACGACCAGATCGATCCTCGGTTTCCCATCTTCAGCGGCTCCGCCCTCAATGAGGCGCTTCCCGGACCGCTGACGCCGATAACGCTGGACGTGCAATTGAGTGGGCTGCGCGCCGCGAGCCGGGTGTTGGGTCACGTGCTCGCGTTGGGGGGTGCGGTCGACGAGGAATGGGGCACCAGGGCCATTGCGGTGTTCGGTCACCGCGCCTATGTCGGGGTGTCGGTCAACCTGGTCGCCGCGTCTCAGCTGCCCGGTTGGGACCAGGAGGCCGTCGCCCGCGACGCTCTGGTCGGCCGGCCCCATGTCGGGGATCCGCTGCCGTTCGGCGAGCCGGCCCTGGCGGGCGGAGCTCTCGGCTCGGTCGCCAAGGCGGTTGCCGCGGGACGGTCGTTGGCTGCGCTGCGCCATCTGCGGGCCGACACCCGCGCATACGGCGCCGCCGCCACCGCGGAGCACCTCGACGCCGGCCAACTGGCGATGCTGCCGGAGGCGGCGCTGGAAGTTCGGCTGCGGCTGCTGCGCGACCGCATTCATCAGGGCTGGATCCTGAACGCGCTGTGGTTGATCGATGCCGGCGTCAGCGCCGCAACGCCGGTGCTTAGCCAGGCCCGGCGCGGTGTGCCCGGGATGGGCATGATCGCCGACAGCGATCTCGTCGCCACCGAGATCGCCGAGTTGGCGGCCGCGCTGCGTGCCGACCCGCCGTTGTGTGCGCTGGCGAAGGAGGGCAACCTCGCGAGCATTCGCGCGTTGTCGCCGACGACCGCGGCCGCCGTCGATGCCGCCGTCGCGCGCATCGGGCACCGCGGACCGGGGGAGGCCGAACTGGCCAGCACCACATTTGCCGACGACCCGACAATGTTGCTGATCGCCGCGGCTGCCGCCGCCGCACAGCCCGCGCCGCTGCTGTCGCATGACGCTCGGTTGGCCGCCAACGCCCGCGGCTCGCGGGAACTGGCCCACGACACCACGATGCGCTTCACACATGAGCTCCGGATGACGTTGCGCGCCTTGGGTTCCCTGCGGGTCGAGGCGGATCTGATCGATGAAGTCGACGATATGTACTACTTGACCTGCAACGAGCTGGTCACGCTGCCCGGCGATGCGCGGCTGCGGATCAAACGCCGACGCACCGAGCGCGAACGCTTACAGGTGCAATACCCACCCGACGTCATCGACGGGACGTGGACCCCCGTGCAGCGCAGCGCTGACGATTCCGACGCCGTGCAAACTGTCAGCTGACGCTGGGCAGGTCGGCCAGCGATGACTGCGTATCGCACAACTTGTCGACGTCGACCGGGGTCTGCGCCCGGATCAGGGCTTTGACGTCGTCCAGCACATCCCAGACATTGACGTTCATCCCGGCTAGCACCCGGTCGTCACGATCGAGCCAGAACGCGACGAATTCGCGCCCGTCGACGTCGCCTCGAAACACCACCCGCTCGAAGCTGGGCGCGTGCCCGACGTATTCCATGCCGAGGTCGTATTGGTCGGTAAAGAAATACGGCAGCTCCGCGTATTCGCCTGGCGTACCCAGCATCCCGGCCACCGCGACTGCGGGCTGCTTGAGCGCGTTGGCCCAGTGCTCGGTGCGGATCCGGGTGCCGAAAAGCGGGTGCTCGGCCGCGGCGATGTCACCAACGGCATAGATGTCGGGGTCGCTGGTGCGCAACGACGCGTCGACCAGTACCCCGCCGTCACCCATGGACAACCCGGCCTGCTCGGCGAGTTCGGTGTTCGGCTTGGCGCCAACGGCCACCAGCACGGCGTCGGCCGCGATGGTCGCCCCGCCGCGGATGCGCAAACCGCTCGCCGCGCCGTCCGTATGGGTGATCTCCTCGACCTGGGTCTCGAGCCGCAGATCCACACCGTGCTGGCGATGCAGAGTGGCGAACACGTCGCCTACGGTTTCGCCTAGTGCGGCCAGCAGTGGTTGCCTGGCCGCCTCGACCACGGTGACGTCGACGCCACGCTGGCGGGCACCGGCGGCCACTTCCAGCCCGATCCACCCGGCCCCCACAACGGCCAGCGACGCCCCTTCGGCCAGAACGGAATTCAACGCCACCGCATCTTCGTAGCTGCGCAGGTAGTGGACGCCGCCGGCGTCCGAACCCGGTATCGGTGGATGTCGCGAGGCGGATCCGGTGGCCAGTAGCAGCTTGTCGTAGCGCACGGTAGCGCCGTCGGCAAGACCCACGGTGTGGCCGGCGGCGTCCAGGGCCGTCACCCGGGCGCTGAGCCGCAGATCGACGTCGTTGTCCCGATACCAGTCGGAGTTGTGCACGGTAAAGTCAGTCAACGACTTCTTGCCGGCCAGGTACTCCTTTGACAGCGGGGGCCGCTCGTAAGGCAGATGCTCCTCGTCGGCGAACACCGTGATATGACCATCGAAGTTGTTGTCGCGCAATGCTTCTACGGCTTTAGCAGCCGCGAGTCCGCCGCCGACGATGACGAAGCTGGTCGAGCCGGCCATGATCGGTGCTCCCTTCTTCGAAGGATTCCAGCCTACTCGTGCGCGCTCAGCTCACCAGCTCGCGCAAGGCCAGGGCATTGCGGACCGCGTGGCCACCTAGGTCGTTGTTGAAATACATCCACACATCCCTGCCGTCACTGTCCCACTCGGCGATTCGGCCGGCCCAACGCCGCAAGTCGCTGTCGGAATACGAGCCGGCATAGTTGGCTTCCGGATCCGGGCCGTGCATCCGGATGTACACCAGATCGGTGGTCGCCCGGGGGATGCACTCGAGCCCGAGGCCGCTCATCACCACATAGGCCGCGCGTCGGTGTTCCAGTAACTCGAACACGGCAGGGTCGTTCCACGTCGGGTGACGCAGTTCGACGGCGACGCGGATCGACTCGGGCATGAGGGACAGGAACGAATCCAGGCGCGCGTCGTCGCGCTGCTGCTGAGGGTGCAATTGCACGAGCAGCACCCCGTGCCGATCACCCAGCAGACGCCAACAGCGTTCGAACCGTTCGATCCACGGCTCGGGTGAGGCCAGCCTGCGGTAGTGCGTCAAGCCGCGATGGGCCTTGACCGACATGGTAAAGCCCTTCGGCAGCTGTTGGCGCCAGCCGGTGAAGGTTGAGTCCTGGGGCCAGCGGTAGAAGCTTCCGTTCAGCTCGACGGTATCGAACACCTCGACGTACCGGGCGAGCCGACGTCCCGACGGCGTCCCGGTGGGATACAGCACGTCAACCCAGTGGTTGTACGACCACCCCGAGGTACCGATGCGTATGGTCACGGGCCGCTCAGCCGGTCACCCGCTGACGCACATCGTCGTCCATCGACACCCTGACCAGCGCGGCCGCAAGGCGGGCATTGGCTTGCGGCGCAAGCGATCCCAGCTTCTTCGGCTCCCCGGGCAAGCCAAGTTGCTTGGCGGTGTCGGTGGTGCGGTCGTCGAAGTAGGGCCGCACCCACGTCCACACGTCCTGAACTTCCCGCAGGTAGATATCGGCACCGGTGTCACCGATTCCCTTGAATTGTTTGAGCATTCGTTTGGCCGCCGCCGGGTCGCGGTGGCTGCGATCTGCCAGCCGGCGCAGATCACCGGAATACTGATTACAAACACGGTCGGCCATCTCGGCGAGGCGGGTCGCCGAGCTTTCGTCGTAGCGAACGTAGTGCGCGCGCCCGAACGCCTCGATCATGGTCTGCCGGTCGGCCTCCTGCACGGCTTTGGCTGTCCGCAGGCCGGTCCTGAACAGTTCACGTGCGGCGGCCATGGCGATGCCCGCGTCGATCGGCTTGCTGGCCAGCATGCACAGAACCAGGAGCTGAAACAGCGGCATCGGCTTGTCGCTCATGGTGATCCGCGCCTGGGCCGCGTACGTGGTACCGGCAACATCGAGCAGCCGTCGCACCCGCTTGTCCATAGGCACCCGCGTACCCGCGCTTTGGGCGAGCAAACCGGACGCTACTTGGGCGGCAGGCTGCGCGCGTAGCCGACTCCGCGGTTCACCCAACTGTGCAGCTGGCGTTTGGTCCGCACCCCGGCGGCCTCGACGCGCAGCCAGCCCCGGGTCTCGCGGCCGGCCATCACCATCGGGCTGACATGGGCACGCTCGATGAGCTTATCGGTGTCCTCCCGCCGCACCCGCACCAACAGTCCGCCCTGGCCGCTGACGGCGACCGACATATTGCCGTAGATCAAGAACGCCAGACCGCCGAACATGCGTTTCTCGTCGACGCCGGGCTCGGAGCCGAGGAGTTCACGGATGCGATTGGCCAGATCCTCGTCGTAGGCCATGCGGCATCAGTCCAGATCGACGCGGATGGTCAGCAGGTCGCTGCCCATTAGGCGTACCGCCGCGCTGTTCAATCGCGGCAGCTCGCCGAGCCGCTGTACCGCGTCGTCGTCGGGCAGCAGGTGCGCCGTGCCGTTACGCCACTGCCCGCCAACCCGCACCCGGACCGCGGGATTCGCCTTGATGTTGCGGACGTAGTCCGAGTGCTCGCCATGTTCGGAAACCATCCAGAACTGGTTATTCACGACGCGCCCGCCCACCACGGTACGACGCGGCTGCCCGCTCTTGCGCCCCGTGGTTTCCAGCATCGTCATGGGTAACCTGCGGCCCACCGGATTGACCAGCAGCCGCTGAACGCGATGGACGACTTGCCGTTTCAGATTCCTGAAGTCACTCATAGCTTGGATTCTGCCGCAAACGAGAACAGCCGCCGCAGGGCGGCGGCTGTCTCACTATGCGGTTTTAGGTCGCGTAGGCCACGAACTGACCACCAGGCAGGAACACACCCCACTGGTGTGCGTCCGGGTTGAATACCACCGGGTAGTCGCCCGGCTGACCCGGCGGCGTCCAGCGCGGGGGGTACCCGTAGCCAATCGGGTCATTGAAGTGGCCCGGCGGCGGGAATCCGCGCTGCCCCGGCGGAAGCGGGGTGCCCGGGCCGTTGCAGTTGACGCCCGGACCACCGTTACAAATCGGCTGCCCAGGGATCCATTGCCCCTGACCCGGTCCATCCCGATCAGGAACGTTCGGGCCTGGCACGTTTGGCCCCGGAACGTTCGGGCCTGGGTTCGGGCCATTGGGGTCGGCCTGTGCAAACCCCACGCCGACTCCCAACGCGCCCGACGTCAACGCGCCCGCAATAGCGGCGCTAGCAGCTATTCTGTTCAACCTCACGATGAACTCCTTGTCCGGCCGCTCACTGCCCGTTCAGCGGCTTCACGGCCTGATTTGTTGTTCGTCACCAAACGTCCTTTGACGTCGGGTGGAGGTCAAACCCCCCTCGGCTGGCTTTGCCTCTGCGCTTGTGACTACCCCCGGTCCGGGGAAGCCAAAACCTCTTGGCAGTCCCCGGGGGCCACTAGGAAGGCCTATTCGACAGGCATTTAACAGTAGCTAGGCGGCCACCGTGGCGGCGTCGGCCGCCGGCTCCAGCGCCTGGGCCACGATCTCGGCGACGTCGGCCATGGGCCGCACGTCCAGCACATCGAGCACCTCGCCTGGCACGTCGTCCAGATCCGGCTCGTTGCGCGCCGGGATGAATACCGTTGACAGTCCAGCGCGTTGGGCTGCCAGCAGCTTCTGCTTCACGCCGCCGATCGGCAGCACCCGCCCGTTCAGCGTGACCTCGCCAGTCATGCCGACGTCGGAACGGACCTGCCTTCCGGTCGCCATCGACACCAGCGCGGTCACCATGGTGACCCCCGCCGATGGGCCGTCCTTGGGCACCGCGCCCGCGGGCACGTGCACGTGGATGCGCCGGTCCAGCGCTTTAGGGTCGACACCCAAGTCGGTGGCGTGCGAGCGCACGTAGGAGAGCGCGATCTGCGCGGACTCCTTCATGACGTCACCCAGTTGACCCGTCAGCTGCAGACCCGGCTCACCGTCGGTGGCCCCGGCCTCGATGTAGAGCACGTCACCACCGAGGCCCGTAACGGCCAGCCCGGTGGCCACGCCCGGCACCGCGGTGCGCTCGGCCGACTCCGGCATGAACCGCGGGCGGCCCAGGAAGTCAACCAGATCGGGCTCATCGATGGTCAGCGACGCCGGATCCCCGTTCGCTTCCGAGGCCAGCCTTGTGGTCGCCTTGCGCAACGCCTTGGCCAGCAGCCGTTCGAACTGGCGCACCCCAGGCTCGCGGGTGTAGTCGGCTGCGATCTTGCGCAACGCCGCGTCGGTCACCGCGACCTCATCCTCGGTCAGAGCCGCCCGCTCTCGCTGCCGGGGCAGCAGGTAGTCCCGGGCGATGGCAACCTTGTCGTCCTCCGTGTAACCGTCGATCTGCACCAACTCCATGCGGTCGAGCAGCGCCGACGGAATGTTTTCAATCACGTTGGCGGTGGCCAGGAAAACCACGTCCGACAGATCCAGGTCCAGATCCAAATAGTGGTCGCGGAAGGTGTGGTTCTGCGCGGGGTCGAGCACCTCGAGCAGCGCCGCACTCGGGTCGCCGCGATAGTCGGAACCCACCTTGTCGATTTCGTCCAGCAGCACAACGGGATTCATCGATCCCGCCTCACCGATCGCGCGCACGATCCGGCCCGGCAATGCGCCCACGTAGGTGCGACGGTGCCCACGGATCTCGGCCTCGTCGCGCACGCCGCCCAGGGCGACGCGCACGAACTTGCGACCCAACGCCCGGGCCACGCTTTCACCCAGCGACGTCTTGCCCACGCCGGGAGGACCGGCCAGCACCATCACCGCGCCCGAACCGCGTCCACCGACGACCTGCAGCCCGCGCTGGGCGCGGCGGGCCCGCACGGCCAGGTACTCGACGATGCGGTCCTTGACGTCGTCCAAGCCGTGGTGGTCGGCATCCAGGATCTCGCGCGCGGCCTTCAGATCCGTCGAGTCCTCACTCTTGACGTTCCAGGGCAGGTCGAGCACGGTGTCCAGCCAGGTGCGAATCCAGCCGCTTTCCGGGCTTTGGTCGCTGGAGCGCTCCAGCTTGCCGACCTCGCGCAGCGCGGCCTCGCGCACCTTCTCGGGCAGCTCGGCCGCCTCGACGCGGGCTCGGTAGTCATCCGACCCGTCGGGTTCGCCTTCGCCCAGTTCCTTGCGGATGGCGGCGAGCTGTTGGCGGAGCAGAAACTCTTTCTGCGTCTTTTCCATGCCCTCGCGCACGTCCTCGGCGATCTTGTCGCTGACCTCGACTTCGGCGAGATGCTTGCTGGTCCAATCGATCAGCACGCGCAACCGGTCGGCGACATCGACGGTCTCCAGCAACTGCCGCTTCTGAGCGTTCGTCAGGTAGGAGGCGTACCCGGAGGTGTCCGCCAGCGCCGAGGGATCGGTCAGTCGGTTGACGTAATCGATGATCTCCCAGGCTTCTCGGCGTTGCAGCATGGCCAACAGCAGCTTCTTGTACTCCGCCGTCAGCGCCTTGATTTCCTCCGTCGTCTCGATCTCGGGGACCTCGGTCACCTCGACCCACAGCGCCGCACCGGGTCCGGACGCTCCCGCCCCTATTTGGGCCCTGCGCTCACCGCGCACCACCGCGGCGGTGCCACCGCCGGCGATGCGTCCGACCTGCAAAATCTTCGCGATCACTCCGTGCGACGGATACCGGTCCTCGAGCCGGGGGGCGATCAGCAGCTGCCCCGAGTCGCTCGCCTGAGCGGCGTCGATCGCCGCGCGGGCGGCGTCGTCCAGCGCGATCGGCACCACCATTCCGGGCAAGACGATGGTGTCGGTGACAAACAGCACCGGCACCGACTTGGCTTCAGCCATCAAATCCTCCAAAAGTTGAGTCTGATGCGCTTAACCCAGCTCGGCGCCGGTTTGTTCCCGATGCAATCGCGGCGAACGCATCGAGACTGCCGCCATGGTCATTGTTGGCGCGCAAATCACAGCCCTAGCGGCAATCTCGGCGCCGGCGAGGCGGCCGTCACAGAGCGTTACGCTGGCGGCGAAACAGGACCAAGCCGCGTGAGCTGGGTGACGTGCTGGGGTGACAGCTCTGCTAAACAGGTGACCCCGAGCAGCGCCATGGTCCGCAGAACGCCGCTGGCAAGGATCTCGATCGCGCGGCTCACGCCCGCCTCGCCGCCGGCCATCAGGCCGTAGAGGTAGGCGCGCCCGACCAGCGTGCAGCGGGCCCCCAGCGCGATGGCGGCGACGATGTCGGCGCCCGACATGATGCCGGTGTCCACCAGTATCTCGGTGTGTTTCCCGAGCTCGCGCGCGACAACGGGCAGCAGGTGAAAAGGGACGGGGGCCCGGTCCAGTTGGCGCCCACCATGATTGGACAACACGAGGCCGTCCACGCCACGGTCGACGACGGCGCGCGCATCCTCGAGTGTCTGGATCCCCTTCACGACGAGCTTGCCGGGCCATTGCGCCTTGATCCATTGCAGGTCTTCAAAGGTGAGGCTCGGGTCGAACATCGTGCTCAGGTATTCGGCGACGGTGCCCGGCCAACGATCCAGTGAGGCGAAGGCCAGCGGCTCGGTGGTCAACAGATCGAACCACCACTTCGGGTGCGGCACCGCGTCGAGCACGGTGCGCAGTGTCAGCGTGGGCGGGATCGTCATGCCGTTACGGTTATCCCGCAGCCGGGCACCGGAGACGGGGACGTCGACTGTCGCCAGCAGCGTGTCGAATCCCGCGGCGGCGGCGCGCTGCACCAGCGCCATCGAGCGCTCGCGATCGCGCCACATGTAGAGCTGGAACCACTTTCGGCCCTGAGGGACGGCGGTGACCAGATCCTCGATCGCGCAGGTGCCCAGCGTGGACAGCGAGAACGGGATCCCCGCGCGGGCCGCCGCTTGCGCGCCGGCGATCTCGCCCTCGGTGTGCATCAATCGGGTGAAACCGGTGGGCGCGATCGCGAACGGCGACACCACCGGCAGGCCCAGCACGTCCCAGCCCGTGGTGACATTGCTGACGTCGCGCAGTATTGTCGGGTGGAATTCGATGTCGCGGAACGCTTGTCGCGCACGTTCGATGGACAGCTCGTTTTCGGCGGCGCCGTCGGTGTAGTCGAACGCCGCCTTGGGAGTGCGGCGTTTGGCGATGGCTCGCAGATCCTCGATGGTGTAGGCGGCGTCGAGGCGGCGCCTGGTCGCGTTGAACCGGGGCCGCTTGAATTGCATCAGCGGCGCCAGATCCCGCAGTTTGGGCACTCGTCGTCGAACCGCCATATGTGCAACCGTAGTCATATGGAATCGACAGGCGACCCTTTCGATCTCGAGCGTTTTGTCGAAGCGCAGGATCCGGTTTACGGCGATGTCATAGACGAGCTACGTGCCGGGCGAAAGCGCAAACACTGGATGTGGTTCGTCTTTCCGCAGCTGCGCGGGTTGGGCGGCAGCGCGATGGCCGCCCGTTTCGGCATCGGCTCGCTCGACGAGGCCCGCGCATACCTGCGCCATGAGTTGCTGGGGCCACGGTTGCATGAGTGCTCGCGGCTGGTCACCTCGGTGCAGGGGCGATCGATAGGGCAGATTTTCGGCTCGCCGGACGACCTCAAATTGCGCTCCTCCATGACGCTGTTCACCCAGGCCACCGAGGACAACCAGGACTTCATCGCGGTGCTCGACAAGTACTACGACGGCCATCAAGACCGGCTGACGTTGGAACGGCTGACGAATTCCTGATGGGGCCGACCCGCTTCGCCCGGCTACACCGCGCTCGCGATCGTCCCTAACCTGATGGGGCCGACCCGCTTCGCCCGGCTACACCGCGCTCGCGATCGTCCCTAGGCTGATGGGGCCGACCCGCTTCGCCCGGCTACACCGCGCTCGCGATCGTCCCTAGGCCGGGCTCAAGATCCGCCAGCCTTGTGCCTCGACCGTGACAATGTCGACGACCTCCTGCGGCGGGGCCGCCGAACCGCCGACCACCTGCGCGCGCGCCGTGCCCAGCTCTGGTAGTGCGATGCGCAGTGGCTCGTCGTCGATGTTGAGCACCACCAGCAGCGCATCGTCGCCGTTGCGCGTCTCGTACACGTAGTGCCGGTTTTTGAGCAGCCGTGCGGTGGTCGATGCCGCGTGCAGCCAGGGGTAGCGACGCCGCAGCCTGACCAAATACTGATGCAACCGCCAAATTTCGACGCCTCGATCATCCAGTTGCATTGGGGGAGAGCCGAACTCGGGTCGTACCGCGTCGTCTCCGCCGAAGCGTTCTTCCTTCAATCCCTGAAAGCCGAGTTCGTCACCGGCGTACACGCTGGGCACCCCGCCGATGGTCAGCAACAGCACCAGCGCGTGGGGCACGTGTGCGGCGGTCTCCAGCTGGCTGGCGATGCGGGTGACGTCGTGGTTGCCGATGAACGTCAGTGGCGAGAAGGTGGTCAAAAAGTCGTTGTGCCGCTGCAGCGCCCAGTCGAGTTCGAAGAAGTTGCCGTCATTAAGGCTGCTCCAGATCGCTTTCCACAGCTCGTATTGCGTGGCGGAGTCGAAGCCGGCGGCCCGTACGTCCGCGGCGTAGTCGCCATGGATGAGTTCGCCGACGAACCAGGCATCCGGGTAGCGCTCGCGGACCCTCTTCAGGGTTGAGGACCAAAAGTGTTTTGGCACAGCGTAAGCAGCATCGAGACGCCAGCCGTCGGCGCCGCGACCCAACCAGTGTGCGATCACGTCGACCGTGTAGTCGGCGACTTCGGGGTTGTCGTGGTTGAGGGTGATCAGCCCGGAGTGGCCTTCGAAGGTGTGGAAACGACCGGGGCGTCCGCGAAACCAGCGTGCGGCTCGCTCGTCATCGGCCGCCTCGCGGTAGCGTGCGAAGTCCTCCCCGACATGATTGAACACGCCGTCGAGGAGTACTCGCAGTCCGCGGCGATGTGCCTCGGCGACCAGGTGGTCGAAGTCGGCGTCGTCACCGAGCCGGGGATCGATGCGGTAGTGGTCGGTGGTGTCGTAACCGTGTGTGCGCGAGGCGAAGATGGGTCCTAGCGCAATGCCCGACGCCCCGAGTTCGATGGCATGGTCCAGCCAGTCGACGAGCCGCCGCAACCGATGTTCCTCCGGCTGCGGCGGCTCGCTTGACTGCGGTGTGGGGAATGCTCCCACGAACCCCAAGGGATAAACCTGCCACCAGATCGCGTGCTCGACCCAGGCGGGTTGGGTCACGGGACTGGTCACGACGGCGCGATCAGCCGACGGTTGCCAGCGTCTGGGCGGCGATGATCGCTTGTGCCACGCCGGAAATGATCGCCGCGGCCTTCAACGCCTCCTGGATGGTTTCGCGGCTGACCCCGGCCTCGCGCAGGGTGTGCTCGTGAGCGGTCACGCAATCTGGGCATCCGTTGATCGACGACACCGCGAAGGACCACAGCTCGAAGTTCGCCTTCTCCACACCGGGGTTGGCGATGATGTTCATTCGCAACCCCGCGCGCAGATCGTCGTACTTGCCGTCCAGGAAGCCCCGGCCACGGTAGAACACGTTGTTCATGCCCATGATCGACGCGGCTCCCAGCGCCGCGTTGTACGCCTCGGCGGACAGGATGCCGGCCGCCTCGGCCCCAATCTCCGTGAGCACCTGCATGTTCCGGGTCGCCGCGGCGCTGGCCAGCAGCGTGCCCCACAACTGCTCCTCGTTGAGCTCGGTCGTGCGGGTGATCGAGCCAAGGTTGAGCTTGAGATCCTTGGCGTACTCGGGCAGCGCTTCTTTGAGGTTTTCTACGCTCATCTCGCCTCCTAATCCCGACCCTATGCGATCAGTAAAGAATCAGGCCGACTGCTTGAGCAGCTCGGTGGCGTCCAGGGTCGGGTCACCCTTGCGCCAGTTGCACGCGCACAGCTCGTCGGACTGCAGCGCATCCAGGACACGCAGCACTTCTTCGACGTTGCGGCCCACGGAACCCGCGGTGACCGAAACAAACTGGATCTCGTTGTTCGGGTCGACGATGAAGGTCGCCCGGTCGGCTACTCCGTCGGCGTTGAGCACACCGGCGCCCAGGCTCAGCTCCCGCTTGATGTCCGAGAGCATCGGGAAGGGCAGCTTCTTCAGGTCGTCGTGCTGTGCACGCCAGTTGAAGTGCACGAACTCACTGTCGATCGAAACGCCGAGCACCTGCGCGTCGCGGTCTTCGAACTCGTCGTTGAGCTTGCCGAAGGCGGCAATCTCGGTTGGACACACGAAGGTGAAGTCCTTCGGCCAGAAGAACACCACGCGCCACTTGCCGGCGTGGTCCTCGCTGGTGACGGTGGTGAAGTAGTCCCCAGGCTGCTTGGCGTCGACCTTGGACAGATCGCCCGCGATCAATGCAGTCAGCTCGTAGGCGGGGAACTGGTCGCCGATGGTCAGCAGAGGCATGTCGCTCCTTGTCTGGATTTAATCAAGATTAGCTTTCCTTTCCCATGTTGCCGCGTACGCTAGTTGAAGTAAAGGTGATATTTCCCACTAGGTTTATAGGTATGGCCGATAAGAGTTATCAACCCACGATCGCCGGCCTGCGCGCATTCGTCGCGGTAGCCGAGAAGCGGCAATTCAGCAGTGCAGCAACAGCTCTCAGCGTAAGTCAGTCGACGTTGTCGCAAGCGCTGGCGGCTCTGGAAGCCGGGCTGGGCACCCGGCTGATTGAGCGCTCTACCCGGCGTGTCTTCTTGACGACACAAGGCATGCAACTGCTCCCGCGCGCCCAGGCCGTCGTCGAGGCGGCGGACGCTTTCAGCGCCGCTGCCGCGGGGTCGTCGGACCCACTCCGGGCCGGCATGCGGCTGGGCCTGATACCCACGGTGGCGCCCTATGTGCTGCCGACGGTGCTGGCCGGCGTCGCCGAGCAACTGCCGGAGCTGACGCTGCGGGTGACCGAAGACCAGACCGAACGGCTGTTGGCGGTGTTGCGGGAGGGCGCGTTGGACGCGGCCCTGATCGCCCTGCCCGCCGAGGGCGCCGGCATCAGCGCGATCCCGATCTATGACGAGGATTTCGTGCTCGCCCTGCCCCCGGGCCACCCGCTGGCGGGCAAGCGCAGGGTGCCGGCCGCCGCCCTGGCCGACCTGCCGCTGCTATTGCTGGATGAGGGCCACTGCCTACGCGATCAAGCACTCGACGTCTGCCATAAGGCCGGGGTACGAGCCGAGCTGGCCAACACCAGGGCGGCGTCGCTGGCGACCGCGGTCCAATGTGTGACTGGCGGCCTGGGCGTGACGCTCATTCCACAGAGCGCGGTGCCCGTCGAGGCGTCCCGAAGCCGCCTGGGCCTCGCGCAGTTCGCCGCGCCCCGCCCTGGCCGGCGGATCGGTTTGGTCTTCCGCTCGTCGAGCGGGCGCGACGAGTCCTACCGCCGGCTGGCCGGGCTCATCGGCCGATTGATCAGCAACGAGCATCAGGTACGCCTGGTGAAGTAGGCCCGCAGCGACTGTAAGTTCGGCGTATGGAGAAGGTCATCGCAGTGCTGATGCGCGCCGAACCGGATGACGCGTGGTGTGCCCGGCAACGAGGTCACGTCGCCGACGCGCTGCTGCAACTGGGCTTCGCCGGGCTGCAGGTGAACGTTCGTGACAGCGCCGTGCGTCACTCGCTGATGACACTGACAACGTTGAACCCACCCGTGGCCGCGGTGGTGAGCATGTGGACCCAACAGTGCTACGGCGACCAAACGGCGGCGGCGCTCAAATTCCTCGCCCAGGAATGCGAACAGCTGGCCGCCTATCTGGTGACCGAATCGGTCCCACTGAGCGCCCCGGCTGTCGAGTCCGGTGCTCGCACACCGGGTTTGGCCAACATCGCGTTGCTGCGCCGTCCCGACGGCATGGATCAGGCGGACTGGCTGGATCGCTGGCAACGTGACCACACGTCGGTCGCCATCGAAACGCAGTCGACGTTCGGTTACACCCAGAATTGGGTGGTGCGGACGCTTACGCCGAATGCGCCGGGAATCGCCGGCATCGTCGAGGAGTTGTTCCCGCAGGAGGCCATCACCGACCTCAAGGCATTCTTCGGAGCCTCTGATGACGACGACCTGCAGGATCGGTTGGGCCGAATGGTCGCCAGCACAACGGCATTCGGTGCCAACGAGAACATCGACACCGTGCCGACGAGCCGCTACGTATTCGAAACACCGTTCCGGGATTGAGGGCCGCTCATGACAACACTCGACGACGCAGTCGCATTGGCCAGAGGAGAAAGCGGCCTGGCGGTGATATCCACCGTCCGGGGCGACGGGACGGTGCAGGCTTCGCTGGTCAACGTGGGCTTGCTGGCGCACCCTTCGACTGGCGAACAAGCCCTGGCCTTCACCACCTACGGCAGGGTCAAGCTGGCCAACCTGCGCGCTCGTCCGCAGCTGGCGGTGACCTTCCGCAACGGATGGCAGTGGGCGACCGTCGAGGGCCGCGCCGAACTGGTCGGTCCCGACGATGCCCAGCCCTGGCTGGCGGACGCAGATCAATTGCGGTTGCTGCTCCGCGAGGTGTTCACCGCCGCGGGCGGCACGCACGACAACTGGGACGAGTACGACCGGGTGATGGCTTCCGAGCGGCGCGCCGTGGTGCTGATCGCCCCAACCCGGGTCTACAGCAACGGCTAGCCTCGTTAGGCTGCTGGCGTGACGCTGCAGATCGACGACGAGAAACGGGTGCGCACTCTCACCCTGAACCGGCCGGAGGCGCTCAACGCGTTCAACGAAGCCCTCTATGACGCCGCGGCCGAGGCGCTGCTGGCCGCCGCCGAGGATCCCGATGTCGCCGTCGTGCTGCTGACCGGCGCGGGTCGGGGCTTCAGCGCCGGCACCGACCTGTCCGAGATGCAGGCTCGTATCACCGACCCGCGCTTCACACCGGGTAAGCACGGCTTCATCGGACTGATCGACGCGCTGCGTGCGTTTCCCAAGCCGCTGATCTGCGCGGTGAACGGCGTGGGCGTCGGGATCGGCGCCACCATCCTCGGGTACGCCGATCTGGCGTTCATGTCCTCGACCGCCCGCCTGAAGTGCCCGTTCACCAGCCTGGGCGTGGCGCCCGAAGCGGCTTCGTCGTATCTATTGCCGCAGTTGGTCGGCCGCCAGAACGCGGCGTGGCTGTTGATGTCGTCGGAATGGGTCGATGCCGACGAGGCTTTGCGAATGGGCCTCGTCTGGCGCGTCTGCGAACCCGACGAGCTAATGGCGCAGGCCCGTCAGCACGCCGAAGTTCTTGCCTCGCGGCCGATTTCGAGCCTGATGGCCGTCAAGCACACGATGATGGAACCCGTTCGCCCGGAGATCGTGGCGGCTACCGCCCGCGAAAACGCGCACTTCGCCGAACTGATGGGTGCGCAAGCCAACGCGGCCGCGCTGGCCGATTTCAACAAGCGCTAAACCGACTGAGCCGTTCGCAACTTGGCCGAGTCGGCGAGGATGGCACGCAAGGTGCGTCGGCAGCGGCCGCAGTCACCGCCGGCCCCGCATGCAGCGGCGATCTCCTTGGAGGTCGACGCGCCCTGCGCCACGACGTCGCACACGGTCTGGTTGGTTACCCCAACACAGAGGCACACGTACATCAGCGCACCTCCCGCACGTCCGCGTCCCTTCGTCGTTCGGTCAAACGTCTGCGGTTCGTCGCCGACTGTGAGTCATGGCGATCAGGCCGAAACGCATGCCGCTTATTAGTGGAGTCTAACCTAAGTTCGTTAGCGCAGTCTAACCTAACCAAGGGCCGACTTACTCGGCTCCGCACGTCACTGAGTGCAGCCAAACCTTGCTAGAACATTCCATCCGGGCGTGGCAAAGTGCTGCTAGCGCCCAGGTTTTGTGCGCTCCAGCCCAGCGCACCGGCGCGGCCACACACGACAGCCGCTCACACCATAGGAGTGACAATGCAAGGGGATCCGGAAGTTTTGCGTCTGCTCAACGAGCAACTGACCAGCGAGCTCACCGCGATCAACCAATACTTCCTGCACTCCAAGATGCAGGACAACTGGGGTTTCACCGAGTTAGCTGAGCACACCCGGGCCGAGTCATTCGACGAGATGCGACACGCGGAGACGATCACCGACCGCATCCTGTTGCTCGACGGGTTGCCGAATTACCAGCGCCTGTTCTCACTGCGCATCGGCCAGACGCTGCGCGAGCAGTTCGAGGCCGACCTGGCGATCGAATACGAGGTGATGGAGCGGCTCAAGCCGGCCATCATCCTGTGCCGGGAAAAGCAGGATTCCACCACAGCGACCCTTTTCGAGGACATCGTGGCCGACGAGGAAAAGCACATCGACTACCTCGAGACCCAGCTCGAGTTGATGGACAAGCTGGGCGTGGAGCTGTACTCGGCGCAGTGCGTGTCACGGCCACCCAGCTGACCCTAGGACGCCACCCTGCGGCGGTTTTGGTTGCCACCGGTTGACCGTGGGCACTCATTACCATCGAACGCCGTGGGAAGGCAGGCATGACGAGGGCGACTTCAGCAGCGGCTCCGGCCGGTCCCGCTTCGGATTCACAAGCCGGCGATGTCGCGGTCGACTCGCAGCGACGCAATTTCATCTTCGTAGCGGTCCTGCTCGGCATGTTGATGGCCGCACTGGACCAGACGATCGTGGCGACCGCGTTGCCGACCATCGTCGCCAATCTCGGTGGCGCAGGCCATCAATCGTGGGTAGTCACCAGCTACCTCCTCGCGTCGACCATCATCACCGCGCTCGTCGGCAAGTTCGGTGACCTGTTCGGCCGCAAGCGGGTCTTCCAGGCGGCCGTCGTGTTCTTCGTCGCCGGCTCCGTGCTGTGCGGGCTCTCGAGTTCGATGGGCATGCTGGTCGCGTCGCGCGCACTGCAAGGTCTCGGCGGCGGCGGGCTCATGGTGACCGCCATGGCCCTGATCGGCGAGGTGATCCCGCTGCGGGACCGCGGCCGCTACCAAGGGGCGATGGGAGCGGTGTTCGGCGTCACCACCGTCATCGGTCCCTTGCTCGGTGGCTACTTCACCGACCACTTCACCTGGCGGTGGGCGTTCTGGATCAACGTGCCTATCTCGGTCGTGGTCTTCTTTGTGGCCGCCGCCGCCATCCCGGCCCTGACCGGCCGCACCAGACCCGTCATCGACTACACCGGGATCCTGTTCGTCGGCCTGGGCGCCGCCGGCCTGACACTCGCCACCAGTTGGGGCGGGACCACCTATCCGTGGGGATCGCCCATGATCATCGGCCTGTTCATCGGCTCGGTGATCGCGTTGTGCATTTTCGCCTGGGTGGAGAGCCGTGCCGCCGCGCCAATCCTGCCCGTCCGGCTGTTCCGGAGTTCGGTGTTCACCGTCTGCTGTGTGCTGTCTTTCGTGGTCGGGTTCGCAATGCTGGGCGCCCTGACGTTCCTGCCGACCTACATGCAGTTCGTCGACGGTGTCTCGGCGACCACGTCGGGCTTGCGCACCTTGCCGATGGTGATCGGGATGCTGACCACCTCAATGGGCAGCGGTGTCATCGTCGGCCGCACGGGCAGATACAAGGTGTTCCCCGTCGCCGGCACCGCCGTCATGGCGGGAGCGTTCTTTCTGATGTCGCGGATGGACCCGTCGACATCCACTTTCGTCCAATCGTTGTTCCTCGTCATTCTTGGCGCCGGGATCGGGATGTGCATGCAGACCCTGGTCCTGATTGTGCAGAACACCTCGAGCTTCGACGACCTCGGCGTCGCAACCTCCGGGGTCACCTTTTTCCGCACGATCGGCAGCTCGTTCGGAGCCGCCATATTCGGTTCGCTGTTCACAAACTTCCTGCACAGCCGGATCGGGCCGGCGATGGCGGCCAGTCGCGCCCCGGCCGCGGCCGCCGCGTCACCGGACGCGTTGCACCGCCTGCCCCGCCAGATGGCCGGCCCGATCGTCGGCGCCTACGCCGAGTCGCTCACGCACGTGTTCGGATGGGCGGTTCCGGTCGCGCTGGTTGG
>NZ_LZJR01000134.1 GCF_001667925.1 Mycobacterium sp. E2479 | reverse complement strand
CCCTGCAACTGGTCAACAAACCACAACCGCTGCTGAGCAAACGACAACGGCACCACCGCCGGGCGCTGCACCGCCACTAATGGCTCACGCCGGCGCGAACCCACACCGATCCGGCCCACCAACTGGGCCACCGTGGGCGCATCGAACACCGTGGGTACCGCAAGATCGGCGTCCATGCTGGTATTGATCGCCGCGACCACCCGCATCGCCAACAGCGAATCCCCACCCAAATCAAAGAACGAGTCATCCACCCCGACCCGCTTTAGCCCCAACACCTCGGCATAAATCCCGGCCACAATCTCTTCAACCGCATTACCCGGCGCCCGGTAACCATCAACATCCTGGGACTCCGGTGCCGGTAGCGCGCGGGTGTCGAGTTTGCCGTTGGGGGTCAACGGCAGCACATCAATGACCACCACCGCGGCCGGAACCATATACGACGGCAGCCGCTCGCCCAGGATCGCGCGCGCCGCGGCAGGGTCGGCGGTGCCGGTGATATAGCCGACCAACCGCTTATCGCCGGGCTGGTCCTCGCGGGCGATCACCACCGCCTGCTCCACCCCAGCCACACTCGCCAGGGCGGCCTGGACTTCACCGAGCTCGATGCGATACCCGCGGATCTTGACCTGCTCATCCGCGCGCCCCAGATACGCCAACTGCCCATCGGCGCGCCAACACACCAGATCCCCGGTCCGATACATCCGGGTCCCCGGGCCCCCGAACGGACACGCCACAAACCGCGACCCGGTCAACCCCGCCCGGCGCCAATACCCGCAACCCACGGTGGCGCCGGCCACATACAACTCACCGACCACCCCCACCGGCACCGCACGCAACCACCCATCCAGCACAAACAACGCCGCCCCCGCCACCGGCGACCCGATCGGCGGGGCCCCCGACCCCGCCGTCAACGGCGCACTGGTCGCCACGCACATCGTGGTCTCAGTCGGGCCATAGGCATTGACCATCACGCGCCCCGGCGCCCACCGATCCACCACTTCGGATGGGCAGGCTTCACCCGCCATCACCAATGTCGCCGACTCCAAGCCCTCACCCGAAAGCATCGCCACGGCCGACGGCGTCTGGGTCAGCACGCTGACCTGTCCGGCGACCAGCACCTCGCGGAAGTCTTCCGGTGAGCCCGTGACCTCTTCGGGCACCACCACCAGCCGCCCGCCCCGCAGCAGCGCACCAAAGATCTCCCACACCGACACGTCGAAGGCCAACGAGTGACACAGCGGCCAAACCCCGGCGGCCGGCAAGCCAGCATCTAACGACCCCAGCAGCTGGGTCACGTTGTGGTGAGTGATGGCGACACCTTTGGGGACGCCGCTGGTGCCGGAGGTGTAAATCAGGTAGGCGATGTCATCCGGGTTCGGCGCTGGCAACGCGGTGCTGAGCTGAGTCTCAATGCGGGGTTCGTTGAGATCGATGACGGGCAGATCGGTGCCGTCGAGCCGGCTGGCCAGACCGGTGCTCGTAAGAACGGCCGTCGGTGCGGCGTCCTTGAGCACGAATCCGATCCGATTCACCGGCACCGCCGGGTCGATCGGTAGATACGCCGCCCCGGTCTTGAGCACCGCCACAATCGCCGTGACCGCCGCGTCCGAACGCTCCACCAGCAGCGCCACACACCGTCCCGGGCCCACGCCCTGGCCGGTCAGCAAGTGCGCCAACCGATTAGAGGCCAGATCCAGCTCGCGGTAGGTCATTGAGCGGCCCTCGTAGGTCACCGCCACCGCATCCGGTGTCTCGGTCACCCGCGCGGAGAACAACGCCGGAATCGACACCGGCGCGGTCACCGGCTTGCTCAACACCGCCCGATTACCGAACCCATCCAGACGGGCACGCTCAGACTCATCAAGCACATCGATCGACGACAGCGGCCGGGTCGGGTCGGTGGTCATCGTCGCCAGCACCCGATCCAACCGCTTGACTAAGTCGCGGATATCACAATCCGAAAATAATTGCCCAGCGCCAGCGGTGCTGAGAAAAACCCGATCATCGTCTCTATAAAAGAACAATCCAACTTGATCGACGAGATTTGTGTGTGTCAGGGTCCCCGATGCCGGAGCGCCAGCAAAATCCAACAGATGTGTAGTCGGAATGTAATTAACAACTACCCGATTCGGCGCTCGCCCGGAGCCGCGGAGACGCACCTCATTCTCAATAAGGCGCACTGGGAACCGCTGATGCTGTAGCGCTTCCCGCAGTCGCGTGTCGACATGTTCGCAAAAGTCAGCAACTGCAGTCCCCGGCGATGCTTTCAACACCAGTGGGACATCCCCGGAAACCATGCCTGGAACCATCTGTATTTCCGGACGCACACGCCTGCTTACCGCAAATTCGAGCACCACGTCTGAACTCTCGGCGTCGAACCCATGCACCAGCAGCGCGCACGCCGCAGTAATCACCGACGAGCGACGCAGTCCGAACGCCCGCGACAACTCCTGCATCCCCGCGACGGCGACAGGGTCCAACTCAACTGGTACAGAAGACTCATAGGGATCACGCTCATTCGCAGCGCGCGTCAACCTATAGCTCGGTTCGCTTGCCGGCGGCAGGTTCCTCGTCCAATAAGCCTGATCATCGAGGTAATCGGTGGACTTATTGTATTCTAACTCGCATGCAATCAGATCATTCAGTGGCCCAAAAAAAGCAGGCGGAATCGACGCCCCCGAAGCCATTGCAGAATAGACATCTGCTATCCGATGACAAATAAGAGCGAGGCCGACCCCGTCCGCCACTATATGATGCCAGCACACGAACCAAAAGAATTGATCTTCCCGCGTCTGCAACAACGCAAATTTGAACAGCGGCCCGGTAAGCGGCATCAGCGTGCACTGAATCGAGGACATCAGCCGGTAGGCGTCCTGGATCGGATCCTGCGCGCCCGTTAGGTCGTAGCAAGCAAGCTCAACATCCGGGTAATCGACCGCCTTCTGAAAAACCTGCCCGTCCACTTCGAAAAAAGAAGCTCGAAGCGGTTCGGCCTCGCGCACCACTTGAACGATCGCGCTCTGAAGCAAACCAGGGTCTACTCTGCCCTCGATTCGCACAAGCTCGCCCATTTGCCACCGCGCAGCAAAGCGGCCAGTTTCCTGCGCAAGCCAAATGTCTAACTGTCCACGCGTGAGCGGAAGCGCTCGGCTGTCGAGTTGCATCCGTCTACTCCACCCCGAAGTGACAAGTCGCTCCCCCGCTCTGCGTCGTCCCGCCCGCCCGCAGACCCGAGTGACTAGAAATGCGACTTTAACTGCTGCCAACGAGACGGTCCGGCGTTTCGTCAAAGTTCCTAATTAGATTCGAGAGTTCTCCGATCCGATGCCGCGCCGGATTGTGCCGGTTGCGCTTCCCCACCACGGTTCTGGCAATCTGCCGGCTGGTAGCTCGGCCATATCCGGTGGGTAGAAGCACTTCCGAACATTCGCGATCTAATACGCCTTAGAGATTCTCTCGCTGCAGTATCCCTGGCACGCTGAAGATCTGCGGCGCCGTGAGCGAGCTGAGCCGGCGCGAGGCGATCATCGATGTACGGCCCGCGAAGTGGTGCGCCGCCGCGACGGTCGGTGACCAGGCTGGCCGATGGTCTAGCCCGACTCGGGTTACGCCTCTTCGCTTGTGGATTCGGCGGCTATTTCGGTGCCGAGGCGCTTAACATTCCTATTGTCTATTGCCAGCCGATGGAGGCGGATTGAACGGACTCGAGAACCTCGATTTCTTCACTGACAAGTCGGTGGTCGATGACCCGTACCGCTATTACGACGCGATTCGTCGTTGCCCAGTACAGCGTGAGCCAGCGCATGGCGTGGTGATGGTGTCGGGGTATGACGAGGCTGTCGCCGTGCAACGCGACGCCGAACAGAACTTCTCGGTATGCAACATAGTCAGCGGACCATGGTCGGGGATCCCGAGGGTAACCGACAGTGACGACATTTCGGATCTGATTGAACAACACCGCCACAGGGTTACGTTCGGCGACTACTTCATAACGTTTGATCCTCCGAGACACACCGCGCACCGCTCGCTGTTGAACAGATTATTTACGCCGAAGCAGCTAAAGAAGAACGAGGATTTCCTGTGGCGTTTGGCGGACGAGCAACTCGACCGCTTCGTCGCGGAGGGTAAGTGCGAGATCGTCATCGACTACAACTTTCCGTTCACGCTGGTCGCAATCACCAATCTGCTGGGGGTGCCCGAGGCCGACCATGAGAGATTCCGGCGCGCTGCCACCGCCAGCCGGATCGAAGGTGAACGCAGCGGCTTCGTCGGCGTAAAAGAGGAGTGGTTCGTCGACTACATCGAGGATCGGCGGCGCACGCCGCGCGGGGATGTGCTCACCGAGCTTGCGCTGGCAAAGTTTCCCGACGGAACGACACCCGCCGCGATTGACGTCGCCCGCGTTGCCACGTTCATGTTCGCCGCCGGCCATGGCACCACGATCGATCTGCTGAGTCTCGCGATGCTAATGCTGGCGGAGCGCCCGGACTTGCAAGAGCAGCTGCGCGAGGACCGCTCAAAGATCCCCGCCTTCATCGAGGAAATGCTGCGCTTCGAAAGTCCGATCAAATCAAACTTCCGCATGGCTCGGCGCACCACCAAAATAGGGAACGTTGATGTGCAGGCCGGTACCAGCGTACTTGTAATGAATGGTGCGGCAAACCGCGATCCACAACGGTTCGACCAACCCAGCGAATTCCGCCTTGAACGCCCAAATATATTGCAACACATCGCATTCGGCCGCGGTGTCCACACTTGTCCGGGCGCCCCGATTGCACGCGCCGAAGTGCGGGTGAGTTTGGAACGAATCCTTGATCGGATGGCCGACATTCGGCTGTCAGAGGCAGAGCACGGTCCGTCAGGCCATCGTCGGCTCGAATGGGACCGCACCTTCTTGTTCAGGCGCCTCAAGGAATTGCACCTGGAGTTCACCCCGGTTGAGTAAGCCATTCGATTGCAAAGAACGCGGTTCGACTCGGCGTGCGACGACTTCTTCAGCGTGTGCACCGTCGCCCCGCCTCCATCAGGAGGGTCGGTAGAACGTCGGCGCGAAAGACACACCAGCTCCGGGCGCGAGCCCTGAGCACAGCGAGCTGCTGTGCCGCTACCACCACTACTGCGTGAGCTCGGCGATGCCAAGCGGAAGCGGCCCGGCCGGTTCCCAAGCCTGCTGTGTCACGATCGAACTCCTGTCTTTGCCATGTTCGCCGAGTTTCTCCGAGCTCCGGGCCAGTCAACGCAGACCCCGCGGAAAAGCGGTAAGAGGATTTCGGCCGCGCGCCGGCGGGGTGAGTGCGCCGGAGGAGCTCGAAGACCACGATCTGCTCGGCGCCACCGACCGTCCGGCAGCAATGCGGGCTCTGCGAGCTGGGTTCACTCCCCAACCGTCTTGAACGTCGGTGCGAGCGTTCAAATAAGGGGCGTTTCGTTGCGCTAGCCAGTGACCCATCATGTTTATGTGGTCAGTTTTGCGGTTAACGACCGCTGAAATTCCGTAGGGTTGCCGCAATGCCGACTCTCACGGCGAGAGGGGCACTACATCACTGGACGACACAACGCGCGGAGCGAGCCCGATGCCCGTCAAACCGACCACGCCAGGCCGTACCACCAGAGACTTCGCGACCAGGCTGCCACCTCGGTGGTTCGTCGCCGCGGTTATCGCGATCGGCGGCATGCAGCTGATGGCCACGATGGACGGCATGATCGCGGTCGTCGCCCTACCCAGGATTCAGAATGAGCTGGGCCTGTCTGATGCCGGGCGAAGCTGGGTGATCACCGGGTACGTGCTGACCTTCGGTGGGCTGGTGCTGCTGGGCGGCCGCCTCGGTGACACCATCGGGCGCAAGCGCGCCTTCATCGTCGGCGTCGCGCTGTTCACGATCGTCTCGGCGATCTGCGGAATCGCCTGGAACGGGGGCATCCTCGTTTTAGCGCGGCTACTGCAGGGCGTGTCCGCCGCGATCATCGCGCCAACCGGTATGGCGCTGGTGGCAACCACTTTCGCGAAAGGCCCGTTGCGCAACGCTGCGATGGCGGTGTTGGGCGCGGTCGGCGGTCTCAGCTCCGTTCTGGGTCTGGTGGTGGGCGGCTTGCTCACCGAGGTGTCGTGGCGGCTGGTGTTTTTGGTGAACGTGCCGATCGGGCTGCTGGTGCTTTATCTGGCCTGCACGGCGCTGCGGGAAACGGAGAAGGAGCGGACAAAGCTCGACGCGGCAGGGGCCGGGTTAGCGACGTTGGTCTTTACCGCCGCAGTGCTCGGGTTCTCGATGGGTCCGGAGCAAGGCTGGCTGTCGCCCGTCCCGATCGGATCGGGTGTGGTGGCGCTGGGCGCTTTCGTGGCGTTCGTGGTGGTGGAGCGCAGGGCAGAGAACCCGGTCGTGCCGTTTGGCTTGTTCCTCGACCGCAACCGGTTGGCTATGTTCGCGGCCATGTTTCTGGCCGGTGGGGTTATGTTCACCCTGACGCTGCTGATCGGCGTGTACGTGCAGGACATCCTCGGCTACAGCACGCTGCGCGCGGGCGTGGCGTTCATCCCGTTCGCCGTCGCGGTGGGCGTCGGGGCGGGCGTCTCGTCGCGGTTGGTGATGTCGTTGCCGCCGCGGGTGGTGGTGATCATCGGCGGCTTAGTCGTGCTGGGCGCGGTGCTGTACGCCTCGATGCTTCACCGGGGCGTACCGTACTTCCCGAATCTGGTGCTGCCCCTCGTCATCTCCGGTATCGGAATCGGCGTGATGAACGTGCCGCTCGCGCTTTCGCTGATCGCCAGCGTCGGTTTGGACCAGATTGGGCCTATATCGGCAATCTCGCTCATGCTGTCCCGTCTCGGCGGGCCGATGGTGCTGGCGGTTATCCAGGGCGTCATCACCTGGCGCACAATGCAACTCGGCGGCACCACCGGGCCAGTGAAGTCCATGAACGCCGCCCAGTTGCATGCACTGGACCACGGCTACACCTATGGCCTGCAGTGGCTGGCCGGGGTGGCCTTGCTGGTCTGTGGGGTAGCGCTGCTCATCGGCTACAGTGCGCAGCAGGTGGCGCATGCGGCGGAAGTCAAGAAGGCTTACGACTTAGGGGAACTGTAGCTCAAACCAACTCGCGCAGGGGTTCGACGAGTAGCGCGGCCAAACGCGGACCTGAAGCCACCCGAGGCCATACCAAAGGCGCGGAGCCCCCTGTCAGGATTGAACTGACGACCGCTCGCTTACAAGGCGAGTGCTCTACCACTGAGCTAAGGAGGCGGGGTAAAACCGGACCCAGCCTAATGCGTCACCCATTGCTGTCGATCACGCCTGTCGAGCGGACCGTCCGCGACGAGGGACGCCGCCGGCCCGGCAGCGGAATCCGATCGGCAATGTTGCTCAGCGGGTTGACCACCATGGTGAGCGCGATAACGGCTTCTTGCAGGGTGGCGATCGCGGGCTCGAGCGCCTCCATCCCGGGCGTCAGTCGAGCCAGGGTGTCGGCGACGTCGGCGAGTTGATCCAGCGGCCCATTTTTGGCCGTCAGCTTGTCGATGAGCCCGCCCTCGCTGAGCAGCCGGTCGGCCAGGCCGTCCTCGGCCAGCAGCCGCTCGATCAGACCGTCTTCGGCGACCAGTTGATCGGCCAGCCCGCCGGGCTGCAGCGTGCGCTGCAGCGCGCCACCGTCGGCGGTCAGGCGGTCGAGCAGGCCGCCCTCCGACGTCAGCATGTCGACCACCCCGCCCGGGCGCAGCAAGCGATCGATCGGGCCGTCCGGGGCCACGGCCCGGCCCAGCGGGGCGTCGTCGTCGAGCAGCCTGGCCAGTCGATTGGCCCGGACAATCGCGTCGTCAATCCCCAGCATGGACGTCATCGCGCTGGTGCCGGCGGTCCCGCTCTCACCCACAGCCCGCTTGGCCACGCCGACGGCCGCGCTCGCGACGTTCAAACCCGCGTCCGCGGCGGCCAGTCCCACCCGGGCGGGCGCGGTCGCAGCCGACACGATGCTTCTGGTGAGGTTCATTCCAAGAGTCTATTCGCGAGGCCCGACCGGGCAGGGCTTTACGTCCCAAGGCAATACGATGATTTCTGGCAGACTACTATCAGTTCGTTGGCACTGAGCTTTCAGGAAGCGCACAACGGTCACATAGCAAACGTTCAAGTAAGGGCATGGGCATCTGATGACATCGGCGACCCCCAGTCACACCAAATCGGAGGCACGCGTCCTCGTGGTCGACGATGAGGCCAACATCGTCGAGTTGCTCTCGGTGAGTCTGAAATTTCAGGGATTCGAGGTCTATACGGCAACCAACGGCGCCCAGGCCCTGGATCGGGCGCGCGAGGCGCGTCCCGACGCGGTGATCCTCGACGTGATGATGCCGGGCATGGACGGGTTCGGGGTGCTGCGGCGTTTACGCGCCGACGGAATCGACGCCCCCGCATTGTTTTTGACCGCCCGGGATTCCCTGCAGGACAAGATCGCCGGCCTGACGCTGGGCGGCGACGATTACGTGACGAAGCCTTTCAGTCTCGAAGAGGTGGTGGCCCGGTTGCGGGTCATTCTTCGTCGCGCCGGCAAGGCCGGGGCCGAACCGCGCAGCGCGCGCCTCAGTTTCGCCGACATCGAACTCGATGAGGAAACCCACGAGGTCTGGAAGGCCGGTCAGCCGGTATCGCTGTCGCCGACCGAATTCACGCTGCTGCGTTACTTTGTGATCAATGCCGGCACGGTGTTGAGCAAACCGAAGATCCTCGACCACGTGTGGCGCTATGACTTCGGAGGTGACGTCAATGTCGTCGAGTCCTACGTGTCGTATCTGCGTCGCAAGATCGATACCGGCGAAAAGCGGCTGCTGCATACCCTGCGCGGGGTGGGTTATGTATTGCGGGAGCCGCGGTGAGCCGGCCCGCGGTGAGCAGCGGTAGTGAAGAAGTAATTAGATGGTCACCAAGCCCCGACGTGGATTGCCCCTCCGGATAGGGCTCGTCGCCGCCACCCTGGCACTGGTCGCCTGTGGCCTCGCCGTTTCCGGCATCGCGGTGACGTCCATCCTGCGGCACAGCCTGGTCGGCCGCATCGACTCCACACTGCTCGACGCGTCCCGCGGCTGGGCGCAGGCCCCGCGGCGGCAATCGCCACCGGCATTCAACGGTCCCGATCCGGGGCGGCCGCCGTCGAAGTTTTATGTGCGCGGCGTCAGCACCGACGGCACCCCGTTCACCGCGATCAACGACCGCAACGCCGAACCGGCGCTACCGCCGGACAACGACGTTGGCCCTAACCCGACGACGCTGCCGTCGGTCAACGGCTCGGACATTCAGTGGCGGGCCGTCTCGGTGCACGGTCCGCACGGGCTCACGACGGTTGCGATTGACCTGTCCGACGTGCAGCACACGCTCACCTCGCTGGTCTGGTTGCAGATAGGTATCGGAGTCGCGGTGCTGGCCGTTGTCGGAATCGCCAGCTTCGCGGTGGTGCAGCGCAGCCTGCGGCCGCTGGTCGAGGTCGAGCAGACGGCCGCTGCGATCGCTTCGGGCCAGTTGGATCGCCGTGTGCCAGAACGAGATCCGCGGACCGAGGTGGGCCGGCTATCCCAAGCGCTCAACGGGATGCTCGCGCAGATTCAGCAAGCGCTGGCGTCCTCGGAGTCTTCGGCGGAGAAGGCCCGTGGATCCGAGGACCGGATGCGACGGTTCATCACCGACGCCAGCCACGAACTGCGCACCCCGCTGACCACCATCCGCGGCTTCGCCGAGTTGTACCGCCAGGGGGCCGCCCGCGACGTTGCGATGCTGTTGTCGCGAATCGAAAGCGAGGCCTCCCGAATGGGCCTGCTGGTCGACGACTTGCTGCTGTTGGCCCGCCTCGATGTGCAACGGCCTCTCGAACGCAATCGGGTGGATCTGCTGGCGCTGGCCAGCGATGCCGTGCACGATGGGCAGGCGATGGACCCCGGGCGAACCATCACCATGGAGGTCCTCGACGGTCCCGGCACCCCGGAGGTGCTCGGTGATGAAGCACGGATCCGCCAGGTGCTGAGCAACCTTGTCGCCAACGCCTTGCAACACACCCCGGAAAGCGCCGACGTCACCGTGCGGGTGGGCACCGATGGCGACAACGCGGTGCTCGAAGTGGCGGACCGGGGCCCCGGCATGAACGAGGAGGATGCATCGCGCGTCTTCGAGCGGTTCTATCGGACCGATTCGTCGCGGGCCCGGTCCAGCGGCGGCACCGGTCTGGGGCTATCCATCGTCGAGTCGTTGGTGCGCGCGCACGGCGGTGTGGTCAGCGTGACCACCGGGCCCGGGGAAGGCTGCAGCTTCCGGGTAACGCTGCCCCGCATCAGTGACGTGCCGTCGCACGAGCCGGCTCACGCCAACTGAGCCAGTGCCGCCTTGATCCGGGCTTGGGCCTCGTCCAGCGATTGCGCCGACGGGTTGCGGTCGACGTGGGCGAAGCCGAAGTCGCTCAGGCTGCGGGTCGGGAAGACGTGCACGTGCAGATGCGGCACCTCTAGCCCGGCGATGATCAAGCCGGACCGCTCCGTCCTGAAGGCCTTGCACACCGCCTTGCCGATCAACTGGCTCACGGACATGACCCGGGCGAAGGCCGGTCCGTCGACGTCTTGCCAGTTGTCGATCTCGGCGCGCGGCACGACGAGCGTGTGCCCCTGGGTCATCGGCTCAATCGTCAGGAACGCGACGACATCGTCGTCCTCGTAGACGAAGCGGCCGGGAAGTTCACGGTTGATGATCTTGGTGAAGATCGACGCCATGGGCCCCAGCATAGGTGCGGCAAATTTGTGGTCGGGGGCGGCCGCCGCATTGCCGGGGCGTGCGTGCTGCGCTGGTCGGCTCAGCCCTCTTTGCCGAACTGCATCATGTCGAGATTCCAGTAGCCGCGCATGTTGGTGATCAGCCCCGACTCATCGACTTTATAGGTGAACACGCCACGCACCGAGCTGGTGAAGCCGCCGTCGAACTTGCTGTTGAGCACCAGGATGTGGGCGATCTCGTCGGGCGAACTCGACGGGAAGGTCTCCTCGCATGTGATGGAGAGCTGGTTGGCGGCGATGTTGGTGTCGAAGAACGTGCCGACCGCCTCCTTGCCGCGGATTCCCTTGCCGTCCGGGTTGGTGACGGACTTGCCAATGGGATCTTCGATGACGACGTCGTCGGACATCAGTGCCAGCCAGCCTTCCCGGTCGTGGGCCTGAACGCACCGCCACGACGACTGCGACGCGGCGAGGGCCGGGGACGCCTCAGCCTCTTCGGTTTCGGTCATTTCTCTTCTCCTGTCACTAAATAGCGCACGCGGCGCGCGCGCCGTCCTCGGTGGCTTTGCGGATCAGGCCAAGTCCGGTGCAGTCGCCGGCGGCATGCACCTCGGCGCCGGGCAGGGCGTCGACGACGGCATCGAACAGTGCGGTGTCGGGCTCGACCGTGCCGGCCAGCACGACGTTGTCGGCGGCCAACTGTCGGGTGGCACCTCCGGCAGGGGTGAATTCCACTGCATCGGAGGTGATGCGTTCGGTGGCTGCGCGGACGTGCACGGTGACGCCCAGCCGGTCGAGACGGTCCATGTGTTCGGTCTTGCGCTTGTTGCCCACTTCGGGAGCGATGTCCTTGCCGGCTTCGAGTATGGCCACCAACCTGCCCCGGCTGGCAAGGAATTCGGCCAACTCCAGTGCGACCAGATCACCGCCGACGATCACGACGCGGCGTCCCAGCGGCATCCAGGCCCGGCTGGCGAACCGAATGGTGGCGGGTCGCAGCAGAAGTTGCCGCCAGCCGGACAACGCCACAGCACCGACGCGCTGCCAGGGCGGAGCACCGGATTGCACACGGCCACAGAGCAATTCACGCAGACCGGAGCCGGTGTGCACGTGCGCGGCCTCGGCGCCGGGAATCGGGGGCACGACGACGCGGCCGCCGGTGGCCACCACGACCGCGTCCGGGGCGGCCGCGACGACGTCGTGCACCGAAGCCGGGCGGCCCAGGCGGACCTCGGTGGAGCTGACCCTGAGCTCGTCGCAGAGATATCGCAGAAACGCCTGGTTTTCCGGGTGCAGCACCGAGGCCCAGCGCAACGCCCCGCCCAGCTGTGCGCTGCGCTCGAAGAGTGTGACGTGGTGGCCGCGTTCGGCAGCCACGCGCGCGGCCTCCAGCCCGGCTGGTCCGCCGCCGACCACCACCACCCGTTTGGCCCGGTCGGCGCGGGGCGCGGACAGCTGTCGTTCCTTGCCGGTGCGCGGATTGACCGCACAGTCGACGGAGAAGCGCTGTTCCATTGCGTCGATACAGTTCTCGCATGAGATGCACTTGCGGACCCGGTGGGCCTGGCCGGACGAAATCTTGCGGGGCAGGTCCGGATCGGCCAGCAGCGGGCGCCCCATGGCGATGAAGTCCGCACGGCCATCGGCCAGGATCCGTTCGGCGCGGAAAGGGTCGTGGATGCGGCCGACGGCGATCACCGGAACGTCGACCACCTGCTTGACGGCGGCAGCGGCGCCGACGTTGAGTTCGTCGCCCTCATCGGCGGCGTTGACCATGCCGGTGACCAGCCGGTCGATCACACCGCCGCTGACGTGGAACGCGTCGACGCCGGCGGCGACGAGTTCGGGTGCCAGTCGGGCGGTTTCGTAGATAGCCCGGCCGCCGGCGACACGTTCATACCCGGAAATGCGCAACGTGATGGGCAGGGCATCGCCGATCTCGGAGCGAATCGCGGCCAGCGCCTGGAGCACCGCCCGCGCCCGGCCGTGCGCCGAGTCGCCTCGATAGGCGTCGGTGCGCCGATTGCGTTGCGGGGCAAGGAAGGAGCCCAGCAGCATATAGCCGTGCGCGGCGTGCAGCTCGATGCCGTCGTAGCCCGCCTCGACCGCACGGCGGGCCGCGGCCTTGAACAGATCGAAAACCTCGGTCAGCTGCCGCGTGCTGATCTCGGCGCACGGGCGTCCGGTGAGGTAGGACGGAATCACCGAGGGTCCCAATGAGTCGACACCGAACAGCTCCGGCCCCAGGCCGTCGGGTCCGGCGTGCACGATCTGGGGCTGGATCTTCGCGCCGTGCTCGTGCACCGCCTCCACGAGGGCCCGGTGCGCGGCAACGGCGTCATCGGTGGCCAAATGCAAGCCACCGGGAGTCTCCGGGTGGTGGTGGTCAACCCCGGTGGCGCCCAACGTGATCAGCCCGACCCCACCGCGGGCGCGTGCCGCGAAGTAGTCGCGGGTGCGCTCGGAGGGCAGCCCGTCCGGCGTGCCGTACATCGTCTCCATCGGAGACATGACCAGGCGGTTGCGCACGCTCATGGCGCCGATTCGTCCCGGCGCCATGAGGTGGCCGAAGCCGGTCACTGAGCGGACGCGGCTGATGGGTGTTTACCGGTCGGCGTCGGTGAACCGGATGACGCCGCGAATGTTCTTGCCGTCCAGCATGTCCTGGTAGCCGTCGTTGATCTGCTCCAGCTTGTACTGGCGAGTGATCATGTCGTCTAGGTTCAGCTTGCCGGCCTTATACATCGACAGCAGCTGCGGGATGTCGTACTGCGGGTTGCCGCCCCCAAAGATGGTGCCCTGCAGGTTCTTCTGCATCAGGGTCAGCATCGCCAGGTTCAGATTGACATTGGTGTCCAGCAGGCTACCGATCGCGGTCAGCACGCAGGTGCCGCCCTTCTGGGTGATGTTCAGGTAGTTGTCGATGTCGGCGCCTTGCAGCTCACCGACCGTGACGACGACCTTGTGGGCCATCAGGCCGTAGGTGACCTCGGCCATGCCCGCCATCGCGGCCATGACGTCGGGGTAGACATGGGTGGCGCCGAACTTCAGCGCCTGGTCGCGCTTCCACTCGACCGGGTCGATCGCGAAGATGTAGCGGGCGCCGGCGTTGACGGCTCCCTGCAGTGCGGCCATGCCGACGCCGCCGACGCCGACGATGGCAACGTCTTGCCCCGGGCGGATGTCCGCGGTGCGGACCGACGAACCATAGCCGGTGGTGACGCCGCAGCCGACCAGCGCGGCGACCTCGAACGGGACGGACGGGTCGATCTTCACCACCGAGCTGCGGTGCACGACCATGTAGGGGGAGAACGTGCCCAGCAGCGTCATCGGGTAGACGTTCTGGCCGCGGGCCTGGATGCGGAAGGTGCCGTCGGATACCGCGGCGCCGCCCAGCAGGCCGGCGCCCAGGTCGCAGAGGTTGCGCATGCCCGCCTGACAGGTCGGACATTGCCCACACGATGGGATGAATGACAGCACCACGTGGTCGCCGGGCTCGATGTCTTCAACGCCCGGACCGACCTCCGTCACGACACCCGCGCCCTCGTGGCCCCCCAGCACTGGGAAACCGGCCATCGGGATACCCCCGGTGACCAGGTGATGGTCGGAGTGGCACATGCCCGCCGCTTCCATCTGGATCTTGACCTCATGCGCTTGCGGGTCGCCGATCTCGATTTCCTCGATAGACCAGGGCTGGTTGAACTCCCAGATCAGTGCGCCTTTTGTCTTCACGATGGTCCTGACCCCATTTCGCCTTTGAATCGATCAGAGCTGACCGGCCCCTTCATGCCGGTCAACCAGGTGACGAGTGCCACAGGCACCCTTGTCGCGTCAGCATAGCGCGCGCAACAAATCAAATGCTTGGTTGGCTCCAGCGGCGATCGCAAGCGCGGCGTGGCCGGGCGCGGCGGGTCGCCGCCGTGGAGCCCAGCGGCGATCGCAAGCGCGGGGTGGCCGGGCGCGGCGGGTCGCCGCCGTGGAGCCCAGCGGCGATCGCAAGCGCGGCGTGGCCGGGCGCGGCGGGTCGCCGCCGTGGAGCCCAGCGGCGATCGCAAGCGCGGCGTGGCCGGGCGCGGCGGGTCG
>NZ_LZJR01000133.1 GCF_001667925.1 Mycobacterium sp. E2479 | reverse complement strand
GCCCGCCGCGGCCAGGGCCGCCGCGCTCCGGTCGAACGCGCGGTCGTCCAGCGCGGTCGAGACGAACCACGCCTCGAAGGCACTGCACGGCGGGTAGACGCCCGCGTCCAGCAAGGCATGGAAGAAGGGTGGATAACGCCAGGTCTGGGTGGCGCGCGCGGACGCGAAATCGGTCACCGGCGTTTCGGAGAAGAACACGCTGAGCATATTTCCGGCCCGCGGGATCTGGTGTGCCACACCGGCGTTCGTCAGCGCTTCGGAGAACAGGGCGGCGAGGCGATCGGAGTTGGCAGCCAAGGTGGCGTAGGCGGCGGCGTCCGCGTTGCGCAGGGTGGCCAGCCCGGCGGCCATCGCCACCGGGTTACCCGACAGCGTGCCGGCCTGATACACCGGGCCCAGCGGCGCCAGCCGCTCCATCACATCGGCCCGGCCGCCGAACGCCGCGGCCGGCAGGCCGCCGCTCATCACCTTGCCGAAGGTGAACAGGTCGGCCTCGACGGGATCGATTCCATACCAACCACTTCGGCTGACCCGAAAGCCGGTCATCACCTCGTCGATGATCAGCAGCGCGCCGTGCTCGGCCGTGATCGCGCGCAGCGCTGCGTTGTAGCCGGGCGCGGGCGGCACCACGCCCATGTTGCCGGGGCTGGCCTCGGTGATCACCGCCGCGATCTGGTCGCCGAACCGGGCGAAGCTCTGTCGCACCGCGTCGATGTCGTTGTAGGGCAACACGATCGTGTCGGCGGCCGTCGCACCGGTGACTCCCGGCGAGGACGGCAGCCCCAGCGTCGCCACCCCGGAGCCCGCGTCGGCGAGCAGCGCGTCGACATGGCCGTGGTAGCAGCCGGCGAACTTGATGACCTTGGCCCGGCCGGTGAAGCCGCGGGCCAGCCGGACCGCGCTCATGGTGGCCTCGGTGCCGGAGTTGACCAGCCGGATCCGCTCGACCGGCGCGACCCGTGCGATCATCTCGACGGCCAGCTCGCTCTCGGCCGGCGTGGGCGCCCCGAAAGACAGGCCCGAAGCGGCGGCTTTCGCGACGGCCTCGACGACGGCAGGGTGTGCATGCCCCAGGATCATCGGGCCCCACGAGCAGACCAGGTCGACGTAGCGGTTGCCGTCGGCGTCGGTCAGGCGGCACCCGTGCGCCTCGGTGATGAACGGCGGCGTCCCGCCCACCGCGCTGAACGCGCGGACCGGAGAGTTCACCCCACCGGGAATGACGGCGCAGGCGTCCTCGAACAACTTCGCCGACGCCGCCGTGGCCCGGGGGACCCCGGTGGCGTGCGCGGTCGCCCGATCACTGCTTCCCATGACGACTAGTGTCCCAGCTGTCGCGGGCCGTTCCACTACAGGGTGTAGCAGAACGCGCCATAGGAAGGCGACGGGGTTCGACGGCCGTATTACTCGGCGTCCTGTTGGTCGGTTTCCTGCGCCGCGATGTAGTCGCGGCGCGCGGCCTCGTGTTCCTTTTCCGCCGCCCGCCGGTGCGCATCGACGTCGCCCAGGCCCTCGGCGACCGCGCGGTCCTCGACCTCGGCGGCGCGCTCGTGCGCGACACCGGCTTGGTAGTGGCGCTGCACTCCGCGTTCGTGTGCCGCCTGATCGCGCACGTGCGCCTGCTGTGCACGTTCGGCGGCGCGCTTCACGTCGTCTGCCGTGATGGCCTGGCCCGCGGACAGTTCTTCGCCCCGGCGCAGCAGCTCCTCGGCGCGCCGGGCGGCCTCTTCATCCGCCGCCTCACCCATGAGATGACAGTAGACGCAATATTGCGCCGAAGCCGGGTTGTCCTCGCCCGGCTATTGCGAGTTGGATAGCGGTATGCAATTCCCAGAAGGACTTGCCCGGTTCAACCGCCACGTCACCAACCCCATTCAGCGAATGTGGGCCGGTTGGCTCCCGCCGTTCGGGATCGTCGAACATGTCGGGCGGCGCTCGGGCAAGCCGTACCGGACACCGGTGAACGTGTTCAACGCGGACGTCGACGGCAAACCCGGGGTGGCCATCGTGCTGACCTATGGCCCCGACCGGGACTGGCTGAAGAACCTGAAGGCGGCGGGAGGCGGCCGAGTGCGCAGCAAGGGCAAAACCTTTGGCATCGCCGATCCGCGCGTGGTCACCAGGGACGAGGCCGCGGAGCACGTAACACGCCGGATGCGACGGATTTTCGCCAGGTTGCCGTTCGAGCAAGCGGTCCTGCTCACGCGAACTTCCTGACGACATGCGGATCACGGCGATCGCCGAACGGGCGGTCGCCCTCGCCGGCGGACCACGCGGCGGGCCGGCCAATGCGGTGGTCAACTTCTCCCACCACACGGTCTCGCTGGTGGTGGTGGTCAGCGATGTGATCCGGCATGGGCGCCCCGTGGTGGGTGTGGCTTTCGATTCGATCGGCCGGTTTGCCCAAACCGGAATCCTGCGCGACCGGATGATCCCGCGGCTGCTGGCGACGCCGCCCGAGGCGCTGCTGGATGGGTACGGGTATGTCGATCCCGCGGCGGTTTTGGCGTGTGCGCTCACGAATGAGAAACCCGGCGGTCATGGCGACCGGGCCGCGGCCGCGGCCGCGCTGGAACTGGCCTGCTGGGACCTGAACGCCAAACTGCGCGACGAGCCGGCCTGCGTGACCATCGCTCGTTACGCCGGACGAGACCCCGCACCGTCGGTGCCGGTGTACGCCGCCGGCGGCTACTACTACGCCGACGGCGGCGTCGATGCGCTGCGCGCGGAAATGCGGGGATACCTCCACGCCGGCTACGACGCGGTCAAGATGAAGATCGGCGGCGCCGTGTTGGACGAGGACCTCACGCGGATCGAGGCCGTCGTCGACATCGTCGGCGACGCGGGACGGGTCGCCGTCGACGCCAACGGCCGGTTCGACCGGGTCGATGCGACCCGCTGGGCGAGCGCGTTGGCCCGCTACGGCCTGCGCTGGTACGAAGAGCCCGGCGATCCGCTGGATTATGCCCTGAACCGGGCGGTGACACAGTGCTATGACGGTGCGGTGGCCACCGGGGAAAACCTGTTCTCCGTGCCGGATGTGGCCAATCTGCTGCGCTACGGCGGAATGCGACCCAATCATGATGTCTTCCAAATGGATCCGGGGCTGAGCTACGGGCTGACCGAATACATCCGGATGCTCGACGTCATGGCGACGCATGGCTTCGATCGTCGCTTCGCGTTCCCGCACGGCGGTCACCTGATCAACCTGCACGTCGTGGCCGGGCTGGGCCTGGGCGGATGCGAGGCTTATCCCGGCGTGTTCGCGCCGTTCGGCGGCTACCCCGACGCGTGCGCGGTGTCGGCGGGCCGCATCTCGCCGACCGACGCCGCGGGGTTCGGGCTCGAGCAGAAGGCCGGCCTGGCCGAACCGATCGCCGAGATGACCGACGGGAGGATGCGCGGATGAAGATCGCCGTAATCGGTTGCGGTGCCATGGGTTCCATCTATGCGGCCCGCCTGGGTGCCGCGGGTAACGATGTGCTGGCCGTCGACCGCTACCAGGCCGGCATCGATCAGATCGCCGAGCACGGGCTGCGGGTCACCGGTCCGGGCTACGACCAGGTGGTGCCGTTGCGAGCGAGCACCACCGCGCCGGACGAACCGATGGATCTGATCGTGCTCGCCGTGAAGGCTTCGGACGTGAAAACTGCTGCGCACCAGGCTCTTTCGATGCTCGGTCCGGCCACACCGGTGCTGACCATCCAGAACGGCCTGGGATCGGCGGAGACGGTGGCCGACATCGTCGGCGACGAGCGGGTCGCGGTCGGGATCGCCAGCGGATTCGGCGCGGCAACCGTGGCTGCCGGGCATGTCCGGCACAACGCCATGAAGGCGATGCGCTTCGGCGCCTACTCGTCGCTGCCGCTCGCCACGGTCGAATCGATCGCCCGGGTGTGGACGACTGCCGGATTCGATGCGGCCGCGGTCACCGACATCGCAGCCATGCAGTGGGAGAAGCTCATCTGCAACGTCGCCTACAGCGCACCGTGTGCGCTGACCGGCATGACCGTCGGGCAGGTGATGGACGATCCGGAGATGGGGCCGGTCAGCCAGGCGGCCGCGACGGAGGCGTGGACCGTCGCTCGGGCCTCGGGCATCGCGATCGCCGTCAGCGATGCGGTCGAGCACGTTCGCGCCTTCGGCGCGCAGATGCCCGACGCCAAACCGTCGGCGCTGCTGGATCACGAGGCGCACCGGGTCAGCGAGATCGACGTCATCAACGGAGCGGTGCCGCGCCAGGGCGCCCGGGTAGGCGTCGCGACCCCGGTGAACGCCACCCTGACCGCGCTGATCAAGTCGATCGAACGGCGATGGAGCTGACTGGGCCAAGCCGGGACGGGTATACGGCACCGGCATACGCCCGTCGACACCTATTTGAGCGGTTATGCCTCATCGCCGACGGGCATAAGATCGAGCGCATCGACGACTACCGGCAGTGGCTGGCCAGGTTTACCGAAGCGATGAAGGAACTGCCGGAGACCAGCGCAAGAGTTCCCTGCTGCCGCTGATGAACGCCTACGCGACACCCGGTCAACCGACACACGGTACCGGCATGCCGGCCGAAAGGTTCCGTGCCGCAGTGCAATCCGCAGGGACCGGGCCAGACAAGGACGTGCCGCACGTGACCGAGGCCCTGATCGACAAATGCGTCACCGACCTGCAGCGGCTCGGGTTGCTCAGGACGCGCACCGGGGCGCAAGCGGGATGACCGTCCCTGCACGCGCGCGCCGGGGTGGATTATGTGGGTCCGCAATCCGACAGCGCGTCTGCTAGCGCTTTCCAAGAAGTCCTATTCTGCGGAGGCAGCGCCGACGCGGCCGCGCAAGCGCGCGAGGAAGTAAAGGCCGATCACCACCGCCCAGGACAGCAGGCTGAGCCATAGCTGGCTGCGTGCCGTGTGGTCGAACGCCATCTGCACCAGCACGGCGGTGATTGCGATCAGCGTGAGGACGGACAGCGCCGGGTAGAACCACATCTTAACCGGGAGCTTTTCCGCGGGTGTCCGCCGGCGCAGGATGATTTGCGACAGGGCGATCAACCAATAGACGAACAGGATGACGGCGCCCGAGGAGTTGAGCAGGAAGAGAAACACGGTGTTGGGTGCGACCCGCGCCATGATGACGCATCCAAACCCGACCGCCGACGAACACAAGATCGCGAAGTGGGGAACGCCGCGCCCGCTCAGCTTGACCAACTGCAATGGGGCCTCGCGCCGTTCGGCGAGCACGAACAACATCCGCGAGGCGGTGTAGAGGCCGGAGTTCAGGCAGGACAGCACCGCGGTCAGCACGACGGCGTTCATCACCTGGTCCGCACCCGAAAGCCCCACGTGTTTGAGCGTGGCCACGTATGGCGAGGCCCCGAGTTCCACGGAGTCCCAGGGCAACAGCGCGACGAGCAGAAAAATCGAACCGACGAAGAAGATTCCGATGCGGACCACTACCGACCGGGTCGCCTTCTGGACCGCGCGCTCGGGGTCGCGACTTTCCGCGGCGGCGACCGTGACGATCTCGGCGCCCACCATGGAAAAGATCACCACCACGATGGCAGCGAACACCGCGCCCACCCCGTGGGGAAAGAGGCCGCCGTGCGCGTGCAGATTGGCCAGACCTCCGTGATGCCCCGGCATCAACCCCATAACGTATGCCGTGCCCACCACCAGAAAGATCACGATCGTCGCGACTTTGATTCCGGCGAACCAGAATTCGAATTCACCGAAGGACGACACCGAGAACAGGTTGGTCGCGGTCATCAACACCATCAGGCATAGCGACAGTAGCCAGAGCGGGGCATGGAACCAGTAGTTGAGCACCTTCCCGCCGGCGACCGCCTCGAAGCCCACCACGATCACCCAGAAGTACCAATACAGCCAGGCCACCGAGAATCCCGCCCAGCCGCCCAGGGCTTTGGCCGCATAGTCGGCGAACGATCCGGTCGACGGATTCGCGGCGGCCATCTCACCCAGCATCCGCATCACCGAGACGATGAGCAGACCGCAGAGGGCGTAGGTGAGGAACGCGGCCGGGCCGGTGTCCCTGATCACCACGCCGGACCCGACGAACAGCCCGGCACCGATGACGCCACCGAGGGCGATCATGCTGAGCTGGCGCTGCGACAGCCCTTGGCGCAGTTGCGGATTGCTATCCATTCCAGACCACGCATGTTACCACAGCACATCGGTGCCCAGATGCCAAGCGGCCTCGACTGACGACGGTGTCTAAAGATACAGGTCTCGGTCGCGAATCAGCGCCGTGGCGAGCACGCTGATCACCGCTGTCGCAACCAGATACCCGCACGCCAGCCACGGCGCACCGCCGAGCGCCGCGATCAGCGCGGTCAGGATCATCGGGGTGACCCCGGAGGCGTAGATACCCGAGACCTGATAGACGAACGACAATCCGGTGTAGCGCGTGCTCGTGGGGTACAGCGCGGAGTACAGCGTGCCCTGCGCGCCGTAGAACAGCGCATGCACCGCGCCGAAGACGATGATCATCGCCAGCCCGAACCAGACCAGGTCTTTGGTGCCGAACAGCGCGAACGCCGGAAATACCGCCAGGCCGTAGCAGGCGATGCCGGCCAGGTATACCCGCCGCGCACCGTAGCGCTCGGTCAATCGTCCCGACACCGGCAGCAGCACCGCCAGCACCAGTGCGGCGATGGTCACCACCACCAAGACCGACACCCGATTCAATCCCAGGGCGCCGGTGGCGTAACTGATGGCGAACACACCCCAGGTGTTGAACGCCGAGCCCTCGGCCCAACGCGACAGCAGCCCCAACACGGTGTTGCGCCTTGAACGCGGCTCGCGGACGATGTCACGGATCGGCACGGTCGATGCGGCCCGCAGGTCTTGCAGTTCGCGGAACGCCGGTGTCTCGTCGACCCGCAACCGGACCATGACGCCGATCACGACCAGCAGCAGGCTCAGCAGGAATCCGATGCGCCAGCCGCAGGAAAGAAACCGGGCCGGCCCCAAAACAACTTGCAGGAAGGCGAATATTCCGGTGCCCAGGGCCAGTCCGAGCGCCAAGCCGACCTGCGGGATCGCCCCGAAACGACCGCGCCGGTCACCGGGGCTGTGTTCGACGGCCAGCAGCACCGCCCCGCCCCACTCGCCGCCGAGCGCGAAACCCTGCAGCACGCGCAAGATCAGCAGCAGCGCCGGGGCCCATGCCCCGACCTGCGCCGCCGTCGGCAACGCGCCGATCAGCGCCGTCGCGCCGCCCATGATGAGCATGGTCAACGCGAGGCTGCGCTTGCGACCGATGCGGTCGCCGATGTGTCCGAACACCAGGCCCCCGATGGGCCGCATGACAAACCCGACCGCGAAGGTCGCGAACGCCAATAGTGTTCCCAGCCAAGAACTCTCGTTGGGGAAGAACAGCGTGTTGAACACCAGGCCGGCCGCGGTGGCGTACAGGAAAAAGTCGTACCACTCGACCGTCGTGCCCAGCAGGCTCGCGGCGACGACAATGCGCAGTCGTCGGCGCTGTTGCTCGGAGGATTCGTCGGCCGCGTCGATCACGGCGGTGGCGATCCCGGCGTCGGGTGCAGACGCGGGCAAGGTTGCCGCCATGACCGTCAGTGCGCCGAGGCGACCGCGAACGGCGTCGCCGCCGCCGGGTGCGACTGGCGGTTGGGGTGCCGCCACAAACCCATCCGCTCGAGCAGAGGCAGGACGCCCTCACCGAACCAATAGGCCTCTTCCAGGTGCGGATATCCCGACAGGATGAAGTGGGTGATACCCAATTTGGCGTATTCGGCCAGCCGCTCGGCGACTTCGGCATGCGACCCGACCAGGGCCGTACCCGCTCCCCCGCGAACCAGGCCCACGCCGGCCCACAGGTTGGGCGCGACCAGCAGTTTGCTGCTGTCACCGCCGTGCAGGTCCAGCATGCGGCGCTGCCCTTCGGATTCGCTGCGCGCCAGGCTGGCCTGCACCCGTCCGACGTCCGCCGGGTCGATTGCGGCCAGCAAGCGGTCGGCCTCGGCCCACGCCTCGGCGGCCGTATCCCGGCTGATGACGTGAATGCGCAGGCCGTACTGCAGGATTCGGCCCGCGTCGACGGCGAGCCCGCGAATCCAGTCCAGCTTCTTGGCCACCGCCGTCAGCGGCTCACCCCAGCTGAGATACACATCGGAGTGCTTGGCCGCCACCGGTCCGGCGGATGCCGAAGACCCGCCGAAGAACACCGCCGGTATCGGATCGGGCGGGTTGTTCAGCTGTGCGTCCTGCACCTGAATGTGTTCTCCGGCAAAGGTTACCGGCTCCTTGGACGTCCACAGCTGGCGCACCACATGCAAGAACTCCGCGGTGCGGGCATACCGCGCTTCCTTGTCCAGGAAATCCCCGTAGGCCCGTTGCTCGTGCGGTTCGCCGCCGGTGACGACGTTGAGCAGCAGCCGGCCCTCGGAGTGCCGCTGGAAGGTGCCTGCCATCTGGGCGGCCAGGGTCGGACTCAGCATCCCGGGGCGGAACGCGACCAGGAACTTGCACGTCTCGGTCGATTCGACGAGCATCGCCGTCGTCAGCCACGCATCCTCACACCACAGTCCGGTGGGCGTGAGAACGGCTTCGAAACCGTTGTCCTCGGCGGCCGTGCAGATCTGGCGCAGATACTTCAGCGTGGCCGGCCGGTCACCGGACATCGCCGTGCCATGCCCGCCCGCGACAAGATTTCGCGAATCGCCGTATGTCGGCAGAAACCAATGAAACGCGAGACTCAATTCACCATCCTCTTTCGCTTACCCCTGTGCACTAAAGGCTCCATCCTTCTCAAGTCGTCGTCGGCGAGCGAGGGTTGGAACCTGCGAGATTGCATCCCCGGCTCGACACCGGCAGCGCCGCCCTGCCGCAGGCCGCGCGCGTCGGGCGGCAACATCGAGGCACCGAGTGAATAACCGGTACGACCGCGTCTCTTGCTGTCCCCGAAAGCAATACGTTCGCAATGATCTGGGCGGCGGCAATCAGCCGAATCGGCGCTAGGATGACTACGATCCGGGCGAAGCCGCGACTCGATGCCGGCAGCGTCTGCGCCCGACGACGCGTCAGAGGATCACCGCTTCGTGACCGAAAGGTCACGCCGGATCACACAATGCTTCCAATTCGGCGTGGCTCGGCGGGTAATCCCCGCTCAGCGCGGCATTATTGCGATCATGCCTGACCTCACACGCCGAGCGGTGCTCCGGATGGGCGCCGGTGCCAGCCTCGGAGCCGCCGGCGTGCTCACCTTCGGCTCGCTGCTTGCCCCGCCCGTCTCGCGCGCCGCGACACTGCCGCAGGCGCCGGCGCCGTTCGAACCGCCGACGGCGGGCAAGTCCCTGCCGACCCGGCTCACCGGCTCGTTCGTGTCGGCGGCGCGTGGCGGGATCAAGACCAATTACGTGATCGCCATGCCGCCGGGTCAGACCGGTGCGCTGCGCCCCGTGATCGCCCTGCACGGGGTGGACGGCGACGCCAACCAGATGCTCGACATGGGCGTCCCGGACGGGCTGGCCCAACTGGCCAAGGAGGGCAAGCCACCGTTCGCGGTCGTCGGCGTCGACGGCGGCAACACCTATTGGCACAAAAGGACTTCCGGCGAGGACTCCGGTGCCATGGTGCTCGATGAGCTGCTGCCGATGCTGTCCGGCATGGGTTTCGACACCTCTCGGGTGGGTTTCATGGGGTGGTCGATGGGCGGATACGGCGCGCTTCGTCTGGGCGCCAAGCTGGGCCCCGGACGAACGGCCGGCATCTGCGCGATCAGCCCGGCGTTGTACACCTCGTACCCGCTGAGTGCGCCGGGGGCGTTCGACAGCAACGAGGACTTCGTGCAGAACAGCGTGCTGGGCCTGCCGGCGCTGAATTCGATTCCGCTGCGCGTGGACTGCGGCAACTTCGACCGCTTCTATTTCGCTACGAAGCAATTCGTCTATCAGTTGAAGACGCCGCCGGCGGGCAGTTTCTCGCTCGGCGGACACGACGTCGCCTACTGGCGCAGCCAGCTGCCCGGTGAGCTTGCCTGGATGGCGACCTAGCCAACGCGGATGACAGTTCGGGAGCAAACAGTCGCCAGCACCCCACACCAGTTGGGGCGGCGAACTTCCCGAAGGGGATTCCGGCCCGACATCGAGGGACTGCGCGCGGTCGCGGTGCTCGCGGTCGTGCTCTATCACGCGGGCATCCCGGGCATCACCGGCGGCTACATCGGTGTAGACGTTTTCTTCGTCATCTCCGGCTTCCTGATCACCGGGCTGCTCTTTCGCGAGGCGAGCACCACGAATACCGTGGCGCTGGGCCGGTTTTACGGCGCGCGTGCCCGGCGGCTGCTGCCGGCCGCGGCCATCGTCGGCACCATCACCGCGATCGGCGTGGCCGCGGTGCTACCTCCACTGCAGGCGCGTGGCGTGTTTCTCGACGGCATAGCCAGCGCCCTGTATGTCGGCAACTACCGGTTCGCGGTGCGTGGCACCGACTACCTGACCCCCGACGCCCCGTCACCCTTCCAGCACTACTGGTCATTGGGCGTGGAAGAGCAGTTCTACCTGGTGTGGCCCGTGCTGATCATCGCCGTCGCCTGGTCGGTTCGGCGCATGCCGACGCTTCGCGGAATGCACACGCGGGCAACCCCGTACGCGGTGGTCCTCGCCGTGGTCGCGGCGGCGTCGTTGACGGCGGGCGTGGTGTGGACCCGCACCTCGCCGTCGTGGGCGTTCTTCTCGCTGCCCACCCGCGCCTGGGAGCTGGCCGCCGGTGGACTTGTGGCCCTGTCGCTGCGGCAGTGGCGACGGCTGTCGCCGCGGACCGCGTCGATCGCCGGGTGGGGAGGTCTGGCGCTGGTCCTGCTGACCTGCACCCAACTCGACTCCCACACCCCGTATCCCGGCATCGAGGCGCTGCTGCCGGTGCTGGGCACCACGCTCATCGTCGGCGGCGGCGCCGTCACCGGCGGACTGGGACCCGGTCGGCTGCTGTGTCGCCCGGCGATGCGCGCGATCGGCCGGATCTCCTACTCGTGGTACCTGTGGCACTGGCCGGTGCTGTTGCTGATGCCGGCGCTGCTCGGCGAGCCCGCGGGGCTGCCGGCCCGATTGAGCGCGACGGCCATCTCGGCCGGGCTCGCCGTCATCACGCTGCATCTGGTGGAGAACCCGGGCCGCTTCGCCGCGGCGCTGCGCCGGTCGGCGAAAGTCAGCATGGTGATGGCGGGCGGCGCCAGTGCCGCCACCGCGTGCGCATGCCTGTTGCTGCTCAATGCGATACCGGAACCGGTGGGTCACGGGGGGGCCGCGCCACGAGCCAACATCGTTGCGGCATCCCCGATCAAAGACCCCGCTGTCAGTCCCCAGGAGGCGGCGGTACGTCAGGCGTTCGATCAAGCCCGCGAGGCACTCGCGGCGGCCGCCGGCATGCGAGCCGTCCCGTCGAACCTGGACCCGCCGCTGGCCGAGGCGCCCGCCGACAAGGCCGCCGTATTCGTCAACGGCTGCGTGCGATCGTGGCGCGATGTCGGACAAAGCGAGTGTGCGACGGGCGACACCGCCTCGCTCACCACCGTCGCCCTGATCGGCGACTCGCACGCCGCCATGTGGAATCCCGCCTTCGAGCGACTCGCGCAGCAACGGCACTGGCGACTGGAGACGCTGGCCAAGGTGACCTGCCCGCTGCAGGACCTGCACATCGTGAGCCCGTATCTGGGCCGTGAATACACCGAATGCGAACAGTGGCGCGCACAGATCATGGGCCGGATGAACGCCGAACACCCACGCCTGATCGTGCTGGACATGAGCCGGCGCTACGGCGGAGACTTCGGCTTCACCTCCTACGACCCGGCATGGATCGACACCGTGGGACGCACCGTGGCACAGCTGCGCGGCACCGGGGCGAGCGTCCTGGTGTTGGGACCCGCTCCCGACCCGCATTCATCCGCGCCGATGTGCCTGTCCGCCCACCTCGACGATGTAATCGCCTGTACACCAACGAAATCCGAGGCCATAGACGGCGACGGGATCGCCGCCGAACAGGCGGCGACGCTGCGCAGCGGCGGCCGCTACGCCGACCTGACCGACATGTTCTGCACCGCCGACCGCTGCCCGGTCATCGTCGGCAACACCCTGGTGTTCCGCGACGACAACCATGTGACAACCGAATACGCGCAGTTGGTGGCACCGCTGATGGGGGCCCTCGCCGACCGCGCCCTGGCGGACGGGTGAGTAGTGAATGAACTTCTCATGGCTGACCAACGTCAGATCAGTGAAGGGTTTTTGGAGGTTTTAGGGTCATGTCACCGCTATTGCTGGTCTGCGTCGCAGTAGCCGCTCCCGTCGCCGGAATCGGCTTGCTCCACGTGCAGGACCGCCTGGAGCGCTGGGACTACGAGCGCCACGCGGACGACTGAGCCCCCATCTCTCCGCCAAACTCGCTGTGTCGTCACGGGTTCAGCTCGCCCGGGGAGCCACCCGGCGCACCTGAGGTCAGGTCGACAGCTGCGTACGGATGAGCGGCGCGATCTTGTCCGCCATGTACTGATGCCCCGCGTCATTCGGATGCACGCCATCGGCACCGATCAGGTCGGGTCGGCCGATGAACCAGTGCTCGGCGATCGGGTCGATGAACGTCGCCCCGGCCGCCCCGGCCGCGCCGCCGAGGATGTCGCGAATCAGAAACATCGATGGCGGCACCTCGGCGGTCGGCCATGGCGGTCCGATCACCAGCAACCGCGCCGCGGGCGCCAGCCGGCGCGCCAGAGCCAAAGCGGCGTTGGTCTTTACGGTCAACGTCCCGGGATCGACGCCCTGGTCGTTGCGGGAGCCGAAAAACACCACCAGCGCATCGTCGGGCTGGACCGCCCTGGCGGTCAGATCCTCGAAGACACTGCCGTGGTCGCCCGGCGTGGCGTAACCGGCTCTGCCTTCGGCCGCCACGCTGCCTGAGATTCGCGAACCCCGCGACCCCAGCACCTGCCAGGCGCGCGACGGCCAGGATCTCGATCCCACCCCTCCTTCACTGGTCCCGGTGGTGTACGAATCCCCCACCACTGCGACATGATTCAGCCGGAAGTCAAGAGTCAGTGTCTCGTAGGTGCGCACCTGTGCCGGATATGCGATGCCGATGCCCGCCAGAAAACTCAACCCAATGAGAAAGGTGGCCAGACGACTCACTCTCACCTCCACTGTCAACGGCATCGTTGGGTGCCGCCGCGTCCTCACCAAGTATTCCCCGAGAGTCGCGGCCGGCCGCTGAGGCGGCCATCACACCGCGCGGGCCGAAACCGCTTCCAGCGGACGGTCGATCGGATGCAGCTTACTGTTCGACTCGGCCGGCTCGCTCGTCGCATTGACGGCTCTGACATCGACCATCTTGCGCATCCACCGGCGCGCCGGCTCTTCGACGCCGTGATACAACAGCACCGAGGCGAGCACGGCAATCACAAGCAGGCCGATGACGTTCCATTTCCACGGGTTATCCAGGGTGTTGAGCTCGAATTGCTCCACGGCCCAGCCCCAGGCGGTGTGCACCAGCTCATGCACCATGTACAGGCAGAACGAGATCTTGCCGCCGTACACCATCACCCGGGCAGACAGCACGCGTGGCAGGCTGCCGAGCCCGATCGCCAGCGAAATCACCAGCGGAACGAACAACACGTCGACCACCCCGCCGCTGTCGTTCTCCACCACTCCCGATATCGGGTGGGCGCCAAACCAATACAGCACGCCCACCATTGCGGTCAGCAGAAGCAGGGAGATGTATCCGGCGACGCGGCGGCCACGATCGCTCAGCCGGAGCCTGCGTACCGCAGCGCAGGCCAGTGCTCCCGCCGTGAACTGCGTGACGATTCGCGGCAGCCAACTCCACGGTGTGTAGAAGTGGCCGCTGGCGAGCAACATCACCACCGGCGGCAGCGATGCCGCGAACGCCAGGACCATCAGACTTCGCGCCCGGGTCGCCTGCTTCATCCGTAACAGGACCAGCACCAGGACGGCGAAGAGCACATACGCGAGCCATTCCGCGCTGATCGACCAGGCGGGCCCGTCCCAGCTCGAGTCGTCGAAGAACGGCACGAACCACAACTGCACCAAGAGGACTTGGCGCACGTAGCTGATCGCACTCAACTGGGCGGCATCCGGCGAGGGCACATGACCTACGTGCAGGGTGAAGATCACCCACACGGCGGCGAGGTGCAAGGTCACCAAATACACGGGCCACACCCGGGCCAGTCGCAGCCAGAGAAAATGCAGGGTCGCGCGGGTTGACCACGACCGGCCCATGCGGTCCAGATAGTTGTACGTCAGGACGAACCCGCTGAGGATGAAGAAGAGGTCGACGCCCTGGGCGCCGCAATTGAGCACCGGCGCGAGGGCGTCGCGGAAATCGGTTGACACATCGCCGAGCATCGGCCGGAAGTGGAAGAGCACCACCCAGAGCGCGGCGACGATACGGAGCCCCGTCAGGGCCGTGATCTCGCCCCTGATTTCTCCGCCCCGCACGCCGCTCTTCCCGTCCGAATCCTGCTGTTTCGTCTCTTGCTACTTCGATTGATTGGGAAATCTCGGTAATTCACCAGCGCCCCGACCAGCAACCGGCAGCCCTGGCAGCCTAGCAGCGCAATCACCGGCATGCTGGGACGGTAGTGGTGTGGCACACGGGGTTCCGGGGTAATCCATTTGCCCGATTTCCCGCTGGGCGTTTGCTCCGCGACATATTCCGGCGGCCCAACAAATGTTTCTTAGCAAAGCGTTAGACACGGCTTCCGGTCTCCTTATGCTTGGGGCATAGCGTCGACAACGTTCTTTGGTGGGCGATCAAGCTCCCGAAGATAGCGCTAGCGCCACGGAGAGTGAGGGGTCTGCATGACGATCGCAGGCAGCCGGACTGGCCACGACAATTGCGTATTTGACTGCGAGGGCGCACAGGTCAGGGCGCACCATCGCCACCTGGCGACGGTCGTGCACATCCGCGGCGAAATAAACGATGGAAATGTCGGCCGCATTAGCGATCACATTGCGCGTTTCACCCTCGGAGAAAACCCTGTGGTGCTCGACGTGGCCGACGTCAGCGGATTTGCTGAGGCCGGCATCTCGCTGCTGCACGCGTTCGACGCTCATTGTCGCGCCGCGGGGGTGGATTGGATGCTGGTTGCCAGCTCAGCGGTGACCCAGGTGCTGGATGACGCCGGCCATGACAGCAGTTTTCCGATCATGCGCTCGGTTCACGAGGCGCTGCAGGATCGGGCTGATGCCATCGCGCTCCGCCGTCGGATGACGCTGCCGCTGGTCAGGAAGACGTTGTAGATCGCGATTGCGCGCGACGCAGCCTGGCAGTCCCGATCACCGCAAGCACCCCGGCGCTGGTCAACAGCACCAGCGTCAGCAATAGCAACTGCGGGTCGTAGGTCAGCGACGTGGTGGACGGCTGCCCGTTCGCGATGGGTGCCACGATCACCGTGTGATGCGAGTGCCACCAGGTCAGCCCCGAGCAGATGAGCGCGACACAGGCCAGGCCCAATTCGAGTGTCGCGCGGTAGCGGGCGTTCACTGAGCCGTCCCGGCGTCGTCGTCCCGGTCTCCGTCGATCGATCGCGTGGGCTCCACCCGCTCCTGGACCAGTGGGGTCAGCGCCGCCCGCAACTGACGATGGCGACGCGCCCAGGCCTGGGCCGTGCGCTGGTTCGTGAGTTTGAGACCGATGCCGACACGCCCGCGTGGCACTCCGACCAGCTCGCCGAGCGCCCGGGCCGACTGCCACCTCGCCACCTCTTGCTCAGAGGCTTCGTGGTTGTCGGGCTCGGGATACACCTTGACGATTTCACGAACCAGGATTGTTTCGGTGCCCTGGCGCAGGGCGTCTTCGGTGAGCTCGACCGAAACGTGGATCCGCGCGGCCTTCACCTGTATTCCCAGGAACGTCGATACGAGCACCAAAAAGATCGCGGGCACCACCAGCGAAACCGGGGCACCGCTCCAAATCTCGATCAGGACCATGGCCACCGCCGCGCCCGGGCCGCACGCCAACCACCACCAGCTGGCGCCGGGTTCGTAGAACAACGGCTTGGGCGCGGTGGCGCTGTCGGTAGTCATCGCAAGCCCCATCTCACGAGAGCCACCCTGCCGCATCGGCGGCCCAATAGGTGAGAACGATATCGGCTCCGGCGCGCCGGATGCTGGTCAGTGACTCCAACGCCGCGGTGCGCTCGTCAATCCAATTGTTCGCGGCCGCAGCGCATATCATCGCGTACTCACCAGACACTTGATACGCGGCGACGGGAACGGGCGAAACGTCCGCCGCGGCCGCGACCACGTCGAGATAGCTCATCGCCGGCTTGATCATCACGATGTCGGCGCCCTCGTCCAGATCGAGCTCGATCTCGCGCAGCGCCTCTCGGCCGTTGCCGGCCTCCTGCTGATAGGTGCGCCGGTCACCGGAGAGGCTGGAACTGACCGCCTCACGGAACGGGCCGTAGAACACCGAGGCGAACTTGGCGGCGTAGGCCAGGATCGCCACGTCGATGAAGCCCGAGGCGTCCAATCCGTCGCGGATCGCGCCCACCTGTCCATCCATCATGCCACTCGGCCCCACCAAGTGAGCGCCCGATTCTGCTTGAGCCACAGCAAGTTCCACATACCGGGCCACGGTGGCGTCGTTGTCGACCCGGCCGCGGGCGTCGAGGACGCCGCAGTGTCCGTGGTCGGTGAACTCGTCCAGGCAGGTGTCGGCCATCAATACCGTGGCCTCGCCGAGGTCCTTGGCCAGGTCCCGCAGGGCGACATTGAGAATGCCATCGGGATCGGTCCCGGCCGACCCGAGCGAATCCTTGTCCTCGTCACGGGGCACGCCGAACAGCATCAGCCCGCCCACCCCGGCCGCGACGGCACCGGCGGCCGCCCTGCGCAACGAATCACGGGTGTGCTGCACCACGCCTGGCATGGAAGTGATCGGCCGCGGTTCGTCGATGCCGTCGGCAACGAACATCGGCAGCACCAAATGCCTTGGCTCCAAAGATGTTTGCGCCACCAGACGACGCAGTGCCGGGGTGGTGCGAAGCCGACGCGGGCGCTGCCGCGGATAGGCACTCATGCTCGTTGAGTGGCGACCCGCCGCGCGCGCTCCAGCGCGCTTGCGATCGCCACAACATCATGGTGGCGACCCGCCGCGCCCGGCCACGCCGCGCTTGCGATCGCCACAACATCATGGTGGCGACCCGCCGCGCCCGGCCACGCCGCGCTTGCGATCGCCACTAGCGCCTGCGGCTCTTTTTACGCGGCGGCGGCAGCGCACCCTCGGCGCGCAACCGCGCGGCGTGTTCGGCCAGGGCGTCGACCAGCGGACCAACCGCGGCGGTCTCGGGCTGGACATCCACCCGCAGACCGAATTCGGCTGCGGTCTCGGCGGTCTTGGGACCGATGCAGGCGATGATCGTCCGTGCGTGCGGCTTGCCGGCGATGCCGACCAGGTTTCGCACCGTGGAGCTGGACGTGAAGCACACCGCGTCGAAGCCTCCGGTCTTGATCATCTCCCGAGTTTCCGCCGGCGGCGGGGCGGCCCGAACCGTCCGGTAGGCGGTGACATCCTCGATCTCCCAGCCACGTTCGCGCAGACCCTCGGCCAGCGTCTCGGTGGCGATGTCGGCGCGCGGCAGCAGGACCCGGTTGACCGGGTCGAAAATGCTGTCGTAGGGCGGGAAGTCGTCGAGCAGACCCAATGAGGACTGTTCTCCGGCCGGCACCAGTTCGGGGCTGATCCCGAATGCCCGGACCCGGTCGGCGGTTGACTCGCCCACACACGCGATCTTCACTCCGGAGAATGCGCGCGCGTCCAGACCGAACTCGCCGAATTTCTCCCACACCGCGCGCACCGCATTCGTGGAGGTGAACACCACCCATTGGAAGCGGCCATCGACCAATCCCTTGACGGCCCTCTCCATTTGGGCTGGGCTGCGCGGCGGCTCGACGGCGATGGTCGGGACCTCGATCGGCAGCGCACCGTAGGAGGTCAGGCGCTCGCTCATCTCGCCGGCCTGGTCCTTGGTGCGCGGCACCAACACGGTCCAGCCGTACAGCGCACGGCTCTCCCACCAGTTCAGCTTCGCCCGGCTGGCCACCGTCTTGCCGATGGTCACCACCAGGGGGCCGGTCAACGGACCGGCGGGGTCGGCACCGCCCAGCACCGCCGAATCGGTCAAGCCGTGCAGCGTGGTTTCGATGGAACGCTGCTGACAGGTGGTGCCGTGCGCGGTCACCACACACGGGGTGTTCTCGGCCAGCTCGTGCTCGATCAGGGTGCGCGCGGCGTCAGCCAGATGCGACGACGTGGCCTGCAGAATCAGCGGACCGGGCGCCGCGGCCAGCGCCTCCCAGTCCACGTCACCGCGCACGTCGGCGACCGTGTGCGAGGAGCCCAACGGCAACCCCGCGTACGTCGGGACGGCATCGCTGGGGGCCAGCCCGGGCACGATCTCGATGTGCAGGTGGCTCCGCGCGATGGCGTTGACCTCGGTGATGACCGCATCGACCGTCAGCGGGTCACCGGCCACCAACCGCACCACGTCGACACCCGTCCGCGCCTCGGCGGTCAGCGTCTTGGCCACCTCGGCGGGGTCGCCCAGCGCGGGGCGGATGTCGGGACCGCCGGTGATCACCACCGGCTGCGCCTTACCCTGGCCGGCACCGGCGTCGCCGTTCGTGGCGGCCGCGTCGGCAGGCGCCGGGCCGGAAACCGGTGGCAGGTCTTTGCCAATCAGGGCCAGCACCGGCTCGGGCACGTCAGGATCGGTGAACACCAAAGCGGCGTTCGCCAGCACCGCGGCGGCCCGGGTCGTCAGCAATCCCGGGTCACCCGGGCCGGAGCCCACGTAGGTGATGCGGCCCGGTGTCGGCTTACGCCCTCGCGTCGTCATTGTCGCTCCCACGTAACTCGCATTTACTTTCCTCGCGCAGGGTCTTGCCGCGCTTCGCTCATCAGTTCTCGGGCGCCCAGCTCGAACAGTTCCGCGGCCACCGAAAGCCCGAGCTCTCGTGCCTGACCGGGACTCCCGATGCCGGACGCGCGGATCACATCGGACCCGTCCAGCGCCGCCACGCAACCGCGCAGCGACAGCTCTTCGAAGATCCGGCCCTCCTCATCGATGGACTCGACGACTTCGGCGATCGCGCCCACCGGTGCCGAGCAACCGGCCTCCAGTTCGGCCAGCAGGGCTCGCTCAGCGGTGACCGACGCACGCGTGTCGGCGTCGTCTAGTTCCGCCAGCACTGCCTCCAACCGGCTATCGCCGGCAAGGCATTCGACGGCGAGCGCACCCTGAGCCGGTGCTGGCAACATCTGCACCGGCTCTAGCGTCTCGGTGACGTCGTCGAGGCGACCGATCCGGGCGAGTCCCGCCCGGGCTACCACGATCGCGTCGAGATCACCACTGCTTACCCTGTTCAACCTGGTATCTAGGTTGCCTCGTAGGGGGCGGATTTCCAAACCGAGACCCAATGCTCTAAGCTGTGCGGCCCGCCGCGGTGACGAGGTGCCCACCAGCGAACCGGGCGGCAACTCCGCGAGCACCAGTCCATCCCGCGCGACCACGGCGTCACGCGGGTCGTTGCGCACCGGTATGGCCGCTACAGCAAACCTAGGATCGTCGGCGGTCGGCAGGTCCTTGTGGGAGTGCACCGCGGCGTCGACACGGCCCTCCAACATGGCCTCGCGCAGTGCGGTGGTGAAGACCCCCACCCCGAGGGACTCGATGGGCGCCGACGAGCGGTCGCCGGCCGTGCTGATCGTCACCAGCTCCGCGGGGTGTCCCAGCGCGATCAAAGCGTCTCTGACGACCCCGGCCTGGGTGGTGGCCAGCAGACTGCCCCGGGTGCCTATCCGGATCACGTTCGCCAATCGCCTACTCGGCAGTTTGCTGCGGCATACCCGCGTCGAATCCGTTTGCAATGACTGGTAATTCGCCCGCAGCCACGGCGTCGACGGCGGTCTGGTCGAGTTCGAAGAGTTCGCGTAGCGCCTCGGCATAGCTGTCACCGCCGGGGGCGCTGGCTAGCTGTTTGATCCGCACGGTCGGCGCGTGCAGCAGCTTGTCCACCACCCGTCGCACGGTGCGGGCCACCTCTTCGCGCTGGGCGCTCTCGAGCCCAGGCAGCCGGTTGTCGAGGCGGAGCAGTTCCGCCTCGACAACATCGGCGGCGCGTTGGCGCAACGCCGTGACAGTCGGCGTGACCTCGGCCATTCGCTGTCCGGCGAGATAGGCAGCAACCTCGGTGGCGACGATGGTGCGGGCGGCGTCGACGTCCGCGGCCGCGGCGTGGGCCGAGGGCTCGTGCTGCACACGGTCCACATCGACGACCCAGACGCCGGGCAGCCCGGCCACCGCCGGGTCGACGTCGCGCGGCATGCCCAGGTCGCAGATCAACAGTGGGTCGGTCTCTTCGTCGCGGTGCGCGGCGGCCAGCGCGTGGTGAACGTCGGCCAGCGAGACCACCGGCATTACCGCTCCGGTACAGCTGACGACGACGTCGGCACCGGCCAGGGTGTCGGCCAGGCGCTCCAAGGGCACGGCGTCAGCCTGCACACCGGCGTCGCGAATCTTGCGGACCAGACGCTGGCCCCGGGACAGCGACCGGTTCACGACGTGCACGCGCGCGACGCCGGCACGGCAGAGGTGCCCGGCGGACAGGGCACCCATCGCTCCGGCGCCGACCAGGACCGCGGTCTTGCCCGACAGTGTGCCCAGGCGGCGTTCGGCCATGTTGAGTGCGACGGACACCACCGAGGCGCCGGCGGCGTCGATGGCAGTTTCGGAGTGCACCCGCTTGCCCACCGACAGGGCCCGCTGGGCCAGCTCGTGCAATATCCGCCCGACGGTGCGGTTGGTCTCGGCGGTGGCGTAGGCGCGACGGACCTGGCCGAGCACCTGCTGCTCGCCGATCACGGCGGAATCCAGGCCGCTGGCGACCGCGAACAGGTGCTCGACGGCGGCCTCGCTGTACCGGACGTACGCGTATTTGGTGAGGTCGGCCATCGACATCCCGGAGTGTTCCGACAGCACCTGCCCGATCACCGCCAACCCGCCGTGGAACGCGTCCACCACCGCGTAGACCTCGACCCGGTTGCATGTCGACAGCACCATCGCCTCGGTCACCAGTGACGACTGCAACACCCGATCGACGATCTTGCCCTGATCGGACTCGTCGATGCTGAGTTGTTCCAAGACGGAGACCGGCGCACTGCGGTGCGAAACCCCGAAGAGCAAGACGCTCACGGCAGCATCACCTGGCCAGCTCCCTTGCTTCCTCCAGTAATTGAACTGCTGTCCACGGTAAACGTTTATCAGCTGGGCTACCAAATAAATGCTCGGCGCTCACCGGCCGCGCAGTGCACGTCGGGTCAGCGACCAAGGTCGGCCCGCAGCCGGGCCTCATCGATGTCCCAGTAGCTGTGTTCACGGCCGTCGAGCAGGACTACGGGCAGCCGGTCGCCGAACTCGGCCCGCAGCGCGGTGTTTCCCGCCGCAGCGGCGGCGTCGACGTCGGTCATCGACAGCGTGAAGCCCAACTCGTCGGCCAATTCGACCAACCGGGCGTGCACGCGCTCGCAGATGGAGCACCCGTCGCGGGTCAACAGCTCCACCTGGGGCCGGCCGGTCTCAGTCATGGCCACCAGTGTCGCATCGGTGACTTGTGCGGCCATCTACCAGGCGTTATGTCCGACGATGGCCGACGAAACGGTGCGGGCCGATCCCGCCGTGACTGCAGGGCTTCGCCGTCTCGCTCGGCGGTGCGGCCAAGGAGTTTTCGGTTGAGCTGTCCTGGCTCGATGATCGGGTGGGTCAGGGTGTTGGGAGGCTGGCACGGGGCGGCGGGCACCGCCTACGGATCCGCGTGGGAACTGTGGCATCACGGAGCCCGCGAGGTAGAGCTCGGGTTGTCGATGCTGTCGCAGCTGGTGGACCAGGCCGGTGGGGCATATCAGCGCACCGAAACCGGCTCCGCGCAGCTGAGCGGCTGGTGCGTGGTGGCTGAGGCGTTTTCGAATTGATCCCCAGGCGTTGGCCGGCGCGGTGCGGCGCATGGCAGTGTTTCAGCGCTACGCCGAAGGAAGAATTACCGAAATCGATTCTCGCGCAACGTATTTTCACACACCGCGGACGGGTGATGGCGCGGCGGCTCACGCCGAGGCGCATCGGCACTGGGCGCGCGGCGAGGCGATGATGCGCCAAGCGCTGGTGCAACTGCAGAAGGCGGCCACGAGCGCGCACGGCCACTACACGGGTGCGGTGTCGACGAATCTCCGTATGTGGTGGTCGTGATTCCGTATGTGGTCGTGATTCCGTCGCGCCGGAAGCTGTGACCCGGCGAACTCTTTCACCAGGCCCGGACACACCGACGCCCACGCCATCTGCCCGATAGGGTTGGTGATCGGGCACCCGCTGGGTCGCCAGGCAATACAGCGATCTAGGAGGTTTGACGATGACTTCCTCAGGCCCGGCCAACGCAGACCACACCGGTCACGTCGACCTGGAGTCGCTGGCCGCTGACGCCAGTGCCGCCCGCGCGATCGAGGGCATGCAGGAAGCCGCCGCCTCGCAGGACCGTCCCCAGCCCCCGATCGACCTGACCGCCGCGGCGTTCTTCGACGTGGACAACACGCTCGTGCAGGGTTCGTCGGCGGTGCATTTCGGCCGCGGGCTGGCCACGCGCAACTACTTCACCTATCGCGATGTGATCGGATTCATCTACGCGCAGGCCAAGTTCCAGATCCTCGGGACCGAAAACAGCAACGACGTCGCCGCCGGGCGACGCAAGGCCCTCGCCTTCATCGAGGGCCGATCGGTCGAAGAGCTGGTCGCCCTGGGCGAGGAGATCTACGACGAGATCATCGCCGACAAGATCTGGCCCGGCACCCGCGAACTCACGCAGATGCATCTGGACGCCGGCCAGCAGGTCTGGTTAATCACCGCCACGCCCTACGAACTGGCCGCGACCATCGCGCGACGGCTCGGCCTGACGGGCGCCCTGGGCACGGTCGCGGAGTCCGTCGACGGCGTCTTCACCGGCAGGCTGGTCGGGGACATACTGCACGGCACCGGTAAGGCTCACGCCGTGCGGTCGCTGGCAATTCGCGAGGGCCTCAACCTGAAACGCTGCACGGCCTACTCGGACAGCTTCAACGACGTGCCCATGCTGTCGCTGGTGGGCACCGCGGTCGCCATCAATCCCGACGCCCGCCTGCGCGCCCTGGCCCGGGAGCGCGGCTGGGAGATTCGCGACTTCCGCACCGCTCGCAAAGCGGCCCGGATCGGGGTCCCCTCGGCGTTGGCCCTGGGCGCAGCCGGTGGGGCGCTGGCCGCGCTGGCTTCCCGACGGCAATCGCGCTGATAGGCTGCGCCGCGCAGAGACAATCGAGCGGAAGGCATACGCCATGACGGTCCCCAAGGAAGCCGAAGGACTCATCGGCAGCCATTACCGCGCACCGGATTACTTCGAGGTCGGCCGCGAGAAGATCAGAGAGTTCGCGATGGCGATCAAAGACGACCACCCGGCGCACTTCGACGAGAGTGAATCGGCGAAAGCCGGGTACCCGGACATGGTGGCGCCGCTGACGTTCCTCGCGATCGCAGGACGCCGTGTGCAGCTGGAGATCTTCACCAAGTTCAGCATCCCGATCAACATCGCCCGGGTGATCCACCGCGACCAGAAGTTCAAGTTCCACCGCCCGATCCTGGCCCACGATAGGCTGTATTTCGACACTTACCTCGACTCGGTGATTGAGTCCCACGGCACCGTGCTTGTGGAGATCCGCAGCGAAGTGACAGACGTGGATGGGAACCCGATCGTCACAAGTGTCGTCACGATGTTGGGAGAGTCTTCAAACCAAGCGGACGTCGAAGCTACGGCCGCAGCAGTTGCATCCATATCTGCAGGAAAGTTAGGGGCGTTGTAGATGTCTTTACAGCGGGAAACGGGGAGCACGCAGCTCAAGCCGCCGGTCGAGAAAGTCCGGTCGCACTACGACAAGTCGAACGAGTTCTTCAAGCTGTGGCTCGACCCGTCGATGACCTACAGCTGCGCTTACTTCGACGAGAACCCGGACCCGCAGAATCTGACGAAGACGCTGGAAGAGGCCCAGTACGCCAAGCGCAAGCTCGCACTGGACAAGCTCAACCTCGAGCCCGGCATGACGCTGCTGGACATCGGCAGCGGCTGGGGCTCGACCATGCGGCACGCGGTGGCCGAGTACGACGTCAACGTCATCGGCCTGACGCTGAGCGAGAACCAGTACGCCCACTGCGTGGCGGAGTTCGAAAAAATGGACAGCCCCCGCCGCAAGGACGTGCGCATCCAGGGTTGGGAGGAATTCCCCGACGAACCGATCGACCGCATCGTGTCGCTGGGCGCGTTCGAGCATTTCGCCGACGGCGCCGGTGACGCCGGGTACGAGCGCTACGCGAGCTTCTTCAAGAAGTACTACGACCTGCTGCCGGACGATGGCCGCATGCTGCTCCACTCGATCGTGGTGCCCACCGCCGAGGAGGGCAAAAAGCTCGGGCTGCAGGTGAACATGACCCTGCTGCGGTTCATCAGCTTCATATTGAAGGAGATCTACCCGGGCGGAAAGTTGCCCCAGGTCGACTTGGTCGACAAGTACGCAACTGACGCCGGTTTCAAGATCGAGCGCCACCACTTCATCGGCAAGAACTATGTTCCGACGCTGACCGCCTGGGGTAATGCCCTCGAGGCGCACCAGGACGAGGCGATCGCCCTGAAGGGGCAGGAGACCTACGACATCTACCTGAAGTACTTGCGGGGCTGCTCGGAGCTGTTCCGCGACGGCTACACCAACGTCTGCCAGTTCACGATGGTCAAGTAGCCGCCTCAAGGAATCAACGCCACCGCGGATTCCCGCGGTGGCGTTTCCTTTTGGTCAGTTCAGCCGAAGAAGATGTTGCGCCGGCCGGCCAGCAGCCGATACAGCGTCTGCTGGATCGTTTCCCGCACCTGGTCGGTCAGCTCGAAGGTGACCATCGGGTCGTCGGCGTCGGAGGCTGAGTAGTCGTCGGTGTGGATCGGCTCACCGAAGGCGATGCGCCACTTCGACGGTAGCGGCACCAGGCCCATGGGTCCGGCCAGCGGAAACAGCGGCGTGATGGGGAAATACGGCAGCCCGAACAGCCGCGCCAGCAACTTGACGTCGGTCAGCATCGGGTAGATCTCTTCGGACCCGATGATCGAGCAAGGAATGATCGGCGCCTTCGCCCGCAGCGCTGCCGTGACGAATCCACCACGTCCGAATCGCTGCAGCCGGTAACGGTCCTCGAAGCGCTTGCCCAGCCCTTTGTAGCCCTCCGGGAACACCGCGGTGAGCTCGCCGGCGGCGAGCAACCGGTGCGCGTCCGTCGTGCAGGCCATCGTGTGGCCGGCCTTGCGAGCCGTCTCTCCCACCACGGGCAGATCGAACACCATGTCGGCGGCCAGCAGCCGCATGTCCCGCTGCGCGGGATGCTCATCGTGCACCGCGACCGACAGCATCAGCCCGTCAAACGGCAGCACACCGGCGTGGTTGGCGACCACCAGCGCTGCGCCGTCGGCCGGCAGGTTCTCGATCCCGCTCACCTCCACCCGGAACCAGGATCGGAAGAACACCCGCAGCAACGGCCGAACTATCGCGCTGTTGAAGTGCGGGTCGAAGCCGAACTCGTCGACGCTGTAATCGCCGGTGAGCCGCTGGCGGAGGAATCCGGCAACCGAGGCGACCCGCTGCGCCAGGTCATTCAGGGGTGCGTCGGCGGACGGCGTCCCGCCGGCTCGGCGGTGCTCGTCGATTTCCCGAACCACCGCGGCGATTTGCTCCGCTGATGCCTGGCCGCTCGGATCAGAAAGTATGGACGGATGCTGGCGAGAAGACTCCGCCCGTTGATCCGCTCTGCGACGCGCTGCTACCCGACCCCGATTCGTGTGCAGTGGAATGACATTCGCTCTGTTTTCGCCCGCCACGATACCTACCTGACCCCACCCCACGGAATTGGATTTCGGCTACCCCAGCGCTGAGCTAGGGATATCGCGCGTACCTCCCAGGAGCGTACCCGAAGTGGGTCGATAATGGGAGTCAGGCTGCGGCCGCGTACGTAGTCGTCAAACGCCTCCGCCGTCGACCATTTCGGCTGGTAGCCGAGCTCCGAACGCATCCGGGTGGTGTCCATGACCCGGCCGTAACTCAAATAATCAAACTGATCGCGGCTGATCTCGTTGTAGCGATTGGCGCGGCGTAACGAATCCAGGGCCCAAACGCCGAAACTCGGTACTGGCAAGGGAATCCGGCCGGCGCGCCGAATCGCCTGCGACAGCATGATGATGCCGTCGGCGCCGATGTTGAACGTTCCCGCCTTGCCGGCCATCGCCGCGCGCTCCAGCGCACCGAGTGCATCCTGCTCGTGCAGCAACTGCAGGCGTGCGTCGCGGCCGAACATCGTCGGCACCAAAGGCCCAGCTAGATAACGCGACAGCGTGGTGTCCATCGCGGGACCGATCATATTGGCCAGCCGCAGGATCGTCACGGCGATGTCGGGACGGCGCCGTCCCAAGCCGCGCGCATACGCCTCGATGTCGAGGCTGTCTTTGGCGAAACCGTCGCGGAACGGTCGACGGCTGGTGCTGTCCTCGGTGAACATCACCGGGTCGTGCGCGCTCGAGCCGTACACCTCGGACGTCGACTTGAGCACGACCCGTCGCACCGAGGGTGCCTTCTGGCAGGCCGCGAACAGTTGCATCGCGCCCATCACGTTGATCTCTTTCAACGCCGCGGTGCCGCCGGATCGCGGCGCGTACGACGCGGCCGCCGCGTGCACCACCGTGTCCACGTCGCCGTTGCGAATCACCTTGGCTATGAAGGGATTCCGGATGTCGGCCCGGACGAACTCCGCGCGCCCCATCCGGCGCAGCATGTCCTTACTCGGGGCGATCGCGTCGACCGCGATCACCGCGTTGATCATCGGATTCTGCGCGAGCCGAGCCGTCAGGTAGCCGCCCAGAAAGCGGCATGCACCTGTGACGAGAACGACTTTTGGGTAATGCACGGTATTGCCTGCATTGTCGCCTGGTTTGGCGTCATCCCCGTTCGACGGACCCACTCGAACAGCCTAGCGGCCAGGAGAGGCGAAGGCAGTGTGCCGCGAGCGGGTTACTTACCGAGTTTTCTGCGCTGCACCCGGGTGCGACGCAGCAGCTTGCGGTGCTTCTTCTTCGACATACGCTTGCGCCGCTTCTTGATTACTGAACCCATGAACTCCGCTATCTGACCGTGGCCTGCTTCAAAGATTGGACCCGGACACTTTACCCGGCGCAACGCATCGAACACCAAACCGGCATCGGCCGATCGCCGCGTACCCACGGAGCCTGGGTGCCGCCCGCTGGCGGCACATTTCAGGGTCAGCCGGCGTCGAAGTAGGACGTCTCGAGCATGTCGTGGACGGCCTTGGCGTGCACCCGGAAGGACCGGCCCACCCGGACCGCGGGGAGCTCGCCGTTGTGCACCAGCCGGTACACGGTCATCTTTGAGACCCGCATCAACGCCGCTACCTCAGCGACGGTGAGAAACTGCGTCCTGCCCTGATCGACGGAACTGGCATCCCGTGGCTTACCTGCAGCATCTCGCGCTGATGGCCCGTTACTAGACGTCATCGCAACCCAATCGTGTCAGGCACGCGCATGCCAGCGGCTTCCCCTCCGCTGGCACCCACACGTGCTTACAAGAGGAGAATAGCGGGACTAATGGGGTTACTGGTACTGGTGGGGGACAATCAGTTCAAAAAACTTTGCTTACTCTGATGTAATTCTTAGCTGCTCAGAGCGCATTTTGGCGGCCTGAACGGCCGCGTCGACGGCCGCGCGCAGGCCCCCTCTTTCCAGCTCACGCAGGGCGGCCGCGGTGGTACCGCCGGGCGAGGTCACCGTCGCCCTGAGCTGCGTCGCCGCGGCATCGGCCCGCGGTACCGGCGCCTCGGCCTCGCCCAGCCGCCGATCGGCGTCCGTGCGCTCGAGCAGCATGGCCGCCGAGCCCGCCATGGTCTGCGCAGTCAGGTCGGCGGCCACCTCGCGGCTCAGGCCCGCGGCGACGCCCGCGTCGATCAAAGCCTCGACCAGCAAGAAGAAATACGCCGGCCCCGAGCCTGACAGCGCGGTG
>NZ_LZJR01000132.1 GCF_001667925.1 Mycobacterium sp. E2479 | reverse complement strand
GATGCCGAAGCGCACACCGTCTTAGACCCCGGTGCGCGCGGTCAGCTGCGTATCCTCGGCGGGCCCGGCACCGGTAAAAGCAGCCTGCTGATCGACGCCGCGGTTGCCCAGATCGACGCCGGTGTCAACCCGGAGTCGGTTCTGCTGCTTACCGGTTCCGGCCGGGTCGGGATGGCTGAGCGGGGCGCGTTGACGACGGCGTTGCTACGCTCGCGGACCACCGGCCCGGCCCGGGCCGCCGTCAGTGAGCCGTTGGTGCGGAGCGTGCACGGGTACGCGTACGCGGTCTTGCGGCGCGCCGCCGAGCGCGCCGGCGAGGCGCCACCGCGGCTTGTCACCAGCGCCGAGCAGGACGCCATCATCCGGGAACTGCTGGCCGGCGACTTCGAGGATGGGCCGCGCGCCGCGACCGCGTGGCCGGCCCACCTGCGGCCCGCGCTGAGCACCGCCGGCTTCGCGACCGAGCTTCGAAACCTGTTGGCCCGCTGCGCCGAACGCGGCGTGGATCCCCACGAGCTGGAGCGGCTGGGGCGCCGTTGCCGGCGCCCGGAGTGGAGCGCCGCCGGCCAATTCGCACGCCAGTATGAGCAGGTGATGCTGCTGCGCGCGGCGGTGGGCACGGCCGCGCCGGAGGCGACCACACCCGCGCTGGGCGCCGCCGAGTTGGTCGGTGCCGCACTGGAAGCGTTCGCCGTCGACCCCGAATTGCTGTCGGCCGAACGTGGCCGAATCCGGGTGTTGTTGATCGACGACGCCCAGCAGCTCGACCCGCAGGCGGCCCGCCTGGTTCGGGTGCTCGCGGCCGGCGCCGAGCTGGCGCTGATCGCCGGGGATCCCAACCAGGCGGTGTTCGGGTTCCGGGGCGGCGAATCCGCCGGATTGCTCGGTGGCGACGCGCCGCCGGTGACGCTTACGACCTCGCACCGCTGCGCTCCCGCCGTGGCGCGCGCGGTCAGCGGTATCGCCGGCCGGTTACCCGGCAGCAGCAGGGGCCGGTGGATCGACGGAGCCGGTGCGGGAGAGGGATCCGTCACGGTGCGGCTGGCCGCGTCGGCGCACGCCGAGGCGGCGACCATCGCCGACGCGCTGCGGCGCGCACACCTGATCGACGGTGTGCCCTGGTCGCAGATGGCGGTCATCGTCCGGTCGGTAGCGCGGGCCGGGGCGCGACTGCCGCGCGCTTTGGCCGCCGCTGGAGTGCCGGTGGCCGCAGCCGCCGTAGCCGGGCCGCTGTCCGAGGAGCCGGCCGCGCGGGCCCTGCTCACCGTCCTGCTGGCCACCGCCGACGGGCTGGACGGGCAGCAGGCGCTGGCGTTGCTGACCGGCCCCCTCGGTCGGGTCGATCCCGTGTCGTTGCGCGGGCTGCGCCGAACACTACAGCGCGCCAATCCCGGTCGCGCACCCCGCGATTTTTCGGCCCTGTTGGTCGAGGCGCTGTCCGGCGACGCGACGCCGCCGGGGCCGCGGTTCGCCCCACTGCGCAAGATCCGCGCGGTGCTGGACGCGGCCGCGCGCTCACACCGCGCGGGTGCCGACCCCCGGTACACCCTGTGGGCCGCCTGGCACCGGTCCGGGCTGCAGCGCCGCTGGTTGTCGGTGATCGAGCGTGGCGGTCCCGCCGCGACCCAGGCCACCCGGGACCTCGACTCGGTGACCGCGTTGTTCGAGGCCACCGATGACTATGTGTCGCGCACCTCGGGCGCGTCGTTGCGCGGTTTGGTCGAGCACATCGCCTCAATGGCGCTGCCGAGTGCCGCCCCCGAGCCGGTCGTCGCGGCCGAGCAGGTAAGGGTGCTCAGCGCACACGCCGCGCTGGGGCACGAATGGGATTTCGTAGTCATCGCCGGACTGCAGGATGGCCTGTGGCCCAACACCGTTCCGCGCGGCGGTGTGCTGGCCACCCAGCGGCTGCTGGACGTGCTGGACGGGGTCGGGGCGGATGCCTCGGTGCGGGCGCCACTGCTGGCCGAGGAGCGCAGGCTGCTGGTGGCTGCGATGGGCCGGGCCCGGCGCCGGCTGCTGGTGACCGCCGTCGACAGTGATACCGGTGGGGCCGGTCTACAGGCCGCGCTGCCGTCGGTCTTCTTCACCGAGATCGCGCAGTGGGCCGACGACACCGACAGCACCGGCGCACAACCGGTCTCGGCGCCGCGGGTGTTGTCCGCGGCCGCGCTGGTGGGCCGGCTGCGTGCCGTCGTGTGCGCGCCCGACGGCGCGGTGAATGAACGCGCCCGCGCCTGCGCGGCAACCCAATTGGCCCGGCTGGCCAAAGCCGGCGTACCCGGCGCCGACCCAGCCGGATGGCACGGCCTCACTGCGATCAGCACCACCGAACCGCTGCGCGACAGCGGCGACGTGGTCACCTTGACGCCGTCGACGATGCAGACCCTCGACGACTGCCCGCTGCGCTGGCTCGCCGAGCGGCACGGCGGATCAAACCCGCGCGACGTGCGCTCGGCGATCGGGTCCGTGGTGCATGCCCTGATCGCCGAACCGAATCAGAGCGAATCAAGATTGCTGTCCGAGCTGGACCGCGCCTGGACGCACCTGCCCATTGCGGCGCAATGGCATTCGGCCAACGAGCTGGCCCGGCACCGCGCCATGCTGGAGGCGTTCATCGAATGGCGGGCACAGACCCGTGGCGCACTGACCGAGGTCGGCGTCGAGGTCGAGATCGACGGAATTGTGGCCACCGAGGACGCCGGCCAGGTGCGGTTGCGTGGCCGGGTCGACCGGCTGGAGCGCGATGCCGCCGGGCGGCTGGTGATCGTCGACATCAAAACCGGCAAGACACCGGTCAGCAAGGACGATGCGCAACAACACGCCCAGTTGGCCATGTATCAGCTGGCGGTAGCCGAGGGATTGTTCGGCAGTGGGACCGACGATGCCGAGCCCGGCGGCGCGCGGCTGGTGTACCTCGGCAAAACCGGAGCATCCGGAGTCGCTGAACGCGAACAGGATCCGCTGACCGCCGCCGCCGGCGCCGAATGGCGCGGTGTCATCGCGCGCGCGGCCGCCGCGACGTCCGGCCCGCAGTTCGTCGCGCGGCGCAACGACGGCTGCACGCACTGCCCCGTCCGGCCGAACTGCCCGGCCCACGCCGACGGGTCGCAGCGGTGACTCCGCGCCCGCGCCACACCCCCGCCGAATTAGCCGGCGCGCTGGGGCTTTTCCCGCCGACCGACGAGCAGGCCGCCGTCATCGCCGCGCCGCCGGGACCGCTGGTGGTCATCGCCGGCGCCGGCGCCGGCAAGACCGAGACCATGGCCGCACGGGTGGTGTGGCTGATCGCCAACGGCTACGCCGCGCCCGGTCAGGTGCTCGGATTGACGTTCACCCGCAAGGCCGCCGGCCAGCTGCTGCGCAGGGTCCGGTCCCGACTGGCCCGGCTGGCCGGTGTCGGCCTAGGTGCGCCCGGCGTCGCCGGCGATGCGGCGGTCGACCCCGAAGGCGCGCCGACGGTCAGCACCTACCATGCCTTCGCGGGCTCCTTGCTGCGTGACTACGGGCTACTGCTGCCCGTCGAGCCGGACACCCGGCTGCTCGGCGAAACCGAGTTGTGGCAGCTGGCTTTCGACGTGGTGACCGGGTATCCGGGGGAACTGCGAACCGACAAGACCCCGGCGGCGGTCACCTCGATGGTGCTTCGGCTGTGGGGACAACTGGCCGAACACCTGGTGGACACCGGCCAGCTGCGCGACACCCACGTCGAGCTGGAGCGGCTGATCCACTCCCTGCCGGCGGGGCCGTACCAACGGGATCGCGGACCCAGCCAATGGCTGCTGCGGTTGCTGGCCACCCAGACCGAACGCACCCAACTGGTGCCGCTGCTCGACGCGCTCAGCGACCGCATGCGCGCCGCGAAGGTGATGGACTTCGGGATGCAGATGGCCTCGGCGGCCAGGCTGGCGGCGACATTCCCACAAGTGGGGGAGGAGCTGCGCAGCCGCTACCGGGTGGTACTCCTCGACGAGTATCAGGACACCGGCCACGCCCAACGCGTCGCGCTCTCAGCGCTATTCGGTGGCGGAGTCGACGATGATCTGGCCCTCACCGCCGTCGGCGACCCCATTCAGTCGATCTACGGCTGGCGTGGTGCGTCGGCCACCAACCTGCCGCGGTTCGCCACCGACTTCCCTCGAGCCGACGGCGCCCCCGCCCCGATCCTGGAATTGCGCACCAGCTGGCGCAACCCGCCGCGGAACCTGCGGGTGGCCAACGCGGTCTCGGCGGAGGCGCGGCGGCGATCGGTGGCCGTGCACGCGTTGCGCCCGCGCCCGGATGCCCCGCCCGGCACCGTCCGCTGCGCATTGCTGCCCGATGTGACGGCCGAGCGGGAGTGGATCGCCGACCATCTCCAAGCGCAGTACCAGCGCGCCCGCGACGACGGCGCCAGTCCGCCGACGGCGGCGGTGTTGGTGCGCCGCAACGCCGATGCGGCGCCCATCGCCGACGCGTTGCGTGCCCGTGGCGTCCCGGTCGAGGTTGTCGGGCTGGCCGGCCTGCTGGCCATTCCGGAGGTCGCCGAGGTGGTGGCCATGCTGCGAGTGGTCGCCGATCCGACGGCCGGGGCGGCTGCGATGCGCGTGCTCACCGGATCACGGTGGCGCCTTGGTGCCCGCGACCTCGCGGCGCTGTGGCAGCGTGCGCGTGCGCTCGGCGGGGCAGTGCAGCCCGCCCAAGCGTCCTCGCCCGAGTCGATCGCGAGGGCCGCCGACCCCGACGCGGACACCGCATGCCTGGCCGATGCCATCGCCGATCCCGGTGCGGCCGCGGCATATTCGGCCCCGGGATATCGGCGCATCATCGCGCTGGCCGCCGAACTCGGTGCCCTGCGCGCCCACCTCGGCCACCCGCTGCCGGATTTGGTCGCCGAGGTGCGCCGTGTGCTGGGTATCGACTGCGAAGTTCGGGCCGCAGCGGGGGTCGACGTCGGCTGGGCCGGTACCGAGCACCTGGATGCGTTCGCCGACGTCGTCGCCGGCTACGCGGAACGCACCGGGCCGGCGGACGGATCGACGTCCACGTCGGTGACCGGCCTGCTGGCGTTTCTGGACATCGCCGAGACGGTCGAGAACGGTTTGGCGCCGGCGCCATTGACGGTCGCCCGCGACCGCGTCCAGGTGCTCACCGTGCACTCCGCGAAGGGGCTGGAATGGCAGGTCGTGGCCGTGGCCCACCTGTCCGGCGGCATCTTCCCTTCGACGGCGTCGAAGAGGACGTGGCTCACCGACGCCGCCGAGCTGCCACCGCTGTTGCGCGGCGATCGCGCCGGCACGGGTGCGCTGGGCATCCCGGTGATGGACACCTCGGACGTCACGAACCGAAAGCAACTGTCGGACAAGATTTCCGAGCATCGTCGCCAACTCGAGCAGCGACGCATCGACGAGGAGCGGCGGTTATTGTATGTTGCCATCACGCGGGCTGAAGACACCCTGCTGGTGTCAGGGCACCACTGGGGGGCCACCGGTGCGAAGCCCCGCGGCCCATCGGACTTCCTGTGCGAAATCAAGGCCGTCATCGACGATTCGGCCGCGGCCGGCGAGCCCTGCGGAACGGTGGAACCCTGGGCAGCGCCACCGGCCGACGGGGAACGAAACCCGCTGCGCGACAGTGCCTTAGAAGCGGTATGGCCGCCCGACCCGTTGGGACGGCGGCGCCACGACGTCGAGCACGGCGCCGCGCTGGTGAGGCAGACGTTAGTGGCCGACGCGACCGAGGCGGGCGTCGACGTGGACGGGTGGGCTGCCGACGTCGACGCATTGCTGGCCGAGCGCGCCCGATCGGTGCGGCCGGCGCCGCGCGCGCTCCCCGGCCAATTGTCGGTCAGCTCACTCGTCGGCCTGGCGCGTGACCGGGCGGGCACCGCGCAGCGGCTGATGTACCGGTTGCCGTCGCGGCCCGAGCCACATGCGTTGCTGGGCAATGCGTTTCACGCATGGGTTCAGAAATTCTATGGCGCCGAGTGTCTGTTCGATCTGGGCGATCTGCCGGGTGCGGCGGATTCCGATGCGGGCGACGCCGCGGAATTGACGGCGCTGCAGGAAGCATTTCAGGAATCATCTTGGGCCACACGGACTCCGGTCGCCGTGGAGGTACCTTTCGAGATGCCGATCGGTGACACGCTGGTACGCGGACGCATCGACGCCGTCTTCGCCGATCCCGACGGGGGTGCCACAGTGGTCGACTGGAAGACCGGTGAACCGCCACGCGGGCCGGAGGCGAAGCGGCAGGCCGCCGTCCAACTTGCCGTCTACCGCTCGGCCTGGGCGGCGTTGGCCGGTGTCCCGGAATCCTCGGTGCGCACCGCCTTTTACTACGTGCGTGCCCGCACCACCGTGGTCCCCGAGGAACTGCCGGGTGACGCCGAGGTGGCGGGGCTGCTGATGGATCCGGACGGCGATCGTCACGTGCCGGTGTGACGTGCGCCGCCCGAGTGTTGGTGAAGCTGTGGCCGTGGTTACATAAGACCCGTGCGGGTCTCGTGCGCAAAAGGCAAGCCGATGACGGACCGCCGTGGGCAACGGTAGGTCCCGAAAGCTGAGCGGTCTGGACGAAACCCTGACTGCTCAACGCGGTCACCAGCTGATCGGCGTGGTGCGCATCCCCGAGGAGCATGCCAGCCCCATCCGTGTCATCACCCGCCGCCTGGCCATCGCACTGGTGGTGTTGTTCGCCGCGGCGTTCATCGTCTACGTGGACCGCGACGGTTTCCGAGATGTGCGCAACGAACCGCTGACCTTCCTGGACTGCGTGTACTTCTCCGCGGTGTCCCTGTCGACCACCGGCTACGGCGACATCACGCCCTACACCGAAACCGCGCGGCTGGTGCACACCCTGATCTTCACCACGCTGCGGATCGCGTTTTTGGCAGTGTTGGTCGGCACCACGCTCGAAGTGCTCTCCGAGCGATCTCGCCACGGGTGGAAGATTCAGCGTTGGAGGAGCAGAGTGCGCAACCACACCATCGTGATCGGATACGGAACCAAGGGGAAAACGGCGGTTGCCGCGATCCTCGGTGACGAGACCGTGCAAACAGAGGTCGTCGTGGTCGACACCGATCGCAGCACGCTCGAGCACGCGGAAAGCGCGGGCCTGGTCACCCTGCATGGTGATGCGACCAAAGCCGACGTGCTGCGGTTGGCCGGCGCCCAGCACGCGGCCTCCATCATCGTCGCCACCAGCCGCGACGACACCGCTGTGCTGGTGACGCTGACGGCGCGCGAGATCGCACCCAACGCCAAGATCGTCGCCTCGATCCGGGAGACCGAGAACCAGCACTTGCTGCAGCAGTCGGGAGCGGACTCGGTGGTGGTGTCCTCGGCCACTGCCGGGCGGCTCCTTGGACTGGCCACCACCACGCCCAGCGTCGTGGAGATGATCGAGGATCTGCTGACCCCCGACATGGGGCTGGCCATCGCCGAGCGAGAAGTGGAGCAGAGCGAAGTCGGCGGATCACCGCGGCACCTGCGCGACATCGTGCTCGGCGTGGTGCGCGATGGCCACCTGCTGCGCATCGGTGCACCGGAGGCGGACGCCATCGAGGCCAATGACAGACTGCTGTACATCCGAAACGCCGACCACTGATGGCAATCTCGGACTTTCAGCTACGCAGCGTTCCGCTGCTTTCGCGGGTGGGTGCCGACCGCGCCGATCAGCTGCGCACCGACGTCGAGGCGGCCGGCGCGGGCTGGGCGGATGCGGCGCTGCTGCGAGTGGATTCGCGCAATCAGGTGCTGGTCGCCAACGGCCGGGTGGTACTCGGTGCCGCCGCAGAAATCGGCGATAAGCCGCCGTCGGAGGCCGTGTTTCTGGGGCGCCTCGAGGACGGCCGCCACGTCTGGGGCGTCCGCGGCGCGCTACAGGCTCCCGAAGATCCGGACGCGCATGCCGAGGTGGTGAACCTGCGGAGTCTCGGCCCAATCTTCGACGACACCAGCAGCCAGCTGGTGTCCGCGGCGGTCGCGCTGCTGAACTGGCATGAGAAGGCCCGCTTCAGCTCCGTGGACGGTTCGCCGACGAGACCGGCCCGGGCGGGCTGGTCACGCGTCAACCCGGTCACCGGTCACGAGGAGTTCCCGCGGATCGACCCGGCGGTGATCTGTCTGGTTCACGACGGCGGTGACCGCGCGGTGCTGGCCCGCCAAGCGGTGTGGCCCGAGCGGATGTTCTCGCTGTTGGCCGGATTCGTCGAGGCAGGCGAATCCTTCGAGGTGTGCGTCGCTCGGGAGATCCGCGAGGAGATCGGCCTGACCGTCCGCGACGTGCGATACCTGGGCAGTCAGCCGTGGCCGTTCCCCAGGTCGCTGATGGTCGGCTTCCACGCCGTCGGCGACCCGGCCGAAGAATTCTCGTTCAACGACGGTGAGATCGCCGAGGCGGCTTGGTTCACCCGCGATGAGGTGCGCGCCGCGCTGGCGGCGGGGGACTGGTCCAGCTCGTCGGACTCGAAACTTCTACTGCCCGGGTCCATCTCGATCGCCCGTGTGATCATCGAATCCTGGGCCGCGATCGACTGACCGTGCGCTCAGTGGCCGGCGTCGGCCAACTTCTCCTTCACCTGGGCCGCGGTCGGATTGGTCAGCGTCGACCCGTCGGCGAACTTCACCGTCGGAACCGTCCGGTTGCCGCCGTTGACCGAGCTGACGAAATCAGCTGCCGTCGCGTCGTGCTCGATGTCGACCGCCTTGTAGGGAATTCCGTTGGACTTCAGCACCGTCATGAGCCGATGGCAGTAACCGCACCATGAGGTCGTATAGACGGTGAGCGGAGCAGAGGTCATGGTTGGTTAACGTAACCCGGCGACGCTGCATTCCACGCCGGGGGTAGTACGCGGCCACTCGGCTGCAAGGGGGACGAGATCCGCCGACTCGCCGGGGCGACACGCCAGTTCCGCCGATTAGGGCGTGGCGATGCGCCGGGTTTGTCGGCGGTCGCTGCCAAGATGGACGCCATGCCGACGGTCGCCGATCCATTGACAGCGGGGCTGGACGACGAGCAGCGCGAGGCCGTGCTGGCTCCATGCGGCCCGGTCTGCGTGCTCGCGGGTGCCGGCACGGGAAAGACCCGCACCATCACGCACCGGATCGCCCAGCTTGTCGCGAGCGGTCACGTCGCGGCCGGGCAGGTGCTGGCCGTCACGTTCACCCAGCGGGCGGCGGGGGAGATGCGCTCGAGGTTGCGGACGATCGACGCCGCGGCGGGCGGGGACACCTCCGTCGGCGCGGTCTCGGCTCTGACGTTCCACGCGGCCGCGCACCGGCAGTTGCGGTATTTCTGGCCGCGGGTGGTCGGCGAGACCGGGTGGCAGCTGCTGGACAGCAAGTTCGCCGTGGTCGCACGGGCGGCCGGCCGCGTCCGGATCAACGCCAGCACCGACGACGTGCGCGACCTGGCCGGCGAGATCGAGTGGGCCAAAGCGTCGTTGATCGGGCCGGAGGAGTACCCGGCCGCGGTGGCGGCCGCCGCGCGCGACATCCCCCTGGACGCCGCCCGGGTCGCCACCGTTTACGCCGCCTACGA
>NZ_LZJR01000131.1 GCF_001667925.1 Mycobacterium sp. E2479 | reverse complement strand
TGCTGGCGCTCACCTGGGCCGGATCGGTCGGCACCTTACCGGTCCGCGGCGGTTTGACCTCCTTTGCCGCCGGCTCGGGCGAGGCCGGGTACTGACAGTTGGCGCCCACGTCGGCCGAGGGTTTGAACGGCGGCAGCGGCGGTACCTGACCCGGCTCGCCGGGGGCCGTCGTTTCCGGGGAGCTGCTGCTGGTGGTCGTCGACGCCGCGGTGTTGCTCTTGTTCTCGTGCTTGGTGTTGACGATCGTGATCACCACCGCGGCGATGACGGCCACGGCCACGATCGAGCCGGCCGCGATCAGCACGATCCGGCGCGTCTTGGCTTGCTTGGCGCGCCGCTCCAGCTGCCGTTCGAGCTTGCGTTTGGCGTTGGCGCGTCGCTGTTCGTTGGTCGGCACGGCCGCTATGCCTCCATGGTTGGTGAGTCGGAACCTCTCTGAACCGGTGAGGTGCCAGCTCAGGCTAATGTGGGCGCCGCGACTCGTGTCAAGTGGGGCCCGTGGGAAACTGGGCACTGTGTTGATCACCGGATTTCCCGCCGGCATGTTGCAGTGCAACTGCTACGTCTTGGCGCAGCGGCCAGGGACGGACGCCGTCATCGTGGATCCGGGGCAGCGGGCGATGGGGCAGTTACGCAGCATCCTGGACAAGAACCGGCTGACGCCGGCCGCGGTGTTGCTGACCCACGGGCACATCGACCATATGTGGTCGGCGCAGAAGGTGTCCGATACCTACGGTTGCCCGACCTACATCCATCCCGAGGACAGGTTCATGCTCGCAGACCCGATCTACGGCCTGGGCCCGCGCCTGGCGCAGCTGGTGGCGGGCGCGTTCTGGCGGGAGCCCAAGCAGGTCGTCGAGCTGGACCGCGACGGCGACAAGCTGGACCTGGGCAGCGTGACCGTCAACGTCGACCACACGCCCGGACACACCCGCGGCTCGGTGGTGTTTCGGGTCACCGGGGACAAGGACGTCGTCTTCACCGGTGACACGTTGTTCGAGCGCTCCGTCGGCCGCACGGACCTGTTCGGTGGCAGCGGCCGCGACCTGCTGACCTCGATCGTCGACAAACTCCTGGTCCTCGACGACGCGACCGTGGTCCTGCCGGGGCACGGCAACTCCACCACGATCGGCGCCGAGCGGCGCCTCAACCCGTTCCTCGAAGGCCTGTAGCCCGTGCCCGAGTCGTCTGCGTTCTCAGCCTTCGCGGCGCCCAAAGGGGTGCCGGACTACGTCCCCCCGGACTCGGCGCAGTTCGTCGCGGTGCGCGACGGCCTGCTCGGAGCCGCCCGCCGCGCCGGCTACGGCGATATCGAGCTGCCGATCTTCGAAGACACCGGCCTGTTCGCCCGCGGCGTCGGCGAATCCACCGACGTGGTGTCCAAAGAGATGTACACGTTCGCCGATCGCGGGGATCGGTCGGTGACGCTGCGGCCGGAGGGCACCGCGGGCGTGGTGCGCGCGGTCATCGAACACGGTCTGGACCGCGGCGCGTTGCCGGTCAAACTCTGTTACGCGGGGCCGTTTTTCCGCTACGAGCGTCCGCAGGCGGGCCGCTATCGTCAGCTGCAGCAGGTCGGCGTGGAGGCGATCGGCGTCGACGACCCCGCCCTGGACGCCGAGGTGATCGCGATCGCCGACGCCGGCTTTCGCTCACTCGGGCTCGACGGATTCCGCCTTGAAATCACCTCGCTGGGTGACGACAGCTGCCGCCCTCAGTACCGGGAGCTGTTGCAGGACTTCCTTTTTGCGCTCGACCTGGACGATGAAACTCGACGGCGGGCACAGGTCAATCCGCTGCGGGTGCTCGACGACAAGCGACCCGAGGTGCGCGCCATGACGGCCGACGCTCCGGTGCTGCTCGATCACCTGTCCGATGCGGCCAAGCAGCACTTCAATACCGTCCTGGCCCACTTGGACGCCATGTCGGTGCCCTACGTCCTCAACCCCCGTATGGTGCGCGGGCTGGACTACTACACCAAGACCACGTTCGAATTCGTGCACGACGGCCTGGGCGCGCAGTCCGGCATCGGCGGCGGCGGCCGCTACGACGGCCTGATGCGTCAGCTCGGTGGACAACACCTGTCCGGCATCGGTTTTGGGCTCGGCGTGGACCGTACGCTGCTGGCGCTGCGCGCCGAGGGCAAGAGCGTGGGGGAGACCGCGCGCTGCGAGGTGTTCGGCGTGCCGTTGAGCGAGCAGGGCAAGCTGCGGCTGGCGGTGCTGGCCGCACAGCTGCGCGCCGGCGGTGTGCGCGTCGACATGGCCTACGGCGACCGCGGACTCAAGGGCGCGATGCGCGCGGCCGACCGCTCCGGCGCCCGGCTTGCGCTGGTGCTGGGCGACCGCGACCTCGAGTCCGGCACCATCGGCGTGAAGGATTTGACGACGGGGGAGCAGGTTCCAGTCGCACTCGATTCGGTTGTCGCCGAGGTGGTTTCGTGGATAGCGCGCTAGCCCGACCTTTGCGCTAGTGCGGCAGATTGGCCAGATAGCACCGCACTCGGGTAGCGGCGTCGTCCGGGCTGACTCCCATATCGACCAGTCTGCGAACCACTTCGGCCGACGGTATGCCAGAACCGATGTCGTTATCGATCACATGAAGGCTGGGAAACCAGTTTTCCGCGCTCACTCCCGGCGGGGGTGGCTTCGCGTCGCCGCCGATGCAACTAACGTAACCATTGACGCCGGTATCAGCTTGAGCTGGCGACGCCCCCAGCAGACCAACGATGGGTATGGCGACCGCCGCAGCGGCACAGAGGAAACGCATGTCTGCAGATTATCCTCAACGCGCACGCCTGCGTCACCGTCCCGGAAGCCGAATTTTAGCTTTTCTTGCTTGGAATAATGATGACGACGATCAATGTGAGGATCGAGAAAAACAGCCCGAGAAGCCCCCAGCCGAATGGGTTACGGCCCTTCATCATTGCGATGACTCCGCAGATGATTGCCGCGATGATGCTGCCGATAGCGACAAAAATCCCCTTGATGCCGCGGAGGATCAAACCGGCGGCGACGGGGTCCGAACTCGCCAAAATCACTGAGTGCAACATGACAGGTCCTTTCGTGAGCGGCCCCGAGGTGATACCCGAACAAATGTGACGCGAAACCGCGTCCCCACGCAGCCCGCTCTTCCGAAACCCGATAAGCAACACCGCGTATGGCGGTGTTGGGTGTGCAAATCATCCGGATGGATAACCACGGTGCACGGTACGGTCCAGAATTCCCAGAGTTGCCCGCAGGGCGCCCTCGGACAGAATCGGGAAAATTCCGGCTTCCCGCCACTTCGGGTCGATGTTCGACCAGTCGTAGAACGACGTGACCACGGTGGCCGAACCGTCTTCGGACGGTGCCAACGCATAGCCGTAGACGTGGCCGAGCGGCGGCTGGATCTTGCCGAGAACTGTCCACGCAATCAGGCGATCCTGCTCGAACTCCCTTATGTCGATGGTGACGTCGTATTTGCCAAATTCGGGGAAATCGTTCAACGATTCGCGATCCATGTGAACGACGAATCGGTCACCCACGCCGCGTACCGGATCGCCGTCGGCGGCCTGCAGCATTCCGGACGAGTCGATTGCGACATGGCCCTGCGGGTCACACAGCACGGCGAAGATGGCCGGCGCCGGCGCGGCGATGGTGCGGGAAGTCTCGATGCGGTCGGTCATATGTCCTCGCAACCGGGTAGGGGCGATTCGACCCGCAGCTTAACCCCGTTCGGGCGGTTGTTGGCCGCGGCCGACGGTTGTCATACCCCGGTGCGATAATCGAACTTATGTTCGAAGACGTGATCGCGTGGCTCGACGAGCTGGTCGAGCGGCATCATCCGTCGCCAACCCCGGAGTCGGCGGCGCTGCTGGAACGGATCGGTGCGTTTTCGCGGATCGAGAACCGGGCGGCGGCCGAGCAGTTGACGGCGATCGGAGAACTGTTTTCCTACCGACTTTCGCGCTGTTCTGAGTGCGAGGAGTGGGCCGTCGACACCGAGGCGGCGGTGACAGCAGAAGTGGCCGCACAGTTGCGGATCAGTCAGGGGCTGGCAGCTTCGAGAGTCCGGTACGCCCGCGCGATGCGCGAACGTTTGCCCAACGTTGGTGCCGTCTTTCGTGCCGGTGATCTCGATTTCCGATTGTTCGCCACTATCGTCTATCGCACCGATCTGATCACCGACCATGACGTATTGGCGGCCGTCGACGCCGAGTTGGCGGCCAGGGTGCCGCGCTGGCCGTCTATGACGCAGGGACGGCTGGCCGCGCAAGTGGACAAGGTTGTCGCGAGAAACGATGCCGACGCGGTGCGCCGGCGCACGGAGCGCCCGGCCGACCGGCAGGTGTGGGTCGTCGATATGGAGGGCGGCCTGGCGCACCTTGAAGGCAGCCTGCTGAGCCCGGATGCGCACGCACTGGATCAGCGATTGGACGCGTTGGCGGCCACGGTATGCGACAAGGATCCACGCAGCCGCGACCAACGCCGCGCTGATGCGTTGGGCGCACTGGCCGGCGGTGCGGACCGGTTGGGTTGCCGGTGCGGGTCTTCAAATTGCACCGCGGGGAAACGGCGCGCCGCCGGGCCGGTGGTAATCCATGTGATCGCGGAGGATTCCACGCTCGGTGGCGGGCAGGCGCCGGGCGTCGAGGTGGGTGCCGAGGGATTGATCCCGCCGGAGCTGATAGCCGAGCTGGCGGCCTCGGCGAAGCTAGCGCCGCTCGTTTACCCTGTCGACTGCGCGCCCGAGCCGAACTATGCGCCTTCGAAGGCATTGGCTGACTTCGTGCGGTGCCGAGATTTGACCTGCCGCTGGCCCGGGTGCGACTGTCCAGCCACCGATTGCGATCTGGACCATACGATTCCCTACGGCGACGGCGGGCCTACCCACGCGTCGAACCTCAAGTGTTACTGCCGTACTCACCATTTGGTGAAAACTTTCTGGGGCTGGCGCGACCAACAACTGCCCGACGGCACTCTCATCCTCACCTCACCATCGGGGCAGACCTATGTGACCACCCCAGGTAGTTCGTTGCTGTTTCCCAGCCTGTGCCGCTCCACCGGCGAGGTGTCGCTGCCCACGGGCGCGAGCGCGGGCGGCGGTCGTTGCGCGGAGCGCGACGCCATGATGCCCAAACGCCGCCGCACCCGCGCTCAAAACCGCGCCGCGCGCGTCGCCTCCGAACGCCGGCAAAACCACCAGGCCCGGCAAGCGAAACGCCGAGAACGCAAGGCCGCCTACTTCGGTCCGGCACCACCGGCAGACGGCGACGATGAACCACCACCATTCTGATTGCCCGGCAACGCTAGGTTGCAGCTATTGACGTGGGCAGGGATAGGCGATGCGTAAGCCCCCGTTTCGCGCGTAGCGCGTCTCGCAGAACATTGCCGAAGTGTAAGCCGCTCGCGTGGGCCCGGTCCTTGACTCGCGCTCGAACTAATGTTCGAATAGACAGTATGCGGTGGGCGAATCAGGCCGTCGCGGTCAACGGAAAGCCGGTCGAGGATGGGGCGTTGCCGGGGCTGCAACGCATCGGCTTCCTGCGCAGCGTACGTTCGCCCCAGTTCGACGGGATCACGTTCCACGAGGTGTTGTGCAAGTCCGCGCTGAACAAGGTGCCGAACGCATCGGCGCTGCCATTCCGCTACACGGTCAACGGCTACCGCGGCTGCTCACACGCCTGCCGGTACTGCTTCGCCCGGCCTACCCACGAATACCTGGAGCTGAACTGCGGCAATGACTTTGACACCCAGGTTGTCGTCAAGACCAACGTCGTCGAGGTGTTGCGCCGCGAGCTGCGGCGACCGTCCTGGCAGCGCGAGACCGTCGCGCTGGGCACCAACACCGATCCGTACCAGCGGGCCGAGGGGCGCTACGCACTGATGCCCGGCATCATCGGCGCGCTGGCGGAATCGGGCACGCCATTCTCGATCCTGACCAAGGGCACGCTGCTGCGCCGCGACCTGCCGCTGCTCACGGATGCCGCGTCGCAGGTGCAAGTCTCGGTCGCGGTGTCGCTGGCCGTCGGCGATCCGGAGCTGCACAGGGACGTCGAGCCCGGCACCCCCACACCGCAGGCCCGGTTGGGCCTGATCAGCGCCATCCGGGCCGCCGGGCTGGACTGTCATGTGATGGTCGCGCCGGTGCTGCCGCATCTGACGGATTCCGTCGAGCACCTCGACGGGCTGCTCGGCCAGATCGCGGCGGCCGGTGCCAGCAGCGTCACGGTCTTCGGCCTGCATCTGCGCAGCTCGACCCGGGGATGGTTCATGGGATGGCTGGCGCGCTCGCATCCCGAGCTGGTCGGCCGCTATCGCGAGTTGTACCGGCGCGGTGCCTACTTACCGCAGGATTATCGCGCCATGCTGCGGCAGCGGGCCGCACCGCTGATCGCCAAACATAGACTGGCGGGCGACCACCGCCCGTTCTCGCGGGGGGTCTCGGTCGCGCCGGCACCGGAACCCGTTCAGCCGACGTTGTTCTGAGCTGCGCGAAGCTAGCCGGCCTTATCGGTACGCGGCTTGGTGAGCGTGAATTCGTCGATGACGGTGACTTCACCGAAACCGCCCCGCAGCGCGTAGTGCGTCGCCTTGATCGAGGTGTTGCCGCCTGGTTGCCCGGGGTCGACGTCGAAAGCCGCGAAGCCATAAGGGTTGTCGCGGTCGCGAAAAGCCGACCATGGCGCGTCCTCGAGGACGTAGACGGGGGCCTTGCGTCTCAGCCCGGGATCGAACGCGCCCACACCGGTGACCACCCGGCATCGGGGTTCGGGGAAGAACATCGCATTGCTCGGCGCCGAGGTCCCACCCCCGCCGATGACGAGGTGCACCGTTCCCCGCCTGGCGTCGATGAGATCGTTTCGAGTGTCGACGGGTATCGGCGTGCGGGTGTCGGTCCCCAGCGTGCCGCGCAGCGGATGCGAGCGCTCGTAGTGGTGCTCGTGACCGCACACCACCAGATCGACCTGGTACTGGTCGAACAGCGGCAGCCATTCCTCGCGGATGCCCAGGTCGGCGCCGTTGGTCTTGTCGGCGGTGGAGATCGCCGTCTGGTGCATGCACACCACGACCCAGTCGATGCCGGGGTCACGCCGGGCCGCCGCGAGTTCGGTTGCGAGCCAGCGCTTTTGTTCACCACCGGAGTAGCCGCGCACATAGGAGTTGCCGCCGTCCTGGAAGGCGACGTCGTCGTTGCTCAGGCTGATCACCCGCACCGAGCCCGCGGTGAACGAATACCACATGCCCCGGGTCTGCGGACTCGACCCGGAATCGGGCAGCGCGAAATAGGTCTGGTAGGCGCCGTAACCGATTGGCCCGTTACCCAACTCGTTCTCGTGATTGCCCGCCGCCGGCATCCAGGGCCGGTATCGCGCCGAGCGGGTGTTGTTCTCGAACCAGTTCGACCAGGTGCGCACCCGGTCTTGGGCGAGGTTGGCGTAGCACAGGTCGCCATTGATCAGGTTGAACAGCGGCCCCAACCGTTCGATCGCCATGGTGGTGTCGGCGGCGGCCGGCGAGCCGACGTTGTCGGTGGCATAGCTGCCGCCGGGCATCTTGGCCAGCGCCGGTGTGGACTGGTCGCCAAAGCTGGTGAACAGCAGTCTTTTTCGGCCCACCGGCGCCGTGCGCACGGTGCCTTGGTCGGGTTGTGCGCCGTCGTGCACTGCCGCGTACACGTAGTCGGTGTCGGGGGTCAGGTTGGTCAGCCGGGCATGATTGACGCGAACTTCGGTGCCCGACTTCGCGTCCCGGTAGGTCCGAGTTTCCGCGGCGACGGTGCGGCCGAAGCCGGATGTCGGCGTCCCGAGCACGACGCGTGGATTGCGGATCGCGGTGGTGGTGTGCCAGGACACCACCACTTCGGTGCCCGCGTTCTTCCCGAACTGCAGGTGCAGCCCGCCGACCGGTTGCGCGCCGTGGCGGTCGGGCTGCAGCCAGGCCATCGGGGATCGCGGGTGGGAACCGAGCAGCACGGCACCGCCCCCGAGGCCCACCCCCAGGGCGGTCGCGACCGCCCCGGTCGTCAGCAATTGGCGGCGGGTCACCGGCGCTTCGGCGACACCGGTCTGTTTCGGTGCCGAATGCGGCTCATCGCTCATGCTTGCTTCATACCGGAGTCGGGCAACCGCGCGCACCGCTGCCGGTAAACAGAATCGCCGCTAACGAATCCGGTAGCGTTTTCGATATGACGAACGTGCAAAGAACAGCGAGCGCGATCTCAGCGGTAATCCTGGCAGCAGGCGCCGGCGCGGTGCTCACGGCCCCGACCAGCTATGCGGATCCGGCCGGTCATCAGGTGACCTACACCGTGACTAGCCCCAACAACCTGACCGCCACCGTCAACTACGTCAGCGCCGATCCGCCCAGCCAGGCGGCCTACAACGCGGACCCGTCGAAGTTCATGACCAGCGTTCAGGCCCCGCTGAGCGGGGGAACGCCGGTTACCTACACCGCTACCTTGGCGAACCCGACCCAGTGGGCGAGCATCACCGCCAGCGGCATGCTGCATTGGCCGGATTCGGGCAATGGTCCCGCCTCGTTCCATTGCGAGATCGCCGTGGACGGCCAAGTGGTCGTGCAACAGGATGCGACCACCACAGTCACCTGCGCGGCCCGGCCCGCGTAGTCAACAAGCGGCCATCACCTCGGTTTCGCTGACGGCGAACACTCGGCCCCCAGGGTGCGGAGAAGGGCTCGGTCCTGCTCAAGCCGGTGCGCCGCCGGGGTCGGCGTGCGCGACGACGACGACTTCGGCGGGGACGCCGGCGACCGCCCGGATCTTGTGGCTGATCGACGCGTCGAAATACGCGCTGTCGCCTGGTTCGAGCGTGAATGTCTGGTCGCCGTAGTCCAATTCGATGGCCCCGGCATGCACGAATATGAATTCCTGGCCGGCATGTTCGGGATGCGGATCGTCGGCCAGCCGCTCCGTCGGGCGAACCATGAACGGCGACATCGTCTTTCCCAGCAGTGACGATGCCAGCACCCGGTAGCGCCCACCCTCGGCGTCGCCGTGGGCACGCTCGACGGTGATCTTCTCCTGCGCCGCGTCCTCGGAGAACAGTCGCCCGACGTCGACATCGAGGGCCTTTGCCACCTTGAGGGCCACCGCGATCGATGGTGTGCAGCGCCGGCGTTCGATCTTGGACAGGTAGCTCTTGGTCAGCCCGGTCCGCTGGGCCAACGCCTCCAGGGTGAGGCCGCGTTGCTTGCGGACCGCGCGTAGCAGTGCGGTCACGGGGGACCCCCTCTCATGACACAAGGTTTCCTAGAGTGCTACCATTGTGTCATATCGCCGAGGGAGCCGATTATGGCCAGCACATTCACCGATTCGAAGTCCGATCTCATGCGCCGCGCTGCCGAGCAGCTGAGCGCGAACGTCGCCGATTCGCGGCTGACCACGCGCCAGAAGCTGGCATTGACGTGCCGGGCGTTGTTCGACGCGGGGCATGACTCGGGGCTGGCCGGGCAGATCACCGCCCGCGCCGAGGCCGACGGCACCTACTACACCCAGCGGCTGGGCCTGGGTTTTGACGAGATCACCGATGACAACCTGCTGCTGGTCGACGAGGACCTCAACGTCCTCGACGACTCCGGTGTTCAAGGAATCGCCAACCCCGCCAACCGTTTTCACAGCTGGATCTACCGCGCCCGGCCCGACGTCCAATGCATCGTACACACCCATGCGTTTCACGTGGCGGCGCTCTCGATGCTCGAAGTCCCGCTGATCGTCTCCCACATGGACACCACGCCGCTCTACGGCGACTGTGCGTTTCTGCCGAAATGGCCGGGCGTGCCGGTCGGCAACGAAGAAGGGGAGATCATCACCGCCGCCCTCGGCGACAAGAAGGCGGTGCTGCTGGCGCATCACGGCCACGTCATCGCCGGCGCCAGCGTCGAAGAGGCGTGCTCGCTGGGGATCCTCATCGAGCGTGCCGCCAGGCTGCAGCTGGCCGCCATGGCCGCCGGCGCCGTCCAGGAACTACCCGAGGAACTGGCCCGCGAAGCCCACGACTGGACGCTGTCACCGCAGCGCAGCCGCGCCAACTTCGCCTACTACGCTCGCCGGGCCCTGGCCCGGCATCCCGACGTATTGACCAGCTAACCCGTTATCCACCAACCTGATCCGAGGAGCCCTTCCGTGGCGCAAACGCCTGAACCCAAGATCCACGGCATCATCGCCTATCCGGTGACCCCGTTCTCCGAGAAGGGGATTGACACCGAAAGGCTGGCCGAGCTGGTCGAGCGGCTGGTCTCCGCCGAGGTTCACGCGATCGCGCCGCTGGGCAGCACCGGCGAGCTGGCGTACCTCGAGGAACCCGAATTCGACACCGTCGTCGACACCACCATCGCCGCCGTCGCCGGCCGGGTCCCGGTGATCGTCGGGGTGTCGGATGTGACCACCGCCAGAACCATTCGGCGCGCCACCTACGCCCAGCAAGCTGGGGCCGACGCGGTGATGATCCTGCCGGTGTCCTACTGGAAGCTCACCGAGCGCGAGATCTTCACGCATTACCGCAGCATCAGCGACGCCATCTCGATTCCGATCATGGCCTACAACAACCCGGCCACCAGCGGCGTCGACATGCCTCCCGAGCTGCTGGTGCGCATGTTCGACAGCATCGACAACGTCACCATGGTCAAGGAATCCACCGGTGACCTGACCCGCATGCAGCGCATCGCGGAACTGTCCGGCAACCGGCTGCCCTTCTACAACGGCAGTAACCCGCTGGTGCTCGACGCGCTGAAGGCCGGAGCGTCCGGATGGTGCACGGCCGCACCGAATTTGCGGCCACAGCCCTGCATCGACCTGTACGAGGCGGTGCGCGCGCAAGACCTGGACACCGCGCAAAAGCTCTACGACGACCTCAAGCCGTTGCTCACCTTCATCGTCGCGGGCGGACTCGCCACCACCGTGAAGGCCGGCCTGGAGCTGCTCGATTTCCCGGTCGGCGACCCGCGCCCGCCGCTGTTGCCACTCGACGAGCGGGGCCGCGCCGAATTGCGGGGCCTGCTGGTGTAGGGCCTAACCCAAGTCGGGCGCCGAGAAGGTGTCGCACTGCTTGGGGTCACCGGTCTGATAGCCGACGGTGAACCAATGCTGGCGCTGTTCCGATGAACCGTGCGTCCAGCTTTCGCGGTTGATGTGCCCGGTTGCCTGTTTCTGGATGCGGTCGTCGCCGACCGATGCGGCTGCCGACAGCGCGTCGCGAATGTCGTCGTCCGTCAACGGATTCAGGAATGGCGTCCCATCCTTCTGGTTCACCGTGGAGGCGTAGTGCGCCCAGATCCCCGCGTAGCAGTCGGCCTGTAGCTCCGTCCGTACACCGTTGCCGCTTGCGCCCTTCGCACCCTGCTGGGAGCGGCCCAGCACCCCTTGCAGGTTCTGCACGTGATGGCCGTATTCGTGGGCGACGACATATTCCTGCGCGAAGGCCCCGTTGCTGGAATGAAGTTGCTTGACGAGCACATCGTCAAAGAAGGTGGTGTCGAAGTAGGCCGTCTTGTCCACCGGACAGTAGAACGGCCCGACATCGGTGGTGGCCGTTCCGCACCCCGTGCTCACCTGGTCGCTGAACAGCCGGACCTTCGGGCGGGTATAGCTCGGCATCAGCTGATGCCACACCGCGTCCACCGAGTTGCCGGTGGCGACCACGCGACATTGCACGTACTTGTTGGCGTCGGCGCCGGTCTTGCACTGGCTCAGGTCGAACCCGGGTGCCGAGTAGCCGCCGGTGTTCGTCTGCGGGGAGTTCATGACGCGACCCGGGTCGACACCCAAGAACAGCGCCCCGATCAGGATGAGCAATCCGAGGCCACCACCCCCGACGGCCATCCCCATGCCGCCCCCACCGGACGAGGACGCGGTGCTGGTGTCGATCTGCATGCCCTCGTTGAAGGTCATGACGCTCTCCTAACGTTGCCGGGTCGCAAGGGAGTCGGTGTAGCTGCGCAGGTTGCGCAGGTAGCGGCGCAGGGCCAGGTTCAGCAGCGGCCCCGTCACGACCATCGCCAGCTTCGCCGCGCCGGCCGGTTTCTGGGCCATCGTCCAGGTCAGGCGGCAGCCACCCGGGATGACCTCGACCCGGTAATCCTCGGCGAAGGCCGCCACGGACCGGGTCGAGCATTCGTTGAACCGAAACGCCATGTGCGTGAACGGTTCCCAGGCGAGGAATTCTTCGTTGCCGACGATGCCGCCGCGCATCTCGACGACGCGGGTGGTCCCGACGCCGCGCGGCTCGGGGCTGGTCCAGGTCACCTTCGTGATCACCTTCGCCCACTGCGGCCAGGACTGGGCATCGGAAAGCACATCGAACAGCTGCTCGGGGGTGATGGCCAGGTCGACGCTGTTGCGGAAGCGGTAACGGCCCGGAACAGAATCAGCGTCGGTGAAGCTCGCATCGACGCGTTCGCATTCGAACATGACAACAACTTAGCCGGGGCCGTCGCTGGCCGCGGCCAGTAAGGGCACTACGACGTCGCTGATCGGCGTGGCCAGGCCGTGGGCCCGGCCTTTGCGAATGATCACGCCGTTGCGGACGTCCCATTCCATCTGCCGCTGCTGTTCCGCGTCGGTGAGGATGGACGTGCTCAGGTCTTCGGCGACGTTGCGGAACATGTCGACCAACTCGTCGACCACCCCGTCGGCCAGCCGGGCGCCCTCGGCCCGCGCCACGGCCAGGCACTCGGCGACATAGCGCCGCGACAGGGCGGCGACGTCGTCGCGGCGGAACATCCCGGAGCGCCTCCGCGCCAGCGCCATGAACCCGGCCAGCGCGTTGGTGAGCAGTTTGTGCCAGGCCGCGGTGATGATGTCCGGGTCGCAGTCCACCCGGCAGCCGGCGCCGCGCAGCAGTTCGGCGACGGCCTCCCCGGACGGCCCGCTGGGCAGCACCAGGGCCGCATCGGTGCGCAACCGCACCCATCCCTCGGGCTGGGTCTCGGCCGAATACCACACGATGCCGGGAACCACGGGAGACAGCGGGCAGTGCGGCTGCACCTGCTCGACCTGCTCCACGCCGTTCTGCAGCACGACGACGATGGTGTGGACGTCACACAGCCGAGCCAGCCAGCCCGCCGCCGCCTCATTCTGGGTGGCCTTGACGGCGAGCAGCACCACGTCCACCGGCGCGGTCACCTCGGCAGGATCAGTGCGCACCGGCCCGGGAACGACGATCGGGTCCACACCGTCAGGCCGCAGTTCGATGGTGTCGCGCGGGGTGCGGCCGCACACCATGACCGAGTGGCCCGCCCGGTACAGCAGCGCGGCGGCCGTCGTGCCGACGGCTCCGGGACCGACCAGGGCGATGTTGGTGGCAGCGTCTGTGGCGATGGCACCGAAATTACCTCCTTTAGACTGGCAACTCGTTCAAGCCGGGTGAAAGGGAGTGTTTTGTGCTGCGCAGTCACGCCGCGGGTTCGCTGAGGAGTGGCGACGCAGGGCAGCAGGTGACGCTGGCGGGCTGGGTGGCCCGTCGCCGCGACCACGGCGGCGTCATCTTCATCGACCTGCGCGACGCCTCCGGGATCGCCCAGGTGGTGTTCCGCGAGGGCCTCGAGGAAGGGCAGGTGCTGGCCCAGGCGCACCGGCTGCGCGCCGAATTCTGTGTGGCCGTCACCGGTGTTGTCGAGATCCGCCCGGAAGGCAACGCCAATCCCGAGATCGCGACCGGCGACATCGAGGTCAACGCCAGCTCGCTGACCGTGCTGGGGGAGAGCGCCCCACTGCCATTCCAGCTCGACGAACCCGCCGGCGAGGAGCTGCGGCTGAAGTATCGCTACCTGGACCTGCGCCGTGACGGTCCGGCCGCGGCAATCCGCTTGCGCTCCAACGTGAATGCCGCAGCGCGTACGGTGCTCGCGCAGCATGACTTCGTCGAGATCGAAACCCCGACGATCACCCGCTCGACCCCGGAAGGGGCCCGCGACTTTTTGGTGCCGGCCCGACTGCACCCGGGCTCGTTCTACGCCTTGCCGCAGAGCCCGCAGCTGTTCAAACAGTTGCTGATGGTGGCCGGGATGGAACGCTACTACCAGATCGCCCGCTGCTACCGCGACGAGGATTTCCGTGCCGACCGCCAGCCGGAGTTCACCCAGCTCGACATGGAGATGAGTTTCGTCGACGCCGAGGACATCATCGCCATCTCCGAGGAGATCCTGTCCGCGTTGTGGGCGTTGATCGGCTACCGGATTCCGACGCCCATCCCGCGGATCAGCTACGCCGATGCGATGCGACGATTCGGCTCCGACAAGCCCGACATGCGTTTCGGGCTCGAGCTCGTCGATTGCACGGAGTTCTTCTCCGACACCACATTTCGTGTCTTTCAGGCACCCTACGTCGGTGCGGTGGTGATGCCCGGCGGGGCGTCGCAGCCGCGGCGCACCCTGGACGGCTGGCAGGAGTGGGCCAAACAGCGCGGCCACCGCGGGCTGGCTTACGTGCTGATCGCCGACGACGGCACGCTGGGTGGCCCGGTCGCCAAGAACCTGTCCGATACCGAGCGCTCCGGCCTGGCCGCGCAGGTCGGGGCAAAGCCGGGGGATTGCGTCTTCTTCTCGGCGGGCCCGGCCAAGCCCTCGAGGGCCCTGTTGGGGGCGGCCCGCGGTGAGATCGCCCGTCGGCTCGAATTGATCGACCCCGACGCCTGGGCGTTCGTCTGGGTGGTGGACCCGCCGCTGTTCGAGCCCGCCGACGAGGCGACCGCCGCCGGCGACGTCGCCGTCGGGTCAGGGGCGTGGACCGCCGTGCACCACGCGTTCACCTCGCCCAAGCCCGGGCACGAGGACGCCATCGAGACCGATACCGGCAATGTGCTCGCCGACGCCTACGACATTGTCTGCAACGGCAACGAAATCGGCGGCGGATCGATACGTATCCACCGCCGCGACATCCAGGAGCGGGTGTTCGCGGTGATGGGCCTGGACCACGCCGAGGCCCAAGAGAAATTCGGATTCCTATTGGAGGCGTTCACCTTTGGGGCGCCCCCGCACGGCGGGATCGCGTTCGGCTGGGACCGGATCAACGCCCTGCTGTCCGGGGTTGACTCCATCCGCGAGGTCATCGCCTTCCCGAAGACGGGCGGCGGCGTCGACCCGCTCACCGAAGCGCCGGCGCCGATAACCGCCCAGCAGCGCAAGGAGTCCGGAATAGACGCCAAACCCGAGAAGGTTTACAGGGCATGACTCAAGAAGTGCCCGACACCGCCACGATCAACGCGTTCAACCAAAGCATCATCGACGAATTCCGCGCCAACGACGGCAAGGTCGGCGGCCAGTTCGCCAACGCCAACCTGCTGTTGCTGCACACGATTGGCGCTAAGTCCGGTCAGCCGCGGGTGTCGCCGCTGGGGTATTTCCGCATCGACGGCAAGCTCATCATCATCGGCTCCTTCGCCGGTGCCCCGGTCAGCCCGGCCTGGGTGCACAACCTGCGGGCCAATCCGCGGGCGCGAGTCGAGGCCGGCGCCCCGCAGGGAGTGGAAGCTTTCGATGTCGCCGCCCGCGAGCTTCCCGCCGACGAGCGGGCCGCGCTCTTCGACAAGATCACCGCCGCAGCCCCCGGCTTCGCCGAATACCAGGCCAAGACCACTCGGGTGATTCCGCTTTTCGAGTTAAACCGGATCTAGCCGGTGGGCGGCGCGCACCACGGCTCGCCACATCGTCACCATCGCGCCACGACGATGGGGCCTGCGGACGGCGATCGACGCCGCCGATCATCAGGCCGTGCATGTGGCCCTGCTGGCCGGCTGGGTGCTGCAACTGGCCCGTGCCGTCGCGCCCCATCAGCGCTTCGGCGGCCGCGACCGCCTTCCGCATCCGGTGCCCAGCGTGCTGGCCGTGCCGGCGGCCGCGGCCGCTCTCACCGACCCTGATCCCGCCGGCGCCTGCGCGTACGCGGCGTCTAGGCGTCAGCACGCCGCGCAATTGCAGGCCGGGACGGACGAGACGAGGCAGGTAATCATGGCCGACGTCGTCGGTGCCTGCATCGACGATTTGCAGCGCGTCATCGACCTTCGACCCGGCTGAGCTCTTCAGCGTGAGTTGGCCAGGAACTCCTGAACCAACTTCCGCGGCGCCTGGGTCAGCCACGCCTCGGTGATCAGCTCTTCGAGGTCGCGCACCGAAATTTCGGCCAGGTTGACCAACACCGCGGGATAGCCGTCGAAGTGCGGGGTGGTGAAGTAGACCCTCGGCTCGTCGTCGATCAACGCGAACTTGACGCCCTCGTCGGACACCCGGACCCCGAGGATGTCGCCCTGCGCTGGCGCGGCGCCGTCGCGCTCCAGCGCCTCGCGTTCGGAGGCACGCAGCGGCCGCTCCCAGGCCAGCAATTTCTTGCCGACCCGCCAGTCGTGCGGTGACGGCTCGGAGGTGAGTGCCAGCTCACCGACGATGCGGGCGACCTCGCCCCAGGTGGCCACATCACGATTGTGCTCCGGTTTTCGCGGGCGTGCCGTCGGATTGGCAAACGGTGGACGACGGGGCGCTTGGCGGGGCCTACGCGGGGGGCCGGTATGTGATGAGATCAGCGGTGAGGAGGAAGCTTGCCCCCAGAACCAGGCGAACCGGCGGTCGCCCGCCGACATCGAGTGACCCACCGCACCGAGTACCGCTACTCCGACACCGTGACCAGCTCCTACGGTCGCGGATTTCTCACCCCGCGCGACTCGCTGCGGCAACGCTGTGTTGCGCATCGGCTGATGATCGAGCCGGCCCCCGCCGACAGCTCCACCAGCGTGGACAGCTACGGCAACACCAGCTCCTATTTCCACGTCACCGAGCCGCACCGCGCCCTGAAGGTGATCAGCGATTCCATCGTCGACGTCTTTCCGCCTGGCACGGATTCCCACGCCTCCGCGACCCAACCGTGGGAGGCGGTCCGGCCCATCGGACCCGGCGGCGCCCTGGCGACGGAGTTCACCCTGGACCTGAATCCGCCGGAGATCACCGACGAAATTCGCGACTATGCCGCGCCCAGCTTCTCACCCGGGCGTCCCTTGATAGACGTGCTGCGTGATCTGACGTCGCGCATCTTCACCGACTTCACCTACCGGTCGGGGTCGACGACAATCTCCACCGGAGTCAACGAGGTTCTGGCCGCCCGCGAAGGGGTATGTCAAGACTTTGCCAGGCTGGCGATTGCCTGCCTGCGAGCCAACGGGTTGGCGGCCAGTTACGTGTCCGGATATCTGGCCACCGACTCGCCACCAGGAAAGGATCGGATGATCGGCATCGACGCCACCCACGCCTGGGCAGCGGTGTGGACTCCACAGCAGCCCGGCCAATTCGAGTGGCTGGGGCTGGACCCCACCAACGATCAGATGGTGGACGAGCGCTATATCGTCGTGGGCCGGGGCCGTGACTACGCGGACGTCCCGCCGCTGCGGGGCATCATCTACACCGATTCGGAACACAGCGTCATCGACGTCGCCGTCGACGTGGTGCCCTTCGAAGGCGATGTGTTGTATGCGTGACTTCACCTGCCCCAACTGCGGCCAGCGCTTGACCTTTGAGAACTCTACCTGTCTCAATTGCGGTAGTGCGCTGGGGTTTTCGCTCGACCAGATGGCGCTGCTGGTAATCTCGGAGGACGACACCACCGGGCACGCCGGCTTCGTCCACGCGAGCGAGTACCAGCTGTGCGCCAATCTACTTATCGCCGAATGTAATTGGCTGGTTCCCGTCAACAGCCCCCGGCTGCTGTGCCCCTCGTGCGCCCTGACGATCGAACGGCCCAACGACGCCGACACCACTGGGATGGCCGAGTTCGCCCGTGCCGAGGCGGCCAAACGCAGGCTGATCGCCGAGCTGCACGAGCTGAAGCTGCCGATCGTCGGGCGGGACAGGGACCCCAAGTACGGGTTGGCCTTTCGGCTGTTGTCCAGCGCGCACGAGCAGGTGATGACCGGGCACGAGAACGGGGTCATCACAATCGATTTGGCCGAGGGCGACGACGCGCACCGCGAGCAGTTGCGCGTCGAGATGGACGAGCCGTACCGAACCCTGCTGGGCCACTTCCGGCACGAGATCGGGCATTACTACTACTATCGGCTGATCGCACCGTTCGACGATTATGTAGCGCGGTTCAACGAGCTGTTCGGCGATCACGAAGCCGACTACTCCGCGGCGCTGGAACGCCACTACAGCGAGGGCGCTCCCGAGGGCTGGCAGGAGGACTTCGTATCGTCCTACGCCACTATGCATCCCGCCGAGGACTGGGCCGAGACGTTCGCCCACTACCTGCACATCCGTGACACACTGGACACCTCGGCGTGGTGCGGGCTGGCCCCGGCGTCGGCCACATTCGACCGTCCCGCCTTGGGCCCCAGCGCGTTCCAGACGATCATCGACATGTGGCTGCCGTTGTCGTGGTCGCTGAACATGGTGAACCGGTCGATGGGCCGCGACGACCTGTACCCGTTCGTGCTCCCGGTCGCGGTGCTGGAGAAGATGAAGTTCATCCACACCGTGGTCGACGATGTGACGTCGGAGTCCCGCGGCCCCGCCTCGGTGGCCGGCTGAGTCGCGCTCAGGGCTCTGGTGCATCTATGCCGCCGCGCTGTCGGTTCTGGCGCTGGTGCACATGGTGCGGCGTCGCCGACTGCCCGATCCGCATCGCCGCCACGGCATAGCCGTGGATCGGGCTGCATCGAACGCATGAACATGGTGGGTATCGGCGAAACTAGGCCGGCATCACCCGCCGCTCGTCTGGACCCCAAATCGGTTGCATACCACCGGGCAACGCCAGCTGGGTAGTGGTGATGATCTCGGCCAGGTTGCGCAGCTCGGCGTGCACCGATACTAGCAACTCCGCCAACTCGGCACGCCGTCCGTCGTCGCTGACCCGTTCGAGCTCGGCAGGGTGGGATCGCCGCAACATCGTGCCGATCTCGTCCACCAACCGTTGCGGGCGCGACGACCCTGACGAGCCGGGCAGGTCCTTCAGATCGATCCGCAGCCGCTCCAGCTGGTAGAGCAGCGACCGCGGGTTCTGCGCGTCGAACAGCATCAGCTCGGCCATGGCGGCCACGCTGACCTTGCCCACCGTGCGGCGCCGGTAGATGACCGAGGACTCGCACGCCACCAGGGTGGCCTCGATGACGGTCTGCTCGGCCGCGGCGCCGCGGCCGACGGTGAGGGTGGCCTGCAGCAACGCCGTCAACCACAGGCCGCGCTCGATCCGTTTGCCGATGTCCATCATCGTCCAGCCCACGTCGCGCACCATCGACTCGTTGGCCACGCCCGACAGGGTCAGCATGCCGACCAGCGTCTGGGACTGAGCTCCGGTGAGCAGTGCGTCGGCCTCGGAAAGTGAGTCAGGTGGGTCGCTTTCGAGCGCCAGCGCCCGCTCCACCGCGGCCAGCACCATCCAGGTGTCGTTGGACATCTGGTCGCGCACCGCCCGCGCGGCGAGCGCCAAACCCTCCACAGATTGCACCAGCGAGCCGGGCCGGTTCGGATCAACGGTGAGTGACCACAGCGTGGAGGGCGCCGTGGCGATCAGCTCGGCGTGGTCGCCGTCGCTGTCGGGCGTTCCGGTGATTCGGCCCAGCGCGGTCAGCAGCACCGGCACACATTCGCTTTCTTCGCTGTGCTGGTAGTGGCGGTAGACGTGGAACCGGTCGCGGGCGACGATCAGCAGCCGGGCCATGCTTTCCGCGCGCTCACCGTAGCGGCCGATCCAGAACAGGTCCGACAGCACGCGCGGGGAGCTGACGCCCCAGGTGCCCGCGGCCGTCTTCGCCGGCGGCTCCGGTGCCGGCAGGCTGATCGCCTCGGCGTGTGCCCGCTCGGTAGGTCGAACCCAGACATCTTTTGCTGCAATGGTTTTCAGCGTGTATGCGGCGGGTCCTGGCGTCAGCACGTAGCCGATGCCTCCGGTCATCGGCGCATAGCCGCCGCGCTGGGCAACGGTGAACAAACGGATGCCGACGCCCGCAGACGACAACACGCCGGCGTGGTCGGTCGGCACGCACGAGAATTGCGGCAGCTCCTGGCCGATCCACTGCCACGGCATCTGCTCGATGCGGGCCGTCAACCGCGTAAGCTGTTGAGACGAAAGCGCCGGCCCGACAAGGGTTTCCCCGCCGACGGTGGATTTCACCAACAACGACGACAGATTCGACAGCAGGTGTGAGCGTTCACTGGCGATGCCGCCCCAATAGATTTCGGTGGTGGGCAACTGCAGCGTTTCCGACAGCAGGTGCTGTGCCATCGCGGGCAGGAAACGCAGCAGCCCAGGGTTTTCCAGAATTCCGCTGCCCAAGGTGTTGACCACGGTCACCGTCCCCCGGTGTTGGGCCTCCACCAAACCGACCACCCCGAGCCGGGAGTCGGCGCGCAAATCGAGCGGGTCCGTGTAGTCCGCGTCGACCCGGCGCAGAACGACGTCGACGCGTTTCAAGGTGCCCAGCGAGCGCATCCACAACATGCCGTCGCGCACTACCAAGTCGGCGCTTTCGACCATCGGGAAACCCAGCAGCGTGGCCAGATAGGCCTGGTCGAACGCCGTCTCGGAGTAGATACCGGGGGACAGCACCACCACCACGGGGTCCTGGGCGTCATCGGGTGCGGCGTCGATCAGCGCCAGCCGCAGCGCCTGCGCGAACGGCGTCGTCGGCCGCGGCGCGATCCGCTCGTATAGGTCGGGAATCGAGTGCGCGACGACTCGCCGGTCCGCCAGCGCGTACCCGGCACCCGAGGGCGCCTGGGTGCGGTCGCCGTTGACGACGAAAGCGCCGTCCGGTCGGCGGCTGACATCGCAGGCATGCATGAAGAGCTGGTGGCGCCCGGGGATTTCGATCCCATTGGCCGCGCGTATGTATCCGGGGTGGCCGAACAGCAGCTCGGGGGGTAGGACGCCCTCGGTGAGCAGCCTGCGCGGACCGTACAGGTCGGCGAGCACGGCGTCGAGCACCCGCGACCGTTGCAGCAGGCCGGTTTCGAGCACCTCCCAGTCGGCCGCGGACAGCACGATCGGCAGCGTGTCCAGCTGCCAGGGCCTGGGCTCCTGGGCGCGACCACCGGGCTCGACGTCGGTATAGGTGATGCCGTCGTTGTCGATGAGGGCGTCCACCACCGAGCGCAGCCGGTCCAGGCCGGCGCGGCCGCGTTCCGCGATAGCGTCGGCCAGCTCGGCCCACGCCGGTCGGACGTTGCCGTCAGGGTCGACGAATTCGTCATAACCGAGTGCCGGACCGTGCCGCAGGTCGAACAGCGCTTCCTGGGCCCGCACCGCGCGGTATCCGGCCAGCAGGCGGTCCGCGTCATAGCGCGCGGTGCCGGCTCCCGACGGTGCACCGGTGCCGAATGTCATGTCCGCGAACGGGCCGCCTCAGTCGACGGTGTTGGTCATCGAGCTCACGGCGCGACCGGTCCGCCGGACAACCGCCGGTAGGTGTAGACCTGGAGCAACAGCGCCACCGGGGCGGCGACCACGACCCCGACGAAGCACAACAGGAAACCGACCAGCACGATCGCGAACTGCACCAGCCACGACAACAAAGCGCTGCCGATGTCGGAGCGGACGGTGGTGAAGCTCGCTTTCAACGCCTCGATCGGGGGCAGGTCGCGATCGATCGCGAATGCGATGGTGAACAGCGCGAAGAAGCTGAAGACCGCGACGGCCAGCAGCGCCACCAAGTTGAAGACGATCGTCGGCGGGATCAGCGACAGCGCGTCCAAGACCACGCTGATCACGCTGAGCAGCGCCGCGGCAAGAAGCGCGTTGCCGAAGTGGCGGGGCTTGAAGAAGGAACTGACGGTCACCGGCCGGGCGTCGGCTATGTCGAGGGCGCCCGACAGAAATGCCGCCTGGACGAAGATGGTGTAGGCGAAAAACACGAACTGCAGGATGATCGTGCCGACGCCGCCCAGGCCTCCCGAGAACGATGCGCTGTAATTTCCGTCGGCATTGCTCGTCGTGGCGTCCCCGCCGCCTAACAGCACGAATATCAGGGCGTGCAGGATCAGCCCGACCACGGCGTACACCAGCAACGCAACAATCAGCGGGACGGCGTTGTTGCCGAACTTGCTGAAGGCCCACGAGACGCCCTCGCTGATGCTGAACCGCTGCGAGCCTGCCGCTGGGTAGCCCGGCTGCGGCGGTGGGCCGTAGCCCGGTGGCGGCCCGTAGCCGGGGGGCGGGCGGTAGCCCGGTTGTTGAGGCGGGCCGTAGCCCGGTGGCGGCCCGTAGCCCGGTGGCGGCCCGTAGCCCGGAGGTGGACCGGACCCGGGCGGCGGCCCGTATCCGGGGGGTGGACCGGACCCGGGCGGCGGCCCGTATCCGGGGGGTGGGCCGGGCGGCCCCTAGCCGGGGGGCGGGTAACCGCCCGGATCAGGTTTCCCGTGCGGCCCGCTGGGGTTGCCGGG
>NZ_LZJR01000130.1 GCF_001667925.1 Mycobacterium sp. E2479 | reverse complement strand
GAACATCGCGGCCATGACACGGATCGCGACACACCCGTAGTCCTTGACGGCCCGGTCGAGCTGCCGGTAGGCCCGCAGCCCGCCCATCGGATCGATCAGGGCGCTGCCGTACAGGCGACCCTTGTGGTTGGTGGTCGCCGTCGCCATCTGCTCCAGGAACGCATCGAATATGTCGTCAGGCTGCCCGGCGGTCGCCTGGAACACGCCACGCGGACGGGTGTCGGGGTGCGACCAGCTGTGCAGCGCCGAAATGATCGTCTTCTCCACCCCGGTCGCGTCCATCATCGCCACAAGTTCCTCGGCGCTGGTGCCCGGCCCGCGGGATCCGCCACCGGTCTTGAACCATTTGTTGACGTTGCTGTTCAGTACCTCGTCAGCGAACTCGTTGACCAGCTCGTCTTTGGTGAGCATCGGCATGTTCGACCAGCCGTCGATGAACTTCATGCTCAGGGTCCTTTCAGTCACGCCGTCCTCGGTTCGGTCCGATCCGGCCGTCTTATTCGAGGCGACCCCATCGCATTACATGTCCCCGCGTTACCGAGTGCGCCGCATTGAGGCGGGGTGTCCTACGCATTCGACCGTCTGGTCGGTCTAAAATATCACAGCGCTCCGGTCGCCCGACGGAGTCCGGACAGTACATAGGCCCGGCAGAGAAGGCACACTAGAACTCGATCACGACTCGCCGTTGACATGCATCAGGAAGTTAACTTCACTGAGCTCATGGTTGATGACGGCCTGACCGCGCCTGAAGACGACTACGACCTGCTGACTCACCGAGAGGCGGGCAGGCGGCTTACTGACAACATCAATAACGAGCGCCAGCGGTGTGGTGAATCGCAGGGCGCCGAGGCGGAGGTCCATCGCTTGCGGATCGCCGAGCTAGAGGACGCCGTTAGACGGCATCGCGAGTGCCGTCCAGCCGACCGGCCGACATTCTTCAACGCGACGGGCCATCTAGAACGGGTCCAAACAGCGAAACACTAGTGGACGGACGCGCATTCACAGTTCACGCCAGCAGGGATCTCAAAGACCCACGCCTAGTCAGGTCAGCGCGGTTGTACCACTCCGCCCGCTGGGTGCTCGTCGACGTCCTTGAGGATCAGCTCGCGCACGGCGCGACGCGGTCCGTACGGCCGCAGCATGGTGCTGGCCGGCCGTGGGCGCACGTGCTGCGGCCACCAGAACCAGCGCCCTAGCAAGGTGGCCAGCGAAGGTGTCATGAACGACCGCACGATCAAGGTGTCGAACAACAAACCCAGCGCGATCGTCGTACCCACCTGGGCCATCACCAGCAGCGGGCTGAACATGAACGTGGCCATGGTGGCGGCGAACACCAGTCCGGCGGAGGTAACCACCGAGCCCGAACCGGCCATCGCGCGGATCGTCCCTGTCTTGAGCCCGGCGTGGATTTCCTCCTTGAACCGCGATATCAGCAGCAGGTTGTAGTCCGAGCCGACCGCCAGCAGCAGGATGATCGCCATCGCCAGCACCATCCAGTGCAGCTTCATGCCCAGGATGTACTGCCATACGAGCACGGAGAGTCCGAACGAGGCGCCCAGCGACAGCAACACCGTACCGACGATCACGAAGGCCGCCACGACGCTTCGGGTGATCACCAGCATGATGACGAAAATCAAAGTGGCTGCGGCGATTCCGGCGATCATCAGGTCGATGTTGGAGCCGTCGTGCATGTCCTTGTACGTCGCGGCGGTGCCGCCGAGGTAGACCTTGGCGCCCTCCCAGGGCGTGCCCTTGATCGCCTCGTGTACGGCCTGCTTGATCGGTGCGATGTGGTTGATGCCTTCAGGAGTCGCCGGATCGCCTTCATGGGAGATGATCAGCCGGACGGCGTGCCCGTTCGGCGAGATGAACTGTTTGAGACCCCGCGCGAAATCCGGGCTCTTGAAGGCCTCCGGCGGAAGGTAGAACGTGTCGTCGTTCTTCGCTTTGTCGAAGGCATCGCCCTGGGCGGTGGCGTTATCGGACTGCGCTTTCGCCTGGTCGTTAAGGCCCTGTGTGATCGCATAGTTCGACATGATGGTGTCGAGGTTGCGCTGCTGGCTCTCGATCTGCGGCGGTATCAGCGCCACCAGTTTGGGCTGGATCCGATCCAGCTTGTCGAGGTTCGCGCTGAGGTTCACGATGTTCTGGGCCACTTGATCGATGCCGTCGAGCGCGTTGAAGATCGACCGAAGTGCCCAGCAAGACGGAATGTCGTAGCAGTGCTTCTCCCAGTAGAAGTAGCTGCGGATCGGCCGGAAGAAATCGTCGAAGTTGGCGATGTCGTCGCGCAACGCCTCAGTGATCTGCACGGTTTCTCTGGTGAGCCTGGTGGTTTCGTGCGTGGTGTTGCTGAGGTCCTGGGTCACCTGCATCTGCTCATGCAGCGTTGCCATCGTCTTGCGCAGCTCGTCGGCCTGCTTGAGCAGGTTTGCCGCCTGCTCCTCTTGGTAGTGCTGGGTCTGGATCCGACCCGCAGCTTGCGCGCCCATCTGGAAACCGAGGGTGCTGTGGTCGAGTGGCGTGCCCAATGGCCGGGTGATGGTCTGCACCCGGCCGATACCGGGGATGTGGAAGACCGCCTTGGCGACCTTGTCCAGGACAATGAAGTCGGCCGGGTTACGCAAGTCGTGATCGGTCTCGATCATCAACAGTTCAGGATTGAGCCGAGCCTGGTCGAAGTGCCGGTCGGCCGCGGCGTAGCCGACATTGGCCGGGGTCTCCGCCGGCAGGAAGTGGCGGTTGTCGTAGTCCGTCTTGTAACCGGGCAGGGCGAGCAGACCAACCAATGCGACCGCGATGGTTACCGCGAGAACCGGTGCGGGCCAGCGGACGATGGCGGTGCCGATGCGACGCCAGCCCCGGGTCTGCAGCTTGCGCTTCGGATCCATGAGCTTGAAGAACGAGGCCACCGTCAGGACCGCCGGACCCAGTGTCAAAGCGGCCAGCACCGCGACCAGCATGCCGATGGCGCACGGTGCGCCCAATGACTGGAAGTAGGGCAGCCGGCAGAAGCTCAGGCAGTACATCGCGCCGGCGATGGTCAGGCCCGATCCCAGCACGACATGCGCGGTGCTGTGGAACATGGTGTAGAACGCTTGTTCGCGGGTCTCACCCAGACCGCGTGCTTCGTGGTAGCGGCCGACCACGAAGATCGCGTAGTCCGTGCCGGCGGCGATCGCCATCAACACCAATAAATTGTTGGCGAACGTGGAGAGTCCGATGATGTCGTAGTTGGCCAGCAAGGCAACGACGCCTCGGGCTGCCAACAATTCGACGAAGACCATGAACATCACGCCCAGGACGGTGACGAGCGAGCGATAGACGAACAGCAGCATGACAATAATCACCAGGATCGTGACCATGGTGACTATTGCGACGCCCTTGGCGCCCGCGTGGGACTGGTCGGCGAACAGCGGACCCGCGCCGGTGACGTATGCCTTGATCCCCGGCGGGGCGGGCACCGAGTTGACGATCTTGCGGACGGCGTCGGCAGAGTCGTTCGCCTGCCCGCTGCCCATGTTGCCGGCGAGGTAAACCTGGACGTATGCGGCCTTTTGATCGTGGCTCTGGGAACCCGCCGCGGTCAGCGGATCACTCCAGAAATCCTGGACGTGCTCAACGTGTTCCTTGTCTTGCTCGAGCCGCCTGACGATCTCGTCGTAATAGCGGTGCGCGTCGGCGCCGAGTGGCTTATCGCCCTCCAGCAAGATCATGGCCGAGTTGTCGGAATCAAACTCTTTGAACGTCGATCCGACGCGCATCATCGACTGGAAGGATGCCGCGTCCGTCGGACTCATCGACACCGAGTGGGTCTTGGCGACGGCCTCCAGCTGCGGGGCCACGGTGTTGGTGATAAAGACGATGCCCAGCCACACCAGCACGATCGGCAGCGCCAGCCGGTGGATCATCCGCGGCAGGAACGGCGGGATCAGCGGCTGATCGACGCGCGGCGGCTCGCTCATGCGGACTTGTCCAGGCAATAGACGAAGGCGTTCACGGTTTGGTTGGGATCTGAGCGGTTCGGAGTCTTGATGACGTCACCGCTCCCGTCGTGCTTGTTCACCACGAACTGGCAGGCTATCCAGCTGCCGTCTCCTTGCGCCACCAGGTTCGCCGGGATGCCGGGCTTCGTTGAACTCAATACTTTGCTCCAGGGCAAGGGCACGTTGAGGGCCTGCTGCGGATGGGAGTTCTCGTCGAGGTAGTTGATGGTTGCCGTGCTGCCCGGTGGGCCCCAGACCTCGAGGGTGATCGTCTTGGCGTTGAACTCGTCGAGTACCTCGCCCGAGGTGCCGCCACCGAACGAACCGCGGTGAACGCCAAAGACGCCGTGCAACCGGTACACCACGAACCCTGAGAGCGCGACGACAGCTGCGATCGTGAGCACCAGCCAGAAACGCCCCAGAAAACTTTTTTTCCCAGCGCGCTGCGGGGCGGCCGTGTCGCCCTCGCTGCCGGCGGAGTTCTGCGTCTTCAGCGGCTCGGTCCTTGGCTCAGTCGTCGTCATGGGCTCTTCAAGTCCTTCACCACGGGTGTCTTCACCGGCTGCAGTTCGCCAAGCCACAGGGCTCCGGCTCCTTTCTGAGTTCATGAGGATTCCGCGATCAGCCCGACGCAGGTGGCTGTCAGCAGCCGGGTGAGGGCGGACGCGAAGTCCAGATTCCACTCGGGCGGAACCACTTCGGGCTCCTCGGCGTAGACGTCGGTCAGGTGCTTCGGCGGGTTCGCGACCTGCCACAGCGTCGCGGCCAGCGAGTACGCGGCCAGCAGGATGTCGAGCGAGCCCGATCGTCCAAGTTCGGGCAGCGCGCATCCGATCGAATCGGCCAGCGACAGTGTGGCCGCGGTGCTGATCCGCCTGACCTCGATGACCCGCTCCGCGTCCACCTCGTGCTCCAAGTGCAGGTGCAGGTTGGCCAGCAGGTCACAAAACAACGGGTCCTCGGCCAGCGCTTCGGCCAATGTCTCGGCGATGCGCGAGGGCGACTTCACGCCGGGCTCGGCCAGCTTCTGCGACACCGTGTTGGACCACCGCACCCAACCCTCGGCGGACAGACGCAGCAGAACTTCCTTGTATGAGGTGAAATAGCGACGCACCGCCGAGTAGTGAATCCCGGCGCGGCTGGCGACCGCGGTCAGGGTGACCGACGCGACGCCCGTCTCCATCGCCAGCGAACGTGCGGCCTCCACCAAGGCCTCCGCACGTTGGCGTTTCTCTTCCTCAGTGCGAGCGCGCTGAAATGTCAGTTGCGCCACCGGCCGAGCGTAACGCACATTGTGTGATTTGCATAACGCACAAGTTGTTTGCACCTCGGGACGCCCGATCATTGCGAAATCGTCCGACTTCTGATTGCGATTTGGCGCGAGATCCCCAGACGCGTCGCCAACCTGCGCGAGCGCGCTGTGCCCGAAGCCAAAGCGGCCAGAGGGGACATGAAAAACAGCGACCCGCGCTGTGGACATGAACCGCGACCGTCACCTATGACCCGACTCATCAACGATCCCCGCACGTGTGACCCATGACGCAACTCATCTGTCAGCTATGTCTGAACTCAGACACCCTCAGCTAAACGACGCTTCGGCCATGACGAAACGCTTGGGCATCGGTGTCTGGCGCGGCTCGGAATTGTGCCACCTCGGGCGGCTATGAGAGAGGATTGCTGGATGGCGCGGACAGGGTCGTGCTATAGACTCCGGACTAGATCCGCGGACTGCCTGTCACCCTGATTGGTGATCGCCTCGAAACGCTTCTCCCAACGACGATGGTTATTGAGGGCCCCGAGCACCAAGGGTGACAAAGCGATTCCTCGAGTGATCACCGAATTGAGCATATTCGCCAGAAAGCCCATCGGCCGCATGATGTCGACGAAAAGAACTACTCGTACTCCGTCCGTCCGGTTCCAAGCCTCATGCTCGAATACGTCGTCGAAGATCATTACTCTGCCTTCTTGCCAATGACGGGTCTGCGATCCCACTCGGATGGCACACATGTCCGTTGGTTCGGGAATGACGAGGCCAAGATGAAGACGCAGCACCCCCTTATATAGACCTCGATGGGGGGGAATGTGCTTGCCGGGGGCAAGGATGGAGAAGAACGCAGTCTTCATGCCCGGTATCTGCCGGAGTACTTTGCTTGTTTCCGGGCAACGACGGCAGTTCCCCACCGACTTAACACCATATGCGTAGAAGAAAAATGTCTTCCAGTCGTCGCCCTGGGTGAGGCTCTCAGCTACACCTTTCTGGATGTCCTGAAAGTTCGGCATGTGCGACAGATAGGGCAAAAGCGTGTCCAGCTCGGCGCGAATCTTGCGCCAGTCAGCCTCGATAGCCTTCACCCAGGGAAAGTCCTGCTCATCGAAGAACTCGCGATCGCCGACCAACGAGGCTCGCCCAAAGTAGGCGCAAAGCTTTCGGTCTAGCGCGGTGAGTGTTCGCAGCAGGAATTTCTGTTGCTCGTCGAATGTGGCTGTGTTCGCGACGTTCGTGCCAGTCATTGGTGCGGCCCATAACGAAACAACATGGCTCCGGAACCTCTCCGTGTGTTGGCATTTGCGTTCATGAGGTTGCGCGATTCGTCAATGGAAACGTAAAAGCCAGTGGGGCTTAATTACATCAGGAGATGTGTCAAGCTTGAGCCGACAAGTTCATGCCATTTTCATAACGGCGGATAGCGGAGAAAACCCGCCCGCCGCGTCTGACGAAGGCAACAGCGTGCCAACTTTCGAGCAGCACTGTGCATCGCCACCAACGGTCGCAGCTCAAGGTCGATGGTCTCGGTGTCGCACCCGTTAGGCCGACCATGCGCGCGGCCTGCGGACCGCGACTGGCCGGGGGTGCAGAGTCCAACGCAACCGGCCGCACGGTAGACGGACTTTTCGATCCGGTGAACCGGATGGCTCATGCTGCGACGAGCCGTACGGTGCTCACCCGTCTCATCTGCCTGAACGGGCCGGATGCTCGTGGAGCGGTGCTTAAAGTCAGCTGGCCGCGGCGAAAGGTGTATCCGTCGAGGTCGCCACCGAGTCGGCAAATCGGGGCAGATTCTCGGCTACTACGGGACCACAGAAATAGCAGGGGTCAGGTTCGAGCGTGAGATAGCCGCACACGGGGCACACATCCGGACAAACATTGGTGGTGACCATCCGCACCTCCTAGTGGCGCGTACCTGATGCTCCTCGGTTACCCTCATTCCCGGCCATCGACACGCCGCATCGATCGGTAATGAACTGAAATGTTCATCCAGCAGCCGATCCGCCATCCCGGTGCGGGTACTCGCACGGTCACCGGCAAGAACTGTCATGTTCTCGACCGCTCCTGCCATGAACCGCTACAGGACCTCACGCTCACTTGGCTCACCGTTCACGGGGGTCTGCCCAGGCTCTGGTGTCAGACACGGGGCTACCGTGCAAATCTTGAGCAGCGCCATCATCATCAATAGAGCCACACCAGCAATAACAGCGAAGACTGCGAAGGCCACAACCATCGAGAAGATGCAGGCTATGACACTGGGATGACCGGTCCAAAACTCTGTCATGACGTTGCTGACGATTGGGACGAACGCACAGACAAAACTTACTCCGGGGAGCGTGTTACCTCAGGCCGTCGGCCTGACCTACGCACAACCTGAACAGGTGCCAGGAGATGTCGGCTTGCACCCCGGCCTGGGCCAGGTACTCTCGCCAATCGCTGCGGCGGAAGCCCCGCGCGATGGAGATGACCCCGTCCTCCCGCAGGATGCGATGCCAGCCCATCAGCCGTGCCAGAGCCGGGAAACTGTAGTAGGGCAGCGCGTGGCGCTGCAGGTCGACGATGTGCCAACCGCGCCTGGAATTTTCGTTAAGCCAGGTCAAGAACTTGACGACATCCTCGTCGCTGAGGTGATGGGTGAAGTCTGAACTGACAATGAAGTCAGGCCGCTGCGCGAGCGGGTACCGGAATACATCCGCCGTCCGGTAATCGATATTCATCCACCGAGGGGTCGCTTCCCGTGCGATGGCTGTGCTGCGCGGGTTGACGTCGATGCCCGAGAGTTGGACCTTCAGCCCGCGCCGGTGCGCCCATGTGGCGATAGCGCGCAACAGATCACCGTGCCCGCAGGCCACGTCCAAAATGGTGACCGTGCTGCCGGCGTGACGTGCTCTTGTGGCCCGCGCCAGCCAGCGAAGCGTCGGGTAGTGGGTGAAGGTCACGCGATTGACGACGGCGAGCTCATCGAGGCATCGCTGATAGGTGGCCAGGTCGGTGCTCTCGTCGTCCAATGTTTCCGGTTGCGTGCTGCGCGCTGAGAGGCGCATCGGCTGCCCCTTAGCTTGCCTCTGCTTATCGCAGCGAGCGTATGACGCACAGACGCGGCGCGGGTGCGAAAACGGGAACATGCAGAGCCGGAAGGGATGGAGTTGCCCGACCGTCAGGGTCTAGGCTGCAGCGGTCTTGCTCGCTCCGCATACGAAATTACACAGGCTTTCCGTGGTAGAACGTGCACAACGGCGCAGCGGATTGCGCTGACGTTTAAAAACTTTGGGCGCAAGCAGCGGCAGCGGATAGGGGATCGGGCCAAGGCTGTCGCCGAGTGCTCGACTTATCCTGCGGGACGCGAACCGAAATGGGCCGTTCCGAAGCCGGTGCGTAGCGAGACGTAGCTAATGTTCTCGAAGCCGGCTTGCAGCATGGCCTCGCTCAGTTCCTCGCGTGACAGCCAGGTGCGGATGGAATCGGACGTGTAACGGTGGGCGTCGCGATGCCAGGAAAACGCCCAGCCCGCCCTCGGCATCACGCCGAAGTAAAGCAGGTCATGAATGACTTTGAGCGGCTTGGCGTTCGGCTTGCTGAAGTCGAGCACCATCAAGCGGCCGCCCGGCCGTAGAACACGACGGAATTCACGTAGCGCCTGCCGGCGATCCGCAACGTTGCGCAGCCCGAAGCCGATCGTGACTACGTCAAACCATGCATCCGGGAACCGCAGATCCGTGGCGTCGCCGTCCTGGAAGTCGACGGACCCGTGCTGCCGGCCCCGGGCGACCTCAAGCATCGCCGCGCAGGAATCGACGGCCACCACCACGCCTTCCGGTCCGACTGCGGCCTCCTCCGCCAGCGCCAGGTCGCCGGTTCCAGTGGCAACATCCAGCACTCGTTCGCCCGGCCGAAGGGCGCAAAGCTCGATGGCCTGTCGCTTCCACACCCGGTGCAGCCCCACCGTCCAAACATCGGTCATCACGTCGTAGCGCGGCGCTAGCGCAGAGAACAGCTCCTTGACGTACCTGCTTTTGGCTTCGTCCGACTGGTTCCATCGCCGTGTAATCATCGGGAGCCTCCGCAGATCGCGACGTTGCCCCCGAATCGTCGATGGGAGCATAAGCGCTTCCGTGCTCACCCATATCCTTAATTCCGGAAATCACCGCGGCTGGTGGTAGGCCAACGGGGCCGGCACGCGACCCGAAACGGGCATCGAGCGTCCGAATCGTGGCTATCTGCACTGGAGAAAAAACCGGCAATCCTACTTTGGGTGTCGGCGTGAAATTGGTCGGTTCAGACGACCCGGCCCAAGACGGTCCAAAGCCGCCGACATCAGAATTTCTGCGGAGTTTTTCAGAGTATTGCACGCGCGCGTAACGACCGCTATAACATCAAATAGCCGTACTTCGATGCCACGGTGATTGAACTAGGAGAAAGGCTTGATTCATGAAGACGAAGACCACCAAGAAGATGCTGAAAGCCGTCGCGCTAGCCACAGTGCTGACGGGCGTGATGCTGGGATCGTCGGGCTGCATAACGATCGACCTTTCGCCAGGCACAATCGCAACGAGGTGACCTCCCGGCGCGATGCTGGAGAGCACGCTTGTTCAAACGGTCAAGTCGTCGGCTGACGCTTAAACTGACTGCCGTGCAATCGCTTACGCGACGGCGCCAAGTCAAGTAGAGCGGTCATCGCTAGTCGCGGGAAGCGGCTCGATTTCGCGGCTGATTGTCGAGATCATCCATCCGCCGGCCCGGCGGCTGATTTCGTCAGTGATGTCGCGATGACCGCTGCGGTGAGCACCGAACGGAATCGCATGGACCCCGGTTCATGACATTGTTTTTCATTGTCATGGTCCGGCGCGTATGACAGCGCAACGGCTTCATGTTTATCGTCTCGAGCGGTGGGCGAAGAATTGCACCAATTGCAATCGATGGTGTCGGTGTCGCGCTTCTTGACGGGTCGTGTTCGTAATTCAGGTCGCGGGCTCGATATTACTCGCTACGCCAGGTAAACATCGGCATCCACAAAAGAGGGCTCTGCCCCGGCGAGAGCTGGGGCGACCCCAGCACGCCCTAGACGACCTCGACCGGGGTTGTGCGTCAAATCCTTCCTGGCGGGTACCTGGAACTCACGGGATAAAGGAGGCGCCATGCCCACCGGGAACGAGTCATCACCACGAAGCGAAAAGGCCGTCACCGCAGAAGATGTCAAGCTCGCCGAACGTAAAGCCGCCGCGGCGCGCGAACGCGCCGCTCGCGCGGGACTGTCCGCAGCGCGGAGCTTTGAACAATCCGCAGTTCAGCACGAGCGGGTCGCGAAGATCCAAGATCAAACCATCCAACAAGGGGTCTCGCACACGGAGGTTCACCGCAGGTCTGCGTTGAAGCACCGCCAAGCGGCGGCAGAGGACCGCAAGCTGGCCGAGCAGAAGCGCCGGGAATCCGAAGCGGACCTTGCGTCGGCGCCGCTCACCGACTGACGCCGGTCAGTGCTCCACGAAGCGGGCGCGAACCTGCGGCGAAGGCAACGGGCAGGTGTCGTACTTGCCGCCGACGCGATAGCGGACTGCGGCGAACCTGTCGTAGAGCCAGTCGAGCAGCGGAGCCGGGATGACACGCGCGATCGTAACCAGCCGCCACGCTCCGCCGAGATAATTCGCGACACGCAGCACGGCCTCGGATCGGACAGCCACCCGTTCCGATGGCCCGCCGGGATCATCGACGAACACCACCGAGTCGACGCTGCCGATCTCCGGGTGCCGCTCGATGATTCCTTTGGCGAAGACACTCTCCAGCGCCGCGAAGCGCAGGGGACCGGTCGGATCGAATCGCAGGATCGTCCGAACCGACCGATTGCACACCCCGCAGACCCCGTCGTACAGCAGCACGGGCGTCGCCGATTCACCGCTCATATTTGCGAGGTTACTGGCCGGAGCGCCCAGCGCACGGGCGCCAAGATTGACCTTTGGTAAGGCAACCCTTAGTTTGTGGGGGTAACGTCGTGACCGGCTGGTCGGCGATCCGCGGCGGGACGCGGGCGAGCCGGGTCGCCCGCCGATGTCGAGTTCAGGGTGCGCGGTCGATGCCGGCCGCATCGATCCGTGACCCGTGGCAGTGAATCCGCCGGGTCGTCCAGATCGCCGAGGCCGTCGCTCCGCCGAGCGCCGCGAGAAAGGACCGCCAATGGCACGCGGATTCTCCGGTGTGATGCTGCGCAGCTTCGGCGCGCGCGACCACAGCGCAACGGTCACCGAAACCGTTCGGATCGCCCCGCACTTCGTCCGGGTCCGCATGACGTCGCCGACGCTATTCGAAGACGTCGACGCCGAACCGGCGGCGTGGCTGCGGTTCTGGTTCCCGGACCCGGACGGATCGAAAACGGAATTCCAGCGCGCGTACACGATCTCGGAGGCGGACGTTGCCAGCGGACGCTTCGCGGTCGACATCGTGCTGCACGATCCTGCCGGCCCGGCGTCGCTATGGGCGCGCACCGTGCGGCCTGGAGCCACCATCGCGGTCATGGCACTGATGGGTTCGTCGCGGTTTGACGTACCCGACGAGCAGCCGGCCGGTTACCTGCTGATCGGTGACTCCGCATCCATACCGGGGATGAACGGGATCATCGGAGTAATCCCCGACGACGTCCCGATCGAGATGTACCTCGAACAGCACGACGACGACGACACGTTGATCCCGGTCGCCCAGCATCCTCGGCTGCGGCTGCGCTGGGTTGCCCGCCACGACGAGAAGTCGCTCGCCGCCGCGATCGAGAGCCGGGATTGGTCCAACTGGTATGCATGGGCGACGCCAGAAGCCACGACGCTCAAGCACGTGCGGGCCCGGCTGCGTGACGAATTCGGCTTTCCCAAATCTGAGGTTCACGCCCAGGCCTACTGGAGCGCGGGGCGCGCGATGGGTACCCGGCGCGGTGGCGAGCCGGAGGCATCCGACAGCGTCGCGCCCACCGTGTCCGCGGAAGACACTGCTGTGCAGCTGGAGGCGGCACAGCAGGTAGCCGACACGAAGCCCGCGCCAGCGGCCCGCGGTAACTGGCGTGCCCAGGCCGCCGGCCGATTGCTCGCGCCGCTGCGGTCGGCGCTGATCGTCTCGGGCGCGTTGCAGACGCTGATCACGCTGGTGCAACTGACACCCTTTGTGTTGCTGGTCGAGCTGGCTCGGCGCCTGGTTTCCGGGGCGCCCGCTTCCCGACTGACCGACATCGGCATCGCCGCGGTGTCGCTGCTGGGCCTCGGGGCGTTGTTCGGTGCCGCCCTCACTCTCTGGCTCCATGTCGTCGACGCGCGGTTCGCCCGTGATTTGCGTTCGCGACTGTTGCACAAGCTGTCTCGGCTACCGCTGGGCTGGTTCACCGCGCGCGGGTCGGGATCGATCAAACAACTGCTGCAGGACGACACGTTGTCCCTGCACTACCTGGTCACCCACGCCATCCCGGACGCGGTCGCCGCGGCCGTCGCGCCGGTCGCGGTGTTGGTGTACCTGTTCGTTGTCGACTGGCGGGTGGCGTTGGTGCTGTTTGTGCCCGTCCTCGTGTACCTGGTCCTGACGTCGTCGCTCACGATCCAGTCGGGCCCGCGCATCCCGCAGTCGCACCGCTGGGCGGAGACGATGAGCGGCGAGGCCGGCGCATACCTGGAAGGCCAGCCGGTGATTCGTGTCTTCGGTGGGGCCGCCGCATCCAGCTTCCGGCGCCGCCTGGACGATTACGTCGGCTTCCTGGTCAGCTGGCAGCGACCGCTAGCCGGCAAGAAGACAGTCATGGATTTGGTCACCCGTCCCTCCACGTTCCTTTGGCTCATCGCGGTCACGGGAACATTGCTGGTGGTCACGGGCCGGATGAATGCGGTGGATCTATTGCCGTTCTTGTTGCTGGGCACCACATTCGGCGCACGACTGCTCGGCATAGCCTACGGGCTGGGCGGCATCCGCGCCGGCATGCTCGCCGCGCGGCGCCTGCAGAACACGCTCGACGAGGCCGACCTCGCCGTGCTGGACGACGACCAAGTCCACCAAAGTTCGGCGGCCACAGTGATGTTCGACAACGTGGGCTTCGGCTACCGCCCCGACGTTCCGGTCATCCACGATGTCTCGCTGACCTTGCGGCCCGGCACGGTCACCGCGCTGGTCGGCCCGTCCGGATCCGGCAAGTCGACCTTGGCGGCCTTGCTGGCCCGGTTCCACGACGTCGGGCAGGGCGCGATACGTGTTGGGGGACAAGATATTCGGTCGATGACCGCCGACCAGCTGTATGCCCAGGTCGGATTCGTGTTGCAGGAAACGCAATTGGTGCACGGTACCGTCGCAGAGAACATCGCGCTGGCCGTCCCCGATGCCACCAGGGCGGAAATCGAGCGAGCGGCGCGCGAGGCCCAAATCCACGACCGCATCATGCGACTGCCGGACGGCTACGACACCAGGCTGGGCGCCGGAAAGAGGCTATCGGGCGGCGAACGCCAACGGCTCACCATCGCCCGTGCGATCCTGGCCGACACCCCGGTGCTGATCCTCGACGAGGCCACTGCATTTGCCGACCCGGAATCGGAATACCTTGTGCAGCAGGCGCTTAATCGGTTGACGCAGGACCGCACCGTGCTGGTGATTGCGCATCGCTTGCATACGATCACCCGGGCCCATCAGATCGTCGTGCTTGACCACGGCCGCATCGTCGAACGCGGCACGCACGACGAGCTGCTGAGCGCCGACGGCCGCTACCGACGGTTATGGGAGGGTGGCCGCCGCGACCAGTTGACCGCCGGCACGACTGGCGAGGGGGCACGATGATTCGTACGTGGTTGAGCCTGGTCCCGGCGGATCGCCGCAACCGGGTCGTCACCTACACGGTGCTGGCGTTGATCTCCGTGGTGGTGCGCGCGGTGGCCAGCGTGTTGCTCGTCCCTCTGGTCGGGGCGCTGTTCAGTGACGACCCGGGGCGCGCGCTGGTCTGGCTGGGGTGGCTCACTGCGGCCACCGTGACCGGCTGGGTGATCGACACCGCAACGGCGCGTATCGGTTTCGATTTGGGCTTTGCCGTGCTGGACCACAGCCAACACGACGTGGCGGATCGGCTGCCGGGTGTGAAGCTGGATTGGTTCACCGCCGAGCACACGGCGACGGCGCGGCAGGCGATCGCGGCCACCGGCCCGGAACTCGTCGGTCTGGTCGTCAACCTACTCACGCCGCTGATCTCCGCCATCCTGCTGCCCGCGGCCATCGCGGTGGTCTTGTTGCCGGTCTCCTGGCAGCTCGGGGCCGCCGCGCTGGGTGGTCTGCCGCTGCTGCTGGGCGCGCTATGGGCATCGGCCCGCATCGCGCGACGCGCGGATGCCGCGGCAGCCGACGCCAACAGCGCGCTCACCGAACGGATCATCGAGTTCGCCCGAACCCAGCAGGCGCTGCGAGCCGCGCGCCGCGTCGAGCCGGCGAGGAGCCTCGTCGGTAATGCACTGGCCGCCCAGCACGGTGCCACGATGCGCTTGCTCTCCATGCAGGTTCCTGGGCAACTGCTGTTCAGCCTCGCCAGTCAGCTTGCGCTGATCCTGCTCGCCGGGGCGACCACCGCGCTGACCGTGAATGGAACGGTCACGGTGCCCGAGGCGGTTGCGTTGATCGTCGTCATCGTGCGCTACCTCGAACCGTTCACCACCATCAGCGAGCTGGCTCCGGCGCTGGAAAGCACCCGCGCGACGCTCGAGAACATCCGCTCGGTGCTCGCCGCGCCGCTGGTGAACGTCGGCGCCGCCACGCTGGCGGGCGCAGCGGCGCCCCGCATCGAATTCGACGACGTGGTGTTTCGTTACGACGGTGCCGGCTCGCCGGTGCTCGACGGGGTGAGCTTCACGTTGGAGCCGGGTAGCACCACGGCGATCGTCGGGCCTTCCGGTTCGGGCAAGAGCACCATCCTGGCGCTCATCGCCGGGCTGCATGAGCCAACCGGCGGCCGGGTGCTGATCGACGGAGTGGATGCGGTGACGCTGGACGGCGCAGCGCGGCGGGCAGCCAGCAGCGTGGTGTTCCAGCATCCCTACCTGTTTCACGGGTCGATCCGCGACAACGTGCTCGCCGGAGATCCCGGCGCGGGCGAAGAGCAGTTGACGCGGGCGGTGGCGCTCGCCCGCGTCGACGAGCTCGTCGGGAGGCTGCCCGACGGTGCCGACACCGTCGTTGGAGAGGCCGGCTCGGCACTGTCCGGTGGTGAGCGGCAACGGGTCAGCATCGCCCGCGCGTTACTCAAGCCCGCGCCGATACTGCTGGTAGACGAGGCGACCAGCGCGCTGGACACCGAGAACGAGGCGGCGGTGGTCGACGCCCTAACCGCCGACCGGCAATCGCGCACCCAGGTGATCGTCGCCCATCGGCTGGCCAGCATCAGGCACGCCGACCGGGTTCTGTTCGTCGACAACGGCCGAGTCGTCGAAGATGGAACCGTTGACGAATTGCTCGCTGCGGGCGGCCGTTTCGACGAGTTCTGGCGCCAGCAGCACGAAGCCGCCGAATGGCGGATTCTGGCCGACTAGCACACCGCGGTCGACCGCAACTCTTGCGGTATGCCTTACAGTTTGTCGGTCGGACCGAGCTGTCTGCTTACAGGAGGCGTGCTGCTCATGAGTGCCGTGCTGTCGATACCGCGTTACCCCGGCGACGTGACCCCGCAGTGGTTGTCGGCGGCGCTCAGCGGCGGCGGCACACCTGTCGCGGTCGCCGACGTGGAGGTGATCGCGATCGGCACGGGACAAACCGGGGCGACCTACCGGGTCACCGCTCGCTATGCGACGGATCCCGGCGACCTGCCGCAGACCTTTGTGATCAAGCTGCCCGCCCAGGACGACGCGGTACGTGACCGGGTCGTCATCGGCTACCGCAGCGAATGCGCCTTCTACTCCTCGGTGGCGGATCGGGTCCAAGTGCCGACACCACGATGCTTCTATTCGGAGATCACCGAGGATGCAACGGATTTCGCCCTGCTGCTCGCCGACCAGGCGCCGGCGGTGCAGGGCGATCAGCTCATCGGGTGTGGCGAAACCGAAGCGCGGCTTGCGGTTACCGCTCTGGCGGGCCTACACGCGCCGAGTTGGTGCGATCCCGTCTGGCTCGATTTTCCGGGCATCGCGTTCGGCCGGCCGGATGAAGCCGGTGCCGGCGGTATGGGTGAGGTGGCGAAGATGAGCGCCGACATCACCCTGGAGAAGCTGGGTGATCGGATGAGCTCGGAAGATCGCGACACCTTCAGCGCGGCAATGGGTTCGATCGCACCGTGGCTGATGTCCGACTACGACCGGTTCGCCTTGTTGCACGGCGATTATCGGCTGGACAACTTGCTGTTCGATCCCGATCGAACCAGGGTCAGCGTGGTCGACTGGCAGACGCTCGGCGTCGGCTTGCCGGCCCGAGATCTGGCCTACTTCACCGCAACCAGCCTCAACTCGCAGTTGCGGGCCAACATTGAAGAAGAGCTCGTTGCCGACTATCACCGGGCCTTGACGGCCGGCGGTGTCGCCGGCTACGACCGCGAAACATGTTGGCGCGATTACCGGCTCGGGGTGTTGCAGGCACCCCTGATCTCCGCGCTGGGCTTCGCATTCGCCGCGGCCACCGAGCGTGGCGACGACATGGTGCTGACCATGCTCAGCCGTGGGTGCCAGGCGATCCGCGAGCTGGGGACGCTGGAATTAATCGAGCACTGATCGGCGACCGCTTCCTGTGCCAACTGCATGCGTGAGGTGAGCCCGAGTTTCGCCTAGACATGGGTGAGGTCAGAGATCGCCGGTGAAGTCGGCGCTCAACCAGCGGTCGGGCCGGATGGTGAACAGCACCTCCTCGACGCCTTCCATGCTGCGCACGAACGCCCGACCGCCCTCTTCGCCGAGGTAACGGATCGCGATCGATTCCTGTACGTCGGCGGGCGCCGGGTTGGTGGTCTCGACGACGGTGCCTTCCACCACCACGTACTGATACGGCGGCTCCTCGCGCTGAACCACCAGCGTCACCACCCCCGTTTGGGCGATGAGGCGGGCCTTGCGGCTCGACGGCCCAGTCATGATCCGGATATTTCCACCGGGGGTGTAGTCGTACCAGATCGGGACACTGGCCGGCGGCCGGCCTTCGGTGGCGGCGACGGATAGCACCGCCACATGCTTGTCGGCGAGAAACTTCTGGCGCTCGGTTTCACTGAAGGCTTTCATGCCGTGTGCAAACGCCGCGACGGTGGAGCTATTCCCGGGTGACCTGCCAAAAGCGATCAGTACTGTGTCGAGCCCTGGTCGATCGGGATTTGTGCGGCCGTGACCTTGCGCGATTCGTCGCTGGCCAGCCAGCAGACGGTATCGGCGATCTCCTCGGGCTCGGCGACCCAGTCCGGCAGAAACGGTGTGAGGACGTGCGACAGCTGCGGGTTGGTCTCCATGGTCTTGCCCACCGCGTCGACCATGTCACCGGAGCCCATCGCGGTATTCACCGGACCCGGGTGAACACTGTTGACCCGAATCGAATGCTTCCCCAATTCCGCGGCGAAGGCCCGCGCCAGCCCGGTGACGGCATGCTTGCTGGCGGTGTAGTGGATCATGAAGGGCTGCATCTTCATGCCGGCGGCAGAACTGACGAGGATGATGGAGCCGCCGCGGCCCCCGGCGATGATCTTGTCCGCGCCGGCCATCACGGTGTTCCAGGTGCCCGTCACGTTGATGTCCATGACGTCGCGGAAGTTCTCCGGTGTGATGTCGTCCCATGCCTGCGGGGCCGCGACGCCCGCGTTGGCGACGATGATGTCCAGCCGGCCCAGCTCGGCGACGCCATCGACGACCGCCTTTCGCAGACCGTCGAAGTCGCGGGTGTCCACGACCGAAGAGATGATCCGGCGATTCGCCGCTTCGACCAGGCGCACGGTCTCGCTCAGGTCGTCGGGAGTCGCCGGATCGTAGGGCACGCACGGCGGCAGCTTGCCCGCGATGTCGACCGCGATGATGTCGGCGCCCTCCTGGGCCATGCGCACGGCGTGCGCCCTGCCCTGACCGCGGGCCGCGCCGGTAATGAATGCCACTCTTCCGGCGAGCTTGCCGCTCATAGGTGCTCCTCTAGTCCGTTCGGTCGCGCGGCCACGCTCAACCCTGTGCCGCCTTGACGAGGTTGGATCCGATGATCAAACGCTGAATCTCACTGGTGCCCTCGTACAGCCGCAGCAGGCGCACATCGCGGTAGATGCGTTCGACGGCAACGCCTCGCATGTAACCCGTGCCGCCATGAATCTGCACCGCGAGATCGGCGACATTGCCGGCCATTTCGGTGCAGAAGACCTTGGCGGCTGACGGCGCGATCCTGCGATCCTCCTCCGTGACCCATAGCCGAGCGGCTTCGCGCACCAGCGCCCGGCCGGCCATCACGCCGGTCTGCTGGTCGGCGAGCATGCCCTGCACCAGTTGGAAGCTCCCGATCGGCGTCCCGCCCTGCGTTGCGGTGGCGGCGTACGACACCGATTCGTCGAGCGCGCGTTGCGCCGCGCCCACCGCGAGCGCGGCGATGTGCACCCGCCCACGGGCCAACGACGTCAGGGCCGCCCGGTATCCGTGGTCTTCACTACCGCCGACAAGCGCATCGGAGCCGACGCGCACGTCGGTGAAATTGACGTCGGCAGTCCAGGCGCCTTCCTGGCCCATCTTGGCGTCCTTGGCGCCCACCTCGACGCCCGCGGCGTCTGCGGGAACCAGGAAGACGGCGATTCCCGGGCCCTTGTCGTCGGCCGGTCGGGTACGTGCGAACACCACAAAGAGATTCGCGACGGGTGCGTTGGTGATGAAGCGCTTCTGTCCCGAGATCACCCAAGCCGCGTCGTTTCCGGAGCCGTCGCGAACGGCTTTGGTGCGCAAGCCGGTCGGGTTAGACCCCGCGCCGGGTTCGGTCAACGCGAAGGACGCGACGACGTCGCCGGACGCGATCGACTCCAGCCAGCGGGACTTCTGTTCGTCGGTGCCGAACCCCACCAGCACCTGCCCGGCGATGCCGTTGTTGGTGCCGAACATCGAACGCAGCGCCAGTGACGTGTAGCCCAACTCCATCGCCATCTCCACGTCCTGCATGAGGTTGAGCCCAAGGCCGCCCCACTCCTGGGGAATCGCGTAGCCGAACAGGCCCATCTTCTTTGCCTCATCACGCAGGTCATCGGGGACGCGATCGGCCTCGAGGATCTCCTGCTCGCGAGGGACAACTGCGCTACGGATGAATTGCTTTGTCTGAGCGAGGATCTCGCGGAAGTCCTCGTCGGAGACTTCAGCGCCTTCGGCCGTGGCCATGGGCTCCACACTCCTCTCTCGATCCGGGACACCCCGGTTCAGAGCAGGATCCTATATCAAATATGATATTGCCTTTAGGGCGCCCGACCGAGGCGATGACAGTGAAGGAAGTGTGATCCAGGTGGCGATGTTGTCAGGTCAGACCGCGGTTATCACAGGTGGAGCGCAAGGGCTGGGTCTGGCCATCGCGGAGCGTTTCGTCGCCGAAGGTGCGCGAGTCGTGCTTGGCGACGTCAACCTCGAGGAAACCCAAGTGGCGGCCAAGCAGTTGGGTGGCGATGACGTCGCGGTCGCGGTTCGATGCGATGTCACCCAGTCGTCCGACGTGGAAAACCTGATCCAAACCGCGGTCGAGCGCTTCGGCGGCCTGGACATCATGGTCAACAACGCCGGGATCACCCGGGACGCGACGATGCGCAAGATGACCGAGGAGCAATTCGATCAGGTGATCAACGTGCATCTGAAGGGAACCTGGAACGGCACTCGGCTGGCCGCCGCCGTCATGCGCGAAAACAAGCGAGGCGCCATCGTCAACATGTCCTCGGTGTCCGGCAAGGTCGGCATGATCGGCCAGACCAACTACTCGGCGGCCAAGGCGGGCATCGTCGGCATGACCAAGGCGGCCGCCAAAGAACTGGCCTACCTGGGTGTCCGGGTGAACGCGATTGCTCCCGGTTTGATCCGCTCCGCTATGACGGAGGCCATGCCGCAGCGCGTTTGGGATTCCAAGGTCGCCGAGGTGCCGCTGGGCCGGGCCGGTGAGCCCAGCGAGGTCGCCAGCGTGGCGCTGTTCCTGGCCTCCGACCTGTCGTCATACATGACCGGTACCGTTCTGGAAATCACCGGCGGCCGCCACCTATGAGCGCAAATCGTCAGGCCGTAATCTGCGAACCCGTTCGCACGCCGATCGGCCGCTACGGCGGAATGTTCAAGGCGTGCAGCGCCGTCGACCTCGGCGTCACCGCGCTGAAAGGGCTGCTCGAGCGAACCGGGCTGGCGCCCGACGCGGTGCAGGACGTGATCCTCGGGCACTGCTATCCCAACAGCGACGCGCCGGCAATCGGACGCGTGGTGGCGCTGGATTCCGGTCTGCCGGTGACGGTTCCGGGCATGCAGGTCGACCGTCGTTGCGGCTCGGGCCTGCAGGCGGTTCTCCAAGCGTGCCTGCAGGTAGGTGCGGGTGACCATGACCTCGTCGTCGCCGGGGGCTGCGAGAGCATGAGCAACGTGGCCTTCTACTCCACCGACATGCGCTGGGGCGGAGCCCGCACCGGTGTACAGGTGCACGACGGGCTGGCCCGCGGGCGCACGACAGCCGGCGGCCGCAATTACCCGGTACCCGGCGGCATGCTGGAAACGGCCGAGAATCTGCGCCGCCAGTACGGCATTTCACGCCAGGAGCAAGACGAACTCGCGGTGCGATCCCACCAGCGTGCCGTGGCCGCCAAGAAAGACGGCATCCTGGATGCGGAGATCATCCCGGTCGCCGTCCGCACCCGCAGCGGCGAGGAACTCATCGACACCGACGAACATCCGCGCGCCGACACGTCGGTCGAGTCGCTGGGCAAGCTCAAACCTGTGCTGTTGAAGGATGATCCGGAGGCGACAGTGACGGCCGGCAATGCCAGCGGGCAGAACGATGCGGCGTCGATGTGCGTGGTAACCACCCCGGAGAAGGCCGATGAGTACGGCCTTCGGCCGTTGGTGCGTCTGGTGTCGTGGGGCGTGGCGGGTGTCGCTCCCAATGTCATGGGCATCGGCCCGGTGCCTGCGACCGAGGTAGCGCTGGCGAAGGCAGGCTTGCGGCTGTCCGACATCGACCTGATCGAGCTCAACGAAGCCTTTGCGGCGCAAGCGCTTGCCGTGATGCGGGAATGGAAGTTCGGTCCCGCCGATCACGAGCGGACCAATGTGCACGGTTCGGGGATCTCGCTGGGCCACCCGGTGGGCGCGACGGGCGGACGGATGCTGGCGACCTTGGCGCGCGAGCTCCATCGCCGCGAGGCGCGCTACGGCCTGGAGACCATGTGCATCGGTGGCGGCCAGGGCCTGGCCGCCGTCTTCGAGCGGGTCGTCTGCGGATGATCGATTCGGCGTTGCCGCTGCGCGGCCTGACCGTCGTCGAGGTATCGAGCTTCGTAGCCGCGCCACTGTGCGGCATGACGCTGAGTCAGCTTGGCGCAGAGGTCATCCGGGTCGACCCCATCGGTGGCGCATCCGATGTGCAGCGGTGGCCACTGGCGTCGGACGGTACCTCGATCTACTGGACCGGCCTGAACAAAGGAAAGCGTTCGGTCACCATCGATCTGAGGTCTCCGGAGGGCCATGAACTGGTCCAGCGACTGATCATCGAGGGTGACGGCATCGTTGTGACCAACGCCGCGGGCTTGACCTGGCTCAGCCACGAAGTTCTGGCGGCCGAACGCCCCGACGTGATTCACGTTCAGTTACTCGGGCGCGGTGACGGTTCCACCGGCGTGGACTACACGGTCAACGCCGGCCTCGGCTATCCGCTCGTCACCGGTCCGACAGATCATGGCGGTGCGATCAATCACGTGCTTCCGGCCTGGGACGTATGCTGCGGACTGTACGCCGCGTTGACGGTCGTTGCCGCCGTCCGCCGGCGCGACCAGTCCGGGGCGGGGGCGCGGATCAGCCTGGCGTTGGAGGACGTCGCCCTGGCCACCGCGGCCAACCTGGGGTTGCTCACCGAGCCGCAAGTCAATGGGACACAACGCGAACGGTTGGGTAACGCGATATACGGCCAGTACGGGCAGGACTTCGTCAGTAGCGACGGGGCCAGGTTCATGGTGGTTACGTTGACCGGTCGGCATTTTCGCGACCTGCTTGCGGTGACGGGCACCGACAGGGCGGTGTCGGCGCTCGCCAAGGCGCTGGGCGCCGACTTCGGGTCCGAAGGCGATCGCTACCGCTACCGTGATGTGCTGTCGAGTTTGTTCGCCACCTGGTTCAGCGATCACACCGCCGACGAGATCACCACCGCGCTGTCCGGCACCACGGTGCTGTTCGAGCGGTACCGCACCTTCGCCGAGGTTGCCGCGGGACCGAAAGTCACTGACAATCCAATGTTCTCGCGATTGCGGCAACCGGGCCTCGGCGACTACTTCGCGCCGGGCCTGCCGGCCGCTTTCAACGGCATACATCCGGTCAGCGCCCCCGCCCCCGCCCTGGGGCAGGACACGGCAGACGTCCTCGCGCGGTTGGGGTTGAGCGCCGTCGACGTCGAGCGTCTGGCGAACGCCAAAACCATCGCGTGCGCAGCAGCGGGAAGGGAACACAGCACATGACCAAACTCGCCCAGACCCTCGGATTGACCGAGCTGCAGACCGAGATCATCGCCACCGTAAGAAAATTCGTTGAGAAGGAGGTCATTCCCCACGCGGCCGAGCTGGAACGGGCCGATACCTACCCGCAGGCGATCGTCGACCAGATGCGGGAGATGGGCCTGTTCGGGCTGATGATTCCCCAGGAGTATGGCGGACTGGGGGAGTCACTGCTGACCTATGCGCTATGCGTCGAGGAGCTGGCACGCGGCTGGATGAGCGTTTCGGGCGTGCTCAATACCCACTTCATCGTGGCGTACATGCTGCGCCAGCACGGCACCGACGAGCAGAAGCAGCGGTTCCTGCCGCGCATGGCGGCCGGTGAGACTCGGGGCGCCTTCTCGATGTCGGAGCCCGAGCTGGGTTCCGACGTGGCCGCGATCCGCACGCGGGCTCGGCGCAATGACGACGGCACCTACACCATCGACGGCCAGAAGATGTGGCTGACCAACGGTGCCACCTCGACTCTGGTGGCGGTGCTGGTGCGCACCGACGAGGGCTCGGACAAACCACACCGCAACCTCACCGCGTTCCTCGTGGAGAAGCCGGTTGGGTTCGGCGAAGTTGTTCCAGGCCTGCGCATTCCGGGAAAGATCGAGAAGCTGGGCTATAAGGGCATCGAAACCACGGAGATGATTTTCGACGGCTACCGGGCCGGCGCCGGCGACGTGCTCGGCGGCACCACCGGCCAAGGCTTCTTCCAGATGATGGATGGCATCGAGGTCGGCCGGGTCAACGTGTCGGCGCGTGCCTGCGGCGTCGGGATTCGTGCCTTCGAGCTCGCGGTGCGATACGCGCAACAACGCGAGACCTTCGGCAAGCCGATTGCCGAGCACCAGGCCATCGCGTTCCAGCTCGCCGAGATGGCGACCAAAGTCGAAGCCGCACACCTGATGATGGTCAACGCGGCACGTTTGAAGGATTCGGGGGAGCGCAATGACGTCGCGGCCGGGATGGCGAAATACCTGTGCAGCGAGTATTGCACCGAGGTCACGCAGCAGAGCTTCCGAATCCACGGCGGCTACGGCTATTCCAAGGAATACGAAATCGAACGGCTGATGCGCGACGCGCCGTTCCTGCTGATCGGTGAGGGCACCAGCGAGATCCAGAAAAACATCATCAGTAAGCGGCTGCTCGCCGAGTATCAGGTGTAGACAGATGAGCGTTCCGGAATTCGCTGCGCGGCCTCAACTTTTCGAGGACGTCGCGCGGATCATCCGTGGCCGGATCTTTGACGGAGCATACGCCGCCGGGTCCTACGTCCGGCTGGATCAACTGGCCGCGGAGCTCGGTATCAGTGTCACACCGGTGCGCGAGGCGCTGTTAGCGCTGTGCGCCGAGGGCCTGATCAACCAGCAGCCACGCCGTGGCTTTGTGGTGCTCCCGGTTACCAGGCGCGACGTCACCGATGTGGCGAATGTGCAGGCGCACGTCGGCGGTGAGTTGGCCGCGCGGGCGGCGCTGAACGTCACCGATGAGCAACTGCACGAGCTCAAGGAAATCCAGGCCCAACTCGAGGACGCCTACGCCGGCGATGCACACGAGCGCACCGTGCGGCTGAATCACGAATTTCATCGCGCCATCAATGTCGCGGCCGATTCGCCCAAGCTCGCTCAGCTGATGTCGCAGATCACCCGTTATGCGCCCGAATCGGTGTTTCCCGCCATCGAGGGCTGGCCCGAGCAGTCGATGCAGGACCATCGGCGGATCCTGTCCGCGCTGAAGAAGCACGACGACAAGCTCGCTCGCGCGGCGATGTCGAAACACCTTGCCGCCGGTGCGGTACCGCTGATCGATCACCTCGTCGCACGCGGCGTGGTGGCCGATGCCGGCGGTCCGACGTCTGCACCGGATCGCAGCGACCAGGTTTAGGCGCCGCCGTCGGCACCCCGGTCGCGAAACGTGTGTCGATAACTCTGCGGCGATACCCCGGCGAGTCGGCGAAACTGCTCGCGAAAATTCGTCGCCGATGCGAAACCTACTTTCCGCGAGATGTTTTCCACGCTGTCATCGGTCCTCTCCAAGAGCTGCTGTGCATGTCTGATCCGGACGTGATTCACCCATTGCATGGGGGTCTGACCGGTCTCGCTCTTGAACCGGCGATTGATCGTCCGCTCGCTGCTGGACGCCCGGCGCGCGATGTCACGCAGCGTCAGTGGCAGGTGCGCGTGGTTCTCGATCCAGACCAGCAAGCCATCCAGTTCGGTGTTGGACATGCGGCGATTGCGGATGATGAATTGCGCCTGGCCGCCGCTGCGGTGTAGCGGGGTGACCGCCAGTCGGGCGGCGTCGGCGGCTACGGCCGAACCGTAGTCGCGGGCGACCATGTGCAGACAGAGATCTAGTCCCGCGGATGCCCCTGCCGAAGTGAGAACCTGACCTTCATCGACGTAAAGCGCATCGGTATCGAGCTGGACCTTCGGAAAGGTCGCCGAGAACAATTCCGCGGCCAACCAGTGTGTGGTCGCGCGTTTCCCGTCAAGGATGCCCGCGGCGGCCATCGTGAAAGCGCCGCTACAGATGGAGGCGATTCGAACGCCGTTCTCGTGGGCAGACTTCAGCGCGGCGATGACGTCGTCGCGCACCGGCGCCGCGGCATCGTTGCGGCCCGGCACGACGATGGTGTCGGCGGTGGCGAGTTCGTCCAAGCCATAGTCGGTCGCGATCCCGATCGGCCCGGCCGCAACAATGGGTTCGCAGCCGCACACACGAACTCGGTAGCCCGGCGCCCCGCCGTCGAGCCGAACACGGCCGAACACCTCGATCGCAATGGCGAGGTCGAACGCGATGGCATCGGGCTCGGCCAGAATCGCGATCGCATGCATGGCTTGGCAATATACCGGCGCAAAGTGGCAATCTAGCCACTGGCCCCCAGCGCGGCGACCGGTAACCATTGGCCGGGTGCATGCGCAGATCGTGTTGTACGACGGGTTCGATCCGTTCGACGTCATCGCTCCGTTCGAAGTTCTCGCCGCCGGCGCCGATATGGTGGCCGGAGATCTCGCGGTGACCTTGGTAGCGGCTGAGGGTCCACGCCGTGTGATGAGCGGTACGCGTGGTCTCGCGCTGACCGCCACCGCCGTTCTGGACCCGGGCGACAGGGGGTGCGTCATCGTGCCCGGTGCCAGCGGGCCGACCGTGGGTGACCCCGACGAGGGTGTCGAGACCATTCCGGTCTTGTTGGCCCGAGCGACGCAGACCAAGCTGACCCCACTGCTGCACAGAGCATTTGCCAATCCGGACACGACGGTCGCCGCGGTGTGTGGCGGTTCCGTGGTAATCGCGATGTCGGGGCTGATCGAAGGGCGCCACGCGGTGACGCACCATTTGGGCTTGGAGTTGCTCGAGGCCGCCGGTGTGCATCCGGTAGCGGCCCGCGTCGTCGACGATGGAGACCTGGTCACGGCCGGCGGCGTGACGTCCGGACTTGACCTGGGCCTGCATCTGCTCGATCGCTTCTACGGTCCTCGGATCGCGCACGCCGTCGAGCAACTCTTCGAATATGAGCGGCGGGGCACGGTGTGGCGGCCCGTGGGCCGGGAGCCAGTGGAGGTATAGGTTGAGCATCGAAGGCGACTGGGACGTGACGATCAAAACCCCGATCGGCTCATTGCCGGTGCTGTATGCATTCACGCAGCTTTGCGACGGGATCGTCGGAACGGCGACGTATCGAGAAGAAACTGTTGCGTTGCAGGACTTTACGAGCGAGCCGGTCGATGGTGGGACTCGGCTCACCTGGCGTCAATCGGTGACCAGGCCGATCCGCCTGCACCTCACGTTCGACGTGCTGGTCAAAGGTGATGCGCTGAGTGGACACTCGCGCGCGGGCCGGTTACCACGTTCGGCGGTATCCGGGACCCGTCGGTAGCCACTCCATCTCTTGTCGCACAGTGCGCTTGGGCATACGCTGCCCTCAGGGTGGGCGACAGTTTGGAGAAAGGCAATGCCGCCGGCACTTCGCATATCGGCCGTCTTCGTTGTGACCCTGACGGCGATCGCCCTTGCGCCGACGGTCGCCGCCGAGCCGGTCGACCCGATCCCCGGAAATGGTGTGTTTGTGGTCGGTCCCGATATCGCGCCGGGTCTCTACCGAACGGCGGGTTCGGCCTCTACGTTCGGGGTGTGGATCAACGATGTGCCGACCCAGGACTCAATGTGCGCGTGGTTCACCTACAGCACGCCCGATGCGAACAAGGACCATGTGGTCCAAACGAATATGTCCGTCGGTCCGATGTTCGCGAACATCAACACGACGATCAAGGCCTTCGAGTCGCAGAACTGTCAGCCCTGGACGCGAGTTCCCTAAGTCTGGTCTGACAGCATCTCGCGCAGTCGACGGACGTCGACCTTGCCGGTGCCGCCGCGCGGAACCTGCTCGTCGGAGTCCAGCAGTAGCCATACCGTCGGGACCTTGAAGGCGCTCAGCAGAGTTCGCGCGGAGCCGCGTAGCTGCTCGACGGTCAGCGCAGCGCACACCACCGCCGCGCCCACCCGATTGCCCCCGGCTCCGGGAACATTGGTGACAAAGGCGGTGTCGACGCCGTCGATCGCGCGCAGGGCGCTCTCGACCTCGCTGGGGTAGACGGTCGCGCCGCTGACTTTGAACATGTCGTCGGATCTCCCGTGGTAGAACAGAAATCCATCATCGTCGAGGTAACCGAGGTCACCGGTGGGGTAAAAGCCGTCGGCGGTGAAGATTTCCTCGCGGGTGCGCCCGCAGATGCCGCGCAGTGTGTGCGGTCCGCGAATCTGGATCATCCCGGTGACGCCCGCGGCGAGGGGGGCGCCGCTGTCGGTGTCGACGATGCGGACCTCCATGCCGGGAAAAGGCTTCCCGCAGCTGCCCCAGGCCGAAGCGGGCATGTCGGTGTCGGCGGCGTATCCGCAGTACGGGCCGAAGGCCTCGGTCATGCCGAATAACGTGGCACGCGCGCCCGGTTGGGCGCGCTGCCCGGGTGGTAACAGGGCCTGCAGGCTCCCCGACTGAAGAGCCGACAGGTCAGCGCCGACCTCGCTGGCGTGCCGTGCCAACCTCTCCGCTTGGTCCGGCCAGCCCCGAAACAGCGTGACCCGTATGTCTTCCAGCAGTCTCAGGGTTGTTTCCGGCCGCGGTATTTCTTCGGTCACCAGGGTGGCGCCGGCCAGCAGGGCGGACAGTATTCCGCTGCCGAAACCGCCCACCCAGAAGAAGGGCATCGGAAGATACAGGCGGGTGTCAGGCGTGATGCGGCGAGCCGCTAGGCCCGATTGCACGGCGCCCAATGCGTTGCCGTGCGAGTGGATTACCCCCTTGGGGGATCCGCTGGTGCCCGAGGTGAACATGATCACCAGGGGGTCGGCGGGCGTGACCGTCGCTGTCATGGGGTCGACGATGTTGCGGGCGTGCACGCTCGCGCAGGCGTTTTCGAGCAGGTCGACCGACCAAACCGCCCGTAACGCTGGAAAGTCGGTTTGCCGGATCGTCTTGAGGTCGTCGAGGTAGCGGTGACCGCGGAATTCGTCGACGCTGATAAGGAATTGCACCGAGGCCGCGCGTAGCTGCGCGGCCAGCTCTGCGGGCGTCAGCAGGGTGCTGAGCGGGACCAGCACCGCACCGATACGGGTCACGGCGACGGCGACCTGCACCCAGCGGACGCTATTGGGCATGATGAGCCCTACCCGGGTGCCTTTGCCCACACCGGCTTCGATAAAGGTGGCTGCCAAATCACGTGTGGTCGAGTCGATTTCGCGGTAGGTGATCCGGATGGCGGGATCGATCACCATCGGCGTGTCGCCATCGTGGTCGGCCCGTAACCGCACCAACCGGTCGATGGTGCTAGCCATCGAAGAGTTCTCTGAGTCGGCGCACGTCGACCTTGCCGCTGGACAGCAGCGGAACCTCGTCACCGCGTAGGGCGAGGAATCGCTTGGGGATCTTGTACGCGGATAATTCTGCTTTGAGGAGTGCAACCAGTGCGGCTTCGTCGAAAGGTGCGGCGCCGTCCGCCCGGACAACCACCGCGGCGACGGCCTGCCCACGCCGCGCATCGGGAATGCCGATCACATAAGCCGGCGCTCCGTCGGTGACCTTGCTGATGGCCTTCTCCACCTCGGCCGCCGAAACATTGGCGCCCGCCGTTTTGATCATCGCGCTGCGCCGGCCGACGAAATAGACGAACCCGTCGACGTCGACGCGCACCAAGTCGCCGCTGTGGAACCATCCGTCGGCATCGAAGCACTCTTCGCGGCTGCGCTTGTGATAGCGCTGCATCAGGTAGGGCCCGCGAATACACAGCTCGCCGACCTCGCCGACCGGTTTGACCGCGGCGGTGTCGGGATCGACGACCTTGGTCTCAAACCCCGGTGCCGGCCGGCCGAACGAGCCGCGCCGGTGCACGGGCTGGTCGGATTCGTCATCGCCGATCAGCACGATGCTGCCGGCCTCGGTCATTCCCAGCATGTTGTGTCGCAGTTCCGGGTCGGCCGGGCGGGCCTCGGGAGCCATGATCGGGTACAGGTTGCCGCGCCGCATCGACGACAGGTCGCGCCGGGGGAAGCTCGGGTGATCGGCCAGGTGGGCGATGCTGGCCACGAATCCGTTGGTCATGGTTGGCTTTTCGGCTTCCAGCAGGTCGAGCGTCGTCTCCGCATCGGTGGCGTTGGAGCACACCAAGGTCGATCCGGCCGCCAAAGTTGCGAGCAGGCCGAATGCGAGCCCACCGATCCAGAAGAACGGCGAATTGCAGAACAGCCTGTCGTCGGCCGTCAGGCCCCGAATCCGATTGAGATTCTGCTGATGCGCCAGCAGGGCACCGTGGGTGTGCACCACTCCCTTTGGCGCGCTGGTGGAACCCGACGTGTACACGATCGTCAGCGGATCGCATTCTGCGACGTCATCCTCGAGCGCCGTCAGCAGCGCGCGGTCGACGGTGTTCGCCAGTCCGAAGACGGTCTCATGAGTGACCGCGACGTGGCGCAGTTGCGGCGTTGCGGCACAGAACAATCGAGAACCGAGATCGGCTTGCGAAAGAATCTCCGATAGCCGTTGCACGTAATCGTGAGAGCGAAAAGATCTGGCGGTCAACAGGATTTCCACGTCGCCGTCGACCAGTTGCTCGCGCAGCTCGCTGGCGGTGACAAAGGTGGAGAACGGAATCACCACCGCACCGATTCGCGCCGCCGCCAGCATCCCGACGACGAACTCGGGTCCGTTCGGGTAGAGCAACCCCACGTGGGTTCCCTTGCCGGCACCGAGGGCAATCAGACCGCGGGCGAGTTCCGCCGAGCGGCGATCGGCCTGGGCGTAGCTGATGCGGTCACGGTCGCAGACGAGAAGAGGGTGGGTTTCACGCGAGCGGGCTTGGCGCCGCAGGATCTCGGCGACGGTGAAATCAGCTGGCATGGTCGTGCTGCGGTGCGGTCTTTTCGAAGTAGCGCCGGATCTCGCGCAGGTCGGCTTTACCCGAAGGCGTGCGCGGGATGGTGTCGACGATCGCGATTGCGGTGGGTATCTCGTAGCGTGCCAGCCGCTCTCGCAGGTACTCCACCAGCACCTCGGCGTCGGAGCAGTCCCGCTCGCGTAGCTCAACCATGGCGACCGGCGTCTCGCCGAGCCGCTCGTCCGGTCGGGCTATCACGGCCGCACCGGCCACGGCGGGGTGGCTTTCCAGTGCGGCGCGAACGTCGTCGGGCATCACCTTGAAACCGCCACGGATGATCGCCTGGTCGGCGCGCCCGACGATCCAGAGAAACCCATCGGCGTCGATCCGCGCCATGTCCGTCGTCCGCATCCATTGGGCGGAGGGCCCCAACTGGCCCGGTTTGACCTCGAGCAGCCCGACTTCATCCGGGCCCAAGGGGGTTCCGTCCCCGGCGACCACCCTGAGCTGAGCGCCAGGATTCGCCCGACCGACGCTGCCCCGTTTCGTCTTCCAGTACCGCTGATGGTCGGGGAGCGTCCACCCGGCCACGCCACCTCCGAATTCGGTTGCCGCATAGGAGGTAAGCACGGGGATGCCGTACTTCTCGGTGAAGCTGTCGGCGTCTTCGGCCGACAGCGGCGCCGTGCCGCAGGTGACGGCCTTCAGGCTTTCCAGGTCGGCGCGCGGAACATCGGAGTGCAATACGGTGCGCAGGGCGGCCGGTACCAGCGAAGCCGCGCGGGGTCGATGCTTGCGCACCGCGTCGGCCCATGCGTTCAGTTCGAAACGTTCCAGCAGCACGAACGGTCGTGCCTCGGCGATGCATTGCAGCACCCGGAAAACCCCGCCGATATGGACCAGCGGTGAGTTCACGATCGCGATGCCGCGGCGCAGGTCTTCAGGCGACGCCGCATGCTCGAAATCCGGCCCCATCACGCTGCGCGCCAGCACGTCGTAGCCCAGATCGATTCGCTTGGGCGGGCCGGTCGTGCCGCTGGTCAACATGCGCACCGCGACACCGGAGAGCGGGCCTGCGCCATTGGTGGGTGACCCGGATGGCTCGGGCTCGTCCAACACCCCCGAGATCGGGACCGTCGGTGTGCCCGCGGGGACCAGCTTCGTCAGATCGTCCCGCTCACCAGCGATCACGGAAACTTGCAGCCCCGCGATGTCGGACTTGGTGCGCGCATCACCGCGAGACGGGTTGATGACGACGACGGTTCCACCGCCCAGCAGCACGCCCAGAAACGCTGCCACGTGCCCAGGCCGGTTGCGCAACAGCATCCCGACTTCGGATCCCGAGGTGATGGCCGCGATGCGTTGCGCCGACGCGGCGACCTGAGACCACGAGACCCATTGCCCGCCATACTCGATGGCATGCGAGTCGGGCTGGAGGCCGAGCACGTCGGCGATGCGTCGAACCAGTGGGTGACGCGACATCAGCGAATCTTCGGTTTGCGCGCCGGGGTTTGGGAATCGTTCTGAGCGGCCAGCTCGGCGGTGCCCAGCGGGTTTCCCAGCCGGGTGTAGATCAGGCCCTGGTCCAGCGCGGCGCGGTACGGCTTGTCCAGTGATTCCCAAATCGCCTTCACCGTGCCCGCGGTCGCGGTCGGCGGCTTGGCGGCGATGGTCGCCGCAATCTCGTGGGCACGGTCCCAGAGCTGGTCGGCGGCGACGATCTCGGAGACCAATCCGATCCGCAGGGCGGTGTCGGCGCTGACGCGTTCGTCGTTGCCCATCAGTGCGATACGCAGGGTCTCGCCCAGGCCGATGCGTCGTATCAGGCCGATCGGCTCCAATGCGCAGACCAGGCCCGCCGACACATGCGAGTCGAAGAAGGTAGCGTTTTTGGAGCAGATCACCACGTCGGACTCGTTGATGAAGTAAAACGCGCCGGCGGTGCACATGCCCTGGACCGCGCAGACCACGGGTTTCCACATCTTCTGCCACTTGGGACTCAGGGCTTCGCCGGGATCATCGTGGTTCCAGATGTTTTCGGGCTGCCCGTATGGCGTGTTGATATCCAGGCCGGCGCTGAACGCCCGGTCTCCGGCGGCACGCAACACCACGGCATGAACCGACTGGTCGAGTTTGACCGTTTTCCACGCGCGTGCCATCTCCTCGCACATGGTCCGGTTGAAAGCGTTGAGCTGATCAGGGCGATTCAGCGTAATGGTGGCGACATGGTCTTGCGCGTCCACCTCGAGCAAAATGGTTTCGAAAGTCATCGGCATTGCCAATTCGGTTTGCGCTTCTCGACGAACGCCTTTGGACCTTCCTGCGCGTCCTCGGTGCGCAGCACCCGCTCGCGGAAGGTTTCGGCGAGTATCTCCGCCTCGTGCAGCGGCACGTTCAGGCCCTTGAGAATCGCCTGCCGGGTGCCCCGGACGGCCAGCGGTGCATTGGAGTTGACGACGCCGGCGATCTCGTGGGCCCGCTCCAGTAAGCGGTCATGCTCGACGATCTCGCTGATCAACCCGAGTTCGTAGGCGCGTTGTGCGCTCATCCGCTCGTGCTTGCCCATCAAGGCCATGCGCAGCGCGATCGAGCGGGGCAACACCCGAGACACTCGCACCAATTCGCGCCCTGCCACCAGTCCGATGCTGACATGCGGATCAAAAAAGCTCGCCTGCTCGGAAGCGATCACGATGTCAGTCGTGGTAACCCAATCCATGCCTGCGCCACAGCAGATTCCGTTCACGGCGGTCAACACCGGCTTGGCCGTGGTGCGAAACGGAGGCGTACCCTCCTGCGGCGCCTCCCATTGGTCGTATGTCGATAGGTACGGCCGCTCGTAGATGACCTTGCCGTCTTCCGGAATCTCTTTGACATCGGCGCCGGTGCAAAAGGCGCGGCCGGTGCCGGTGACGATGGTGAGCCAGACGTTGTCATCGTTTTCGGCCTCGTCGTAGGCGACCCGCAGCTCGGTGATCATGTGCGGGCTGAGCGCATTGAGGGCGTCCGGCCGGTTCAGGGTGATAGTCGCGGTGTGCCCGTCGACTTCGTACTTGATCGTGTCGAACGAATCAGTGGGCATCGATCATCCCTTCGTCTGGCGCCGGGGCCAACCCACGAGCGTGGGGCTTCTGGACGCATTCGAGGCAAATCCCATTTGCAGACCCCAGCGCCCTTGAGTTGTCACCTCTTTGGTCAGCGTCCACGAAATTCCGGGTCCCGTCGCTGCCGGAAGGCCTCCAGGCCCTCCTTGAAATCGCTTGTTCGGCAGGATAATTCCAAGTTGAACAGCTCCTGGGTCAACGATTGGCTCAGCGTTGCATGCTGACCGAACCCCAGGGCCTGCTTGGCCAGGCCGATTGCGGCCGTCGGTCCGGAGGCCAGCCGGCCCACCAACTCCTCTGCGGTGTGGTCGAGGTCCGAGCCGCTTACCGTTTGGTGAATCAATCCCCAGTCGGCCGCATCAGGCGCGCTCACCTTCTCACCAAGCAGCAACATGCGCCTGGCCCGCACCAGGCCGACCATGCGCGCCAGCAGCCAGGTGGATCCCGAGTCGGGGCTGAATCCACGGCCGATGAAGGGTTCCCAGAAGACCGCATCGTCGGCGGCCACGGTGAAGTCCGCGGCCAGCGCGAGATTGCAGCCGAGTCCCACCGCCCAGCCTCGCACGCTGCACACCACCGGCAGCTGGATGGTTGCGACGAGCTCGATGACCCGGTGCGCGGCGTGGGGGACCCGGCGCACCAGATCCCCGCTGCGCGGACGCTGCCCACCGGGGTCGTTGGCGGCCACCCAGTCGGAGCCGGCACAGAAGTCGTCGCCCGCCCCGCGGATGTGTACGGCTCGCAGCGAATCGTCGGCGGCGGCCTTCGTGAGCGTTTCGACCAACGTGCCGATCATCAACCGTGTCAACGAGTTACGCCGAGATGCGCGATCGAGCGTCACCAGTAACACCGCACCGTCGCGGTGCACTGTTACCGAACCCTCGGCACCGGCCGTGTCGGCCCCCTGACTCACCGTCGAATCCGGCCTTTCTCCGCCGATACGGTTACCCATACAGTAGGCAATACGATTGATACGCTGTATAAGTTAGCAAGGATACGCTGCCTGCGGAACAACTCAGGTGAAAGAGAGAACCATTGGCCGCGCCGGCGACGATGCAGAGCGGCAGCGATGAGGAGGAGTGGCGTCGATGACAATGGCGGAGGGGCATGCCACGCCGACGTCGACGAGCAACGGCGACGCGAAGTTCGGTGAGGCGCCGCTTGCCCAGACCGTGGCCGCAGCTGCCGCCCTGCGGCGCCTGAGCTCGTTGCTGATATCCCTCGAGCATCCGCACCCCACGGTGGACGCCATGCTGCAAAAATTCGCCGAGTGGGAAAGCGAACTGGCGAGCGCGGCGCCGACGGACAATGCGCCCCGTATCGGCGAATTGCCCGACGACCACCGGCGCGTCTACCTCAACCACGCAACCGACATCGGCGTTTACAACCCGTGCTTTCCCGAATACCGGTTCGAGCGACTCGATGCCGAGAATGCAACGGGCACTGTTGAGTTCCCCCTGGTCTACGAGGGACCGCCAGGACTGGTACACGGTGGATTCCTGGGCGTCTTCTTTGACTGCGTCATTCAGCACCACAACTGCGTCACCGGGCTTTCCGGCAAAACGCGGTCCCTGGTGGTGACCTTCCGCCGGCCGACGCCGGTGCTGACCGAGCTGCGATTCGACATCACCCGGTCTGAGGACGAACGCGGCATCACGTCGACCGGTCGGCTGTTGCTCGACGACGAAGTCCTGTGTACCGGCGAGGTCAACACGTTGGCGTCACGGCCGGAAAAGCTCGCCGGAACGCGATTCGGCAGGCGCCGAAAGGAGTCCGACAGATGACCGCCTCGAGCACCTCAGACGATCGCGTGCTCTTCGACATCGATCCCGATCGGCGCATTGCGACCATCACGCTGAACAACCCCAAGCAGAAAAACTCCTACGATGCCGCGATGCGTGAGGCCATCGCCCGCTGTCTGGACCAGGTGGCCGAAGACGACGACCTGACGGTGGTGCTACTGCGTGGTGCCGAGGGCGTCTTTTCCACCGGGGCCGACATGAACAATGCGTACGGCTGGTACGGCTCTTCGGCACCGCCCGGCCAGACGGACGCAGAAGAGCGGGCAGACAAACGTCGCCCGAGCCAGCGCCGACGACTGACCGTGGACCGCAGGTCTTTTGGCTTCTACCACAATTTCATGGGCTTCCCGAAGGTAACGGTGGGCGAGATCGCCGGCTACGCTCTCGGGGGCGGTTTCGAGATGGCGTTGATGACCGACATCTCGGTGATCGCGCGTGACACGAAGATCGGCATGCCGGCAACCCGTTTCCTGGGCCCCGCGCTCGGTAGCCTGCACATGTTCTTTCACCGGCTCGGGCCGGTGCTGGCGCGGCGCCTGCTGCTGACCGGGGACATCATCGAGGCGGCTGAGATCGAACACCTCGGAATCTTCACCGACACCTGCGCGCCCGCCGCGGTGACGGCCAGAGCGCGATACTGGGCCGAGAAGGCGGCGAAGATGCCCGCCGACGGAGTCGTCATCGCCAAGGAGGCGTTCCGGCTTGTCGAGCAAAGCCAGGCTTATCAGGGCGAAGAGGTCGCCAGTTACCTTTTCCACGCCTTCGGCACCAACCTGCATTTCGGCCCTGGCGAATTCAACTTCGTCAAAACCCGTGCGCAGCACGGCGCACGGGAGGCGTTTCGGTTACGCGACGAGCACTTCCACGTCCCCGAACCCGAAGGCTGACAGAGAGTTTCGGGCGGAATCAGCGAGTCGCTGCCGCCTTGGTTCGGCCCCGACTGGTGGCCGACTTGGTCGGCTTGCGCTGCCGTGCCGGCGCGGCCTTGCCGCGTTTCTCGTCGATCAGCCGGCCGGCGTGATCGAGAATGCAGGTGAGCCCATACTCGAAATTGGTTTCATCGGGCGCGCCGATGCGGTGACCTATCCGAGTCACCTGAGCGAGGAGCGGGGTCTTTTCCGGGTCGATGGAGACGGCGTCTTCGATGGCCCGAGGCCCGACGTCCGACGATTGATTCTTTTCGTAGAGCCGTTGCAGTACCACCGATCCGCGCACGTGAACCGAAACCGCCGAATAGGTGTCGAACGCATCCTCCGGTGACAGGCCGGCCTCCACCAGATTGGCCACCGCCTTTTCCATCTCCTGGGCACCCATCCGCGCCGCCTTAGGAGAAAGCGCCGCCCGAATCAGAATCAGGTCGCACAGAATTGGGTTGCCCATGAAGGTCTTACGCATCGATCGCGCGTGGTTGCGCAAAGTCTCGCGCCAGTCGCTGGCCTCGACGTAGGGAGTAGCGAAGACGTACTTGCTCAGGGCGCGGTCGGTCATCGCGTTGAGCAGGTCGTCTTTCTTGCGGAAGTACCAGTAAATGCTCGTCACACCGACGCCGAGATGTTTGCCGAGCAGCGGCATGCTCAGGTTGTCGATCGACACCTGCTCGGCGAGTTCGAATGCGCCGCTGATGATGTCATCGGGATTGATGGACCCGCGTTCGCGTCGCTGGCGTTTGTCGGCGGTTGCCTGTTTTGCCACTACGGGCACCTCCATCAAATTCTGATCCGTGCATGCGGTCTGGCAGCCGTGCTGCCGGTACAGTTGAATTTACCGGCACTTCTCTTCTGACCTGCGTATACGCCTTCGTGTCGCATTCTTCCTCTGCTACTGTAATACCTATCGTAGGCTTTTTGGTAAATCGGCTGGACGGGCGAAATGACCAGACTAGAGCTACGGACTAAGCAATGGATCGAGGACCGGCGAATGCCACCGCCGTGGTAGTCGGTGGTAGTCGAGGTATGAGTTTGGCGACGGCACGCTGCTTGGCCGAGGAGGGCGCCCGGGTGGCGGTTATCGGCCGCAGCCGCGAGGCACTCGATGCCGCGGTGACCGATCTCACGCGACGTGGTAGCCCCGACGCGATCGGATTGACGGCCGACATCGGGGACGACGGAGCGGTCAACAGTGCTTTCAACGAACTCGCCGAGCGTTGGGACGGCGAACTCAACCCTCTGGTCATCACGGTGGGGCCGGGCGCGGCGGGCACGTTCGAAGATCTGACCGATGACCAGTGGCGCCAGTCCGTCGAAGACGGCGTACTGCGAATGGTGCGGTGCGTGCGTGCCGCGCTCCCGCTGCGGCGCAAGGCACACTGGGCCCGGATCGTCAACTTTTCGGCGCACTCGACTCAGCGGCAAAGCATCATGCTGCCCGCCTACACAGCCGCAAAATCGATGCTGGCCAGCGTTTCGAAGAACCTGTCACTGCTGCTGGCCAAAGACGAGATCCTGGTCAACGTGGTGTCACCGGGCAGCATTGCGTCCGAATCGCTGGTCGGCTGGGCGAAGTCGGTGGGGGTCGACGGCGACGACCCCTACGCCCTGATGGAGGCCATCGCCAAGCATTTCGGTCATCCCGCACACATGCCGCGTGCGGGCCTGCCGGACGAAATCGGCCCGGTCGCAGCGTTCCTGGCCTCTCGGCGCAACTCCTACATGACCGGGGCCAACATCAACGTCGATGGTGGTTCAGACTTCACCTGACGACGGATCGAAGAAATCGACTGGCAGACAAAAGGAGTCGACTGTGGCTACGGCAGCGGAGGCGCGCGCGTGGGCGCCCGGAGCATTGCGGGGGATAGGTGACTCCCTCTACACCCCGTTCTGCGGCACCGACGGCGATGATATCGACTGGGACGCCTATCGGATGCTGGTGCGCTACTGCGTCGGTGATCTCGCCCATCCGATGTTGTGGTGCACCAGCGGGATCGCCGAATTCTGGTCTCTAACACTCGACGAGCGCAAACGTCTGTTGGAGGTGGCCGTCGAGGAAGCGCGCGGCATCAATCCCGATGTGGTTGTGCAGGCGTGCACGGTGGCCACTTCGGCGAAGGACTGCGTGGATTTGACGTTGCATGCCCAGGAGGTTGGCGCTGACATCGTCTACATTCAAACGCCGATGATGGAGACGCACGGCGGCGACGGCGTACTGCGCTTCTTCAAATACGTGGCGAGGCGTACGAACATCGCCTTGGGCATGTTCAATTCGCCGTCGTCGGGTTACGTGCTGACGCCGGCCGAAAGTGCCCGGATTTACAACGAGGTTCCGGCGGTTTGTGCCACCAAGGAGGGCGCCTTCCGGCCTGCGAGCAGCCGGATGCTGCATGAACTGGCGCCCGGTCTTGTGGTGTGGGAATGCGACAAGACGGTTTACCGGGCCGGCTGGCTGCGCGACGGGATAGTCTGTGCGGCGCAATTGGGCACCGCCGGTTATCTTTTCGAAACACCCACCCGGCGATTGTTTTCCGAATACTGGGATCTGGTTCAGAGCGGCAGACTCATCGAGGCCATGGACTACGGCCGCGAGTCCGGCATGGACCAGTTCGACTTGGACGTCGGATCATGGTGGACGTGCTACCCGGGGCGAGCTGATTACTTCACCCACTGGGGCGGCGCATTCAAATACGCCGCGTCGCTGCTGGGCCTGCCAATCGGCGGGTACCCGCATTCCCGTCCCCCGCAGGCCGAACTTCCCGCCGAGGCAAAGACCCAGATCGAAACCGCTTATCAGCGCCTGGGCCTACTCGAAACCGTGTTGCCGTAACAGGGATTAGGCAGCGAAGGGGCCCGGTCAGTGACCGGGCCCGCTCGCCTAGCCGGGACCTTTAGTTCTGCTCGGCCCGCTCGCGCTGCTCGTAGGCCTTGGCCTTACCGCGGGCTTTCTCAGCGGCGGCTTCTTTCTTCCCGGCATTGCGCTGGGCTTCCGCCTTGTCCTGCTGAGCCTTGCCCTCGTCCACCAGGCTGTCGTTGCCGATGATGATCCCGATGACCTGCTTGGTCTTACCCAGGGCATCATCGACGATGCCGCGAACCAGTTCGATCGGGCCACTCTTGACGTCAACCATTACGACTACCTCCCATTGTTGGCTGGCTCTTTGGGGGTTTCCCGATCGCGGGTCCGTTGCAAACGTGGCGCGACCGTGTCACACACCACAGAATTTAAGTCTTGCCATGTCGTCGACCGTTTGTGCGGCGAAAATCCGTGCCGACGTTCGGTGTTTCGCCGGGTTACCACCGCGTCAAAATCGTGGTCCGCCGCGATGTAGATCTGTGCGCCGTTGCACCGGCTTCCCCCGCACGAAATCGCAGTTGAGTTGGGGTTTCACACCCAAATGGCGGCGGTTGTGGAATGCAGTACCGATAGATATACAGTATGGGTACAAACTCACCTGTTGGTTCGGCTATGAGGGGATGTCCGATGAGCGCCGCCGACCCTGTGCTCACCGACGAGGCGGTGCTGTATGAGACCACTGAAACCGGTGTTGCGATTCTGACGTTCAATCGTCCGGATCGCCTCAACGCCTGGGGCCCCGACATGGCCGCGGGGTTCTATACCGCGATTGATCGCGCCGAGCGGGACCCCTTTATCCGGGCCGTCGTGTTGACCGGGCGGGGCCGGGGGTTTTGTGCGGGCGCATATTTGGGCGCACCGAGTTGGGCGCCCACCTACGGCGAGAAGCTCGAAGAGGCAGGCCGGTCGAACCTGGCGGACCTGGTCGGGGAGCGCCCGCCTCATTTTCTGACGACACTGCGCAAGCCCGTCATCGCGGCCGTCAACGGTGCTTGTGTCGGCATCGGGTTGACCCAGGCGTTGATGTGCGACGTCCGGTTCGCGGCCGCCGGAGCGAAGTTCGCCGCCGTGTTCGCCCGCCGCGGCCTGATCGCGGAGTTCGGAATTTCGTGGATACTTCCGCGGCTGACCAGTTGGGGCGTCGCTCTGGATCTGTTGCTCAGCGGGCGGACGTTCCTCGCCGAGGAGGCGGCCGAGATGGGCCTGGTGAAAGAGGTTGTCGCTCCGGAAAGTCTGATGAAGCGCGCCCTGGACTACGCCGAGGACATCGCCGCGCATTGCTCTCCGGCGTCGATGGCGGTGATCAAGAGGCAGGTATATGGTGACGCGACTCGCGACGTCGCAGAGGCCAATGCGCTCGCGGAGATTTTGCTGCATGAGGCCATGCCGCGCCCCGACGTCATCGAGGGCATCACAAGTTTTCTCGAGAAGCGGCCCCCGCAATTCCCATCGCTCGACTCGACCGACGCTTAGTGTTCGTGTCGGTAACTGGCGGAAAGGACGATCATGGCTGGCTTGGGTTACCGGGCGATCGACGTTGACAACCACTACTACGAACCGCTGGACTCGTTTACCCGCCACCTGGACAAGAGGTTCAAACGGCGCGGCGTCCAGATGCTCAACGATGGCAAGCGGACGTGGGCCGTCATCGGGGACCGCGTCAACCACTTCATCCCCAATCCCACCTTCGACCCGATCATCGTCCCGGGTTGTCTCGACCTGTTGTTCCGCGGTGAGATTCCAGACGGCGTAGACCCGGCATCGCTGATGAAGGTCGAACGGTTGGCGGACCATCCCGAGTACCAGAACCGCGATGCCCGGATCACGGTGATGGATACCCAGGACATCGAGACGGTGTTCATGCTGCCGACCTTCGGATGCGGGGTCGAGGAGGCGCTCAAACACGACATCGAGGCGACCATCGCGTCGGTGCACGCGTTCAATCTGTGGCTCGACGAGGACTGGGGCTTCGACCGGCCCGATCACCGAATCATTGCCGCGCCGATCATTTCGCTGGCCGACCCGGCCAAGGCCGTCGAGGAGGTCGAGTTCGTGTTGGCGCGCGGCGCCAAGCTGGTGCTGGTGCGCCCGGCGCCGGTGCCGGGCCTGGTCAAGCCGCGGTCGCTGGGCGATCGCAGCCACGACCCGGTGTGGGCCCGGCTGGCCGAGGCGGGGGTGCCGGTGGGGTTCCACCTCTCCGACAGCGGTTATTTGCACATCGCGGCGGCCTGGGGCGGCAAGGCGACGTTCGAGGGCTTCGGGGCCAAGGATCCGCTGGATCAGGTGCTCCTCGACGACCGGGCCATCCACGACACGATGGCCTCGATGATCGTGCACGGGGTGTTCACCCGTCATCCGAAACTCAAGGCCGTCAGCATTGAGAACGGCTCGTACTTTGTGCACCGGCTGATCAAGCGCCTGAAGAAGGCGGCGAACACCCAGCCCCAATATTTCCCCGAAGACCCGGTGCAACAGCTGCGCAACAACGTGTGGATCGCCCCCTACTACGAGGACGACCTTCCGGAGCTCGCCGAGGCCATCGGCGTCGACAAGATTCTGTTCGGTTCCGACTGGCCGCACGGCGAAGGCCTCGAGACGCCGGTGTCGTTTGCCGACGAGCTGAAAGGCTTCAGCGACTCCGATATTCGAAAGATCATGCGGGACAACGCGCTAGACCTTCTCGGTGTCCAAGTCGGCTCGGCTGCCTGATCGAGATGACTACCCAAGGCCGGCTACATCCGTGAGCGAATGGACCATAGGGGCGGTTCTTGACGAAATCGCCGCCGTTATCCCCGACCGGACGATGACGGTCTGCGGCAGCCGCCGCAGCACCTTTCGCGAATCGGCGGAGCGCACGCGCCGACTGGCGAACTTTCTGGCGGGCAACGGATTAGGAGCGTATCGGGAACGCGCCAACCTGCAGAACTGGGAATGCGGACAGGACCGGGTGGCGCTGGTCATGCACAACGATCTGTACCCAGACATGGTCGTCGGCTGCCTCAAAGCCCGGACCGTCCCGGTGAACATCAACTATTACTACACGCCACGCGAGGTCGGCGAGCTGCTCGACTACGTGAAACCCCGAGCGGTCATCTATCACCGCGGGCTGGGCGCAAAATTCGCCGACGTGCTCACCGATGCCGGCGTTGACCTGTTGCTGTCGGTGGACGACGCGAGCAACGACCGGGAACCGGCCGGTGCGATTTCGCTGGACGACGCACTGGCGCAGGGGAATACCGACCATACCGTGACGGCGTCCCCGGACGATCTGCTGATGATCTGCACCGGCGGCACGACCGGCCGGCCCAAGGGTGTGCTGTGGCGACAGTCCGACATCTACGTGTCGTCGATGGTGGGGGCCGACCATGCCTGTGCCCAGGAGATCCACGACAAGGTGCGTGGTGACGCCGGTGCCCCATGGTTCGCCGTCTCGCCTCTGATGCACGCGGCCGGCATGTGGACAGCATTCGCGGCGATCATGGCGGGTACCCCCGTGGTGCTTTATGACACCTCCAAAAAACTTGATCCGCACGTAGTCTGGGAGACGGCCGAGCGCGAGAAGGTCGGGATGATGACCATGGTCGGGGATGCCTACGCCGCGCCGCTGGTGGCGCAGTTGCAGGGTGGTTCCTACGACTTGTCGGCGCTGTATGCGATCGGCACCGGCGGTGCCGCGACGAATCCGAAGTATCAGCAAGCCCTGTTGGAACTGCTACCCCATATCACGCTCATCAACGGTTATGGCTCGTCGGAGACGGGAAACATGGGCTTCGGCCACAGCAGGATCGGCACGCAAGCCGACACCTTCACGCTGCGCGAGGGTGGACTGGTTCTTTCCGAGGACTACAGTCACTTCCTTTCCCCCGGTGAATCGGAGGTGGGCTGGGCCGCCAGGCAAGGGCGAATACCGTTGGGGTACTTCAACGATCCCGATGCCACCTGTCAAACGTTTCCCGTCATCGACGGCAAGCGGGTGGTGATATCCGGTGACCGTGCCGGCTTGGAACCCGACGGATCCTTGCGGCTTCTCGGCCGTGACTCGCTGGTGGTAAATACCGGCGGCGAAAAGGTTTTCGTCGAGGAAGTCGAAGAGGTGCTGCGCGGCCACCCGGCGATCGCCGACGCCCTGGTGGTCGGTCGCCCCAGCGAGCGCTGGGGCGAAGAGCTCGTCGCCCTCGTCGAGCTCCGCGATGGAGCCGACGCGGCCGCCGCGGAGCTGCTCACGCTCTGCACGTCGCGACTGGCACGGTTCAAGGCGCCCAAGGAGTTCCTCGTCGTCGAGCAGGTTCGGCGCTTGGGCAATGGTAAGGCCGATTACCGTTGGGCGAAACGTCACGCGACAGCGAAAGCACCGATGCCGACATGAAAGTTATCGATTGCCTGATCAACGTGCACTTCGGCGAGACGGAGCAGCAGCCCGCCTGGATGCTCAAGGTGCGTGACGACTACTTCAAGGGGCCGGAGTCGATGTTCTCACCGGTCGGGTTGTCAAAGCTGCTCGAGGAGATGGACGCCCAGGGCGTGCGCAAGGCGATCCTGATGGACAACCTGGCCAAGCCGTCAGTGACCGCGCGCAAGTTCGTCGAGGAGAAGCCCGACCGCTTTGCGCTGGCGATGGGCGGGGTCAGCCTGTTGCGGCCGATGCCGTCCCTGCGGGAACTTTCGTCCATCGTCAACGATCTGCCCGTTGCCTATGCCGCCGTCGGCCCGAGCTTTTGGGGTGACGGCCTGTACCCGCCCAGCGACGCCGTCTACTACCCGCTGTACACCAAGTGCGCCGAGCTCGAGCTGCCGCTGTGTATCAACACCGGCATTCCCGGGCCCCCCATTCCCGGGGAGGTACAGAACCCGATTCACCTAGACCGGGTCTGCGTGCGATTCCCCGAACTGAAGTTGTGCATGATGCACGGTGCCGACCCGTGGTGGGACATCGCGATCAGGTTGTTGATCAAATACTCGAATCTGCGGTTGATGACGTCGGCCTGGTCACCAAAGCGGTTGCCGGACAGCCTGTTGCACTACATGCGGACTCGCGGACAAAACAAGGTGATCTTCGCTTCGGATTGGCCGGTGCTGAAAATGCACCGCGTCGTTCCCGAAGCGGCCGCGCTGGACCTGCCCGACGCCGTGCTGGACAACTATCTCTACAACAATGCCCAAGAATTCTTCTTCGGTGGCCAGAAGGAAGGCTGAGGATGGACCGCTATGAACTACGTAGGCTCGACTACAGCCTGACGTCGGACCACGAGGCGTTGCAGGCCGCCTACCGCGATTTCTTCAAGACACATTGCTCGATCGAAACCGTGCGCGCCGCGGAGGAAACCGGCTTCGACAAAAACCTGTGGGAGCGGTTGTGCGCCATGGGCGCCACGACCATGGCGGTCCCGGAATCCGCGGGCGGCGACGGCGCGACGATCGTCGATCTGACCTTGGTGGCCGAGGAGATCGGCCGGGTGCTGGCGCCGGTACCGTGGATCGACCAGGTCTGTACCGCACGGCTGCTCGCGCGCCTCGGTGCCGTCGAGCCTGACGTCGTGCATGGTAAGCGGCTCGCCGCATTCGAGCCGCAGCAGGACAACGCGTCCGGCGCTCGGCTGCTGCCCACCGGATCGATCGCTGACCAGATCATCGTGCGCGATGGTGACGACGTCGTGGCGCTGACGTTCGGCACCCGCCCGACCAAGGTGGACAACATCGGCCGGTTGCCGATGGCCTGGGTGGATCCGGCGACCGCTGACACCCGCACCATACTGGCCAGCGGATCGGATGCGTTGGCGGAATATCAACGAGCGCTGGATGAATGGCGGGTGCTGAGTGCGGCCGCGTTGGTGGGCCTGGTGGAGGAGACCATGACCATCGCGGCGGAGTTCGCCAAAACGCGCTACACACTGGGGGTTCCGATCTCGACGCTGCAGGGCATCTCTCATCCGCTGGCCAACATCGCGATCACCGTGCAGGGCGGCCGCAACCTGGCGCGGCGCGCGGCCTGGTTCCTGGACAACGAGCCGCACGAGCGACCGGAGCTGGCGCCCTCGGCGTTCGTGTTCATGGCGGAGGAGGCGGCCAAGGCCGCGACGATGGCGGTGCATATTCAAGGTGGACTTGGGGTTTCGTCGGAGGCCGCCGCCACGGCGTATCTGGTGCGTGCCCGTGGTTGGGCGCTGGCCGGTGGAGATCCGGGCGCCAGCGCCAAGTACATCGGTGAGCTGGTCGCAGCGCGCGAAAGTGGAGAGGGCGCCTAAGTGGATTTCTCACGAGTCATGCTGTCCGACGACGATCAGCGCTTCCTCGACGAAGCGCGTGAGTTCCTGCGAACCCACGTGACAGAAGAGGTCAGGCGCCGGGACCGGGAAACGGGCGACAACTTCGACGAAGGAGTGCACCTGGCGTTCGGTGCCGCCGGTTACCTTGAGCGCGAATGGAAGCCGGAGGCTGACGGTGGCTTCAGCCGGCTGCGTCGCCGCATCTGGGAGCTGGAAAAGCGACGCGCACATGTGCCCTGGGTGACCTGGGGTACCACCGCCATGGTGGCCCGGTCGGTCGCGAAGTTCGGCTCTGCCGCATTGCAGGACGAAGTGCTACCAGGTGTCTTCAGCGGGCACGTACGGCTATGCCTGGGCTACACCGAACCAGAAGGCGGTTCCGACATCGCCACCTGCAAGACCCGTGCGGTGCGTGACGGCAACAGCTGGATTATCAATGGCTCCAAGATGTTCACCACCGGTGCGCACAACTGCCAATACGTTTTCCTCATCACCAATACCGATCCGGACGCGCAGAAGCACAAGAGCCTGACCATGTTCCTGGTTCCGTTGAACTCTCCGGGCATCGAGATTCAGGGCATTCGCACCGTCGACGGCGACCGCACCAACATCGTCTACTACAGCGACGTGCGCGTCGACGACAAGTACCGCCTGGGCGACGTGAACGCGGGATGGACGGTGTTGCGTGAACCCCTCAACACCGAGCACGGAGCCGTTGCGGCCGCCCCGGACGGGCTGCAGGATGTGTCGATCATGATGCACCAGGCCGGTTTCATGGCCGACGCCCTGGACAAGGCCGCAGCAAAGGTCGGCGAGCGGGATCCGAACGGGCACAGGCTCATCGATGATTCATCGGTGGCATATCGCTTGGGGCGCAGCGCCGCGCGGATGGAAGCGTCATTGAGCGCGCCCAGCATTTTCGGCCGCGTCGCCCTGGCGCAGACGATGCGTGACATCTCCCCGGACCTGATGGACATCCTGGGCACCGCGTCGGTGCTGCCGCAGGGCACGGACGGCGCGGCCGACAACGGGGCCGCGGAGTACGTGTATCGATTCGCCCCGCTGGTCGGGATCTACGGCGGGACCTTGGAGGTGTTCCGCAACATGATCGCGCAATACGTGCTGGGCCTGGGCAAGCCGGCGTACGCGCCGCTCGCGCGAAAAGCCTCCTAGCTTGCGCCGAACGTGATTTGACGGCGGCTGCCTTCGGCGTGTCGTCGCCACCAGTTCACGTACGGCGCAAGGGCTGTCGTCAGGTGGTGAGGATGGTCGCGGCGGCGGTGCCCGGCGCGCCGTACAACTGGGTGAATCCCACCTTAGGGCGGCCGGGCACCTGGCGATGGCCCGCCTCACCGCGAAGTTGGCGCACGATTTCATGGATCTGCCGCAGACCGGAGGCGCCGATGGGCTCGCCGTTGGCGATCAGCCCGCCGTCGGTGTTGACCGGCATCGCGCCGTTGATCTCGGTGGCGCCGTCGGCTAGGAGCTTTCTCCTGATCGCCATGCTCGCAGAAGCCGCACTCGGCCATGTGGATGACCTCGGCGCCGGCGTCGGTGTCCTGCAACTGGATCACATCGCCCTCGTCGGGGGCGCAGAACATGTATTGGGTCAGCGGGTAATTGAGCATCGCCGAATTCAGGATATCTTCTTCGGAGATCGGTCTCCGGCGAAACGCGTTGGGGTTTATGGCGCCGTTGCGGAAGTTCTTGGCGGCAACGTTGGCCAGGGTCTGCTGGGAGATGCCGTGCTCGTGCAGGTAGCGGTTGGCCTTCATGCCGAAGAACTGGGTGGTCAGGTACTGCCCGTTCTCTGCATACCAGCGCGGCATTCCGACCAGGGCGGGGTCCTCGGTGAACGCCCCGCGGGGGTGCTTGTCCAGGCCGACGGCCATCCCGATGTCGTAGTCGCCCAATCGAATACCGTCGGCGCACGCCTTGGCGGCGCTGGCGGCGGTCGCGCATGCATTGAACACGTTGGTGAACGGGATGCCGGTCAGACCGACCATGCCGACGATCGCGTCCGGGTTGGCCACCGTCCAGCTCCCCCCGGTGGCGAACTCGACGTCCCGCCAAGCGATACCGGCATCGGCGACCGCCGCAAGGATGGCGTCGACGCCCATCTGCATCGCCGACTTGCCCTCGAAACGCCCGAACGGGTGTAGCCCCACGCCGATGACGGCGACATCGTTGCTACTGGGGGTCACGCAATAGCTCCCGCATTCTTGAGTTGCTCAATCCGGTCCCAGTCCATCCCGAGCTCCATCAGGACCAGCTCGGTATGCTCACTGGCCTGGGGCGCCCGGGTCGTCGTCAACGGCTCGTGATTGAACTGAACGGGGCCGCGGACCACGCGGAACGGCTTGCCGCCACTGGCGAGCCCGACTTCGGCGATCATGTCGTTGGCGATCGCCTGCTCGTCGTCGACCAGGTCGAGGAGGCTCTGGAACGGCGCCCATTGGCCCTTCATCGTCTTGAGGTGCTGCCGCCAGTAGTCAAACGGCTTGGCGGCGAAGGCCTTCGCAATCAGCTCGGCCGCAGCATTCGCGTTCTGGATCAGCGGCAGCACGTCGGCGAAGCGCGGGTCGTCGGCCGCCTCGGGAATGCCCAGGTGTTCGAAAGTGTCGCGGATCAGCCCGGTCGGGCTGATGATGCACAGGTTGATCGTGCCGCCGTCGGAGGTTTCGTAGTTGCCCATGAACGGATTCACCGACATGGCAGTGGCGGAACCCGGCATGGGAGTGCGCATGACCTCGCCGGTCTCCATGCCCTGCGTCACGCTCGCGCCGGCCGCCCACCAGGCGGTGCTCAGCAGCGACACGTCGAGTTCGACGGCTTCGCCGGTGCGCTCGCGATGCAGCAGGGCGGCCGAGATGCCGCCGGCGATGAACATGCCGCCGATCGAATCGCCGAAAGCGGGAATGCCTTGTCCCAGTGCGCCGCCCAGCTCCTCGGGCGTCAGGGCGTATCCAATGCCGCTGCGCGTCCAGAACGCCGTGCCGTCATAGCCGCCGGTATCGCGCTCGGCTCCTTTATCGCCGTAAGCCGAGCCGCGGGCGTACACGATGTTCGGGTTCACCGCGCGAATGTGCTCGACATCGAACTTGTGCTTCTGGCGTTGCGCGGGCATGTAGTTGGTCAGGAACACATCCGCGGTCTTGGCCAGCTCGTAGATCACTTCCTGACCGCCCGGTGTGGAGACGTCGATCCCGACGCTGCGTTTGCCGCGGTTGGGATGCTCCATCAGCGGGTGCCGTTCCGGATCGATTTGAATCCCACCCATATTCAGGAACCCACGCTGAGTATCGCCGCGTGCCGGGTGTTCGACTTTGATGACGTCCGCTCCCCAGTCGGCGAGGATGGCACCCGCCGCGGGAACGAAGGTGAACTGCGCGAGTTCGAGGACCCGAAAGCCCGTCATGACTTTGGTCATTTCAAGACCATATCCTCACTCCTACTTCGCGTCGAACGTCACCGGAAGCGCATTCGGTGACCGGAACGGCTGGCCGTGGATGTGCGGATCATCGTCGGCCAGCAAGGTGACATTGGTCAGCCGGTCCAGCAGGCATTCCATCGCGACGCGCGTTTCCAGCCGGGCCAGATGCAAACCCAGGCAGGTGTGCTCACCGGCGGCGAAGGAAATGTGTGGCGTGTGCTTACGGAAGATGTCGAACTCTTCGGAGCGTTCCCAGCGGTGTTCGTCGCGGTTCGCCGAACCGATGCATACTCCAATCACCGAACGTGCCGGAATCTGTACACCTTCCACCTCGGTATCTTCGGTCGTGAAGCGTTGCACGACGGTCAGCGGTGTCTCGTAGCGCAGTCCTTCCTCGATGGCCGGTGCCAGCAGCTCCCGGTCGGCTTGCAGCGCGGCGAATTGATCGGGGTGCGTCAAGAGCAGATACAACAGGTTTCCCGACGAGCGGTAGGTGGTCTCCAGGCCGGCGGGTAGCAGTAGCCGAAGGAACGAGTAAATGGCTTCGTCGGTGAGCTTTTCGCCGTCGATCTCCGCGGTGACCAGATCACCGATGATGTCGTCGGTGGGCTTGGACTTGCGCTGTTCGATCTGCTCGACGAAATAATCCTTGAGTGCGGTGGAGGCCTCGAGGGCGCCTTCGTAGTTGACGTGGTAGCTGATCAATTGCACGGCGCGCCTGCGGAACATCGGCAGGTCGTCGGCCGGCAGTCCCAGTAGCTGGGCGATGACGCGGGTGGGGAATTCGAAGGTTAAGTCGCGGATCAGGTCGGCGTGACCGGTCTTGATGAACTCGTCGATAAGGGCATTGCAGATCGGCCGCACGATGGTGGGCTCCCAGCGGGCCAGTGCCTTGGACTTGAATGCCGCGGATACCAGGTTGCGGTGTTCGCGATGTTTCTTGCCCTCCATCGCCAGAATCGTCGGACCCATGAACAGGCCGATGGTCTTGTTGTACGGCTTGGAACTGAACACCCGGCTATCCCGGAGGACCGCATTGACCACGTCGAACGACATCGCGGAGTATTCCTGCTTGGGCCGCAGCGACTCCGGCGTCTTGGAGTAGTTCATCACCGTGCCGGCGAACACGCCGGCCTCCCGCCGCTTGCGGGCGAAGAACGGGTAGGGGTCACGCAGGCTGACGGTCTCGTCGCCGGCACCGGTGGCGGTGTGAACGTTGGTCGTCACCTGATCTCCCGCATCTTGATCTCAGCACGATCGAACACCTGACTCGTAAGATCGTACTGTAATCATTACAGTAGGAGACATGGCGTGGCCGGTCAGCCATTAACCGCCTGCTCGCGCGCCCACCGGTAGTCAGCTTTGCCGGACGGGCTGCGCTCGATGACCGGACGGAACACGATGGCCTTGGGGAGTTTGTACCGCGCCAGCGTCTGCGCGGCGTGCGCCACCAGCTCCTCGGACTCGACACCGGCCCCTGGAGCGAGCGCCACCACGGCAACGACCTCCTGGCCCCACCGCTCGCTCGGCCGGCCGGCGACCACGACGTCGGCCACCGCCGGATGCGACGCGATGGCCGTTTCGACCTCCTCGACGAAGATCTTCTCGCCGCCGGAGTTGATCGTCACCGAATCCCGGCCCAGCAATTCGATCGAGCCGTCGGTACCGTGGCGCGCGCGGTCACCGGGGACGGCGTACCGGACACCGCCGATGACCGGAAATGTCTTGGCCGTCTTGGCCGCATCGCCCTTGTAGCCCAGCGGAACGTAACCCCGTTGCGCCAGCCAACCCATCCCGTCGTGGCCCGGTTCCAAGATCGCGGTCAGGTCCTCGGCGGCCACGAAGGTGTCCGGCCCCGCGTTGAACGTGCCGGTCGCTACCGCTTTCGAGGTCGACATGTGGTGCATCTGCGCCCCGGTCTCCGACGATCCGACACCGTCGACGACGACGGCGTTCGGCAGCGTTTCGATCAAGCGACGCTTGACGTACGGGGTCAGCAGAGCACCACCGTTGGCGACGACGGCCAGCGACGACACGTCGGCGATCCCCTTCTCGATCGCGGCGATCAACGGGCGCGCCATCGCATCGCCGACAACCGTCACCACCGTGACTTTTTCTCGCTCGATGGTGCGCACCACGTCGTCGGCGTCCAGGTGATCGACGACGGTGGGAAACACGACGGATTGCCCCGTGGTGATCGCGGTCATCACACTCCACTGGGCCGCACCGTGGATAAGCGGGGGCAGAATCATCAGCTTGGTGCCCGGACCTGAGGCGGCGCGTTCGACGATCTCCTCGATCGAGTTCGACGGCTCGCCGGTCATGAGATTCCGGCCGCCGAAGGACGTCATGAAGATGTCGTGCTGGCGCCACAACACGCCCTTCGGCATCCCGGTTGTGCCACCGGTGTACAGGACGTACAGGTCGTCGGGGGAGTGCTGCACCGGCGGCGGGTCGGGGGGCGCAGACGCCAGTGCGGCCTCGTAATCGATTGCGCCGTAGATCAACTCGTTGCCCGAGTCGTCGGCGATCTGGATCAGCACGCGCAGCTGCGGCAGGTCCGGCAAGATCTCGGCCACTCGCGGCGCGAACGCGGCGTGGTAGAGCAACGCGGTCGCCCCGGAGTCCGCCAACAGGTATTGCAGCTCGCTCTTGACGTAGCGGAAGTTGACGTTGAACGGGGCGACCCGCGCCTCGAAGCTGCCCAGCAACGCCTCGACGAATTCGTTCCCGTTGTAGGCGTACAGCCCGAGCAGGTCCTGGCCCACCTGGTGGCCGCTCAGCGCGGAGCGCTCGGTGTGGCAGCCCAAACCCCGCGAGTGCAGGTATGCGGCCAGCCGGTTGGATCGTTCGATCACCTGCCGGTAGGTGTAGCGCCGGTTCCCCTGGACGATCAGCTCCCGATCGGGGATCGCGGCGGCGACGGCCTTCGCGACCGCCGGAACGGTGAATGTTGTTGTGCTGTCGGACATCATGCCTCTCACGGCTGGTGGGGTAGCAAACGAACCATCAGGCCGTTGGCCTCGGTGAGCACGGTTCCATCGGCGGCTGTCATAGTAGCGTCAATGAAAACTTTTCTGCCATCGATTTCGGTGATGCGGCCGTGGGTGCACGCCGAGGTGCTTGCAATGTGCTTCCAAGATGTGCAGCTCACCCCGGTCATCGCGGTAGGCCACCAGATTCGCGCTGAAGTAGTGCAGGGGTCGGACTTCGCCGGCGGGAAACTCCCGAGACCAGCCGACCATGAACCAACCCGTAACTTTCCAGGTGAAGGCACTTTCACGGCCGGCGCCTCTCGAGATCGTTGATACTAAATTCGTTACAGTATAGATTTCAGCAGGTTCGGCCCGCGCCCAGCAAGGAGTGAAATGACGACAGCGGCTGACGAGCTGGAACACATCCGGCGACTGAAGGAAAGCCACGCCCCGGGCTCAACGTCACCCCCTCGCACACCTTCGCGACTGGCGACTGGGCGATGCAAGAACACCGGCGGCATACCCGAATATCGGCGCCGCTGCGATGAAATCGCTGCCGGCGGATACACCGGTTTCAAACTGGCCTAGCAGGGCGGGCGACATGGCGACGGCAATGAGTGGACTAAGCCTGGCTCAAGGCGTGGCCCGCGAATTGGGAATGCTGATGCCGCGCACCGTGGCCGGGTTGCGTGAGTCAACCGGCTGGGCGCCCCTATCGCCACGCGGTGCGCGTCAGTTCGGCGAGGCGATGCTCGACGAACTGGTGCTGAGCGCCTTTTCACTGCTGAGCGGTACTCCCGCGCCGATTCGGCCGCTGGATGCGTGTACCGCGGCGGCCGACGAACTGTCGTCGCTGGGTATTGACCTGGCCCACGCCGATCCGAAACCGTTGCGGGCAACCTCGATACGCAAGCGCAGCCTCGCGGGTCTGTCATATGAATGCATGACCTTCGAGCACGACCCCGCGTTGCCGGCAACGCTGGAGGCCGACGGACTGGGCGGCCCCGCACGAGCAGTGGTGCGCCTGTGTCGGCACCACGACGGGCCCCGGCCTTGGCTGGTATGGGTGCACGGGGCCGGCCAAGGCGGCGACGAAGACCTGCTGTTGTCCCGGATTGGACACATCCATCACAAGCTGGGCTTCAACGTCGCGCTACCGGTGCAGCCCGGCCACGGCTGCCGCCGACGCCAGTGGCCGGCGTATCCCGACATGGATCCGTTGGGCAATGTGGCGGGCATGATGCGCGTGGTGTCCGAGGTTCGTGCGGTCGTGCGCTGGGTGCAGCCGCAGGCCACCGCCGTTGTAGTGGCCGGGATTTCGATGGGCACTCCGGTGGCTGCGCTGGTTTCCCACCTGGAGAAGCAGATCGACGCGGTGGCCCTGTGCACGCCGATCCTGGGGCTCAACGGGATGATCGCGCGGCACCTGCAACGGTGGGGATCGTCGCGCGACGGATTCCGCGAGTTGCTGGAATCGCCCGTGGTCACCCAGCTGACCTCGGTGATCGACCCGTTGGCGGTGACTCCGTCTCCGCCGCCGGATCGCCGGCTCATCGTCGGGGCGTGGCACGACCGGATGGCGATGCGCGAGCCCGCCAACGCGTTGCACGAACGCTGGGGCGGTCAGCTGTATTGGTACGACGGAAGCCACGTCGGCCACATCTTCTCCCGGCGCGTGCAGGGCATCATCGACCAGTTTTTGACCACCGCGGCCGGGCGCCGACCCGACGGGCGGTGACAGATGGCGCCCACATGGACCGCGCGAACGGTGGTCGAGCTCTACAACCTCGTCGTGTGGAACGAACGCAATATCGACCTGGCCGAGGAACTGTTGGCCGATAGTGTAATCCGGCATGAGGTCGGCGGCGCGCACACGCTGACCCACACCGAAGCGGTGCAGCGGGTGGTGGACATGTGGCAGCTGGCCGATTCGTTGCACTTCGACCTCAACGTGGTCATCGAGGGCGACGACGGCGAGCACGTGGCCATCGTCTACGACTCGACGATAACCACCAAGGACGGCACCGAGACCAACATCGCGAGCATCGAGGTGTTCCGCGTCGTCGATGGCAAGATCACCGAGGTCTGGAACTGCGGCTACCGGCAAGGGGTTTGGAATTGAGTGAGCGTGCGCTTGATGAATTGGGCTTCTACCTGCTGGCCGGGGCCGGCGGGGAGGGTCCCGCAACCTTGATGGACGAGGCCCGTCGCGGCGAGGAACTGGGCTTCGGCACCGCTTTCATCTCCGAGCGGTGGAACATCAAAGAGGCGTCGTCTCTGGCCGGGGCGGCATGCGCGGTCACCAACCAGATGCAAATCGCCACCGCGGCAACCAATCACAACACCCGTCATCCGCTGATCACCGGATCCTGGGCGACCACGATGCATCGCCTGTCCGGCGGCCGGTTCACCCTGGGCGTCGGCCGCGGCATCGCCGCGATTTATGGGGCTTTCGGCATCCCGGCGGTGACGACGGCGCAGATGGAGGACTGGGCGCAGGTCATGCGCCGGCTGTGGCACGGTGAGCTGATCGTCAATCACGACGGTCCGATGGGCAAGTATCCCATCCTGTTTCTTGATCCGGACTTCAATGAGGACATCCGGCTGGCGCTGGTGGCTTTTGGGCCCAACACGCTCGAGCTCGGCGGACGCGTGTTCGACGACGTCATACTGCACACCTATTTCACCCCGGAGACCTTGCAGCGCAGCGTAAAAGCCGTGAAGTCGGCAGCGGAGAAGGCGGGCCGCGACCCGGGCAGCGTGCGGGTGTGGTCGTGCTTCGCCACCGTCGGTGACCATCTCCCCGAAGAACTTCGGCTCAAGAAGACCGTGGCGCGGCTGGCAACCTACCTGCAGGGGTACGGCGATCTGCTGGTCGAAACCAACAATTGGGATCCCGCTGTGCTGCAACGGTTCCGCGAAGACCCGGTGGTCACCTCGATCGCGGGCGGGATCGATCACAAGGGCACGGCCGAACAGATCGAGCACATCGCGACGCTCATTCCCGACGAATGGCTCGAGCCCTCGGCCACCGGGTCCGCGCAGCAGTGCGTGGATCGCATCCGCAAGGAATTCGACTACGGAGCCGACGCGGTCATCATGCACGGTGGCACACCCGACGAGCTCGAGCCGGTCGTCGCGGCTTACCGCGCCGCGGATTAGCTTACGTTGTCGGGCGGACCAATCACGGCATGATGACGGTCCGGGTGACCGGTTCGGCGGCGGCTTGCCTGCTGGACAGGCCGCGCTTCAAGGAAGCGAGCAGGGCATCACGTGTTTCACGGGGATCGATCAGTTCGTCGAACCCCATGTGCTCGGCCGACCGGAACGACGCCTGAAGCTCGGCGTCGCGCAGCTTGACCGAGAGATCCTCGCCGGCGTGTGACGCGCGGCTGAGTGCCGCGGCGCTCATGGCGCCCATCGTCGCGCCGGGGTAGGCGAAGGTCGCGACCTGATGGTCGAAGCCCAACAGCGACATGACCATGGACCCGAACCCATATGCCTTACGCAGCGTCAGGTGCAACTTCAACGTGGTGGCGGCCGTCTGCGCGGCGAACATCCGCGCGCCGGCCCGCAACACGCCGCTGCGCTCGGAGCGGCTGCCGGGCAGCATCCCGGGATTGTCGGCGAGAAAGACGATAGGCAGGTGGAACGAGTCGGCCACCATGATGAAGTGCGCGGCTTTGTCGGCGGCGTCGGCGTCGATGGAACCGGCCAGCACCCGAGGTTGGTTGGCCACCACCGCGACCGGGTGGCCGCCAAGGTGGGCGAGCGCGCAGATGATCGCCTTGCCGAACAGCGGCTGAACCTCGAACCAGTCGGGGCCGTCGAAGATCACGTCGAGTACTGCCCGCATGTCGTAGACGCGGCGGTTATCCCGCGACACGATGTCGAGCAACTCAGGCGTCTGCCGTGGCCGGCCGGCCTCCGCCGCGGGCAGCGACGGCGGGTAGGACCATGCGCTCGACGGAAAATACGACAGATAACGCCGGATGTCGTCCAGCACGGCCTCATCGTCCTCGGCGACATTGTGGATCACCCCGCTGGGCAGCGCGACAGTCGGACCCCCGAGGTCTTCTTTCGAAATCTCTTCTCCGGTGGACTCTTTGACGACGGGAGGTCCGGCGGTGAAGATCGCTCCCTGCCTGCTCATGATCCGGAAGTCGCAGACCGGGGCCACGAGGGCGCCATGCCCGGCCGAGGGGCCGAGCACGGCCGCGACGGTCGGGACGCGGCCCGAGCACTGCGCCTGGGCGAGCAGGTCGGTAGGGGTCCGTCCGTAATGGCCGCCGGTGGGGCGAAAGCCGGCGCCTTCGAGCAGCATCACCAGCGGAATCTTGTCCCGCAGCGCCAGTTCGGCGATTCGATACCGCTTCGAATTGCCACCGGGCCCGATGCTGCCCGCCATGGTGGTGAAGTCCTCGGCGCCCAGCATCACCGGTGAACCGTTTATCGACCCTGAGCCGACAACCAGGCCGTCGGCCGCGATCTCACCACCCACCAGCGTGCCGAGTTCACGGAAGGTGCCGGGATCGAGCAGGTGCTCGATTCGCGCGCGCGCGTCCAGCTTGCCCTTACTACGATGCTTGTCGAGCCGCTCCGGCCCACCCATGGTCCAGGCCTGCTGACGGCGCCGCTCGAGGTCCTCGAGCGTTTCTCCCCAATCCTGGGCTCCCGGCATGCCTATGTCCTACCTCATGCGGTCTCGTCGCGCGACCAGTCCTATGGTGGCGGCCCGCTGCGCCCGGCTACGCCGCGCTTGCGACCGCCACCAGTCCTATGGTGGCGGCCCGCTGCGCCCGGCTACGCCGCGCTTGCGACCGCCACAGATCTGCGGGGTCACATACTGGATTGCTTACTGTAAAGTTACCCGCATGCCCGAAGCCGCCCACCTCAAGGTCGACGGGGGCATCCCCAATCGACTCGCGGATGTGGCGGACGCGTCCATCGCTTTGGAAGAGCGGGGTTATGCCGGAGGCTGGACCGCCGAAACCAACCACGACCCTTTCCTGCCCTTGCTGCTGGCCGCGGAACACACCTCGCGCCTGGAACTCGGCACCAACATTGCGGTGGCATTCGCGCGTAACCCCATGATCGTCGCCAACGTCGGGTGGGATCTGCAGGCCTACTCAAAGGGCCGGTTCATCCTCGGGCTGGGAACCCAGATACAGCCGCACATCGAAAAGCGGTTCAGCATGCCATGGAGTCATCCGGCGCGCCGGATGGCCGAATTCGTGTCCGCGTTGCGCGCCATCTGGTCGGCATGGGCGGACGGCACCAAACTTCGGTTCGAGGGAGATTTCTACACCCACAAGATCATGACTCCGATGTTCACCCCTGAGCCGCAGCCATATCCGCCGCCGAAGATCTTTCTGGCCGCGGTGGGCGAAACGATGACCGAGATGTGCGGCGAGTTGGCCGACGGTCACCTGGGGCACCCGATGGTATCCAAGCGCTACCTCGACGAGGTGACCGTGCCGGCGCTGCTGCGCGGTATGCAGCGCAATGGGCGCGACCGCGGCGACTTCGAGGTGTCGTGCGAGGTACTCATCGCCACCGGTCGCGACGACGCCGAACTGGCCACCGCGACCGCCGCGGTGCGCAAGCAGATCGCCTTTTACGGCTCCACACCGGCTTACCGCAAGGTCCTCGACCTGCACGGGTGGGGCGAGCTGCACACCGAACTGCACCGCCTGTCGCTCGCGGGAGAGTGGGACGCGATGGGATCGCTCATCGACGACGAGATGCTTGCGGCCTTCGCCGTTGTCGGACCGCTGGACACCATTGCCGCCGGGCTGAGAAACCGTTGCGAGGGCGCTATCGACCGCGTCTTGCCCATCTTTCTAAGCGCCTCCGCGCCCTGTATCACCGCCGCACTAAAGGAGTTTCACCAATGAGCGCACCGACGATGGATGAAGCCGCGAAGCTCTTGGCGGACCCGTTGGCGTACACCGACGAGCAGCGGCTGCATGCGGCGCTGACGCACCTGCGCGCCAACGCTCCGGTGTCCTGGGTCGACGTTCCGGACTACCGGCCGTTTTGGGCGATTACCAAACACGCCGATGTCATGGACATCGAACGCGACAACATGCTCTTCACCAACTGGCCGCGGCCGCTACTGACGACCGCGGCAGGCGATGAGATGCAGGCCGCCGCCGGTGTACGCACGCTGATCCATCTGGACGATCCGCAACACCGGGTCGTGCGCGCGATCGGCTCCGACTGGTTTCGCCCAAAGGCCATGCGGGCATTGAAGGTTCGTGTTGACGAGCTGGCCAAGATCTACGTTGACAAGATGATGGCCGCGGGCCCGGAATGTGATTTCGTTCAGGAGGTCGCCGTCAATTACCCGCTGTACGTGATCATGTCGCTGCTGGGACTGCCGGAGGCGGATTTTCCGCGCATGCTCACCCTGACGCAGGAGTTGTTCGGCAGCGACGACTCCGAATTCAAACGGGGGAGCACGAACGAGGATCAGCTGCCGGCGTTATTGGACATGTTCGGTTACTTCAACGGCGTGACGGAATCTCGCCGCGAGCACCCGACCGAAGACCTCGCATCGGCGATCGCGAACGCCCGCGTGGACGGCGAACCCCTATCGGACATCGACACCGTGTCTTACTACCTGATCGTGGCCACCGCCGGTCACGACACAACCAGCGCGACCATCTCCGGCGGGCTGCACGCGCTCATCGAGAATCCCGACCAGCGCAACCGATTGCGCGACAATCTCGACCTGATGCCGCTGGCCACCGAGGAGATGATCCGTTGGGTCACGCCGGTCAAGGAGTTCATGCGGACCACCGCCAAGGACACCAGCGTGCGTGGCGTGCCCATCGCGGCGGGCGATTCGGTGCTGCTGTCCTACGTTTCGGCCAACCGCGACGAGGACGTCTTCGGCGATCCGTTCCGCTTCGACGTCGGCCGGGACCCCAACAAACACCTGGCCTTCGGCTACGGTGTGCACTTTTGCATGGGGGCGGCGCTGGCCCGCATGGAAGTGAGCAGCTTCTTCTGCGAGCTGCTGCCGAGGCTCAAATCCATTGAACTGACCGGTGACCCGCAACTGGTTGCCACCACCTTCGTGGGCGGGCTCAAACATCTGCCGGTTCGTTACTCGCTGGCTTGAGCGCGGCCCCTCGATCGGAGGCCTTGCGCGCCGGTCGTGTGAGCGGTCCGCGTATCGGCGGTGCCGGCGCGGCTGCCGCTACACTCCCCGTGGAGGTCGAGTCAATGGCGCGAAGGACGATTGTCATCACCGGTGCCAGCGACGGCATCGGTGCGGCGGCGGCCCGCCGGATCAGCCGCGGCGGCGACAACGTGGTACTGGTGGGACGCTCGGAGAGCAAGACCGCGGCTGTGGCCGCGGAACTCGACGCCGACCACTTCGTCACCGACTTCGCCGACCTGTCTCAGGTGCGGTCGCTGGCGGACAAAATCCGGTCGGAGTATCCGCGCATCGACGTGCTGGGCAACAACGCCGGGGGAGTGTTCTCCAAGCCCCAGCGGACGGTCGACGGCCATGAGATGACTCTTCAAGTCAACTACCTGGCGCCGTTCTTGCTCACCACGCAGTTGCTGGACGTACTGGTCGGTTCGCGAGCCACGATCGTCAATACGTCCAGTTCGTCTCAGCGGCTATTGCGCAAAGTCAAGCTCGCAGATTTCGACGCAACCGACCGGCGCCGGCCCAGCACCGCCTACGCGTTGGCGAAGCTGGCAAATATTTTATTCACCAAGGAATTACATCGGCGCTTTTCCGCCGACGGTCTTGCGGTGGCGGTAGTCCACCCGGGTTTCGTCAATACCAATATCGGTCAATCGTCTGGCTCGCGGTTCCTGACCACCATGCAACGGACGCCGGTCAGTAGGATGATCAAATCCGCCGATCGGGGCGCCGATCAGCTGGTCTGGCTGGCGACGAGCGTCCCCGGTGTCGACTGGACGCCCGGCGAGTACTACGTGAAAGGCAAAGCCGCCAAAGCCAATCGGGTAGCCGACGATCCCGTCCTAGCCCGCGAGTTGTGGGATCACACGATGGCCAAGATCGCCTAGAAGCCGCCCACCTCGGAGGTTCGGAAATCGAGAGGAAGCCGATGCAAGGTATCCATCGCGCGGCGATCTGCACCGCCAATGTCGAACTCGCGATGAACTTCTGGCGCGACGGACCGGGATTCACAAACGGGCCGGCCCAATGAGCGCCTCGAGCGCCGTGGTGACCGGGGGTGCATCCGGGATCGGGCGAGAGGTCACTCGACGGCTGAGCGACGCCGGTCACGACGTCGTGGTGTGGGATCTGTCCGGTGGTGACATCGTCTGCGACATCAGCGATCCCGAGGCGGTGTCGGCGGCGATGGAGCGTACCGTGCGCGAGCACGGCACGCCCACCCGGTTAGTGACCTGCGCCGCGATCGGTGCATCGGGTTTGTTGCTCGAGCAGCCGATCGGAGAGTGGGAACGGGTGTTATCGACAAACCTGACCGGCACCTGGCTTACCATTCGCGCTGCGGCGCGGGCCATGATCGACGCCGGGGTCGGCGGATCGATCGTGGCGGTCTCCAGCATCAGCGGCACGGTCCCCGACCGGGACATGGGAGCCTACTGTGTCTCGAAAGCAGGGGTGAACATGCTGGTGAAGGTCGCGGCCGAAGAATGGGGCAGCCAGGGGATCCGGGTGAACGCCGTGGGTCCCGGTGTCACTCGCACACCGATGCTGCCGAATCCGGAGGCCCTGCCTGGGTGGGTGGAAGGACTTTTTGAGAGGACGGCACTGGGCGGGCTGGGCGCTGCCTCCGATGTCGCAGCCGTTATCGTGGGCGTCCTCGAATTACCCTGGGTAACAGGTCAAATCGTGCATGCCGACGGCGGCTTGGCGCTGCACAGCCCGATCGACGCGTATGGTCAACTGCAGCGGGTGCGCAACCGCCCACAATGACCTCAGGAGATCCCGAAATCGATGATGCCCCGCACTATTCTGCCGTTCAGCAAATCGTCGTAGGCGTCATTGACCTCGTCGAGGCGGTAACGCTTGGTTATCATTTCGTCGAGCTGAAGCTGGCCGGTCTCATAGAGCCGGGCCAGTCGAGAGATGTCTGCCTTCGGGTTGCACGAGCCGAATATGGTGCCGGCCAAGGTCTTGTTCATCAAAATGAAGTCCTGCAGGTCGATCTTGACCGACCGGGTCAGCTGCGAGGTCATGCCGGTGAGCACGCAGGTGCCACCCTTGCGGGTGAGTTGCACCGCGTCACGGACGTCCTCTGCGGTGATCAACGACGGTGAGACCACCACCGCGTCGGCCATCACCCCGTATGTCAGTCCCCGCACCAGATCCGACGCCTCGGCGATCGTGGCCGCGCTGTGCGTTGCACCGAAGCGCAGCGCCGACTTCTGTTTGAACTCCACCGGGTCGACCGCCACAATCTGGGCGGCGCCATTGATCCGGGCACCCTGGATCGCGCCCGTGCCGATCCCGCCGACGCCGATCACCGCGACGGTATCGCCGGCGCGCATGTTCGACCGGTTGGCGACCGAACCGTAGCCCGTGGGGATGGCACAGGACAGCAGCGCGCTCGACGTCAGTGGCAGGTGCTGCTCGATCTTGACCAGCGAGTTCGTTGACACCACAGTGTGTTCCGCGAAGGCGCCGATTTTGGCGATGTGACCCAGTCTGCGGCCGTCGGCGGTGTGGTGGCGAAAGGTGCCGTCAGTGGGCATCCCGGGGATCATGGTGCCGATCCCGATGTCGCAAAGGTATTCGATTCCACTTGCACACCAACGACATTGGCCGCACACGGCCACGAACGACATCACCACGTGGTCTCCGGGAGCGAAGTCGGTGACGCCGGGGCCGACCTCCCGCACGATGCCGGAGCCCTCATGGCCACCGATCGTCGGGAACATGGTCGGCAGCCCCATCGATCGCATCACCTCATTGGGCGCTGACATGTCGCCTTTGAGGATGTGGTCGTCGGAGTGGCACAAGCCGGCGGCTGCCATCTGCACCAGGACCTCGCCGGCCTTGGGGGGATCGAGCTCGAATTCCTCGACCGACCACGGCCCGCCGACGTCGTGCAGGATTGCTGCGCGGCTTCTCATGCGGCGGGGACGAACGTGACCGGAAGCTTGTTCGGCGATCGGAAGGTGAGCCCGACGATCCTGGACTCCTCTCCGGTTCCGTCGTCGGGTGCGAACGCGAGATGTTCGACGCGGTCCAACAGGCTGTTCAGCATGACCCGCGTTTCCAGCCGGGCCAGGTGCATGCCGAGGCACATGTGGATACCGCCGGCGAAGGCGATGTGGGATTGGCGCGGCCGGCCGATGTCGAACCTTTCGGGATCGGTCCAGCGGCTCTCGTCGCGATTGGCCGAGCCCATACACATGTCGATCTGGGCCTCAGCCGGGATTGTCTTACCGCCGATCTCGACCTCCTCGGTCGTGGTGCGCGTGACCATGGTCAGTGGCGTTTCGAACCGGAGGCCTTCCTCGATCGCCATTGGGATCAAGGACCGGTCCTCGGTGACCATCGCCAACTGCTCGGGGTGGGTCAGCAGCAGGTACAGAAGGTTGCCCGACGAGCGGTAGGTGGTCTCCAGTCCGGCCGGCAGCAGCAATCGCAGGAAGGCGATGATGGCCTCGTCGGTGAGCTTATCCCCGTCGATCTCGGCGGCCACGAGGTCGCCGATGATGTCATCGGTGGGCTTGCGCCGGCGCTGCTCGACCTGTTTGAGGAAGTAGTCGTAGAGTTCCGCGGCGGCGTTCAATCCCGCCACGATGTCCGTCGGGATCGAGATCAGATCAAGGGACTGCCGCCGGAAGAAATCCAGATCTTCGGCGGGCAGACCGAGCAGCGTCGAGATGATCCGCGTGGGGAATTCGAAAGTCACCGCCTTCACCAGATCGGCGTACCCATCGTCCTTGATTTCGTCGACCAGCTGATCGCACACCGGCCCGATGACCGACGGTTCCCAGCGCTCCAGCGCGGTCGCCCGGAACGCCTTGGCCACCAGGTTGCGGTGGTCGTGGTGTTCCCTGCCGCCCATCGCCAGGATGGTGTGTCCCATCACCAGCCCGATCGTCTTGTCGTAGGCGGCCGACGTGAAGATCCGGTCGTCGCGAAAGGCCTGGGCTACACCGTCGTAATTGAACAGCACCCACTCGTCGCTGGGCCGCAGCTCTTCCGGCAATTGGCTGTTATCGCTGAGCGAACCGTGCCACACCGGGTCGGTGTGCCGCATGTGTTCAAAGAACGGGTAGGGACTGGTCTCACCGGTGAAATCGAGTGAGGGTACAACAGGCTGACCACTCGGGTCGGCGCTGAGCGTCATCTGCGCTCCTCCTGAACAACCGATAAGGCCGTTCCGCGGACCGCATTGCGAGCGCCCGCGAGATCCACGGCGGGTTAGATCGAGCTGAAAATAGCTATCATAGTATAGATAGCAACGAAGCCCAATGTCTTGGATGGCCGAGCCGAACGCGGCCATCTCGGCTCTGCCGAAAACCTCCTGCGTAGGGCCGGTTTCCTCCGCAACTTCCGGGTCGCCCGGCGCGCTTCGCGACGCCGGGCACCCGGTGTGTGTCAGCACCTAAAAGCGCAGGTCTACCTTGAAAGTGGTTTCCGGTAAGCCGCACCTTCTGGGACCGCCGATGAGCCAGCACGACGAGCCCGAAAAACGAGTTGATATGACCCAGACCAATTTGGCCCGGCCGCACGGCCTTAGCCGCATCGATCCGGTGTTGCGCGATGCCGCCGTAAAGTTGGGCGCCTTCGAATTCCGCGCCGAGACGCTGCCGGCCGAGCGGGAACACGCCAATCTGCTGGCCGCGCAGCGCGCCGCGGCCGCCGATACCACTGGGGTCTGGATCGAATCGCGATCCATCACCGGTCCGGACGGTCAGCGGCTGGGCCTGCGTCTGTATCGCGGGCGCACCGAATCCTCCGCGCCGCTGGTGCTGTATGCCCACGGCGGCGGATTCGTTACCGGGAACCTGGAAACCGACCATGCGCACTGCGTGGAGCTGGCGCGTGACGGCGATTGCCTGGTGGTTTCGGTCGATTACCGGCTGGCCCCCGAAAATCCGTGCCCGGCCGCGCTCGACGATGTCGAGGCGGCCTTCCGTTACGCCGTCGAGAACAGCGCGGAGCTGGACGCCGACGCCGGCCGCATCGCGGTGATGGGCCGCGATGCCGGCGCGGCACTGGTCGCGGGTCTGACCCAGCGCATGTTCGACCAGGAAGGGCCGGCGATCCTGATGCAGATCCTGCACCAGCCGATGCTCGATTCGGATGCCACGCCGTCACGCCGCGAATTCCAGCGAACCCCCGGTCTGAACGGCCCGGCCGTGAGCCGGGCATGGAGCCACTACCTGGGCCACGCCAGCGCCAACGGCCAGCACGTCCCCGCGCACCGGGCCAACCTCGAAGGCCTGCCGCCCACATTCATCAGCTGCTCCGAGATCGATCCGTGCCGCGACGAGGCCATCGACTATGCCAACCGGCTCTTGCACGCCTACGTGCACACCGAATTGCACGTGATCGCCGCGACCTTCAACGGCTTCGACTCGATGGTCCCCGATTGGGTTGTTTCACAGGAGAATCGGGCGTTGCACGCGCAGGCGGTGCGCCGCATGTTCGCGATGTAGCGCAACCGCGTTGCGGCGACCCTGGCGGTGTGTCGTATCTCGTGGTCGCGTGACTCGTCCCGGTTTTTACCGACTGAACTCCGGTATCTCTTACCGTATTGCACGTTGCTAACATCAGAATCGCCAGCCAACCGAGGACCGATCGGGCGGATGATCAAATACGCAAACCGTTTCCGTTGCAGCCGCAGCGATCGAATGTCAAGAAGGATCCCCTCGGCACTATGACCACCCTCGACTCTCCGGAAAAAATTCTCTTCACGTCGACCACCCAAGCGTTCCTGGAAAAGGAAGCGCCGCTGCGCCGAGTTCGGGAGCTGCACGCCGCAGGTAAGTCATTCGACCCCGCGTGGTGGCAACGCGCGGCGGAGCTCGGCTGGACGGGTCTGCTCGTGCCGGAGGAGTTGGGCGGCGGAAGCGTTTCGGAGAACGGCTTCGCCGATCTGGCGATGGTCGCCGAACAACTCGGCAAGACAGTCGCGCCCGGACCGCTGTACCCGGTCAGCACCGTGCTGGCCGGACTTGTCGAGTGCGCAAACTCCGACGAGCACGCCGAAGCCATCGAGGCGCTGATATCGGGCGAAAAGGTGGCGTCATGGGCGGTCTATGAGCCGGGCAAGGGTTGGGCACCGCTGCAGCCATCGGTCACGGCCACCCAAACCGACGTCGGCTACCGCATCGACGGTGTCAAAGACCGCGTCGAAGCGGGCGCCCAGAGCGCGGCGCTGCTGGTAGTGGCGCGCAGCGGCACCGATCCCGCCGAGATTTGCCAGTTTCTTGTTCCGACGGACACGCCGGGGGTCCGCATAGAGCCGCAGCAGTCGGTCGATCTGGTCAAGCAGTACGCCCGGGTGTACTTCGACGGTGTCGTGGTGCCAAGGTCGGCGGCCGTCGGAGCTGCCGACGAGACGGCTGCACTCGTCGATCGACAAAGCCAGATCGCCCAGGTGCTGCAATGCGCCGAAGTGATCGGTGCCCTGCAGACCGTATTCGACCTCACCGTGCAGTGGGCGCTGGACCGACACACCTTCGGCCGTCCGTTGGCGTCGTACCAGGCCCTCAAACACAAATTCGCCGACATGAAGCTCTGGCTGGAAGCCTGCCGCGCCACCACGTCGGTGGCGGTCGCCGCCGTGGCCGCCCGCGCGCCGGAAGCGAAGTTGTCAGCCAGCATCGCCAAGTCCTACGTGGGCGAGATGGCGGGTCAGATCGTGCACGGGTGCGTGCAGATGCACGGTGGCATCGGCGTCACCTGGGAACACGACCTGCACCTCTATCTCCGACGGATCACCTTATACCGCAACATGTTTGGCACTCCAGAGGAACATAATCTGCGGGTATACGAGTTCGAGAAGGCGGGTCGCTCCGCGAAATGACCAAGAACCGATGACGTCGACCGAGTCCGTTGCGCAGTTCGCCGCCCGGGCCAGGGCATGGCTGGCCGACAACATGCCGGCCATCGACAGCGAGGCACCGCCCGCCGCCCCGCGCGATGAGGAGCGATCGTGGCTGCGGGCCAGGAAACTGCAAAAGCGGTTATACGACGGCGGATTCGCCGGCATCTGCTTTCCCCGCGAATACGGCGGCCTCGGGCTGGACTACGAATACCAGCAGGCATTCGACGCCGAATCCCTCACATACGAGATGCCGTTGATTCTCAACATCCCTACGTTCACGATCTGCTGCGCCACACTGCTCGACACCGGCAGCGAAGAGCAGAAGAAGAAGCACATCGCCGCCGCGCTACGCGGCGAGGAGGTGCTGGTCCAGCTGCTGAGTGAACCCAGCGGTGGATCGGACCTGGCGGGCGTCCTCACCCGGGCGGAGCGGCGTGGTGACCGTTGGATCATCAACGGCGCCAAGACCTGGAGCACGAGCGCGTTCGCCGCCGATTACGGCCTATGTCTGGCCCGCACCAACTGGGACGCGCCCAAGCACGAGGGTCTGACGATGTTCCTAGTGCCCATCGCCCATCCCGGAATCACATTGCGGCGGATCACGATGCTGACCGGTTCGACCGAGTTCTGCGAGGAGTTCCTCGACGATGTCGACGTCGGGGATGACGCCGTCGTCGGCGAGGTCGACGGCGGCTGGGCGGTGGCATCCCGGCAGCTGTATCACGAACGTCGGGCGGTGGGGCAGGGGTCCGAGTTCGCCAGCGGCAGCGGCAGCGAGGGCGGCAATGCGATTCCGGTCGACTACGTGGCGCTAGCGGAGAAGACCGGGCAGGCCGACAACGAACGCGTGCTCGAGATGGCCGGTCGCGCCCTGGTGCACCGTGCGGTAGCCGAGCAGCTGATCGGACACGTGTATCGCAGCGTCAGAGACGGTGTGCTGCCGCCGGCCGCCGGGACGCTCATCCGGCTGTTCCACTCCGAGGCCACGACCACCGGCATCGACACGGCCCTGGCTATCGCCGGAAGTGCCGGCGTTGTGGGGGAACAGGGCACCGGACTCGAAACGGGCCTGCGGTATCTATCCCGCCAGACCGTGGCCATCGGCGGCGGCACCACCGAGATGGCCCGCAACGTCATCGGCGAGCGGGTGCTGGGCTTCCCGCGAGAATACGCCGCCGATCGCGGGGTGCCGTTCAACCAGGTGCGGCACGGCGAACGGACCGACCGTGCCTAACCCTCGGCAACGAGGTTCTCGACGAGGCCGCTGACCACCGGGAGCTGCACCAGCGACAGGACGTGGTGTGCGGGGGTTCCCGGTGACGCCACCAGCACGTACTCGCTGCCCTGTCGGTGCGCTCGCTCGCGCGCCGCGGCCAGCGCGCTGAGGCCCGCCGACCCGAGGTGGGTGACCGCGCTGAGATCGACCGTCAAAGGCGCGATACCGGAACGGCTTTCGACTGCGATCTGACGGTCCAGGATGATCGCGGTGTTGGAGTCGACGTCGCCCGTGACGACGATGCGCCCCGGTTCGCTGACCTCGCAGACGAATTCTGCATTGATTGACCGCCGATGGGTCGTCTGGACGGCGGGCGCGTATGTGACGAAAGTCGCCGGCCGCGCGAGTCGGTGCGTCACGCTGGCGGTCGTCCCATCGGCTCCATGGCTGACGTGCGCCTCCGACACCAGCGCCTCGGCCATCGCGAGGCCGCGTCCCCGGCCGGCCTCGCCCTCGCGGTGATCCTTCCACCGTCCATGGTCGGTCACCGAGGCGTGCAGGTTGCCATCGCCGGACAGCTTCGCCTCGACGACAACGCCGTCGGGAACCTCTGTGCCATAACCGTGCTCGACCGCATTCTCGACGAACTCCGATACGGCGTGCACCACATCGGAGATGTCGTCGCTATCGGCCCCGATCTCCGACAGCCATTGCCTCAGGCGGGATCGAACCGTACGTGCGGCCCGGATGGTCGCATCCAGTGTCAGGTGCAGCGGCGCGGGTGGGGTCCGGCGTTGCGCCGCAAGGAGTGTCACGTCGTCGCTGTAGCCCGTGGGGCGCAGCAGAAATTCCAGCGTCTCCGAGCAGATCCGGTCGATCGGCCGTACCGCCGACTCGATGACGAAGCCGCGCTGGCCGCCGACGATATTTGCGGTCAGTTCGGCGAATTCGGCGGTGCTGGCGCCCAGTGGCCGGCCGGGCCTCTCGATCAGGCCGTCGGTGTACAGCAGGATCGAGTCGCCCACGTCAAGGAATTCGGCGCGTATCGGAAAGCCGGTGCCGCTGCCCAGCGGGCCCGCCCCGGAAGGCTCGAGATAGCGGGCGGTGGCGTCCGCGGCCACCAGCAGGGGCGGCGGGTGTCCTGCGGTGCAATAGCGGAATTCTCCGGTGTCGAAGTCGAGTGAAGCGACGCAGATCGTGGCCATGTTCGAACCGGGGACGTGCTTGCGGAATCGATCGACCGCTTCGAGCGCTTCGGCGATGGGATATCCCGACAGGACCTGCATCCGCAGCGCGGTCCGCAGCTGAGACATCGCCGCCGCCGCTTTGACGCCGTGGCCGACCACGTCCCCGACGGCGAGCACCAGCCGGTCCCCGAGGGGTATCGCGTCAAACCAGTCGCCGCCGGCCGCGGTGTCGTCGGCGGCGACGAGGTACTGCGCGCTCACGTCCGCGCCGGGAACGATCGGCACCGACGGCGCCAATAGCGCCTGCTGCATGATGGTGGCGGAATCGCGGACGTTGCGATACCGCTCGGACAGCTCCTCGAGACGTGCCTCGGCGGCGATCCGCATCTGCACCCGGCTGGTGACGTCGACGAAGGCCAGCTGTACGCCCTCGACCGAGCCGTCCTCTGCTCGTCGCGGTGTGACGATGAAGTCGAAGAAGCGCTCCTGCGCGCGGCCCGCGCCTTCGAAGTCTGCCTGCACCCGCCATTCGGAACCCGATTGCGGCTCACCCGTTTGGTACACCCGGTCGAACATCTGAAAAATTTGTTGGCTCTCCAGCTCGGGATAAACCTCGCGTGCAAGTAGCCCAATTGGGTCGATCGGCGGGCCGAGCGCGCGGTAAGCCGCATTGACCGCGACAAATCGGTGGTCGGGCCCCTCGAGTCCGACCAACAGCGCGGGAACATTCTCGAAGACGCGGCGTACGTCGCCTGCCGCACCGACGGTTCTGTCCCAGTCGTTTTCGGCCACCATCTGGCCGTTCCTCCTAGCGGCTTCCGGGCAGCCCCGCAAAGCTGGGCCGAGTAGAAAACCGGGTCAAATGGCTGACCTATTCGGACACGCAGTTATTCAGATTAGCAATGGTTGTTGCATGCGTATTGCACCGGTTTGATAGCTGCCTGCGGGGTGCCGGCGAATTAGGTGGCAAATGAATTGACGGCTGCGAAAATCGACGACCTGTCAAAGCGCGCGCAGGCCGTTTGTGGCCGGATAGGGCGGGTATCTCGCAGTCGTGGCCAATCTCGTGGCGCGACGTACGACGGCGCTTTGGCGGCGTCTCCTATCGTCACGGGTGCTTACCCTGAACGGCTGGGTGGCGTTCAACCTGCCCCGGACGGTGACCGCGCTGGGCGGGGCGTTACTGACCGGTCTGGTCGCGGTGCACGTTTACGTGCTGATCAAAGAGCCGGACGTGCCCGGATATTTCGTCGCCTACGTGTTGGCGCTGGCATTGGCGTGCCTGACCGCGGCGAGTGCCACGGTGGTCGGCATCAGAGCCGCTGTGCCCCAGGCCGGTTGGTATCTCGGCAGCTTGGTCTGCTTGGCGTTTCTCAGCGTGTATCTGATCACCCGCTGGGTCAGCCTGCCGGGGCTCGCCACGGTGACCGGCCGATGGGACTTCGCACCCGGAACATTGGGGATGGCTTGTGCGGCAGGGTTTATCGCCGTGCACACGACCGTGCTGTCGGGCATCAACGTGGCCTACCCGCGACGCCGGCAGTGGTACGACTGACAGGGCTGGGACATGACGACGTTGGACTATCCGGTATGGCTGCGCATCGATCATTGGCTGAACGTTCTGTTCGTGACCCTGATCCTGCGAAGTGGTCTCGAGATTCTGGCCACCCACCCGAAGTTGTACTGGCACGACGACAGCAGGCCGGGCTCGGAATGGGCACGATTCACCCGAAAGGTGATGCCACGCGACAAGATCTACGACACCCTCGACGAGGAAGAGGACTACAGCCCGTTCATCTCGCTGCCCGGCCGCGCGCAGCTCGGAGTGGGGCGCCACTGGCACTTCTTCGTGGTCATCGGCTGGATTCTGCTGGGGCTGTCTTACTACATCTTGCTGTTCGCAACCGGGCAATGGCATCGCTACTGGCCCGCCTCATGGTCGATCTTTCCCGAAGCATGGGACGACATCGTTACCTACCTGACGTTCAATTTGCCGCCGGTGTTGCCCGGTGAGCCGTTGGACGCCATTCAGAAGCTGACCTACGCCGGCGTCATCTTTGTCCTTGCACCGTTTCAGATCCTGACCGGCGCCGCGCAGTCTCCGGCCATCGAGGCACGGTTCCCGTGGTACGTCCAAATGTGGGGCGGTCGCCAATGGGCCCGAAGCCTGCACTTCTTCGGCCTACTCGTCTTCCTGGTCTTCATCGTGATTCACCTGTCGATGATTTTCTTCTGGGGTTGGGGCAGGCTCACCGCGTCGATGATTTTCGGCGCGGTCCGCAATACGTATTGGGCGACGGCCATCTCCCTGCTGATCATTACGGCGATCGTCGCCGTCCATGTCGCGGCGACGATCTGGAGTCTTCGCAACCCACGGTCGGTACAGCGCGTGCTGGGCGCGGTTGTCACCGCGGTTCGCCTGCTGTTGCTGCGCCCGCTGAATTCACGGCAGAACTATCCGGCGCACAAGATCTCCAAGCAGCACCGGATCAACGGAAAGCCGCCCACCAGCACGGAATACAAAGTGATGGCGGTGCACAATTTCGTGGACTGGCGGCTGCGGGTCGGCGGGTTGGTGGAGAACCCGGTGACCCTGGATCTCAGTGCGCTGCGCGCGCTGGCCGAGTCCGAAACGCAATGTGTGCTGCACAATTGCGTTCAGGGCTGGACCAGCATCGGCGAATGGACCGGAGTTCATTTGAGTCAGCTCGTGGACTTGGTGCGACCGCTGCCACAAGCGCGCTACATCTGCTTTTTGACCATGCAGGACAACAGCACCGACGAGCCGGCGTCACATGGCGGAGGTCAGTTCTATGAGGTGCTCGACCTCGAGTTCGCCGACAAGCCGCAGACTCTGCTCGCTTACGAGATGAATGGCGCACCGCTGCCCATCAAGCACGGTGCGCCCCTGCGCCTACGGGTGGAAACCCAGGTCGGTTTCAAAATGGCCAAGTGGATCAACCAGATCGAATTCGTCGAGGACTATGCCGGGATCGGCATGGGCACAGGCGGTTGGCGTGAGGATCGCGTCTACTACGACAAGGACGTGGAAATCTGAGATGACCGAACGGGTGATCGACGGAATCGGGTCACGGCCTGAGCTGATCAGCTTGGACACGGTGGCACACCATCGCGTGCTCGAGCAGATCGCGGCGAAGGGCGGACATTGCGAAGCATGCGGCGCAACGGATTTCGCCGTCGGTGATGCGCTCTATCTGGGTTTTCTGTTCTTGAACGAAGATGTTGATGCGTACATGGTGGCCCTGACCTGTCGCAACCCGGACTGTCCCAAGCCGCGGACCGCGATCACGTTGCGCGACATGGAGTTTCTCACCTACGCAGCAAGTTCGGGCGCTTCCGGAGGCGACGCCCCCCGCTAGCCTGACCGTCCGCCGATCCCGGAAGTCGCGGCCGAGCCAGGTCGAATCGCTCTACCAGCGGAGCCAACTCGCGAAGCTGGTCGCACAGCGATCGAAACCGCTGCCGATCGTCGTTGCCGAGTTGCCCCAGCGAATCGTAATAGGCCATGCGCGGCAGTCGTCCCGCAAGCGCGGCGCCCCACCTGATGCTCAGGTCGTAGATCTCTTCGTCGTCGACGTCGTCACGCTGTCCGAGGTGTTGGAGCGCCTCGATCTGCTCGGTGAGGAACGCGACGTCGTCATCGATACTGACCAGCGAGCGGCCTTCTGATGCCACGCTCATCAGCCCCTTCCTTGGCCCGGGGACGCTCATGCCGACGAGTACCCGACGGCGGTCCGGCTACACCGAACCGCCGTCGGGCAACGATCAGGCCGACACCGGCTTTTTGGCCGGCGCGGAAACCTTCATGAGCTTCATCAGGTTGCCGCCCATGATCTTGGCGACGTCCTCTTCGGAGAAATCGGTGAGTTCGTCGACGAAGGTGATGGGGTCTTTCAGGCCCTCGGGGTGGGGCCAGTCGGAGCCGAACATCACCCGGTCGGTGCCGACCATGTTTACGATCTCGGTGAACCGGTCCTCCCAGAACGGGGTGATGTACACGCACCGCTTGAACGCGTCAATCGGGTTCTCGCTGAACGCTTGTGGCATCTTCTTGTAGACGCCCTTGAGTCCCTTGAACAGATCCGGCACCCAGTCCGCGCCGTTCTCGATCGACAGGATGCGCAGTTCCGGGTTGCGGGACAAGGCGCCGTGGCACACCAGCGCACCCATCGCGTCGATGATCGGCCGGTGGCCCATCACCAGGCTGCGGAAGGGGGTCGGCTTGAACGGCAGGAACTCGTCGCCGGGCTCCCACACGTTGGCGAATTCCGAGTAACCGCTGTCGGACGCGTGCATCGACACCGGGATGCCGGCCTTTATGCAGGCCTGCCAGAACGGGTCGAACTCCTCGAGGCCGAACGATCGGCTGCCCTTGTAGCCGGGAACCGGCGCCGGGCGCACCAGGACGGTGCGGGCGCCGCGCTCGAGGACCCATTCGAGTTCTTCGAGCGCCCGCTCGACGATCGGCAGGGTGATCACCGGGGTGGCGAAGATGCGGTCCTGGTAGTTGAACGACCACTGCTCGTGCATCCACTGGTTCAGCGCGTGGATGACGTCGTGGGTCATCTCCGGGTCGTCCTTCATGCGCTCCTCGACCAGGCTGGCCAGCGTCGGGAACATCAGGGCGTAGTCGATGCCCAGCTCGTCCATGACCTCGAGGCGCGCGCCGGGTTCGCGGAAGGCGGGGATGGCCTTCATCGGCTCCCCGAGAATTTCGCGGTAGCTCTTGCCCTGCGCGCCGTTGCGGAAGTAGTCCTCCTGGGCGCCCGGCTTGGCGACCTTCTCGAAGGTCGGGTTGGGGATGTACTCGCTGATGTGGCCGCGCACAACAATTTTGGTGCGACCGCGTACCTGCACGTAGTCGATGACGTGCTTGCGCTTGTCCGGAAGGTATTTGGTCAGCGCTTCCTGCGGCTCGTACATGTGGTTGTCGGCGTCGAACACGGGGAAGGAAAGTTCGCGAGAGGGCATGGCGATCTCCTTGCAAAGTCCTAGATTTTCACTGCCTGGTAATGACGTTACCACTTCTGTGTAGTCAGGTGTCTCGGCCCTCGGCCGGCTTAGCCCTCCGGCCAGCTTGGAAGCTGGGGTCTGGTCCCGTCGATGACGGCGAAGTTGACGGTCGCCGTGGCCAGCAGCTCGTCGTCGCCGTCCCCATAGATGTCGACTTGCATGACCATCGCGCGCCGCCCGGACCGCAACATCCGGGGCACCGCGAATGCCGCGCCCTGCCGTACTGGCCGCAGGTAGCGGATGAACAGATCCGCGGTGGTCATCGTGGTGCCCGGCTGCAGATAATCAAGCCCGAATTGTCCCCCCGCCACATCCACCAGCGTGGCGATCAATCCGCCCTGTAACGCCCCGGAGGTGTTGACCACCGCCGGACTCACCGGCATGGTCATGGCGAATTCGCCGTTGCGGGTGCTGGGGCGCATGCCGATCTGGCTGAACAGCTCGGACAGGGACGGGGCGGCCGATTCTTCGTCGGCGTCGCGGATGCCCAGGGCGCGGCTGCAGAAGTCATAGAGCTGCCCGACATCGACCGGTGTCCCGTTCAATTCCGAACCGAGCCAATGTAATCGCTGCGCGCCCATCATCGTCTGCATGACGATGGCGGCCGCTGCGCGGACGTCCAAACCGGGGTTGAAGACGCCCTCGGTGATGCCCTGGCCGACGATGTCGCAAATCAGGTCGTGCAGGGGAGAGAGCACGCGGGCGTATTCGCGCGGCCGAGTCTCGGCCAGGTGCTGGTTGTAGAGGGTCAATGCGCGATTGAGGCTGTCCTGGGTGCTCGACTCCGGTTGCCGGCTGAGCCGGTCGATCAGCAATTTCAGTGCCGAGGTGCTGTCCAGTCCCGTGGTTTCGGCGCGCCACGTCTGCACCGATTGGGCGATGGTTCGATCGAACAGCGCCAGCAGCAGTTCGTCCTTGCTGTTGAAGTGTTGATAAAAGGCTCTCAGCGACGTCTTGGAGCGCGCGACCACCTCTTGCACGGTGAAGTCGGTGCGCCCGGTTTCGCCCAGTATTGCGACAGCGGTTTTGATGAAGCGGTCGCCACGCGTGATTTCGCCGTCATCGTTGGGGTCGGCCATGAGCGCTTGGTCCCCTTCCATAGCGCGCAGGTCGCGCTATGAGAATGAGGTTACCGCGAGTCGCCGCGAAGGGAAGTGCGGCTCACGCCTTGGGGCACAAGATACCGAGTATTTGCGGGCAGTTGTCTCTGGTGATGAGTGCCCGCGGCGGTGGCGGCTTCGGCGGGGGTTGTCGCCGTCTTAGATCATGTTGGAGATGCTACCCATCCCGGGCCAGAGGTAGTAGTAGGTGTGGCAGACGTTCATGTCCCAGCCACGGAACGGGTCCGTGACATGGTTACCGGTCGCCGGCAGCGGCTCGCCCGGGCACCACTGGTGTGCCGGGCCCCGATCGGGGTTATCCGCCTGGGCGGTGCCTGCGGTGAGTCCGGCACCGGCAACCGCCGGGCCGCTCGACATCAGTACACCGGCGATAAGCCTTTTCATCGTGTGGATGGCGGCCACGACGCGTTGCTTTCACTGCTGTCGGCCGGTTGCCGACGATGAGCAAAAGTCTTGCGTCTGATTCTGCTACCGATCCCAACCTTTCCGCCGTTGAGCAGCAGAAACGTCTGCCAATCCGGTCCTGCGGAAATAGACTTCCGCAATGTTCTCGGAGACGCGTTACGCGATGAACGGCGACCTGCATGTCGCCTACCGCGCATCGCCCGAGGGTGAGCGCGACATCGTATTCGTCTCCAACTGGATCACGAACTGCGAAGTCTTCCCCGAGTCGCCGTCTATTCACGGTTGGGTCGAGGCAATGACCTCGCTTGGTCGGCTGATCTTCTTCGACCAGCCGGGCACCGGCGCATCCGACTTCGTCACGGCGGATGAGCTCCCGAACATGGAGCAGTGGGCCGACAGCATCACCGCGGTGCTGGATCATCTGGGCAGCCGCGAAGCGGTTCTGGTCGCGATCGACGGCGCCTTCGCGCCGGCCGCGCTCTTCGCGGCCACGCATCCGTCCCGCACGACGGCGCTGATCGCCCTCGAGTGCTACGCGGATCCCTTGGCCGAAGGCGTCCAAGGAAAGAAGCTCGAGGAAGGCGCCGCTGCGGCCTTCGCCCTGTGGGGCACGGGCGAGACCCTGCATGCGACCAACCCGGACATGCCGTGGAACGAGGAGATCCGCGCGGCTTGGGCCCGACTCGAACGGTTGACGTCGAGCCCGCGGACGGTCGCCCTCATGCAGCCAGTGTTCGCCAAACAGGATGTGCGGGCCGTCCTGCCGACCATTCGCGTGCCCACGCTCGTCGTCCATCACTCCGACGACGAGTTCATCGCTCCCGCACAGGGCAGGTACATCGCCGATCACATACCGGGCGCGAAGTATGTCGAGCTTCCGGGGCGCAACCTCTACCACATTGTCGAGCCGTGGCGTGAGTCCTTTCAGCAGATCGCGGAGTTCCTCACCGGCCACCAGCCCGAGGTCTCCGACGACCGGGTTCTTGCCACGGTGCTCTTCACCGACATCGTCGACTCGACGCGTCGGGCTGCGCAGATGGGTGACCGTGACTGGCGTGCGTTGCTCGATGCGCACGACGCGGTCGTGCGGGTGCAGCTCGCCCGGTTTCGGGGACGCGAGGTCAACACATCCGGCGACGGTTTTCTTGCGACGTTTGACGGCCCGCAGCGAGCGATCCGCTGCGCCATGGCGATTCGTGATGCGGTGCAGGCGCTCGGCATCCAGGTGCGTGCCGGGTTGCACACCGGCGAGTGCGAGATCCGTGGCGATGACATCGGTGGGATCGGGGTGCATATCGGGGCGCGCGTGAGCGCACTGGCCGGCCCAAACGATGTGCTGGTGTCAAGCACGTTGCGCGACCTTGTCATCGGGTCGGGGCTCGAGTTCGAGGACCGCGGCTCTCACGGGCTGAAAGGCGTGCCCGGCGAGTGGCGCCTCTTCGCCGTCGGACCGGTAACGCGAAGCCCGCGTTGAGTCAATTGCCGGATCGGGCCAAGAGCGGCTATTGGATTCAGGTGGAGCGCTCCGCTTCTCGGGCCAGCCCCGCCGCGAGGCGCGTATATGAAGCGGTGATCCTGGCCCGCATCAGATTCTTTGGAAGGCCGGGGATGCGCGGTTGGAAAGTCACGGTCCATATGATGAGCGACCCGCTTGGGCGATCTTCGATGCGGATATCGCCGCGGTAGTCCTTCAGCGGCGTATACCACGGAAACGATGCGACATACGCATGGTGGTGCGGTCGCGTTCCATCGACAACTGTGTCGCGAATCACGCTGTGCCCGATGCGCATTAGTCTGATGCCACCCCGTTCGGTGTCGGGCTCTCCGCGCCGTTCCCATGACGCGGCAGACACATTCGGTAGGAACTGTGGCCAACGCTCGACATTCATCAGCAGGTCATATATTGCTGCGGGTGTTGCGCGAGACTCGTGTTCGACTCGGCAACACAGAGACCCCGTCATGCTGCCGAAACGTATTACAGGGACCATGCTCGATGTGGTGATTCAGACGAATCCGTCGCGTCAGAATGGCGGCGGGTCATCGTCGCCATCGCCGGGTGGAGCGGGGCCTGGTGAAGCGATCGGTGAGGCGGTCGGGCCGCCGAGGCTGGGCTATTTCACCGGTTGGCGCGCACAAGGACGTAGGCCGGGAATCGCCGAGCGTCGCCGTTTGCGTGTGAACGCCGGACCGCCGGGTACCCGCCCACCGGGCAGGCAGCCCGCTTCCGCGGGCGATCTGGCAGCCTTCGGGCCGTTGCCGGATCGAGTCAGCGAATTGGCTAGTACCCGCCCCACCTGCACAAAAGGGATAGCCTGCGAGATGCGGAAGCTTTGTTTCTTCGACGAGGGGCGATCTGAACATGCCTGATAAATGGTTCTCCGACATCGCTGCGCCAGGACACTTAACGCTCGCGGATTTGTGCGACCAGATCGAGCAGAAAATCCACCTCAACGCAGACAACCACAAATTGCCGCAGGAGTTCCCGGACTGGCAGTCGTGTGTGGAAGATCGGGACGCCACCATCTCCAAGTTGAGCGCAGCTGTTGTCAACCTTTGCCAAATGGTCAAGTACTTGGCGTCGGAGCAGCAGCGCGGCGACGCCAGCCAAGCTACGTGAGGCAAGGATATCGGCGCGCTACCGTCCGTCGCGAGCATCACCCAGTTGTCACCAAACTTTGCGAGTGATGCGTCGGCTTTGGTTTACGCGGGTCCAGGGGGCGCCGCGCAGCCTTGGCGCATCGTCAGCCGTCGACGCGCGAACATGGTGTCAAACCGGGCGATCACCTCTGGCTTCGATCCACGGCTCGCGGAATTTACGAACAACAGTCGATTCTGGGCCGCAGCTCCATCACCTAACCGCCCCGGGCCGCGATCATTGCCGAGCGGTTGACCTTGGTGGCCGCGGTGCGGGGGATGGCGTCGACGAACTCGACGGTCTTGGGGGCTTTGTAGTGCGCCAGCCGGCCCTTCGCGTACTCGATGACCTGCTGTTCGGTCAACGGCGTGCCCTGCGCGACTTGAATCACCGCGTGCACCCGGCGCCCCCACTGTTCGTCAGCCAGCCCGATCACCACCACGTCGGCGATGCCCGGATGGCCCGCGAGTGCGGACTCGACCTCCGCCGGAAAGACGTTGGCGCCGCCGGTGACGATCATGTCGACGCGGCGATCGACGATGTAGAGGAAGCCGTCCTCGTCGAGGTGACCGATATCGCCGGCGGAGCGGAAGCCGTCCTCGGTCGACGGCAGCGGTGCCGCACCCCCTAGGTAGCGGGACCCCGCACTCATCGGCGCCCTCAGGTATACGTCGCCGTCCTCGCCGGGACCCAGCGGCTGTTTGTCGGCGCCCAGGATCCGGATCTCGGTGTCGCGGAAACCGCGGCCGACGCTGCCCGGGTGGGTGAGCCACTCGTCGCCGCGCAACGCGGTGAGTCCGAGGTTCTCGGTCATGCCGTAGGCAGACACGATCTGTTCCGGACTCAGGAGTTCGAACCACGTGTGCATCAGCGACGGCGGCATCACCGCGGCGCCCTGCAGGATGAAGACGACGCTGGACAGGTCTCGCTGGCGCACATCCGGCCGGGCCGCAATGCGCGCCAGCATGGTGGGAGTGGCGGTGAAGTTGGTGACCCGAAATCGTTCGATCACATCCAACACCAGTGCGGCGTCGAACTTTTCGAGTATGACCAGGTGGTCGCCGGCAAGCAGAAAGAAAAAAGTGGCAAAGCCGTTGGTGTGGTACATGGGTGCGGGCACCATGATGGTCTGCGGCTGCGCCACCGGCGTCCAGTTCGACAGAAATGGCTCGCCGTGCTGAGGTGTCCATAGCGACGGTGCCAAGCTGAGGATCACTTTCGGTACGCCGGTCGAACCGCTGCTGCAGATGCCGTTGACGTGTGGGGAAACCGCGGTGGGCAGCGGGCTTGTCGACTCGCCGGCCGCGCAAGTCTCCAACTCCCACCGCGTGCTTTCGTCAACCACGACGGCGGGGTCGATCACCTCGCGCACCCGGTCTCGCTCCCATTCGGGCAGATCCCAGTGCATCGGGACGGGGACCGCGCCGATCTTCCAGCACCCCAGGGTCGCCAGCACCAGATGTAGCGAGTTCGGAATGGCCAGTGCGACAAGAGAACCGGTTTGCGCGCCCAGGCCGGCCAGAGCCCGGCCCCACTGGTTGGCGCGGGCATCGAGTTCACCGAACGTCATCGACTCCGCGATGCCGTCGAGCGCGACGATCGTGACGCCTAAATCGTCGCGGCGTCGTTCGGCGAGTTCGTGCAACTTTGTCGCGAATGGGATTCCCTCGTCGAACGGATTGGGCTTCATCGCGGCCGCGGGGGATTCGGTCACGCCGATACCGGCCCGCTGAACAGTGTCTCGAATGAGCCATCCGACACGCAGGGCATCAGGCGCAAGGTGAGTTCCTCGGTGCTCAGCGGCAATCGGATCAGCGGTTGGGTGTGCCGATCGAGCACGCTGACGTCGGACTCGTCACAGAAGCCCAGCGCTCCGAGCAATTGGTGGGACGACCGCATCACCTGTCGTGCCGTGTCGGCGGCCTTGAGCCGAAGGATCAGGGCATCGGCGGAATGGATCTGCGCCGGAAGCGATTCCGGGCGACAAATGGTGTACTTCGCAAGTTCATGCAGGCCGCGGACCGCGACGGCCGCATCGGCCACGGCGAACCTGACGGCCTGAAAGTCCGCGAGCGGCTTGCCGAATTGAATCCGGGTGCGTACATGCTCGGTGACGATCTGCAACGACTGCTGCACCGCTCCCAGAATCCGCCATGATCCCAGCACAAGATGAAGGTTAACGTCGGCGGCCGGCACGGTTCCCTCGGGTGCGCTCAAGGTGGCCGGGACCAAAAACGGTCCCAGCTTGGCGCCGGTCCGCGAGGCCGGCTGAGGCCGGTAACGATTTCCGTCCAGGTCCGCCGCTACCCAGTCACCGTCCAGATCGCCGTGGTCGATGCGCGGGGCGTCCGGATTGACCAGGGCCAGGCGCGCGCCATCGATCGCCAGCAGCTCCTCCACCAACGGGTAGGGGAGCGCGGTGGCGCCGGCGGCCTGACACAGCACCGCCGCGGCCAGTAGGTCATCCGGGGCCGAGCGCACGTCGAGGTCGAAGGCGCCGACGTCGTGCAGGGCGGAGCGCGCCGCGTCCCGGATTCCGTCGTCGGTCTCGGCGCGCAGCGCGGCCGCTGGTCCGCCCAATCGGGTGAGCCGCTTGCGGGCGACGGCGGCGAAGTCGCTGACATCCTGTGGTAGATCGGTCTTCACCTGTGTTCTCCCAACACGTCCCGCGCCACCAGCATCCGCTGCACCTCGATGGTGCCCGATGCGACGGTGGCCGCTTGCGCGTAACGCCAGTGGTCTTCGATGGCCCCGTGCAGTGGCGCGGAGCTTCCGCTGTCCAGCGCCGTCGGGCCCAGCACGTCGAACAGCAGCTCGGCGACGAGTTGGTCGCACGTCGTGGTGATGATGCGCGCGGCACTGGCGGCCGCCCCCGCAGCCGGGTCGTCCTGCAGCGATACCGCGCGATAGGCCAGCAATCGGGCGACCCGTAGGTCGACGAGTGCCCGCACCCATCGGGTGCGGATCGTTTCGGGCAGTCGATCCCAGTCGTCGCCGAGTTGGGCCCGCATCCTTTCGAGCAGCGATTCACAGCGTGCATAGCGTGCGATGCCCACGCGCTCGAAGGCCAGGGCTTCGCGCATCACCCGCCATCCGTCGCCGACCTCGCCGAGCACATCGCCGGGAAACGCCTGCACGTCGTCCAGGAACATCTCGTTCAGGTGGTGCGGTCCCAGCATCGACGGGATCGGTCGGACGGTGAAGCCGGCTCGGTCCATCGGAATCAGAAACAGGGTGAGCCGCTTGTGTTTTGGAGCATCGGGATCGGTGCACGCCGCCAACACGCACCACGATGCCATCAGCGCGTACGACGTCCACACCTTCTGACCGGTGATGCGCCACCCGTCACCGTCGGCAACAGCGCGGGTACGCAACGACACCAAATCGGTTCCGGCCTCCGGCTCGGAAAAGCCCTGGCACCAGATGACATCTCCGGATGCGATAGCCGCCAGGTGTTTGGCCTTCTGTTCGGCCGTCCCGTACCGCATCAGTGCGGGCCCGACCCAGTTGATGCCCATGTACTGTGGACCGCGCGGTTCGTGCTGGGCCCACATCTCCTCACGCAGCACCGTCTGCTGCCAGACCGAACCGCCGCCGCCACCATGCTCTTTCGGCCATGCCAGCGCCAGCAGCCCCTCGGTCGCCAGCAGTTTGCAGAATGTCTCGGTGGTGGCGAGGTCCTGCGGGTTCTCGGTGCAGGCTCCCAGAAAGTCGGCCGGGATGTGATTGGCAACCAGCTCGCGCAGGTGGCTGCGCAGCTGTCCGGCGTCGGCGCCGAGGTCGTAATCCATTGTCGTCATCCCTTCGGCAGCCCGAGCAGCCGCTCGGCGATGATGTTGCGCTGAACTTCCGACGTTCCGCCGTAGATCGTCGCCGCCAACGCGTCCTGGCGCTCGAACAGTAGGTCGGGATCGGTGGCCGAATCGGGACCCGTGGCGGCCGCACTCAGGTCCCAAACACGCTGCAGGGTAAGCGATCCGAGCAGCTTCATAATGTCGGCTTCCGGGCTGGGCCGGCCCGCGAGTTCGTTGCCCAAAGCGCGATATCCGGTGGCACGCAACGCCTCAGCGTCCGCCAGCAGCGAACCGAGTTCTGCATACACGTCCGGACTCGAGTCCACGGTTCCGGCTTCACGCACCGAGTCGAGACCGCGCTTGATCTCGACCCAGTTCATGATCCAGATCATCTGCCGTTCATGGTGCAGCGACGACAGGGCGACCGTCCAGCCACCGTTGAGCGGCCCCAGCAGATTTTCGGCAGGCACCTCGACGTCGTCGAGGAAGACTTCGCAGAACGTCTCGTCGGAGATCGACGCCATCCGGATGGGCTCGATCCTGACCCCGGGCGAATGCAGATCGAGGATCAGGCAGGAGATGCCGCGGTGTTTGGGGGCTTCGGGATCGGTGCGGGCGTATAAGGTGCACCACCGCGACACGTGTGCGTGCGTGGTCCAGATCTTGTGGCCGTTCACCCGGAACACGTCGCCGTCGCGCTCGGCGCGGGTGCGCAGGCCGGCGAAATCCGACCCCGCTTCGGGCTCGGACATACCCAGCGCCCACCACTCGTCACCGCGCAGCAGCGGAACGAGCAGGCGCTCGATCTGGGCGGGCGTGCCGAACTGGCGGATGCCGGGGGCGGCCACCCCGGGGCCCTGGACGTTGGGCAACTTGGGCGCGGACCGCAGCGCCGCCTCGATCCGGACCTCCATGGCGTCGCGCAAACCCAGTGATCGACCGCCGTGCTCGCGGGGCCAGGTCGGCTGCAGCCACCCGGCCTCGAACGAGGCGCGCTGGTAAGCGCGCCGCAACCCGAGATCCCAGCGGTACTGCCGATAGTTCGTGTAGTAGTCATCGGGTAGGAACTCGGCCAGCCAGGCGCTGAATTCCGCTACCACAAAGTTCATGCGGCACCCCCGCAAAATCGCCGGCCCACCTTGTAGTACAGGGAGCGGCTGTCACCCAGCATGGTGGCGCCCTGCCAGGCGTGCCTTACGTAGAGGTGCGCATCGTGTTCCCAGGTCTGACCGACGGCGCCGTGTACCTGCACCGCGGTGCGTGCACAACCGACGGCGGCGTCGTTGGCCGCCGCTTTGGCCAGCGCCGCGGCGGTCCAAACGTCGGCGGGCGGCGTGGCCGGATCGGCGAGCCGGGCCGCCGCCGCGTAGGTAAGGCTGCGGGCGCGTTCGACGCTGACGTAGTTGTCGGCCAGCGCGTGCTTGATTCCCTGGAACGCGCCGATCGGCCGGCCGAACTGGCGTCGTGATTTCGCGTATTCGACCGAGCGGCGCAACGCGGCGCTCGCCACGCCGAGGAGGTCGGCGGCCGAAGCCACCCACGGCGCCGTCAGCGCCACGTCGAGGTCAACCGGTGCAACCGCGATGGGCGCGGCGTCGATCTCGAGGCCGGCCAACGGCTGGGCGGGATCGGTGGATTCGGCCGCCGGCACCACGGTGACCCCGTCACCGCAGCGGGCGACGGCCGCTACGGTCTCACCGTCGTCGGAGCGAGCCAGCGTGACGACGAGCTCCGCGCGCGCCGCGTTGGGGACCGCAACGGCCGTGCCGCGCAGCCGTCCCTGATGCAGTGCCATCGGAGCGCCGGGCAGCCGCGATCCTTGAGCGTGGACGGCCAGGGTGGCCACGACACCACCGGCGATGTCGGTCAGCACCGAGTCAAGCCCACTGTTGCGCAACACACCCGCGGCCAGACCGACGCTGCCCAGCAACGGGATTGGCGCAATGGCGGCGCCGCATTCCTCCAGAACGACGGCCAGCTCGACCGGCCCGTAGTCGCCGGCTCCTTCCTCGGCCGGGGAGGCGAGCTCGGTCCAGCCGAGATCGACGACGGTCTTCCACAGGGCGCGCCAGCGCTCGGGATCGGTGATCGCTTGACGCGCGGCGTCGGGCGGGCACTCCGTACGTAATATGTCGCGTACGGTGTCGCGCAGCGACAGCTGCTCCGAGTTCAGTCCGACATCCATAAGACCTCTAACATAGTAAAGATAATAAACTAGCGATGCCGTCGCAATCGCATGGACGCATAGGTGGCGCATGGCCGAGTGGTATCTGTTCCTGCCGCAGGTGAGGCTGGCGGCGGCCGACATCGCGGACCGGGCACGTCACGCCGAGGCCAGCGGTTTCGGCGGGATCGCCTTCATCGATCACCTCGAGGCCCCCGGTCTGCCCGGCGAAAGCATCTGGGAGGCACTGGGCATTGCCACCTGGGTGGCGGCCAAGACCGAGCGGCTGCGGATCGGTCACCTGGTGCTGTGCGACGCGTTTCGGCATCCGGCCGTGCTCGCCAAACAAGCCGTCACTTTGTCCGAGGCGTCGGAAGGCAGGTTCGAGCTCGGCTTGGGCGCGGGATCATGGCCTGCGGAATTCACGAGATTCGATGTCGGTCAACAGGATCCGCGGGCGAGGGTCGAGCAACTCGGCCGCCACCTGGAACTGATCAGACAGTACTGGGGTGACGGTGACGAGCAAGCCGGCCCAACTCCGCAAGCTCCGCGAAGGTCGTACCCGATACCGCTGATCCTGGGTGGGAGCGGACCCAAGATGATGGAACTTGTTCGCAAATACGCGGATTGGTGGAATCTGCCGGCCAACCAGCTCGACCGGCTGCCGAAGCTCGCCCCAGCCGCGGGAACGGCCCGGATCTCGATTCAGCAGATGGTGGGCTTTGTCCGGTCGGGCAGCGACCCCGACACGGTGCGCCAGGTGAGTGCCCGGCGATTCGGCAATCTCGGGTCCGGACTCGTCTGCGGCGATGCGGACGAGCTGATCGGGCACTTCAGCGGTCTGGCCGCCCAGCGGGTGGAGCGGTTCTACGTCTGGTTCGCTGACTTCGCCGCCCCCGAATCCCTGCACGAGTTCGGCGAATCGGTGATCAAAGCCTTCCCCGCGCCATAGACCTCAGCCCCGTTGCGCGCGGCGCCGGGCTTCGGTGGGGACGACCGGCGGTCGCGCGAAGGGGCCGCGCTCCACGGCCGACAGCCGGATCTCCGGCAGGTCGACCGACGGGTCGACGGTATCCAGCCAGGCGACCGTCTCGGCGACGTCCGGCACTTTGATCGCGTACATCTCGAAGGGGACGTCCTGCAGCATCTCGGTGGCCACCGGTCCGGGCGTGACGATGTGCACGCTGATGCCGTCGCGATCGACTTCCAGGGCCAAGGCTCTTGCGAAGGCATTCATGCCGGCTTTCGAGGCGGAGTAAGCGGTGCGGCCCGGCATCGGCTCGTGTGCCGCCGACGACGAAATAAACACCAGCCGCGAGCCCGCTCCCATTTTCGGCAGCACCGCGGAGGTCACCACGAAGCACGAATCCAGGTTGGCCGACATGATGGCTTGCCACTGCTCGAAGGTCTGTTTGCGCGCATAGGTGCCGCCGAGGGCTCCGGCCGCGTGTACCACGAGGTCGATTGTCTCCAATGTGCTTATCGCGGCGGCGAATCCGTCGGGATCAGACGCGTCGGCCACGACGTGGCGGGCACCGATCTCCGCTGCGGCCGCCCGTAAGGGGGCCTCGCGGCGCGCCGAGAGCACCACGTCATAACCGCGCTGAACCAGCTTAAGCGCGCAACCTTTTCCGATCCCGCCGCTTCCGCCGGTGACTAATGCGGTTCGCATGACCGTTGCAGGCCGTTCGTCAAGAGTGCCGAATATCCCGCGGCCGCGACAACGCCTGCGGGGAGAGCGCATAGATGCGTTGGTCGTGCTGACCGGACAAGACATAGGTCTGGGTGTCGGCCAGATGGCGACCGGCGATGCGGCGGGCCCGGTCGACGTTGCCCTCGGCGATCGTCTCGGTCAGCTTGACGTGCGTGTTGAGCACCGCGCGGCGCTGGGTGAGCGACGGGTAGGTGCCACGCGACGCACTCTCGTCGGCCCACTGCCGTTCGTGACTGCTCCACAGTGTCTCCAGGCTTCCGACGACCGCGATGATCGTGTGATTCCCGCAGCCCCGAACGACGTGGTCATGGAATTCGCGCCCGATCTCGGTGAAAAGCCGTCCATCGTCCAGGTTTTCGGCCATAGACTCGTTGATCCTTGTGAGTTCGGGCACCAGGGTGTCCGCCCGGTCCGGCCGGCGGGCGGCCAGGGCGGCGCAGGCCGGCTCGAGTTCCTGCAAGGCCATGCCGAGGTCGGCGACCTCGACGGACTCGCTTTGCAGCAACAGGCCGAGCATGTAGGCGGCGCTGGTCTTCGCCGGGGCGTGGACGACGGCCCCACCACGGTTGCCGCGCCGCACCGAGACCAGGCCTTCGGTTTCCAGGATCCGCAGGGCTTCGCGCAGCGATACCAAGCTCACGTTGAACTGCTCGACGAGCACCTCTTGGCGCGGTAAGAGATCACCGTCGGCGAGCTCGCCGTCGATGATCTGACGGCGCAACTCATCGGCTACGATTTCGGCGATCCGCGGCGCCGACAACCGGCGCCGGGCGTCGGGGCCAATTCCCAAGGCGGTCATCCGATCCTCGAAACACATGCAACTCGCTGGCTTAGCTATTTTAGCAGTAATGATATAAATAGCTTCTCTGGTCGCTCGTCGATCGGAAGGGCGGATGCACTTGAGCGAGCGCTCCGAAAGCCGACCGACACCGCTACACGATTTGCGTGTCGTCGAGATCAGTGACCGCATAGCGGGCAGCTATTGCGGCAAGCTGCTGCGCGATGCCGGCGCGCGGGTACACAAAATCGAACCGCCGCAAGGGGATTGGTTACGCCGGTATTCCGCCAGTGGTTCCCCCATCGCCGAAGAACACAGCGCACCGTTTTTCAGTTACCTCAACGCGGGCAAGCGCAGCATGACTTTCGCCGCAGGCTCGCAGCGCCACCGCGACGAATTGGCCGGCGCCGATGTCGTCGTCGTGACCGCCGGGCGGGCGCGCGCCGCGGCGCTGGGCGTCGACCCGCAACAACTGTTGGAACACTCGCCGCGCGCGATCGTCGTCACCATCTCCGACTTCGGCTGGACCGGACCCTACGCGGACCGGGCCGCCACCGAGTTCACCCTGCAGGCTTGGGCGGGGTCGCCCGGCTTCCGCGGCGATCCCGCCGGGCCGCCGATCTCCATCGGCGGCGACCTCGGCGAGTACATGGGTGGTGTGTTCGCCGCGTTCGGCGTACTGGCGCTGCGCCGCCGTGTCGAGCAGGGCGGGCCCGGCGAACACCTGGACCTGTCCATGCTGGAAGCCATCACCACCATGCAGAGCAGCGAATGGCTGCATTCACAGTTGCTGCGCGTCCCGCCGATCCGCCGCACCACCGAGGTGCCGTCGGTCGAACCCGCCAAGGACGGGTACGTCGGGATCACCATGGTCACCGGTCAGCAGTGGCTCGACTTCGCCGCGATGGTCGAATGTCCGCAGTTAGAGGAGATTGAACAGCTGCGTTTTCAGATCGGCCGGTGGCAATACCGCGACCTGATCCGCGAGCAGATCCGCCCGTGGCTGGCCGAACGGACCGTCGCCGAAATCGTCGAACTCGGACAGCTGTTCCGGCTGCCGATCGCCGCGCTGGGCAACGGCTCCACCATTCGGGACCTGGAATATGTGCGCGAGCGCGGGGTCTTCACCCGCAATCCCACCGGGTTCGATCAGCCCCGGCCACCCTGGCTGATGTCGGTCTGTGCGCCCGCACCCGTCGGCGACACGCCCGTTCTCGGTGAGGCCGACGGCGAATCCCCGTGGCGCCGTGCGGAACCCGATGTCGAACCGGCAGCGGACGGGTTACCGCTGGCCGGTGTTCGCATCGTTGACCTCACCGCGTTCTGGGCCGGCCCCGCCGCAACCCACCTGCTGGCCGCGTACGGCGCTGACGTCGTCAAGATCGAGTCGATCCAGCGTCCCGACGGGATCCGATACTCGGGCGGAATGCGCACCGACGTGGACGACTGGTGGGAGTACGGCTGGGTGTTCCACGCGATGAACACCAATAAGCGTTCGGTGACACTGGATTTGGGATCCGAGCAGGGACGCCGCCTGTTCATCGAGTTGGTCGCCGGCGCCGACGTCGTGATCGAGAACTTCTCGCCGCGGGTGATGGAGCAATTCGGGCTCACCGAGGACGTGCTGCGCAAGGTCAACCCGAAACTGGTGTTCGCCCGGATGCCCGCCTTCGGCGTTGAGGGGCCGTGGCGAGAGCGCGTCGGGTTCGCCCCCACCATGGAACAGATCGCAGGACTGGCCTGGGTGACCGGCCTGCCGGAGGCGCCGCCGGTGACCCCGCGTGGCGCCTGCGACCCGCTGGCCGGCGTGCACGCCGCGTTCGCCGTGCTGGCCGCGCTGAGCTTCGCCGAACGCACCGGGACGGGTCAACTGGTCGAGTTGCCGATGCTCGAAACCGTGCTCAACGCGACCGCTATCCAGGCGATCGAGTACGAGGTTTTCGGTAAGACGCTGAGCCGTCGCGGCAACCGCGGTCACAGCGCCGCCATCCAGAACATCTACCGGTGCGCCGGATCGGACGACTGGATCGCGGTCACCGTGCGCGACGACGCGCAGTGGCGGGCAGTGGTGGACCTGATGGGGCGACCAGCATGGTGTGACGACGAGGAGCTGTCCACGGTGGCAGGGCGCTTGGAACGAGCCGACGACATCGATGCCAGGCTGGCGGATTGGTTCGCCGGGCAGCCTCTTGTCCCGACGGTGGAGCGGTTGGCGGGTGCGAATGTTCCCGCGGCTCCCGTCGTGTCACCGTCGCTGGTCACTGACAACCCGCAACTGCGCGAGCGCGGCTTTTTCGAGGCGCTGCATCACGCGAGTACCGGCCTGGGCCTGTATCCGTGCCCGCCGTTCGCTCGGCTCGCCGGCCAGGACAAGTGGCTGCTGCGGCCGCCACCGAAGCTGGGCGAGCACAATGAGGAGATACTGCGCGACCGGTGCGGGCTGACCGACGAAGAATTGACACGCCTCGCGACCGGCGGGGTGATCGGGACCCGACCCAAGGGCCTCTAGAGAAGTGGAGGGTAATCGATGCGTGTAACGGTCGACGAGAACTTGTGCGAAGCCAACGGCTTCTGTGAATCGCTTGCGCCGGAGGTATTCGAGCTGGGCGACGCCGACGTGGTGCAGATCGCGGACGGCCCAGTGCCGCCGCGTCTGGAAATCGATGTGCGCGCCGCGGTGGACCAATGTCCCAAGGCCGCATTGCGGTTGCAGGATTGAATACTGCCGGGGCGCCGCTTGCTTGCGCACCACTAGGTGAGTTTTACGCGCGCTAGCTCCGGCGCTAGCGCGCACGCGAGCCACGTATTTGTTCGTTTCATGCCGCGGCCTCAGCGCCGTTCGGTCAGCTTTATGGCCATCTCGTCGTAGATCGACATATTGGTGGCCAGGTTCGGATGCGCCACCTTCGCCGGACCGATTTCGATGTCGTCGCAGCGCAGCAACAGTTCGTCGAGCACCGCACGGAGTTCCGCCCTGGCCAGCATCGCGCCCAGGCAGTGGTGCGGCCCGCCGCCGCCGAATGCCACGTGCGGGTTGGGCTGTCGGCCGATGTCGAAGGTGAACGGGGACTCGAAGACCTCCTCGTCGCGGTTGGCCGAACGAAGGGTCGACACCACGCGTTCGCCCTTGGCGATGTGCTGACCGTCCATCTCGACGTCAACCTTTGCGGTGCGCGTCCAGTACGCCACCGGTGACGCCCAGCGCAACACCTCCTCGACCGCGCCGGCCCGCAGATCCTCCCGCTCCCGATACCGCCGCATCTGCTCGGGATTGGCGACGAACGCCTGCAACCCGATGGCCAGTGCGTTCTTGGTGGTGTCGCTGCCGGCAAACGCCAGCACGAAGAAGAAGAACTCGAGTTCGTTTTCGGGCAGGCTGAACTGCTCGCCGTCGTCGCCGGTGATCACCGCGGACGCCAGCGTGCTCCAGATGTCGTCTGTGGGATTGCGCCGTTTTTCGGCGGTGAGCTCCATCGCGTATTCGAAGACCGAGCCAAAGAGCTCGAGTTCCACCTGCCCGCTCGGTTGCGCCTCGGGCGCGAGCGCCTTGAGGATGCGGTCGAAGATGTCGAATATTCGGGGCCGGTCCTCCTCCGGGACGCCGATGATGTCGCCGATGACCGACATCGGTAACGCATCGGCGACGTCCTCGATCCAGTCTCCACCGCCGTGCGCGAGCAGGCCGTCGATCATCCGCGCCGCACGCGCCCGGATACCGTTCTCCAGCTTGGCGATCGCACGAGGGTTGAAGGCGTTGGAGATCAATTTGCGGCGCTTGTTCAGCTCCGGCGGGTCCAACGTGATGATGGTCGGGAACGACGAGAACATGGCGACCGGCTGAATGAGCGGGCCGTCGGCGGCGGTGAACGACTCGGCGTCGCGGTGCAGGCGAACCGCATGCCGGTGTTTGGTGGCGACCCAGAATTGACGCTGGACCGTGTCGGCGACACCCGGTGTCAGGTCGTGCCGAAAGAGCGGCCTGGTGCGCCGCAGCTCGGCGAATAGCTCGTCGGGAAAACCGTTACGCCACAACGTGAAATCGGAAAGGTCCACCGCAGCGGCCGTCATGCGAACCCCCATTGGCTCAGGCGACACGCGACGACCGGCCGGCGCCGCGTTGACGTTCAATGTCTAAAATAGTAAAAATAGACTTTAGTCGTCGAAACGCGGTGAGGTAAGAGCGGCCCAAATGCGCCCGGCCGCGTGGGAAACGGAGTTCTCGTGGCGAATACGATTCCAGAATCTGATCCGTCAGAACGCGAGTTCGGTCAGGCCGGCATCGCGCTGTCGACGTACCGCTTCCCGACGGGCTGGTTCATCGTCGCCTTCGGCACCGACCTGGCTCCCGGCCAGGTCAGGCGCGCGCACTACTTCGGTGAGGAGTTAGTGCTGTTCCGCACCGAGTCGGGCCAGGTCCACGTGATGGATGCCTACTGCCAGCACCTCGGCGCGAACCTCGGGGTCGGCGGCAGCGTGGAAGGCGAAAACATCGTTTGCCCATGGCACGGCTGGCAGTGGCGCGGCGATGGCACCAACGCGCTGATTCCCTACAGCAAGATCGGCTGCAAGAACAACGTCCGCATCCGGACTTATCCGAGCATGGAGTGGTACGGCTTCATCCTGGCCTGGCACGAGCGGCACGGCCGGGCGCCGTACTGGCAGCCGCCGGTGCTGCCGGAACTGGAAACCAACGAGTACTACCCGCTGCACCCGCACACCCAGATGCTCAACCGGGTCAAGGTGCATCCGCAGATGATCATCGAGAATGCGGCCGACCCCTACCACGTTCAGTACGTGCACAAGGCCGCGAATCCGGCCACCACGGCGTCGTTCGAGGTGTCCGGCTATCACCTGCATGCCACCGTCAACGCCCACTTCGGTGGTGGACGCGCGCAGACGTGGCTGACCCCGAACGGTCCGGTCGACGCCAAGATCATCTACGACAATTACTCGTTGGGCCTGGGCGTGGTGCGCTTTCCCAGCGAACTGGTGGCCACCGTGCAGGTCACCGGCCAGACGCCGGTCGACGAGGATTACACCGACTACTTCTACACCCAGGCGTCCGTGCGTGAACCCGGCGACGGTGGGGACGTGCCCACGGGGCGGGCCGCGCGGTTCCTTGCCCTGCAACAAGAGGTCATCAAGCAAGACTTTTTCACCTGGGAGAACATGAAGTACCTGGAGAAGCCGAATCTGGCTCCCGAAGAGGCACACGACTACGCGGCCCTGCGCCGCTGGGCGCACCGGTTCTACCCCGGTGCAAAGCCGTCACCCTCCGACTTCGGTTATAGCGCCAACGGCGAGCCCGACCCCGCGGCCGCCAAAGCTTGATCAGAGCCGAACTTCTGATGTGCGCTGACCGCAGCGGGCCCGCGCAGCCCTCCGATTTCGGCGTCGATCGTTTCACCGTGCCGGCCGTGCTCGATCGCCGCGCGCAGCAGTACCCCGATCGGGTGATGATGTCGATCGCCGGTGTGGACGTCACCTTTGAGCAGATGCGCCAGCGGTCCTGCGCGGCGGCAAATCTGTTGACGGACTTGGGTGTCGGGAGAGGTGACCGCATCGCGTTGTTCACCGGCACGTGCCCGGAGTGGGTCTACTTCTGGTTAGGCGCTGCGCGGATCGGGGCGGTGAGCGCGGCGGTAAATGCCGCGAACAAGGGCGACTTCCTGCTGCACGCGCTGCGGCTATCACAGGCCAAGGTGGTGTTGACCGACCTCGAACGCCGCCCGCGCGCCGTCGAGGTCGCCGACGCGGTGGAGACCCTGACAAGCATTGTGGTGCGGGATGCTTCACTGACGGCGATGCTGAGTCGGGCGACCGACGATGCACGCGCCGACAGCCCCGCCCAGCCGGAGGAAATCGGTTGTTTGTTCTACACGTCGGGCACCACCGGACCTTCCAAAGCGGTTGCCACAACCTGGCAATACCTGTTTTCGGTGGCCGCAACCGTCGCGTCGGCCTGGGAATTTCGCGCGGGCGAGGTGCTGTGGACGGCGATGCCGCTATTCCACCTCAGCGCGGCGCCCAGCATATTGGCGCCCATGCTGGTAGGCGCGACGACGGTGCTGGCCGGGGCTTTTCACCCGGGCGAGGTTTGGGACGACATACGCGACCACGGCGCCATCGGATTCGCCGGCGCTGGGGCGATGGTTTCGATGCTGCAGACTCTTCCCGCGGATCCCGGCGACGCACGGCTGCCCCTGCGGTTCATCTCCGCCGCGCCGATCGACGCGAACTCTTACCGGGACATCGAAAAGCGTTACGGCTGCCGCATCGTCACGATGTACGGGCTCACCGAGGCGTTTCCGATCGCGGTCAAGGCCCTTGCCGACACCGGGGTCCCCGGAACCTCGGGACAGCCCAATCCCGATTTCGATGTGCGGATCCTCGACGAGCAAGGAAATTCGTTGCCCACCGACACCGTGGGTGAGATCGCCTGTCGGCCACGGTATCCCCACGTGATGAGCGAAGGTTACGTCGACACGGATTCGCGGATAAAGCCGCATCCGGAATGGTTTCGCACCGGCGATCTCGGGCGGCTCGATTGCGATCGGAATCTGACATATGTCGACCGAATCAAGGACGCGCTGCGCCGCCGGGGCGAAAACATCTCTTCGGTCGAAGTGGAGAGCGTTGTCATGCGGCATCCCGCGGTGGCGGAGGCCGCCGCCGTCGGCGTACCCAGCGAGTTGGGAGAGGATGACGTCCTGGTCGTCATCACGTTACGACCCGATGCCACAGTGGATTTCGCGGAGTTGCTCGACTTCTGCGCGGCGCGCATGCCCTACTTCTGCGTGCCGCGATTTGTGGAGATCGTCAGCGAGCTCCCAAAGAATGTGATTGGCCGGATACGTAAAGACTTGTTGCGCGAAAGGGGCGTCAATCCGGGAGCGTGGGATCGTGAGAGCAGGGGGTATATCGTTAGCCGTTAGGTTAGATGTCAGCTAATAGTCGGTAAGTTGCCTTAATGTTTCCGTCAGCCCAGCGTTGGCAGTCATTTCCGAGAGAGGCTGGAAAGCGATGACCATGTCCTATCAGGAACAGCAAATGCTCCATGGCGCCACCGGACGCGCTGACATCCTCGATCTGAATGCCCGGCACAATCGGGCTTTTTCGGACGGCGACCGCGACGGCTGGATCGCCACCTTCCGCCATACCGGCGCCAGCTACACCCGTGACGGTGAGTTGTTCAGTGACCTGCGCTCGGCCTTCGACGGTGGTGATGGCCAGCGACTGGTCACCGTCGATCACGAGATCAGCGTCGACGGTATCAATGCGACGCAGCATTGTGTCGCCGTGCTTTTCGCCGCCATGTATGGCGACACCGTGCTGCGGGCCACCGGGGTATTTCATGACTTGTTGATCTACGAACGGGGCGGCTGGTATTACACTTCCCGCACGTTGCAATGGGATTCGGCCCCGAGTCGACACCCCCTCGTCATGTGAGCGGCACCCTTACGTGGATCAGGATATCGGTCAGCGACTGGCCTTCGGCACGTACGACGATGCGCTGCGGATGGTCGGAACGAAAGGCGAACCCCGCACCGCCGCCACCGCCGTCAGCGCGGCACGCATTCAGCTGTTCGCCGCGATGGTCCGCGACCCCAACCGCTCGTATTGGGATCCCGATTTCGCCCGGCTGCACTGGGGCGGGTTGCTGGCCCCGCCGGCGCTGTTGATGGGCTGGCTGATTGCACCGCCATGGACGCCAGGAGGTAGGAAGGCGGCTTCGCTGATCGCCCTGCGGGTGCCGCTGCCCGGAACCACATTCATCAACGCGGCCAACGAAGTTGAGTTTCCCCATCCCATCGTCGAAGGCGACGTGCTGACCGTCGTCGACGAGCTGGTTTCGGTGTCGCCCGAAAAGCGGACACGGCTGGGCATCGGCCATTTCGTCGAGACACTGGAGACGTACCGCCGCCAGGACGGGACCGTGGTGGCCACCTGCCGCAACACCTTGTTCCGGTTCACTCCCGGAGCGTCCCCATGAGCGGCGACGGCCTGGACTGGCATCACATCACCGTTCCCGTCGACCTGCCCGAGCAGATCGACCACATCAGCTACCAACGGGTGGTGGAGAATGCCGGAGCGACGTGGGACTATTTTCCCGGCCATTTCGATCCGGAATACGCTCAAGCTCAGGGCAACCCGACGATCTACGTGAACACGATGCACCTGGCCGGATTCGCCGACCGCGTCGCGATGGACTGGGCGGGCCCGCGCTCCCGGGTGGTGCGACGGTCCATGCGGCTCGCAGGGTCCGTGTATGCCGGCGACACGATGATCGGCCGAGGCCGTGCCCTCGCGAAGCGGCGAGACGACTCGGTGGACCCGCCGCGCTGCCTGGTCGACATCGAAATCCAGGTGACCAATCAGCATGGTGCGCTCTGCTGTCCGGTCGAGTTGACCTTGCAGGTGCCCGAATCCCCACGCGACGGCGATGGATGAAGTCGGCGAATTTCACTTGACGGTGTGCCTCCGCTTCGGTGCGGCGGTCGCCGCAGCGAACGGCAAGTGGGATCGTCCATCGCCGTGTGATGCATGGGACGCCCGCGGTGTGCTCGAGCACGTGATCGGGTTCCATGACGTTCTTCTATTGCGTCCCTTGGGATTGAAGCCCGACCGGCCACGCGACGATCCTGGGGTGCGATGGCAACTCACCTACGACTCGTTGACGGAGGCTCTCGGATCCGGCGGAGCCACACAGCTAGATCAGTACCGGTTGATGCCGAACCTGACGCGTGATGTCCTGGTGCATACCTGGGACCTCGCCCGCGCGGTGGGCGCCGACGATCGATTGGACCCCGCTTGGTGTGAAGCGCTTTCCGCCGGCCTTCCCTCGGACCCCCAGGCCCTGGCCGCGCCCGGGATGTTCGGTGCGCCCGTCCCGGTCGGTGACGAGACCGATGCGCAGGCAAGGCTTCTGGCGTGGCTTGGCCGCGACCCGTCGTGGAGACCGGAATCCTTATAGCGGTGGCAGCCGACCCTTGCATATCAGCGTCTGAAGCTCGATCTGCGCACAGCACGTATGGGCCCGGGATCGAGGGAGGCCGGTTTTGTCGGTGGTGGTTGCGATGATGTGGTCATGTCGTTGACCGCATCCGCTGGCGCCGTGGGGGTGACCGCGAGCGAGCGTCTTGAGGTGTTGTTCGGGGAGTTGGCGGAGTTGTGCGGTCAGCGCAATGCGATTGATGGGCGCATCGTGGAGATCGTGGCCGAGATTGATCGCGACGAGCTCGGTGGTGTTACCGGTGCGCGGTCGGTGCCGGCGTTGGTGGCCTGGAAGACGGGCTGCTCGCCGGCCAATGCCCACACGATCACCACCGTCGCGCGTCGGGTGCAGGAGTTTCCCCGCTGCGCCCAAGGTATGCGGGAGGGTCGGCTGTCGCTGGATCAGGTTGGGGTGATCGCGGCGCGTGCCGGTCAGGGTTCTGATGCGCACTACGCGCAGCTGGCCAGCGTCGCGACGGTTACCCAGCTGCGCAGCGCGGTCAGGCTGGAACCGCGACCCGACCCCGAGCCTCGGCCCGAGGGGCTTGAACCGCAGGCCTCGATCACCAAGTCCTCCGACGACGAGGGCAGCTGTTGGCGGATCAGACTTCCGCAACCCGATGCGGCGAAGTTCGAGGCGGCGTTGGCCTCTCATCGTGATGCGCTGATCGCTGAGTTCACGCGCGAGCACGGCGACGGCGACCGCGCTTGGGGTCAGCGGCCGCCGTTGCCGGGCACCGTCGAGGCGTTCATGCGCTTGGTGGAGGCCGGGTGGGACGCCGAGGCGACCCGCCGCCCGCACGGGCAGCACACCACGGTGGTGGTGCACCTCGACGTGCAGCAGCGCGCCGCGGCCCTGCATCTGGGTGCGCTGCTGTCCGACGCCGAACGCCGCTACCTGAGCTGTGATGCCACCTGTGAAGTGTGGTTCGAACGCCACGGCGAGGTCATCGGTGCCGGGCGGGCGACCCGGCTGATCAACCGGCGGCTGCGCCGCGCACTCGAGTATCGCGACCGCAGCTGTGTGGTGCC
>NZ_LZJR01000129.1 GCF_001667925.1 Mycobacterium sp. E2479 | reverse complement strand
GGTGCTTCGCCGGTGCCGCGGGCGAATACCACTTGCACGTCGGGACACTGGGCGAAGGCCGACGGGATGACGGCGGCCGACACGGCCGACGTGGCCACGCCCGACGCTGCGATAACTGCTGCTGAACCGATGGAACGGATGATGTGACGTGCGCTCATGGCGTCCAAAGTGCCCATGCAAGCCCCTCCCAAACCTGTCAAGTTGCCAACCGATAGGTGACGTTTCCTGTGTATCGAGGGCAGGCTCGGATAGCGGCCGCGTCGCCGCTATCGCACCGGCCCAGTGGGTCGCGGTAAACAATTCGAGTCGTCGTTGGGTGTTGTCCATTCATGGTAGCCGGAGACGGCGAGCACCAGACTGGCGCCCACCGTCAGGGTGGTGGCGACATGGCAACGGGTGAAACGGGTTTCGACGACCTATCCGTCGATCTTATTTCCCTTCAATATCACTCGCTGAAGGCGGGGCATGATTACGGTCGGTACGTCCGCGATGCGAAAAACTTGGGTGTGGCTGATGTCGAGTCCTTCTTCAACGAAGTAATGGCTCAGGATCCGAACGCGCACGCCGATGCCACGAGTTTTCGGGCCAACTGCAGGGGACGCCTGCGGCCCGACCCGTCACGAGATAAGAACTGCGACGGCCCGCGGCGAGCCGGCCAGGAGATTCCGTCCTGTGTTGTGGCGACTTTGCCACCGGCTGCCAAGGGTCGCGTAACCCAGGGCAGGGCGGCCGTTTACGCGGTTAATCGCCGGGATGACCAGGTCTGATAGATCCGTCAATGGGTTACCGCTCTTGTGTCAGCATGGTCACATACCGGCAAAGCTCTGATGCGATCGGCGTGGCGCCCTACTAGAGTTGCGTATCTTAGGGAAAGCTTATGATTTCGTTAAGTATGAATATGGGTAGCACGGAGCAAGACTGTGGACACGGACCGGTTCGACGCGATCATTGTGGGCGCGGGTTTCGGCGGCATCGGTGCCGCTATTCAGCTCAAGCGCCTCGGGTTTGACAATTTCGTCATCCTTGACCGCGAGGACGACCTGGGCGGCACCTGGCATGTCAATCACTACCCGGGCATCGCTGTCGACATCCCATCAACCACGTACTCGTATTGGTTCGAGCCCAAGCCGGACTGGTCACGGCTATTCGCGCCGGGCGCCGAGGTCAAGCAGTACGCGGAGGAGGTCGCCGACAAGTACGACGTGCGCCGCCACATGCGGTTCAACACGACGGCGGAAGGTGCCCAGTGGGATGAGGAGGCCGCGGTGTGGCGGGTGGCGCTGGCCGGCGGCGAAACGCTGACGACCCGCTTCCTGATCACGGCTACCGGTTTCCTGTCCCAGCCGCGCATGCCGGATATCCCGGGAATCGACAGTTTCCAGGGCAAAGTGGTCCACACCACGGCGTGGGACCACGACTACCGCTACGAAGGGCGGCGCATCGCGGTCATCGGGACCGGCGCGTCCGCGGTGCAGGTCGTTCCCGAGCTGGCCAGAGAGGCCGCAGAGCTGACGGTCTACCAACGGACCGCGACCCATGTGATACCCAAGCTTGACTTCGAGTTCTCTCCGGCGGTGCGGCGTCTGTTCGCGCGGATGCCGGTGACGCAGCGCGCGCTGCGGTGGGTGACCGACGTCATCCTCGAAATCATCATGGTCGTGGGGGCGCTGCACTTCCGGGAATCCCGGGGGCGCGGAAACATTTCCGCCTCCGACCTGGCCAAGATCAGCCGATTCCGGTGGATCCGGGACAAGGAACTGCGCGCCAAGTTGACGCCGGACTACGACCTCGGCTGCAAGCGGCCGACCTTTTCCAACGGCTTCTACCGCGCGTTCACCAAGCCACACGTGCACCTGGAGACCAACTCGATCGAGCGGATCGAGCCGGACGGCATCGTCACCACCGACGGACGTAAGGCCGTCATCGACACCCTGGTATTGGCGACCGGTTTCGACCTGTGGGAAGCCAACTTCCCGGCCATCGAGGTGGTCGGCCGCAAGGGCCGCAACCTGGGTAAGTGGTGGCGGGAGACCAGGTTCCAGGCCTACCAGGGCGTGTCCATTCCCCACTTCCCCAACTACTTGGGACTGGCAAGCCCGTTCGCCTTCTCCGGACTGTCCTTCTTCCACACCATCGAATACCAGATGCGGCACATGGACAGGCTGCTCGGCGAGGTCAAGCGCCGCCGCGCGACGACCTTCGAGGTAACCGAAGAGGCCAACGACCGGTTCATGCAGCGGATGACCAAACTGCTGGACAACACGGTGTTCTACTCCGGTAACTGCGCGACGTCTCGTTCGTACTACTTCAGCCCCAGCGGTGAGGCGTCGTTGCTGCGGCCGACGTCGACACTCAACTCGGTGCGAGAAGCCGAGACCTTCCCGCTCAGCGATTACGTGATCGCCTAGGCCTCAGCGGTTTTGGTCAGCGCCGGGTCGGGCTTTTCCGACGACATCGACAAAAACCCCCGCGCACAGCGCGCGGCAAGCCACCAATTGGCCGGCTTTCTCATGTCCAGCCCGCCCAGGAGTTGCTTGATCATGGTCAGCGTGTCGAAGTAAATACGTTCGCAGACAAGGGTTTCGGTGTCATCGAAGACAAAGTATGCCGTCATGCGCACGCGGAACCGGCTGCCCGTGGGCGGGACCTTGCCCAAGTATCCGCGGTGGGTGCCCATCAGCCAGAATTCAACGATCACTGCGTCGGCGCTGTGGCGCAACGCGATGATTTCGTGGTCCTGGTCGGGAAACGCGGCCCGCGTGTAGGTGTAGTAGTCGCGCACCGCCGCGTCGCCGTCGTGCACGAGCATCTGGGGGATCAGCTCGTAGCGCGGATGCGGAAAGGTCGACAAGACGTCGTCCCAGGCTTGGCGGACCTCGTCGTGGAAGTGGTCGAGCACGATTTTCTGGCGGGCGGCCAGCACCTCGGCGGCGGGAAACGCGGGAATGGTCACGTGGTCAGCGTAAGCCGCCCAGACGTGATAGCGCATGCGCTATCGGTTTCGAAACAGCGATATACCTCCCGGGCGGGTCTCCGGGTGGGCCATGGGCCTTCGCCGAACCCGCTAGCGCGTGCGCTAGCGGAAGTGAGCAGGCGACATGCCTTCGGACAGAAAGGAATTCGAGGCGGGCCTACCTGGGCGGCGTCCAGGCCACCGGCAGTGTTTTGATGCCGTGGATGAACTGCGACAGCAGCCGCGCGGGTTCGTCCGTTGCGACGATGTCGGGTATCTCGCGGCGCAATTCGTCGAAGACGACCCTGATCTCACGGCGAGCCAGGTTGGCGCCCAGGCAGAAATGGGCACCGCCGCCGCCGAAGCCGAAGTGCGGATTGGGGGTGCGCGCCAAGTCGAAAACCCAGGGATTGTCGAACGTCGACTCGTCGCGATTCGCCGAGTTGTACCACAGCGTGGCCTTGTCGCCGGCCTTCATCTTGGTGCCGCCGAGCTTGAAGTCCCGGGTCAACGTGCGTCGCATGTAGATCACCGGGGAGGCCCACCGCACGATCTCCTCGACGGCAGTGGGCGTCAGGCGGTCGAAGTTGGTCCACCACTTCTCCCGTTCGGCGGGGTAGCGGGACAGCGCCAGCACACCGTGGCTGATCGCGTTGCGCGTCGTCTCGTTGCCCGCCACCACCAGCAGGATGAAGAAGGACGCGATCTCTGCCGAAGACAGCCGTTCCCCGTCGACCTCGGCCTCCACCAAGCTGGTGGTCAGATCGTCGTGGTGATTGGATCGCCGGTCCTCGGCCAGCGCGCTGGCGTAGGCGCCGATGTCCATCGACACCTTAAGGAACTCATTGAAATCCGTCGCCAGATCCGGGTCGCCGAACCCCAAAATCACGTTGGTCCAATGGAATATCCGCTGATGGTCCTCTTCGGGGATGCCCATCATGTCGCAGATGACCTGTAGCGGCAGCGGACCGGCGAGCTCGCTGATTAGCTCGGCCTCCCCGTCGGGATGATTGGCGACGAGCGACGCGACCAGGCGGCGGGCCCGCTCGCGCACCGAGACCTCGATGCGCGCCACCACTTTCGGGGTGAACGCGCGGCTGACGATCGAGCGAAGCCGTTGGTGTCGCGGATCGTCCAGCACGATCATCGAGCCGAAGTATTCGCTGATTTCCGGGGTGTTGTCGTTGATCGTGATGTTGGGACTGGAGCTGAAGATGTCGGGGTGACGGCTCGCGAAGTACACGTCGTCGTGTTTGGTCAGCGCCCAGTGCCCGCCGCCCGGCTCGAACCCCTCGTACTCGACCGCGGACCAGAACGAGATCGGCGCCTCGCGGCGCAGGGTGGCGAAAGCGCCGTCGCGGACGTCGTCGTCCAAGGCCCAGAAGTCCAGCGAGTCGAGATGGATGTCGGCCAGCGGGATGTCGGGCGGTGGCGCCCCGTTCGTCCGCGGCGCCAGAGCGTTCGTGGGACCCGTCTTGAGGCTCATCGAAACCTCCTTCGAGGGGGAGATGGGTCAGTGCGTGCAGACCGTTCTGGCGGGCGCCCCCACCGTCGCCGTCGCCGCGCTCACCACGTTGCCGTCCACCAAAATCTTGCAGGAGATGGGGCCGGGCCCCTGCGCGCTGATGGTGAACACTTCCCCGCCGTAGCCGGTGAACTCCGTCGACCAGGGCAGCGGCGCATTCACCTGATGCAGCTGCCCGTTGTCGGTTTGGTAGTAGATGAACTCGGCGACGGCGGGCCCGTTGACCTCATAGCGAACCTTCGGCATCTGGGGCAGGGCGTGGGCCACGCCGCACGCATTCGCGAAACCGAAACCGACGGCCAACAGGACCGAAGGTCCGGCGAGGTGCTTCATCATGAATTGCATCGTGTCACCACGAGCGACGGTAGGGAAGCTTATGGTGATGTTCGGCTGGTGACCGGAAAGGTGGCGTCAAAGCATGGCGGAACGCGGTTCAAAGCGGGTGGTGGTGTACGGAACCGGCTTCGTCGGCAAGATGGTGATCGCCGAGGTCGTCAAGCATCCGTTGTTCGAGTTGGTCGGTGTTGGCGTCAGCAACCCCGACAAGGTCGGCCGCGACGTCGGCGACATCTGCGGGCTGCCCGAGCCGGTCGGGATCACCGCCACCGACGACGTCGACGCGCTGATCGCCCTGAAACCCGACGCGCTGGTGCACTACGGTCCGACGGCCATGCACGCCAAGGAGAACATCTCGCTGATCACCCGCTTCCTGCGGGCCGGCATCGACGTGTGCTCGACCGCGATGACACCGTGGGTCTGGCCGACCATGAGCCTCAACCCGCCGAACTGGATCCAGCCGATCACCGAGGCCTGCGAGCTGGGGGAGTCGTCGTGCTTCACCACCGGCATCGATCCCGGATTCGCCAACGACCTGTTCCCGATGACGTTGATGGGGCTGTGCTCGGAGGTGCGCCGGGTCCGGGCGTCCGAGTTGCTGGACTACACCAACTACGAGGGTGACTACGAATTCGAGATGGGCATCGGCCGCGAGCCCGAGTTCAAGCCCATGCTCGAAGACCGCGACATGCTGATCTTCGCGTGGGGCGCGACCGTCCCGATGATCGCGCACGCCGCCGGCATCATGCTCGACGAAATCACCACCACCTGGGACAAGTGGGTGACCCCGACGGAGCGTAACTCCGCCAGGGGCGTCATCAAGCCAGGGCACGTGGCCGCAGTCCGGTTCACCATCAACGGCGTCTACCAGGGCGAAACCCGCATCCAGCTCGAGCACGTCAACCGGATCGGGCTGGATGCCGCCCCGGACTGGCCGACCGGCCACGACAACGACGTCTACCGCGTCGACATCGAGGGCACCCCGAGCATCTTCCAGGAGACCGCGTTTCGTTTCACCGACGGCTCGGGCCGGGACGCGGCCGCGGCCGGATGCCTGGCGACGGGCTTGCGAGCACTCAATGCGGTCCCCGCGGTCAACGACCTGCGGCCGGGTTGGGTCACCCCGCTCGACCTCCCGCTGATCGCCGGCGAAGGCAGCATCCGCTGACCGGCGCACAGCGGGCGCATAGCCGCCGCTGACACGGAGTACAGGAGTTGGCGGCACAATAACGGCTAGCCGATGCGAGTTGGTGCTGCGGATACGGGGATCGAATATGGCCGATGGAGTCGGGACCGCGCTGGGCTTGTCGATCGGAACCACCAACCTGGCGGCCGTCACGTCCGACAACGCTATTACCCGCAAGCCCGTTCTGACGCTCTATCCGGATCGTCCCGCCGAGGTCGGCCTCCCGGCGGAGAACCCCAGACTGCAGGGCCCCGGCGTGGTGATCACCGGCTTCGTCGACCGGGTCGGCGACCCGCGTGGCGTCGTGGCCGTCGACGGCTCGGTGCACCGCAGCGAGGTGTTACTCGCCGACGCGTTGCGGGCGCTCGCATCCGCCGCCACCGGCGGCCGTGCCGTGCCCGACGACGTCGCGGTGACCTATCCGGCCCACTGGGAGTCAGCCGCGGTGGAGGCCCTCGGCGCCGCCCTGGGCGAGGTCCCCGAATGGTCGCGGCGCGCGCGGCCCATCCTGCTGATCCCCGATGCCGCGGCGACACTGCTCGCCCTGCGGACCAGCCCGGGGATACCGCCGGGCGGGACCGTGGCGGTCTGCGATCTCGGCGGCAGCGGCACCAGCATCACATTGATGCGCGCCGACGGTGACTACCACGCGTTGGCTCCGACCGTTCGGCACCGCGATTTCTCCGGTGACCTGATCGACCAGGCATTGCTGGGCGTCGCTATCGCCAACATGCCGACCACCGGCGCGTTCCCGACCGGCACCGCGGCGATCGGCTCGCTGAGCCGGCTGCGAAACGCATGCCGGATCGCCAAGGAACAGTTGTCGTCGAGCATGGTGGCCACGCTCACGGACGGGCTGACCGGTACGCGCGGCGAAGTCCGGCTCACCCGGCACGAACTCGACGACGCGATCCGCCCGTCGCTGGACAACGTGATCGCGGCGTTGGAGGAGGCTTTGGCGCGCAACGGAATCCGTGATCTCGTCGCGGTGGTCTCGACGGGCGGCGGGGCGAACCTGCCCACCGTCACCACCACGCTGTCGCGGCATTTCCGCGTTCCCGTGGCCACGACGCCGCGCCCGCAACTCACGGCAGCGGTCGGCGCCGCGTTGCGGGCGGCGCACGGCTCCGGCGATGCCGGCGCGACGCTCTCCGCGCCTGCCGCGCCCGCCACCGCGACCGCGCGGGCATGGTCGGCGACCGGGCATCACTCGCGGGTCAGCCCCGCGGTCGCGACGGGGCATGCGGCGCGGGCAAGCTCTCCGACGGTTGCCGCCGAATCCGCACCCGGCCCCCGCAAGCGGCTGCCTTCTCGCCGGCACCTGCTGCCTGCGGCGGCGATCATCATCACCGCCGCGGCAGTGCTGCTGGTGGGGACCGCCGTGGCGATCGGACTGACCTCGCAGAACAAATCGGCGACCACGCCAACTCCGGTCCTGAGCACGACGCCAGCGGTTCCGCCGCCAGCTCCCAAGAGCGCGAGCGCCGAGCCCGTCGCGCCGCCCCCGGACGTTCCGGTGCCGTCGACCTCCGACACCAACCCGCCCGCCGAGACCGAGACGCCGATGACCACCACGCCTCGGGCGACTCCTCAGGCGGCGCCACCGGCCGCACCCATGGGTCCGGCGGCTCCGCGCAGGGTGGCGGCGCCAGCGATTCCACCCATTCCGGGTGTCAACGAGCCCATTCCCGGGCTAGACAGGGTCAACCAGATCATTCAGGAGATCGAGGGCAACCTGGGCATCAGCGCATTGGGGCCGATGCCCGCACGCTGAAGCCAGAGGCGGGAATCCGGCTACGGCTCAGCCCTTTTCGCCCTTTTTACTCTTTTCGCCCTTGTTCTCCTCCTGGGCGGCTTCCTTCAGCTTCTCGTTGAGGGCCTTGTCCTTCTCGATCTGCTCCTGCAGAGCTTTTTCGTCGCGCTCGTCATCGCCCTTGTCCTGGGCATCCAAACCTCGGGCATCCGAGCCCTCGGGCGTTTCGTGCTTAGGATTGCCGTCGTCGTCCAGCCAGTCGTTGACCGCGGTGCCGGACACGCTTCCCCCGGTGCCGGGCAACACGATCGTGGGCTTGTCCTTGTAGGCCTCCATCATCTTGGCGGCCTCTTCTTTGTCGCCCTCGTCCGGCTCAGGTTTCTCGGTCAGGCGCTGCTCATCATCCCCTTGACTGGTCTGATCAGCTTGTTCAGCTCGACTCGACTGCCTGTCGTCGTTAGTCGCCTTGTCGTCCTCAGTCCCCTTATCGTCCTGCACGCTCATGCGTTTACCCCCTTGCGGTCGCAGGTTGACGATTGCTAGGGATTACCCGCTGTGCCGCTGTGCCGAAACTCTCATCGCTGCGATGTGTCGCGCTTGACCAGCACGACCAGCGCCTGCGGAATCCGCATCGGCTCGGGCGCGCTTGACAGACGCTCGGCGAGCCCGGCCTGAAGTTGCTCGACGAATTTCGCTGCTCGCTCGTCGTGGATACCACCGTCGAGGGCGCCCACCAGAGACGGAAACATCGCGAAGCGAGCGAAGGCCGCCCACTGCGCGCCGAAAGCCTCTGCGTCGTGATCCAACTGGTAACGAGCCCAGAATCGATCCTCGGCGATGAACATCTCGAGGTGCTCGATCATCAGGCCTTCGAACCGGCCCTTCGGCGCGAACGGGGCGCGAAAATCCTTCTCGGCACGGGCGAACGTCGGAATGCTCATGCGCCGCACCTCATCTGAGTGCAGCAACCCGTCGCGCACCTGATCGTCCAGTTCCTCGACGATGGCATCGAGCAGCGGGGCGAAGCCTGCCGTGTCGTCATCATCGGCGCACAGCGTCAACACCACCAGCCGCCCCTCGGGAGCCAACTCGCGGCCGCGGAAGGCGACGAAGTTATGCCAGTCCAGCGCGGCCTGGTCGGCGTAGGCCGAGTGTGCCGCCTCGTCTGCGCTGCGCGAGACGTGCACGTGATCGCGAACCTCGCAGGGAGTGCGGCTCAGCCATTGGGTTGCCCACGACGTCCAGCCCAGGTTGACCGTTTTGGACGGCACGATCTGGTCATAAAACGAGCGGCCGACCGCGGAGGTGAACGTCGCGGTGTCGGAGTGCAGATAGCTTTCCGGGTCGTCGGCCACCGTCTCGAACAGCGCCGCGAAGTCGTTGCGAGGTACATCGGTGTGCGCCACCAGGATTGCGTGATCGCGGCGGGTGCGGCGGCGCAACACCGCGATGGCCGCCGAGAGCGGCTTCAGTGAATTATGCCCATGGGCGGCGCCGTAGTCGGCGATGACGATCGGCTGCGGAGCCTTGGGCAGCGTCACCTGTTCGGCGGCCCGCTCGAACGCCGCGATCGCCCGTGCCAAACCGGCGGCCCGAAGCCGCGTCGCCTCGGTGTAGTCGGGCTCGGGCCGCACCACAATGCTCGATTCGGGCATTTGGGGTTCAGGCGGCATGGATCAACGATAATCGTTGCGCTGATTGTCAGTTCGCCGTCGGGTAGCTCACGCCGGTAAGCTGCGCGGAAAGCTCCCACAGTCGCCGGCAGTCGTCTTCGTTGCGTGCGCGCTTGGGCACCTTGGCCAAAGCCACCCCGCCGCCGGCGGCCTCGAAGGGTCCGCGGGGCCCATAGAACGCGCCACCTTCGGCCTGCGGCGCGGCGGCCGCGTACAGCGCCGGCAGAATCCCCTCGTCGATCTCCTGCCACAGGAACGGCGTGAAACGCCAGGACGCCTTGTACAACCGCTCCATCAGCGCGGGCTTCTCGCGGCCGTGCGAAGGTCCGGCGATCTGCAGGTTGGTCTTGGTCAGGCCGGGGTGTGCGGCGTTGGACAGGATGCCCCACCCGGCCGCGCGGCTGCGCCGGTCCAACTCGAGGGCGAACATCAACACCGCCAGCTTCGATTGACCGTATGCCGACATGGCGGCGTAGGACTTTTCGAATTGGGGGTCGTCGAAGTGGATCTTGCCGCTTTGGCGCGCCGCCAGGCTGCTCAGCGAAACCACCCGCGCGCCCTGGGCGGCTCGCAGCAGTGGCAGCAGGTGGGCGGTGAGCGCGAAGTGCCCGAGATGATTGCTGCCGAACTGCAATTCAAATCCGTCGGCGGTGCAGGCGCGTTCCGGCGGCGTCATGACACCGGCGTTGTTGATCAGGATGTCGATCGGACGGCCCTCGGTGTTGAGTTGTTCACCCAGCGCGGCGACGGCGGCGAGCGACGACAAGTCGAGGGGTTTGATGGTCAGCTTGGCCGCGGGAACCGTGCTGCGGATTTCGTCGATCGCCGCCTCGCCCTTGGCGCGGTTGCGGATGGCCATGACGACGTCGGCGCCGGCTGCCGAAAGTCGCCGAGCCAGCCCGAATCCCAGACCGCTGTTCGCCCCGGTGATGACTGCGAGTTTTCCAGACAGATCGGGCACGGTGGCGACAAGGTTGCTGGCCATGCGTATCGCTCCTTACCGGTGCGGTCCGGGTCTCAGTCTGGTCACCTAGTGTCCGCGGGCCACCCATTCCTCATAGTGCACGATCTCGTCACCGATGGTGGTGCTGTCGCCGTGGCCGGTGTGCACGACGGTCTCGCCGGGCAGCTTGCCGAGCCGCCCAGAAATCGATTCCAGAATCGTCGGGAAGTCGGAGTACGAACGCCCGGTCGCGCCGGGGCCGCCGGCGAACAAGGTGTCGCCGCTGAATACGACGCCCAGGTCGTGCACGTACCAACACACCGATCCCGGGGAGTGGCCCGGAGTGTGCAATGCTGTCAGCTCGGTGCCGTCGATCTTCAGTGTCTGCCCATCGGATATCGTACGGAAATCCTTGTCCGGGTGGGTCATTCGCCACAAGACCTCGTCGGCGGGATGCAGCAGCACAGGTGCGTCCAGCGTGCTGCCGAGTTCCGGCGCCACTGTGACGTGATCGTTGTGGCCGTGCGTGCACACCACCGCCACCACATGGCGACCCCCTACCGCCTCGACGATCGGCGCCGCGTCGTGCGCCGCGTCGAAAACCACGACATTCGAGTTGTCGCCGATCAGCCAGATGTTGTTGTCGACTTCCCAACTGCCGCCGTCGAGTTCAAAGGTGCCGTGCGTGACCACCCGATCGATCATCACCATCAGAGCATCACCACCGAACGTAATACCTTGCCATCGTGCATCCGCTTGAACGCCTCCTCGATGCCGTCTAGCCCGATTCGCTCGGAGACAAACTTGTCCAGCGGAAGACGGCCCTGCAGGTACAGGTCGATCAGCGTGGGGAAGTCACGTTCGGGCAGGCAGTCGCCATACCACGACGACTTCAACGAGCCGCCGTGGCTGAAGAAGTCCACCAGCGGCATGTCCAGGCGCATATCGGGGGTCGGAACACCAACCAGCACAACGGTTCCGGCGAGGTCGCGGGCGTAGAAGGCCTGCTTCCAGGTCTCGGGCCGGCCCACCGCGTCGATCACCACGTTCGCGCCGAACCCGTCGGTGAGGTCCTGAATCGTCTTGACCACGTCGAGTTCGCGGGCGTTGACGGTGTGCGTGGCGCCGAACTTGCGGGCCAGCTCCAGTTTCGTGTTGTCGGTGTCGACGGCGATGATCCGCCGCGCGCCCACCAGCGCCGCACCGGCGATGGCGGCGTCGCCCACGCCGCCGCAACCGATTACCGCGACCGTGTCATCCCGGGTGACCGCGCCGGTGTTGATCGCGGCACCCAGGCCGGCCATCACCCCGCAACCCAGCAGGCCCGCGACCGCGGGGTCGGCCTCGGGATTGACTTTGGTGCACTGGCCGGCGGCCACCAGCGTCTTGTCGGCGAACGCCCCGATGCCCAGGGCGGGCGTGAGCTCGGTGCCATCGGTCAGCGTCATTTTCTGCGTGGCATTGAAGGTGTCGAAGCACAGGTGCGGTCTGCCGCGCTTGCAGGCCCGGCACTGCCCGCACACCGCGCGCCAGTTCAAGACGACGAAGTCGCCCGGCGCAACGGCGGTCACGTCGGGCCCGACGGCCTCGACCCGGCCGGCGGCCTCATGGCCGAGCAGGAAGGGATACTCGTCGTTGATGCCGCCCTCGCGGTAGGTCAAGTCGGTGTGGCACACCCCGCAGGCGATGACGTCGACCAGAGCCTCCCCGGGCCCGGGGTCCGGCACAACGATGTCCACCAATTCGACGGGTTCGCCCTTCTTGCGTGAAATGACGCCGCGCACTGTCTGACTCATGGGCTCCAACCTAGGCGTTCGTCGCCATACATCTGGTGGCGGGTGTTCACCCTGCTACCGTTGACAACCGGCTGGCCGATTACTCGGTGTAGCGTCCCTGGGCGTGACAGCTTGGGAAACCACCGAAGAATTCACCGAACGGATGACCTCTGCCATCGACGGCGCCAGTCTGACGCTGTTGCTCAGCATCGGGCATCAGACGGGACTGCTGGACACGATGGCCGGGCTGGCACCTTCCACCAGCGAGGAGATCGCCTCGGCGGCCGGACTGAACGAGCGCTACGTCCGAGAGTGGTTGGCGGGTATGACCACCGGGCGCGTCGTCGAGTACGACCCCGATACCGCAAGGTACTCGTTGCCCCCGCAGCGCGCCAAGGTGCTGACACGTGAGGCCGGACCGGACAACCTGGCCCTGGTGACCCTGCTCGTTCCGGTGCTCGCCGAGGTCGAACAAAAAATCATCGGGTGCTTCCGCGCCGGCGGCGGGCTGCCGTACAGCGAGTTTCCCCGTTTTCACGCGTTGATGGCCGAGCAGAGCGGCGTGGTGTACGACACCGCGTTGGTCGACGCGGTGCTGCCGTTGGTGGACGGCCTCGTGGAGCGCCTGCGGTCCGGAGCCGAGGTGGCGGATTTCGGCTGCGGCAGCGGACACGCCATCAATGTGATGGCACAAGCGTTTCCGGCCAGCCGCTTCACCGGAATCGACTTTTCCGAAGAGGCCATCGCCACCGGGATCCGGGAAGCCGCCGATCGTGGCCTGATCAATGCGGCCTTTGAAAGCCACAATCTGGCTGATTTGGAAAAGGCGGACGCTTACGACGTCGTCACCGTCTTCGACGCCATCCACGACCAAGCGCAGCCGGCGCGGGTTTTGGAGAACATCTACCGGGCACTGCGGCCCGGCGGCGTGCTGCTGATGGCCGACATCAAGGCGTCGAGCCGGCTCGAGGAGAACATCGGCGTTCCGATGAGCACCTACCTGTACACGACATCGCTGATGCACTGCATGACGGTCTCGCTGGCGTCCGACGGCGCCGGACTGGGTACCGCCTGGGGGACGCAGCTGGCCGTCTCGATGCTGGGGGATGCCGGCTTCGAGGACGTCAGCGTGGCCGAGATCGAGTCCGACCCGATCAACAACTACTACATCGCCAGGAAGTGATGGCGGCCCTCGACGCCCTGGAAGTCTGGCCGGTCGGGGCCGCCGCCGCCGCGGTGGTTGGGCCCGGCGGCGTGCTGGCCAGCCACGGTGACGTCGGGCGTGTGTTCGAGCTCGCCTCGGTGACCAAGCCACTGGCCGCGCGGGCGGTGCAGGTCGCCATCGAGGAAGGGGCGGTCGACCTCGACACGGCCGCCGGCCCGCCCGGGGCGACCGTCCGCCACCTGCTGGCCCACGCCTCGGGCTTGTCGATGCAGTCCGACCAGGTGCTGGCCGCGCCCGGCGCCCGCCGGATCTACTCCAACCAGGGCTTTACGGTGCTCGCCCAGACCGTGGAGCAACACACCGGCATCGAGTTCGCGCGCTACCTGGCCGAGGCGGTGTGTGAACCGCTGGGCATGGCGGCGACCCACCTGGACGGCGGCGCGGTGGCCGCCGGATTCGGGGCGAGGTCGACGGTGGCGGACCTGGCGGCGTTCGCCGGGGACTTGTTGCGCCCGGCGACGGTCTCGGCGGGCCTGCACGCCGAGGCGACGACAGTGCAGTTTCCGGGTTTGGACGGCGTTCTGCCTGGTTACGGGGTGCAGCGGCCCAATGATTGGGGGCTGGGTTTTGAGCTTCGGGACTCGAAATCGCCGCATTGGACGGGCGCGCATAATTCCACGCGAACGTACGGCCATTTCGGCCAAGCAGGCGGTTTTATCTGGGCAGATCCCGAAAGAGACCTGGCGCTGGTGGTCCTCACGGACCGCGAATTCGGGGAGTGGGCACTGGCGCCTTGGCCGGCGGTTTCTGACGCCGTGATAGCCGATTACGGCTAGTGGGAAACGCACACTAGCGCAACAGGGGTATCACAAGGCACAATAGACACGCACGACACACAAAAAATCGAAGATTTCAGCAAGCTGCCCTGTTTGTCGGGTCCGCAGGTCGTTGGGGAAGACGTCCCTCGTGGAACCGAAGGAGCAGGAAATGCGAGCGTCGAATCAATTCGCCGACGTGACGACCGGCGTGGTGTATGTGCACGCGTCGCCCGCGGCGGTTTGCCCGCATGTCGAGTGGGCGTTGTCGTCGACCCTGGGTGCCAAGGCGAATCTGACCTGGACGCCGCAGCCGGCCATGCCCGGACAGTTGCGCGCGGTGACCAACTGGGTCGGACCGGTGGGGACCGGCGCCAAACTGGCCAACGCCTTACGGTCCTGGTCCGTGCTGCGGTTCGAGGTCACCGAGGACCCCAGCCCTGGAGTCGACGGCCACCGGTTCAGCCACACCCCGCAACTCGGCCTGTGGAGCGGGGCGATGAGCGCCAACGGCGACGTCATGGTCGGCGAGATGCGTCTGCGGGCGATGATGGCCCAGGGCGCCGACACCCTGGCCGCGGAATTGGACTCGGTGCTGGGCACCGCCTGGGATGAGGCGCTGGAGCCCTACCGCGATGGCGGCGACGTCGGCGAGGTGACCTGGCTCAGCCGGGGAGTCGGTTAGTGGATCGGCGGCTTATTCCGGCCGCCTCTCTGGAAGCAATAAGCGGCTCTCAACACAGCTAGCGCGTTCGGACACGCGCTAATGGTTCGTGGAGACCGGGGGGACCTACCGCTTGGCCGGCCGCAGAATCTGTAGCGCGCCCGGGACCGCCGAGATGTCGGCCGGCAGCGCGCAGGCGAAGTCGCCGTCGGCGTAGACGTTGATGCCGGGACACTCGACGTGAATCGATCTGGCCCGCGCCGTGCTCACCTCGTCGAGGTTGACGTGGGTGCCCTTCATCACGGTGGGGAACAGCCGGACCAGCTTGGTGCGGGATGCCTCGTGCACCATGGTGATGTCGAGCAGACCGTCGGTGTAGTCCGCGCCGGGACAGATCTGCATCCCGCCGCCGTAGCTGCGGGTGTTGCCGAAGGCGGCAAGCGTGATATCCGCATCGACCTCTTTGGTGCCGTCGAACACCATGCGGAACGGCAGGAGCCGCAGCTGCGACAGCTCGGCGAGCATCGCGAGGTAATAGCGCAGCCTGCCGTGCGGCCAGGTCATCCGGTTGGCGCGATCGGTGACCAGCGAATCGAAGCCGGCGGCCGCCACCGTGCCGAACCATTTCTCCACTCCGTTGCTGTCCCGAATCAAGCCCAGGTCAATGGATTCCGTGCAGCCGTCGACGACGATGTCCGCGGCGGCCTCGACATCTTTGGTGGGAATGCCGAATTCGCGGGCGTGGTCGTTGCCGGTGCCGGCCGGGATCACGCCCAGCGGAATGTCGGTGCCCGCCATCACCTGCAGGGCGTTGGAGACGACGCCGTCGCCTCCGGTCACCATGACCGCGTCGGTGCCCTTCTCCAGGGCCGCGCCGAGCAGGTGCCGCGCGTCCTGGGCGTCGTCGCCGATGATTTCGACGACCTCCACGCCCCGACGGTGCAGCCCCGCGATCGCGCGCTGGGCGGCGTGGACCGCGGCGCCGTGGCCCGACACCGGGTTGGTCAGCGCGGTCACCCTGCCGATTTCCCGGCGGCGGGCTTCGGCTGTCACGGAATCAGCTTGCCGGGATTGAGAATTCCGGCCGGGTCCAGAGTCTGCTTGACGGCCCGTAGCACCTGCACTCCCAGCTCGCCTATCTCGTCGCGCATCCACGGCCGGTGGTCGGCACCGACCGCATGATGGTGGGTGATGGTCCCGCCGGTGGCCATGATGGCATCCGACGCCGCCTTTTTGGCGGCTTTCCATTGCTCGATCGGGTTGCCCCGTTGCCCCGCGACGACGGTGAAATACAACGAGGCGCCGGTGGGGTACACGTGGGAGATGTGACACATCACCAAGGCGGGGGTACCCGTTGCGGCTAGCGCATCGGTAAGCGCTTGGGTAACAGCACTTTTCAGCGCGGAGACATTCGACCAATCGGTGGCCGTCTCCAGCGTTTCGCACAGCGCGCCCGCCGCGAGCAGCGAATCGCGCAGGTACGGTGCGCCGAAGCGGCCGCGCTCCCACGCCCGCGCCGGACCGTCGCCCAGCGAGGTTCCGCCCTGGGCCGCCAGGAGCGCGCTGGTCTCGGCGTGCCGGCTTTCGACGTGCTCCTCGGTGCCTTCGAACATGGTGATGGCCAGGCATCCGCCGGTGATCTGAGATTCGCCGATCGACTCGGTAGTGGCCAGGTTGACTCCGGTCTCGGCCTCGTCGGAGAGCCGAATGACGGTGGGGCCCGTGGCATTTTGGGTGACGGCGCGCAGGGCCGCCGCCCCGGTCTCGAAATCGGGGAACGACCACGCCTCGTAGCGGACCGCTTTTGGAACGCGGTGCACGCGCAGCCGCACCCGGGTGATGACGCCCAGGGTGCCCTCCGAGCCGATCAACAGCTGGCGCAGGTCGGGACCCGCGGCGGATTCCGGCGCGCGACCCAGATCCATGGTGCCCACCGGGGTGACCACGCGCAGCCCGCGCACCATGTCGTTGAACCGGCCGTAGCCCGCCGAATCCTGACCGGAGGAGCGGGTCGCGGCGAAGCCGCCGATAGTGGCGTACTCAAAGCTCTGCGGGAAATGACCGAGCGAAAAGCCTTGTGCGCCAAGCAGGCGTTCGGCGTCCGGCCCGGTGACCCCGGCCCCGAGAACGGCTTGGCCGGACACGTCGTCCAGCGAGATCAGTTGGTCGAACCGGCGTAGATCGAGCGAGACGACGGCGGCAAACTCCCCGCGGATGGGATCCAGGCCGCCGACCACACTGGTGCCCCCGCCGAAGGGTACGACGGCGATGCGATGGTCCGAGCAGTAGCGCAGGATCGCGGCAACGGCGTCGTCATCGGCGGGCAGCAACACGGCGTCGGGCGCGTCCTGGGTGCCGTGTTCCGCGCGGTTGAGCAGGTCGATGGTGGATTTGCCGCCCGCGCGCAGCAGCCGGTCGGGGTCCGCGGTGCGGCAGTACTCGGCGCCGACGATGGCGCCCAGGGCCTCCTGATCGGACTGCGACAACGCTGACGGGCGCAATTTGACCTGGTCGGATCGCAGTTCGGCCGTGTGGGACCCCTCGACCCCCACGGCCTGCTGCAGCAAGGACCGGATCCCCTCCGACAGGGGCTTGGCCGCGGCGGGATCTCCCCACGCGTTCCATTTCATCGGTGGCAAGAGCCCGTGAGGGTCGGTCATGCGTTACAGTATTACACATGCTGTCAACACGTAATGCACCACTGGACACCGGCGAGCGGATCCTCGCCGCGGCGGCCAGCTGCGTGGTGGATTTCGGGGTGGAGCGGGTGACCCTGGCCGAGATAGCCCGACGTGCGGGCGTCAGCAGACCGACGGTGTACCGGCGGTGGCCGGACACACAATCGATCGTGGCGGCGCTTTTGACCCAACACATCACCGAAGTGATGCGCGACGCCCCTTTACTCGGCGAGGATCGTGAATCGCTTGTGCGGCAGATAGTTGCGGTGACCGATCTGCTGCGGGCGGACCGACTGGTGATGTCGGTGCTGCACTCGGATCTCGCGTCGACCTATATCACCGAACGCCTGGGGACGAGCCAGCGCATGTTGATTGACGCGCTCGCCGCCCGGCTGCGGGTGGCTCAGCGGCACGGAAGTGTTCGGCTCGGCGATCCGGTCCAGATGGCGACCATGGTGCTGCTGATCGCGCAATCCACCATCCAGTCGGCCGGGATCGTCGAGGCGATGCTCGACGCCCAAGCGCTGGACACCGAGCTCACCCACACGCTGAACGGATATCTGTCGTGATCCCCGACCCGACCGCCCTGAACGCCGAGCGCCGCACGGCCGACCTGACCGCACTCGCCGACGGTGAGCCTTCCGACGTGATCGTGATCGGCGGCGGCATCACCGGTGCCGGGATCGCGTTGGATGCCGCGGCGCGCGGGCTGCGGGTGGCGCTGGTGGAGAAACATGATCTGGCCTTCGGCACCAGCCGGTGGAGTTCCAAGCTCGTCCACGGCGGGCTGCGTTACCTGGCGACCGGAAACGTGGGCATTGCCCGGCGCAGCGCCATCGAGCGCGGAATCTTGATGACGCGCAACGCCCCTCATTTGGTTCATGCGATGCCCCAACTGGTGCCGCTGCTGCCATCGATGAGTGCGGGCAAGCGAGCGCTGGTGCGCGGCGGATTCCTGGCGGGTGACGCGTTGCGGTTCCTCGCCGGCACCCCGGCGTCGACCCTGCCCCGCTCGCGCCGGATTTCGGCGGAGCGCGTGGTGGAGATGGTGCCCACCGTGCGACGCGACGGCTTGGACGGCGGCTTCCTGGCTTACGACGGTCAACTCATCGACGACGCTCGGTTGGTCACCGCGGTCGCCCGCACCGCGGCGCAGCATGGCGCCCGGATCCTGACTTATGTGTCGGCGTCCCGGGCGACCGGCACGTCGGTGCGGCTGACCGACATGCGCGGCGGGGAATCGTTTGACGTGTCGGCGGGCGCGGTCATCAACGCGGCCGGGGTGTGGGCGGGCGAGATCGACGGCTCGTTACGGCTGCGGCCCAGCCGCGGCACGCACCTGGTGTTCGACGCCCAAGCCTTCGGCAATCCGACTGCGGCGCTTACCATTCCGATTCCCGGTGAGCTCAACCGCTTCGTCTTCGCCATGCCCGAACAGCTGGGCCGCGTCTATCTCGGTCTGACCGACGAGGCCGCGCCCGGTCCCGTTCCCGATGTGCCCGAACCGTCGGTTGAAGAGATCACGTTCTTGCTCGACACGGTGAACACCGGGTTGCGGATCGGCCTTACCGCGACCGACGTCATCGGCGCCTACGCGGGGCTGCGGCCGCTGATCGACACCGGCGAAGGCCGCACCGCCGACGTTTCCCGCGAACACGCCGTCGTCGAATCGGCGTCCGGGGTGATCAGCGTGATCGGCGGCAAGCTTACCGAATACCGTTATATGGCACAGGATGTGCTGGACCGCGCGATCCGGGTGCGTCGGCTGCGGGCCGCGAAATGCCGGACCCGCAATCTGCCGCTGATCGGGGCGCCGGCCAACCCCGGGGTGGTGGCGGCGCCGGACTCCGCGCCGCCGGTGTCACTGGTGCAGCGCTACGGGGCCGAGGCGCCCAAGGTGATCGGCTCCGCCACCTGCGAGCGCCCCACGGAACCGGTCGTGGAGGGAATCGACGTCACCAGAGCGGAATTCGAATACGCGATCACGCATGAGGGCGCGCTGGATGTTTCCGACATCGTCGATCGGCGGACGCGGATCGGACTGGTGGGGCGCGATCGAGAGCGCGCTGTTCCAGTGGCAACCGAGTTCTTGGCGCGCGTCGCTAACCGCCGTGCGCGGGGTGAGCACCGAACCTAGTTCGAAGACCCATTGGAGTCCTTGCTGTCGTCCGATTCGTCGGATTCGTCGGAGTCGTCGGAGTCTTCGCTGTCGTCGGATTCGTCGGAGTCGTCGCTGTCGTCGCTGTCGTCCGATTCGTCGCTGTCATCGGAGTCATCGGAGTCTTTGGAGTCCTCGGAGTCGTTGGAGTCATCGGAGTCGTTGGAGTCCTCGGAATCTCCGCTGTCCTTGGAGCCCTCGGTCTTGCCGGAGCCCGCGGCCTCCTCGAGCTTGGTTGCGAATTTCGTCAACAGGCCGGCGAGGTCACGGGCCTCTTCAGGTGACAGCGAATCATCGAATAACCCTTCGTCGCTCTCAGAGATGCGCTCAAGGTGAACCGCGCTGTCCTGGATGCCGACGTCCCACCGGCCCCCCTCTTCACGAACCATCCGATGCCCCTTCCGGTTAGGACTGACTCAAACTGATCCCGCGCTAGGCGTTGTTTACCCACTCCCGGTCAAAGCGCAACGGCCTTTAGCAGGAATTGCCGGTGAGCCATTGGGAGACCTTGGCCAACAACGAACTCATTGATAATGTGACAGTAAATTGCTAATGATAGTTACTATCAAAAAAAGCCAGGCGGCTCTGGAGCTCGGAGGTGGTTGCTATGGCGACGCGTGTCCCGGTTTTGATCGTCGGAGCCGGTGTTGGCGGCCTCGCCACGTCGGCGCTGCTGGCCCAGCACGGGGTGCATTCGCTCCTGGTCGAGAAGCGACGGGAATTCTTCCTCTACCCAAAGGCCCGCAACCTGAGTTTTCGCAGCTCGGAAATCTTGCGCGGCCTGGGGGTTCGCGACGAGGTGCGGGCGGTCGCCGAACGGGTCTCGACGCTGGTGGTCAGGCCCACGCTCAACAGCGCCGTGCAACGGCCGGGCCTAGACGTCGACGCGATCTTCGCCGGACTGGACAAGCTCAGCCCGGAGCCGGCGGCGCAGTATTGCCCGCAGAGCCGGCTCGAGCCGATCCTGCGCGACGCGGCGCGACGAGGCGGCAGCGAGGTGCGCTACGGCACGGAGCTGTCCTCGATCGCGATGGATGAAACGGGAGTCACCGCGGTGGTGCGCGACGCGGAGTTGGGGGAGTCGCAGACCGTCCGGGCCGACTATCTCGTGGGCGCCGACGGCGTGCACAGTCCAATCCGTGACGGGCTGGGAATCACCACATCGGGGTACGGCGCGCTACCGATCTATGTGGTGTTCGTCTACTTCCGGGCGCGATGGCGACAATTCGTCCCGGAGTTACACGACGGCGACGGAGTGCAGGTGAAAAACGACGACGTGGACGGCATATTCCTGGTCGCCGAAGGCGATCTCGGCATGTTCATCACCACCTACTTTCCCGGCGCAGGTGAGACGGCCGATCACTTCACACCGCAGCGTTGCCGCGAGGTGCTCATCAAGGCCATCGGCGAGCGGATCGACATCGACATCATCGAGGTCGCTGCGTGGCAACCCTACGAACAGGTGGCCGACCAATTCCACTGCGGGCGAGCATTTCTCGTCGGCGATTCGGCACACACCATGCCGCCGTTCAAAGCCGGAGGAGCCAACACCGCCATCCAGAGCGCGCACAACCTGGCCTGGAAACTCGCCGCCGTTCTGCACGGCACCGCCGCACCGGAACTGCTGGCGACCTACCAGGCCGAGCGTCATCCGGTTGGCCGATTCGCCGCGCGTCAGTCGCTCACCGGCCCGTCCGTGGCGCTGCTGCGCGCGGGTGGCGACGCGCCGCAGTTGCCGGCCGACGAGGAGTGCTCGATGTTCGCCCTGCTCATCGGATACCGCTACCGCTCGACCGCGGTCGTGACAGGTGATGCGGGCGATGGCGGGTTGGTGGACGAATTGCGCGCACAACCCGGCACTCGGCTGCCGCACGTCTGGGTTCGCGAGGGAGTGTCGACACTTGACCTGCTGGGACCCCGTTTCACCGTGTTGTCCGGGGACGAGCGGTGGTGTGCGGCGGCGACTTCGGCGGCGGTGACCGCACACCGCTGCTACAGCGACGAGTGGGCGGCGGTTACCGGGCTGCCGTCGGAGGGCGCGCTGCTGATCCGGCCGGACGATTTCGTCGGGTGGCGTACCGACGAACTTCCCGATGACCCCGAAGGGGAACTGCGGCAAGCGCTTTCGGCGATCCTAAGCCGCGGCGGGGGATGACGACAGACTTCTCGGATCCGATAGCATCAGCGCCAGCGGATTCGCGGATCACCTTGTGGCGACAAACGGGCGTCGCCGGCCAGTTACAGCGGGATGTTCTTGTGGCGGCCGCGGCGCGCGGGCGCCTGGGCCAGAGCCTCGGTGAGCTTGCTGCGGGTGTGCGACGGGTCGATCTTCTCGTCGACGACGCCGATCTCGATGGCGCTGTCCACGCCGCCCGCGATCCGCTCGTGCTCGGCGGCGAGCTCGTCATGCAGCGCCTCGCGCTCGTGGTCCGCCGCGGCGGCCAGCTTCTTCTTGTGCAGGATGCCGACGGCGGCCTTGGCGCCCATCACCGCGACCTCGGCGTCCGGCCACGCGTACACCTTGGTCGCGTTCAGTGACCGGGAGTTCATTGCAATGTAGGCCCCGCCGTAGGTCTTTCGGGTGACCAATGTGACGCGCGGAACCGTGCACTCGCCGAACGCGTGCAGCAGCTTGGCGCCGCGGCGCACCACCCCGCCCCACTCCTGGTCGACACCGGGCAGATAGCCGGGCACGTCGACGATCACCACCAGCGGAATGCCGAATGCGTCGCAGAGTCGCACGAACCGCGCTGCCTTCTCGGCACTTTCAGAGTTCAGGCAACCGCCCAGGCGCAACGGGTTGTTGGCCAGCACGCCGACCGTGCGGCCGGACAGCCGGCCAAGGCCGATCACCATCGACGGCGCCCAGTTGGCCTGGAATTCGTCGAAAGGCGTCTCGTCGTCCAGGATCGCGGTCACGATCGGCCGCACGTCGTAGGCCCGGCGCGACGACTCGGGCAGCAGCGCATGGATGTCGGTGTCACCGGCCTCGGCCTTGTTCTTGTCGAAATGCCCTTGCTGGCAGAACAACCCGACCAGCCGGCGGCCGCGTTCGTACGCGTCGAGCTCGTCGTCGGCGACGATGTGGCAGACCCCGGACTTCTTGTGGTGGGTCTCCGGCCCGCCGAGCGAGCACATGTCCACGTCCTCGCCGGTGACGCTGCGCACCACGTCCGGCCCGGTGACGAACACCCGGCTTTCCGGCGCCATCACGATGACGTCGGTCAGGGCCGGCCCGTAGGCGGCGCCGCCGGCGGCGAAGCCGACGACCACCGAGATCTGCGGGATGTAACCGGACGCCCGAATCATCGCCTCGAAGACCAGGCCCACCGCGTGAAGTGCCTTCACACCCTCGGCCAGCCGGGCACCGCCGGAGTGCCAGATACCCACGATCGGGCTCTGCTCCTCGATGGCGGTGTCATAGGCGTTGACAATGTGCGTGCACCCCTCGATGCCCATCGCGCCGCCCATGACGGTTCCGTCGGTGCAAAACGCGATGGTGCGCACGCCATTCACGGTCCCCGCGGCGGCAAGGACGCCGGAACGGTCCCGCTCGTGCAGCAGCTCGACGCTGTCATCGTCGAAGAAATTGCTCAAGCGCAACAGCGGGTCGCGAGGGTCGAGCGACTCGCCAACCGTCTCGGGGGCCGTGATAGTCATCGCAGGTCTCCTGATATTCGGTGGTGCCCGGGTCTAGTAGCGCCCGAAGGCGATGGCCACGTTGTGTCCGCCGAACCCGAACGAGTTGTTGATCGCGTACTCGTAGTTGCCCGGCCGTGGTTTGCCTGCGACGACGTCGAGGTCGATTTCGGGGTCGAGGTTTTCCAGGTTGAGCGTGGGGGGGACCACCTGGTCGCGCAGGGCGAGCACGGTCAGGATGGATTCCACGGCACCCACGGCGCCCACCGAGTGGCCGAGTGCGGCTTTGGGGGCATAGACGGCGGGTTTGTTGCTGCCCAGCGCGTTGTTGATGGCCCTGGCCTCGGCGACGTCACCGACCGAGGTGCCGGTGGCGTGGGCGTTGACGTGGCCGATGTCGGACGGCGTGAGCCCGGCGAGTTGGATGGCGCGGCTCATCGCGTGGCCGGCGCGTTCGCCGTTGGGGTCCGGGGCCACCATGTGATAGCCGTCGGAGGTGATGCTGGCGCCCATGATGCGGGCCAAGATGTTGGCGCCGCGGGCTTTGGCGTGTTCCTCGGTCTCGATGACCATGAGCGCGCCGGCCTCCCCGAACACGAAGCCGGTCCGGTCGCGGTCGAACGGGCGACACGCCCCGGCCGGGTCGTCGTTCTTGGTCGACATCACGATGCGCATCTGGGCGAACGCCGCGATCGGCACCGCCTCGATACGGGTCTCCACGCCACCGCAGATGGCGATGTCGGCCTCGCCGAACACGATGTTGCGCCACGCCTGCGCGATGCCCTCGGAACCCGACGCGCACGCCGACACCGGGGTGATCACGCCGGCTTTGGCATGCCGCTCCAATCCCACCGCCGCCGATGCGCCGTTGGGCATGTACTTCTGGACGCCCAGCGGAGAAACGGCCTTCATGCCACGAGCGCGCATGTCGTCGTAGCTGAAGACCATCTCTTCCGACGAACCCAAGCCGGTGCCGATGGACACCATCAGCCGGTTGCTGTCGACCTCGGGGGAGCCGGCGTTCTCCCAGACGCGGCGGCCCAAAATGGTGGACATCCGCTGCAGGTAGCCCGTCCTGCGCAACTCGATACGGGTCATTTGGCTGTCGAATTCCTCCAGCAAATGCCCGCCGATGCGCACCGGCAGGTCGAACTCCTCGACGAACGGATCCTCGAGTTTGCGGATACCACTTTGGCTGTCCAGCAACAGCTTCCAAGTGTTCTCGGCATCGGTAGCCAACGCGGTCGTCATGGCGATGCCAGTGACGACCACGTTCGGGAGCGTTTTCCCGGTAACCAGCTCTGTCATGGGTCTTGCGAACGTTCCTTCCAAACTGTCCGACTCCTCGTCGGGCCGATTGCGGCCCGCGTCGTCGCCGGACTCCGTACCTCAGTAACGCCCGAAGGCGAGTGCCACGTTGTGGCCACCGAACCCGAACGAGTTGTTGATCGCATAGCGCAATTCGCCGTAGCGAGGTTCGCCCGCGACAACATCAAGGTCGATCTCGGGATCGGGTGTTTCGTAGTTGAGTGTTGGCGGTATCACGCCATCCCGAAGGCTCAATACCGTGAGAACAGATTCCAAAGCTCCGACCGCTCCGATGGAGTGGCCCAGAGCCGACTTCGGTGCGTACACCGCCGCTTCCTGACAGCCTGCGACCCGAATGGCGTTGGCCTCGGCGGTGTCGCCGATCGGCGTCGCGGTACCGTGCGCGTTCACGTGGTCAATGTCCTTGGGGGACAACCCCGCCAGCTCGAGCGACCTCGTCATCGCCCGGCCTGCACGGACGCCGTCCGCCGCCGGCGCCACCATGTGGAACGCGTCCGAGGTGATGCCGGCACCCATCAACCGGGCCAGAGGCTTGGCACCCCGGGCCTTGGCGTGCTCTTCGGTCTCGATGATCATCAGCGCACCGGCTTCACCGAAAACGAAGCCGTCGCGGTCCTTGTCGAACGGCCGCGATGCGCGCTCGGGCTCATCGTTGCGCGTCGACATGGCCCGCATCATCGAGAACGCCGCGATGGGCAGCGCCTCGATGGGACCCTCGACACCCCCGCAGACGGCGAAGTCGGCATCGCCCATGACGATCTGACGCCAGGCGTGGGCGATTGCCTCCGAGCCCGACGAGCAGGCCGAGACCGGGGTGATGACCCCGGCGCGGGCGCCGAGCTGCAGACCCACCACCGCCGCGGCGCCGTTGGGCATGATCATCTGAACCGCGAGCGGCGACACCTTGCGGGGCCCGCCCTCGTTCATCAGGTCGTAGCTCTCCACGATCCTTTCGGCGCCGCCGAGCCCGGTGCCGACCACGACCGAGAACCGGTCGGGATCGACCTCCGGGCTGCCGGCGGCCTCCCACAACTGACCGCTGAGCAGCTTGGCCAACCGCTGCACGTAGGACATGCGGCGCAAGTCGAGCCTGCTCATCTGTTCGTCGATGGGCTCCTTGAGGTGTCCACCGATCTTGACGGGCAGGTCCCACTTGGTGATGAACTCGTCTTCGAGGACGTGGATGCCGCTCTCGCCGGCCAACAAACCCTTCCACGTGCTCTCGATGTCCGGCGCGATCGATGTCGTCGCCGAGACGGCGGTTACCACAACGTTGGGGTAACCGCCATTAGCAGTGGAAGGCTTACTCACTTGCTGTCCGCTTCCAGCCTCGCCTTGACGTTGGCAACGGCGTCGGGGTTCTCGGTCTCCAGCTTGGCGCGCAGCGCCTCGGCGGCCTCGGGGTTCTCTTCCTCGAGCTTCTGGATGTAGGAGACGACGTCACCGACGGTACGCAGACCGGCGAGGTCCTCGTCGGGGATCTTGACGCCGTACTTGTCCTCGGTCTGCACGGCGATCTCGACCATCGACAGCGAGTCGATGTCCAGGTCGTCGACGAAGGACTTCTCCGGGGTGACCTCGGAGGGCTCGATACCGGTTACCTCTTCGATGATCTCGGCGATACCGGCGATGATTTCTTCCTGGCTGACAGCCACAGCGTGCTTCCCTTCGTAATGTGTTGTGTGTTAGGCGAATTGACGTGCTATGCGGTTGTACTGGTTGTGCAACTGGTCGAGCTGGCTTTAAAGCTCGGCCAAAGCGTCCAGGTCTGCGGGCGACTTGACGGCGCGAGCCGTGATCCCCCGAAGTTCTCGTTTGGCGATGCCTGTGAGGGCTCCCGCAGGCGGAAATTCGACGGCCGCAGTGACTTCCAGGTCACGCAGCGTCGCGGTGCACAGGTCCCAGCGCACCGGCTGGGTCAGCTGAGCGACCAGCGCCTCCATCGCCGCGGTCGCCGACGCGACCGGCTTGCCGTCGCGGTTCGACAACAGCTTGGCGGTGGGCTCGGACGTCGCAACGGCGGCCGCCGCGGCGGCGTAGCCGTCGAGCGCCGACGCCATGTACTTGGTGTGGAACGCTCCGGCCACGCCCAGGGCACGGACCCGAGCCTTCTCCGGCGGGTCCTCGGCCAGCTTCTCCAGCGCGGTCAGCGAGCCGGCGGCGACGATCTGCCCGGCGGCGTTGCGGTTGGCGGGGAACAGGTCAAGCTGCTCGAGCCGGGCCAGAACTTCGCCCTCGTCCCCACCGAGCACCGCCGACATGCCGGTGGGCTCGATGGCGCATGCCTTGGCCATCTCGGCGCCACGAGTGGCGGCCAGCGCGACGGCGGCGTCGGCGGCGATCACGCCCGCGATGGCGTAGGCGGCGATCTCTCCGACCGAGTGGCCGGCGACGACCAGATCCGCGTCCGACAGCAGGCCGCGCCTGGTCAGCTCCTGGTGGGCCAGCAGCGTGGCGGCGACAACCAGCGGCTGCGTGACCGCGGTGTCGGTGATCTCTTCGGTCGACGCGGTGGTGCCCAGGCGCACGAGGTCGAGCCCACTGGCCTTGGACCACAGCGCCAACTGGTCAGCGGCGCCGGCGAGCTCCAGCCATGGCGAGAGCATCCCCTCGGTCTGCGAACCCTGTCCGGGCGCAAGCAAAGCAATCACGTGTTTAAGAGAACACTGTGGAAACGGTTTTGGCGGGTGTATCAGATTATGAACCTCATCTTAGGTTTTTGTGAACTCCCCACAAAACGGCTCTTTAAGCTATGGGTTTGATATCGTGCCGCGATCTGTTGCCTGAGTCACTGTCACCCGCATGGCCCGCGGCAACCCCTCTGACCGGCAGCGGAACCGCCGGCATGGGGTTGTTGACGGCGTTTGGCGGATTGGTGGGGTAGTTGAGCTGGCCGACCGTCGCCGCTACTCGCAGCACATATGCATCGCGCGGCTGCATGGGATCGCGGCCCGTGAAGTCGGTGATCCGCTTGAGTCGGTAGCGCACGGTGTTTGGATGAACGAACAACTTTCTGGCACACGCCTCAATCGCGCCGCCACAATCTAAGTAAGCGTCAAGAGTCTCGATCAGCGTGGGACCCGCGTCGGCCAGCGGGCCCATCACGTCGGTGTGCAGCGCCACGATCGCCGATGCGTCGCCCATCAGGGCCCGTTCGGGCAGCAGTTCCCGCGCGAGTACCGGACGCGGCGCCCCACGCCAGCCACCCACGGCGTTCATACCGGATATCGCCTCGCTGGCGCTGTGGAATGCCGCCGTCAGCATGGGTGCGGTGGGTCCGACGACCACGGGGCCGTCGGCGAACGCCACCAGCAGATCGTTAAGGAATTTGTCGGTTGGTGACAAGTGGCCGGACACGATCGCCACCAACCAGGTGCCGTGCACGTCGGTGAGGGCCGCGCGCCCGTGCTGCGCGGCGATATCGCGGACGTGCTGGCTTGCGCGTTCGCTGTCGTCGGGGCCGGTCGACCCGTCGCGGCCGGGGGCCGGGGTGCCGACCACGACGGTCGCCGGCGCCGTGGTGTCCCAGTTCAGCGCCGCGGCGCGGGACAGCAGCTCGGGGCCGGTGTCGCCGCGGACCACCGCGTCGACGACGCTGGCTTCCATTCGGCTGTCCCAGGTCCCGCGTGCCTCGGCCGCGTTCGCGTAGGCGGTGGCCGCGGTGAACGCCAGGTCGCGGCTGTACTTGAGGATGCCCACGGTCAGGGCGGTCAGCTGTTCTTCGGAGCGAGCCAGCAGCGGGACCACTTCCTCGAAGAAGTCCATGGTCACTCGCGCCATGTCCACGCTGTGGCGCAGGGCGATGCGGCGGGCGAGGTCCTGGGGCACCAGCTCGAAGGCCTGGGCGGTGTGGCTGACGTTGCTGTGCGGGTCCTGCATCCACTCGGCGAAGTTGTTGATGGCAGTCTGCACCACCAGCGCCATGCTGGCCCGCTGCGATGCTTCCAGCTCGCCGAAGAACGGCAATCGATCGCCCATCACCGAGACCGCTTCGGTGGCCAGCCGGCCGGAGTACTGCTTCAGGCGACGCAGGACGGAGTCCGGCACGGTGTCCAGCAGCTCCAGGGGCGATCGCGGCTGCTTGGCGAACGGGCCGGCGAAGGGATTGTCGTTCACCCCTAAAACGTACGCGTCTTTTCTAGAAGTTTCCGCCAAAGGCGGCGCCTGGCGCTCTTAAGAACCCGCCAAGCCGTGGCTTGGGGGTGTCGAGTGTGCGGCCAGCCGCACGCTCGGCGGCGGCTGTGCGGCTGGCCGCACACTCGCGGGAAAGCGGCGGGCGTCAGGCCACGCCCGGGTCGGACGTCTGCTCCGGCGCGGCCAACACGTCGTCGATCTTGTACTGGCGAGCCGCCGCGATCGGCACCGACGGGTCGATCTCGCCGTCCCGTGCCAACGCCTCCAGCACAGCGACCACCTGTGATTCGGCATCGGTGTTGAAGTACCGCCGCGCCGCCGGCCGGGTGTCGGAGAAGCCGAACCCATCGGTGCCCAGGGTGACGTAGGTGCCCGGCACCCAGGGCCGGATCTGCTCGGGAACCGCGCGCATCCAGTCCGAGACCGCGACCACCGGCCCGCTCGTGTTCGACAGGACCTGGGTGACGTACGGGACGTCGACCGGCCGGTCCGGATGGCGCAGTCTCGCCCTGTCGACGGCAACGCCGTCGCGGTTCAACTCGCCCCAGCTGGTCACCGACCAGACGTCGGCGGCGACGTCCCACTCCTCGGCCAGCATCTCCGCGGCGTTCAGCGCCGATGGCATCGCCACCCCGGACACCAGGATCTGCGCCTTATTGGTCCGCTGTTCGGTCGCGGCGCGGTAGCGGTAGATGCCGCGCAACACGCCCTCGGGGTCGAAATTCTCCGGCTCGGGCGGCTGGACGTAGGGCTCGTTGTAGACGGTGATGTAGAAGTACACGTTCTCGGGGTTCTCGCCGAACATCCGGGCCAGGCCGCTCTCCACGATGTAGGCGATCTCGTAGGCGAAAGCCGGGTCGTAGGCGACCACCGCCGGGTTGGTGCTGGCCAGCAGCAGCGAGTGGCCGTCGGCGTGCTGCAGGCCCTCGCCGGTCAGCGTGGTGCGCCCCGCGGTGGCTCCGAGCAAGAAACCGCGCGTCATCTGGTCGGCGGCGGCCCACAGGCCGTCGCCGGTGCGCTGGAAGCCGAACATCGAATAGAAGATGTAGATCGGGATCATCGGCTCGTTGTGCGTCGCATATGACGTGCCCGCGGCGATGAACGATCCGACCGACCCGGCCTCGTTGATGCCCTCGTGCAGGATGTGCCCGCCTTCGCTTTCCTTGTAGGCCAGCATCAGCTCGGCATCCACTGCGGTGTACAGCTGCCCGTTGCGGTTATAGATCTTCAGCGACGGGAACCACGAGTCCATCCCGAAGGTGCGCGCCTCGTCGGGAATGATCGGCACGATGCGCGGTCCAACTTCCTTGTCCCGCAACACTTCCTTGAATGTCCGCACCGTCGCCATGGTGGTGGCGACCTCCTGATTTCCCGACCCCTTCTTCAGCGCGGCGTAGATTTCGCGGCCCGGCAGTCGCAGCGCCTTCGTCTTGGTCCGCCGCTCGGGCAGGAAACCCCCGAGGGTGCGTCGGCGATCGACCATGTAGCGGATCTCCTCGGCATCCGGGCCGGGGTGATAGTAAGGCGGCAAATAGGGATCCTCTTCCAGCTGGGCATCGCTGATCGGAATCCGGATAGCATCGCGGAAGTCCTTGAGATCCTGTAGCGCAAGCTTTTTCATCTGGTGCGTCGCATTGCGGCCCTGGAAGTGCGCGCCAAGCGAGTAGCCCTTGATGGTCTTGGCCAGGATCACCGTCGGCTGTCCTTTGTGGTCGACGGCTGCCCGGTAAGCGGCATAGACCTTGCGGTAGTCGTGGCCACCGCGCTTGAGGTTCCAGATCTCGGAATCCGTCATGTGCTCCACGAGCGCCTTGGTGCGCGGATCGCGGCCGAAGAAGTGGTCCCGCACGTACGCACCGTCGTTGGCCTTATAGGTCTGGTAGTCGCCGTCGGGTGTGCTGTTCATCAGATTCACCAGCGCGCCGTCGCGGTCGGCGTGCAGCAGGGCGTCCCACTCACGGCCCCACACCACCTTGATGACGTTCCAGCCGGCGCCGCGGAAGAACGACTCGAGTTCTTGGATGATCTTGCCGTTGCCACGCACCGGGCCGTCGAGGCGCTGCAGGTTGCAGTTGACGACGAAGGTCAGGTTGTCCAATCCCTCGAGCGCGCCGACGTGCAGCAGTCCGCGGCTTTCCGGCTCGTCCATCTCGCCGTCGCCCAGGAAGCACCACACGTGCTGATCGGAGGTGTCTTTGATGCCGCGGTCGTGCAGGTAGTGGTTGAACCGCGCCTGATAGATGGCATTGAGCGGACCCAGGCCCATCGAGACCGTGGGAAATTCCCAGAAGTCGGGCATCAGCCGCGGGTGCGGGTAGGAGGGCAGTCCGCCGGCGGCGTGGCTGTGTTCCTGCCGGAAGCCGTCCAGGCGGTCGGCGGTCAACCGGCCTTCCAGGAAGGCGCGGGCATAAATACCCGGGGACGCGTGGCCCTGGATGAATATTTGGTCACCGCCGCCGGGGTGCGATTTGCCGCGGAAGAAGTGGTTGAACCCGACCTCGTACAGCGCCGCCGACGAGGCGTAGGTCGAAATGTGGCCGCCCACACCGACTCCCGGGCGCTGGGCGCGGTGCACCATGATCGCCGCGTTCCACCGGATCCAGGCGCGATAGCGCCGTTCTACATCCTCGTCGCCGGGAAACCACGGCTCGAGTTCGGTCGGAATGGTGTTGACGTAATCGGTGGACGTCAGCGACGGGATGGCGACGCGCTGCTCGCCGGCCCGTTCCAGCAATCGCAGCATCAGGTAACGCGCCCGCGACGGGCCGGAGCGCTCCAGCAGTTCATCGAAGGACTCCAGCCATTCCGACGTCTCTTCTGGATCGATGTCGGGTAGGTAGGAAGCCACCCCCTCGCGGATCACCCGGACGCGGTCGGGTTCGGTTGCGCTGTGGGGGTTTGTGGCCAGATCGTGGCGCACGAACTCAGTTGTCAACGCACTACTCCTGTTGTTGGCGGAATGTGTGCCGTAATGGGTGGTTCGCACCCTGCCCACCATCGTGCCGCACTGGTGTGGCGCGCGGATAGTCGCCGTCGGCTAGCCCGACGCAGCTTCGCCTGCGAACCCCAACTCGGCGTGTATGGGGCGGGCGCGCAACCCACCCGGTAACGTCAGCCGTGTGCTCATCCGGTGGGGTGCCGTCCCTGAGGCGCAGGTGAAGGCTTTGCCCCGGCGCGGGGCGTTGGCGCTGGGTTGTGTCGCGGTGGCGCTGATGGGCATCGTCGGGTGCACCTCTGTCACCAACGGCACGGCGACGCCCGACACCAAGGTGGCGCCGGCCTACCGGCAGTCGGTGTCCGCGTCGGTGTCCGCGTCGTCGGTAACCTCGAGCGTCCGGGAATCCCAGCGGCAACAATCGCTGACCACCAAGGCGGTGCGCACCGCCTGCGCCACGCTGATCACCACCAGCAAGAACGCGATCGACAAGACCAACGAGTTCGTGAAGGCGTTCAACGCCGGCGGCGGCACCGGCCCGACCGAAGGGCCGGCCATCGACGCCCTCAACGACAGCGCCACCACGGTGGCCAACAGCTTCAGCGATGCGATGTCGCAGCAGATCAAAGACGCCTTCAACGCCTACATCGACGCCGCCCGGGCGGTGGCGAACGCCATCGGCACCCACGCCGGCACCGGCGAATTCAACAAGCGGGTCGACCAACTCAATGACACGAAAAAGAACGCGGTGAAACTGTGCCTGGCAACGTGATGATGCGGGAGTATGGACCAGGTTCTGGCTGTGCGACGATAATGCCCAATCGCATAGCGCGCGGACGTTAAGGAGGCTCCACGGTGGTCGCGGCGGATCACGCCCCGAGCTACGCCCGCAAATTGGGCATCCAACGGGACCAGGTTGTCCAGGAGTGGGGCTGGGACGAAGACACCGATGACGAGATCCGCGCCGCGGTAGAGGAAGCCTGCGGCAGCGACTTGCTCGACGAAGACACCGACGAGGTAGTCGACGTCGTGCTGCTGTGGTGGCGAGACGGTGACGGCGACCTGGTGGACACATTGATGGATGCGATCGGCCCACTGGCCGAGGACGGCGTGATCTGGGTGCTGACGCCCAAAACCGGCAAGCCCGGACACGTATTGCCGGCCGAAATCGCGGAGTCTGCCCCCACCGCAGGTTTGATGCCCACCTCGTCGGTCAACCTGGGGGACTGGAGCGCCAGCCGGTTGGTGCAGCCCAAATCCCGCGCCGGGAAGCGTTGATGCTTTCCGTCGGCACAGCCGCCCCGGATTTCACTTTGCGCGACCAGAACCAACAGCGCGTCACGCTGAGCTCCTATAGGGACGCCAAGAACGTGCTGCTGGTGTTCTTCCCGCTGGCATTCACTGGGATCTGCCAGGGCGAGCTGGACCAGTTGCGCGACCACCTGCCCGAGTTCGAAAACGACGACAGCGCGGCGCTGGCGATCTCGGTGGGACCGCCGCCCACGCACCGGGTGTGGTCGCTGGACAGCGGCTTCACGTTTCCGCTTCTGTCGGACTTCTGGCCTCATGGCGCGGTCAGCAAGAGCTACGGGGTGTTCAACGAGGACGCCGGCTACTCCAACCGCGGGACGTTCGTCGTCGATCGATCCGGGGTCATCCGCTTCGCCGAGATGAAACAGCCCGGCGAGTCCCGCGACCAGCGGCTCTGGACCGATGCCCTGGCGGCATTGCGGGGCTGAGAGGGGCTGGATGATTTTGGGAACTTGGCCTTCGGACGGGTAGCCTGCCCGGGGCAACGGGCGCGTAGCTCAGTGGTAGAGCTCTGGTTTTACACACCAGCGGTCGGCGGTTCGATACCGTCCGCGCCCACCAACGAAAACGCAAGTTAAATATCGATTTCGCGTTTGCGGATCCGGACTACGCCGCGCTGGAGCATGGCGATCGCGCGCGGCGGCAAGACCGAGCAGAATCGCTCGCTTAGGAACTGGCGGCCGTCGTCGTGGTGGTCGACGAGATCGCGTCCGGACAATAGGCGCTGGCCGCGATGGCGGTGAATTTCTCCGCCTTCTCCTCGGTCAGTGCGGCTGCTTTGGATGTCATCGCCTTCGCGATATCCGCCATCGCCGTGCCGCCGCTCGCCGCCGAGCACACGTAATGGGCCGACTGAATAACCTGCGCCGGGTCGTTATAGGTGAAGCCGGCGGAGTTCAGCGATGCGAGGAACGCGTCGTCGGTGTCATCGGCGTGCGCGGGCGCCGCCAAACCAATCACGACGGCCACACTGGAAATGGTCAGAAGGAGCTTCATAAATTCGAAATCGTCCCAGACGCGTGGGCCATTCGCGTCTGACGAAACAATTTGTAACAATCGTCAACCTCCCGTTGACATACCGAATTATCCGAGTGTGCTTCGCGCCGAGCTTTCCCGGCGTTACTCTTTGCCGATGATCGCGGGCGAGAAGGCGCCTGACTTCACTCTGTTTGATCACACCGGTCGGCCCCGGGCGCTGTCCGAGCTCCTTGCCGACGGGCCGGTTGTGCTGTTCTTCTTCCCATTAGCGTCCTCACCGATCTGCACAGCCCAGGCCTGTCATTTCCGGGACCTCAGCAATGAATTCGTCACGGTGGGCGCCCAGCGCGTGGGCATCAGCACCGACACCGTCGACAGGCAGGCCCACTTCGCCCAACAACGCTCGTTCGACTATCCGTTGCTCTCCGACGCGGACGGCGTCGTGTCCGAGCTGTTCGGGGTGCGCCGAGGCAGGTTCGCCAAGCTGCGTCGATCCGTCGTCTCCCGTGACGAGGCCCGGCGTGGCCGGCACGCCCGGCGCCGTGGCCTGCTGGCCCGGCTGCTACCGGTCAGACGGACCACATTCGTCATCGACACCGATCGCACCGTACTCAAGGTGGTCTCCAGCGAGCTGCGCGCATCGGTGCACGCCGACCAGGCCTTGTGGTTCCTGCAGCACCACATGGGACCGCATAGTTCGCCACATGCCGGGGGGAAACATTCCGACGCGCCTGACGACGATGGCACAGAACGGGAAACCGCGAACGAGCCGAGCCTGGTCCGGCCGTACGCGCTGACGGGAGGCCGTACCGACGCTGGCGTCGAATTGGCACTCGAGGCTCCGGTCGAAGCGCTCAACACCACATCGAAGCCACCGCGCTGGCCGAGAAACGATGTGCGGGGCCAGATCCTGACGTATTGCGTGCAGAGCCCATCGGTCGCAGAGATCGCCGCCCGTCTGTCCCTGCCGCTCGGTGCGACGCGGTTTCTGGTCGGCGAACTGGTGACACAGGGTTATCTGCGGGTGCACGCACCCCTCGGTGACTCGATGACGATCGACGAACGACGTGAACTGATAGGCAGAACCCTCAGTGGCCTGCGAGCACTCTGACGGGCCGGACGCCGCCTCGACGAAAGCCTAGGGCCGACGCGCCGGGGTGCGTGCCGTCGGTCGCGCGGCCGGGAGCAGTATGAACGCGTGAAACCGTTCCGTATCGACGTTTCTGACGACGTTCTCGACGATCTACGATCGCGGCTGGCCCGTACGCGTTGGCCGGAGGCCGAGTGCGTGGACGACTGGAGCCAGGGCGTGCCGTTGGCCTACACGCGCAAGCTGGCCGACTACTGGGCCACCGACTACGACTGGCGAGCGCGGGAGGCCGCGCTCAACCGTTTCGATCAGTTCACCACCGAAATCGACGGTCTGGACATCCATTTCATCCATCAGCGGTCGCCGCATGACGACGCCTTCCCGCTCGTGATCACGCACGGCTGGCCCGGTTCGATCGTGGAGTTCCACAAGGTGATCGAGCCGTTGACCAACCCCGCCTCGGGACGCGCCGAGGACGCCTTTCACGTCGTATGTCCGTCGCTTCCGGGATACGGGTTCTCCGGAAAACCCACGAACACCGGCTGGGGTGTGGAAAAGATCGCCGAGACATGGGAAACGCTCATGCTGCGTTTGGGGTACGACCGCTACGGCGCCCAGGGCGGCGACTGGGGCGCCGCCGTCACGACACAGATCGGCCGTAACGTCGGCCACTGCGTGGCCATCCACCTGAACATGCCGGTCGGGCGGGCCACCAAGGACTCGCTGACGAACCCGACCGACGAGGAGCAACGAGCGCTGGCCGGATTGGCCAACCACCGCAAGTGGGGCACCGGCTATTCCAAGCAGCAGTCGACCCGCCCGCAAACGCTGGGCTACGGCCTGGCCGATTCGCCTGTGGGACAGCTGGCCTGGATCGTCGAAAAGTTCTGGGACTGGGCCGATTGCGACGGGCACCCCGAAAACGCCGTCAGCCGCGACGAGCTGCTCGACAACGTGATGGTGTACTGGGTGACCAACACCGCCGCGTCGTCGGCGCGGCTGTACTGGGAGAGCTTCGCCGTGTGGGGTGGCGGCGACCGTGTCGAATTGCCAACGGGCGTAGCGGCTTTCCCTGGGGAGCTGCTCAAGGCGCCACGTAGCTGGTGCGAGCCGGTCTACAACATCACCCACTGGACGGACATGCCGCACGGCGGGCATTTCGCCGCATTCGAACAACCGGAGCTGTTCGTCCAGGACCTCCGTGCGTTCTTCGCGACGGTGCGCTGAGCCGATCAGCCGGGCGGGGCGAAGAACTCCAAGGCGATACCGTCGGGGTCGCGAAAACTCAAGCCCGAGCCGTACGGCGCATCCACAATGCCGCCGTGCTCGATGTCCAGTTCGCCCAACCGGGTGACCCAGTTCTCGAGCTCGGCGCGGCTGGCGCAACCGAAGCCGACATGATCGAGCCCGACGCGATGCTCGCTGAACTCTTCGTCGGGTGCCGGGTGGTCGTGCTGATGGATGCCGAATATCGTGCCCCCGTCGAGCATCCACACCTGATGGTGAAATCCGGCGCCGGTGTGCTCATCGAGGATTGGGTCGGCGCCCAGCAGATTGCGATACCACGGGCCGCTGATGTCGAGGTCGCGCACCGTGACCGCGACGTGGTTGAGCGCTGGAAAGGTCATGCCTTGCCACGCTAGTCCGCTTTGCGCGGTTTGCCGATCATTGGGCCGCTGGCCGAGTACCCCGATGTCGGCTAGACGACCCGCCGGCCCTGGCGCGCGCGAGACCGCATGTCCCACAAGTAGAGCCGATAACCGAAGATCCAGGCCGAATGTGGGATCAGCCGATCGCCGAGCCGCAGGGCGGTCAGCAGCCAGCCGAACCGGCGCTGCTGGCGCGGCGACCAGTCCAGCTGCATCAACGCCCGGAATTCGGGAGCCAGGAAACCCGTCGTCGCGAACAAGTTGAACGGGCCCGCCAGCACCTGCAGCGGCCACGGCAGGAACGCCAACGACGCCACGCCGTGCAGATGTTCGCGTACCGGCGGGTCGATGCGCAGCTCGTCGAGGGAGCGTTTCCAGTACGCATCAAAGGCGGCCCGGTCCAGCGGCCACATCCGCTCGGGCACTTGCAGCGTGGTGCCCAGCCGCTTCGCGTCGGCGTAGACGGCATCGGCCGTCGCGTCGTCCAGGGGACCGTGCAGGAACTCGTGTTGGTCGACGAAGTACCGGTACAGGCACGCTGCCACCCACAGCTGCAACTTTGGGTCGAAAGCGTTGTAGGACACCGGACTTGACGACGTCGACCGGACCTGCCGGTGGGCAGTGTCGACTGCCGCGCAGATCAACGCTCGGTCGTACTCGGTCCCGATGGTGGCGGCAGCCAGATACGTGCCGGTGGTGCGGGCCCGCTTGAACGGATGCTTGTAGACGTTGCCGCTGTCCACGGGACTCTCCAGCACGCCATAGCCGACCCCGGGCAGGGACAACTGCATGATCACGTTCGCGGCGGGCAACAACAACGCCGCCGGATTGAGCAGGTCGGCGACCCGGGTAGCGGGCCGCTTCACCGCGGGCCTGGCCTGCTGGGAATCATGCCTTCGAGTAGACCATCGCCGGATCGGCGCGAGCAATGATCTGCCGACGGTGGATCCGCCCGGGAATGGGCAGACGTGCCCGGATGAGCACTGAACCTGGCGACTCGAGTCCTCCGCCTCCCGACCCGCCGAAGCCGTCACCCGGCGGGAATCGGGCGCCGCACCGTCGAGGAGCCCCAGATGACCCGCCCCGCCGGCGGCTACGGGTTGTGGTGGACGCTGGGCGTCCTGATCGTGCTGATCGTCGCCGTCGTGATCGTGGCGGTCGCCTAGTCGGCAGGGCCGCGACGCCCGGTATGAGACGCTGCCGAAATGGTTGCGAGGCAGACCCGGATCGCGGGTGTGGCGATCGGCTACCTGGCCGACCGCGCGCTGGGCGACCCACGCCGGGGTCATCCGGTCGCGCTGTTCGGCCGCACCGCCGCCGTGCTGGAGAACGTGACCTACCGTGACAGCAGGATCGCCGGGGCGGTCCATGTCGGCGCGCTGATCGGGGCGCTGGGCCTGCTCGGCCTGGCGGTGCAGCGCCCGGCCACACACCGTGGCCGGGCGGGTGCGATCGTGGTGACCGCCGCGGCCACCTGGGTCTCGCTGGGTGGAACCTCGTTGGTCCGCACCGGTCTGGACATGTCGGAGCGGCTGGAACGCGGCGACGTCGCCGCCGCGCGCGAATTGCTGCCGTCGCTGTGTGGGCGTGACCCGGCATCGCTGGACCGCGCGGGCCTGATCCGCGCGTCGCTGGAGTCGATGGCCGAGAACACCTCCGACGCCGAAGTGGCCCCGCTGCTGTGGGCGGCGGCCGGCGGCGTGCCCGCGGTCCTGATGTATCGCGGCATCAACACCCTGGACTCGATGGTCGGGTATCGCTCGCAACGCTATCGCCGATTCGGTTGCGCCGCAGCAAAATTGGATGATATCGCGAACTTCGCTGCCGCGCGGTTGACCGCTTCGCTGGTGGTGGTGCTGGCGCCGCTGGTCGGCGGATCACCGTCGGGCGCGGCGCGGGCCTGGCGCCGCGATGCCGCCCGTCATCCCAGCCCTAACGCCGGCGTCGTCGAGGCGGCCTGCGCCGGGGCGCTGGGCGTGCGCCTGGGCGGCCCCACGCAATACCACCACGAGTTGCAGATCCGGCCCACACTCGGCGATGGTCGCGAGCCGACGGTGGCCGACCTGCGGCGCGCGGTGCGACTGTCGTCGCTGGTGCAGGCGGGCGCCTCGGTATCGGCTGCGCTGTTGGCATACCTGTCGGGTTACCGCCGGCGGCCGTAGCGGTCGGCGAGTTTGGCCTCAACGGACTGCGGAACTTCGGGTGTGGGCGCGGTCTCGGTGGCGGGCGGCGGCCGGTGCTGCTTTTCCTGGCGGCGGGCGCGGATCTCCGAGTAGGCGAAATAGCCCAACCCGATGGGCGCGAGGATGCCGAACGCGATCCACTGGATGCCGTAGGACAGGAACGGGCCGGCGTCCAGCTGCGGCACCCCGACCACGCCCAGCACACCGGGCTGACCGTCGATCAACTGCAGGTAAGACCCGGCCAGCGGGGTCTTGGTCAACACCGCGATCTGATCGGTGTCGATCGAATACACCTGCTGCACACCGTCTCCCACGAACGGATCCTTATTCGCTGCGGCGGTCTCGGAGTTGCGCAGCCGCGCCGTGATGGTCACCTTCTGTTCGGGCGGGCGGGGGATCGGCGGGACATGAGACCCCTCCAGCGGCCGCACGTAGCCCCGGTCGACCAGGACGGTCGGTCCTTCGTCGACGACGAAGGGCGCCAGCACCTCGAACGCCGGCTTCGAATCGATCACCCGCAGCCGGGCCAGCACCTGCACGTCCGGCAGATAGTGCCCGGTTGCGGTGACCTGGCGCCACTGTGCGCCAAAGGCCGCCGAATTCTGCTGCGGCAGCAGCGTTTTCAACGGAACCGGCGGGGTATTCAGCGAAGATTCGATCTGATGGTTCTCCCGCGATGTCCTGCTGTGCTTGCCGAGCTGCCAGGGCGCGAGCACCGTGAAGCACAGATATGCGAAGGCGACGACCACCAGAGCCAGCACGATCCAGCCCGGACGCAGCAGAAACGGCAACCGGCGCATCAAGTGGATCCGTTCTGCGCGAGCTGGTCATCGACCCACTCGTGCAGGCCCGGCAGCGCTGCCTCGATGACGGCGTAGACGCGTTCGAAGTCTGCGGTGTCGCCATAGTAGGGGTCGTCCACGTCCGGGGTGTGGGCGCCGCTGCGCGGATCGAAGGAGCGCAGCATCCGGATGCGATCCTCGTCCGCGCCCAGATGCCGCAGCATCCGGGCGTGGTTGCGGTCCAGGGCCACCATCAGATCGGCCTCGAGGTGCTCGGCGTCGACCTGCGTTGCGCGGTGCTCGCATGCGTAGCCGTGGGCGCGCAACACGCCGGCGGCCCGCTCGTCGGCACACTCACCCACGTGCCAGTTGCCGGTGCCGGCGCTGCTGACCCGCACCGCGTCGGCCAGGCCCCGCCGACGTAGTTGGTCGGCGAACATCTTCTCGGCCATCACCGATCGGCAGATGTTGCCGGTGCACACGAACGTGACGTGCAGCGCGTCTCGACTAGACACCCAGCGCCCTCCGCAAGTCGTTGATGGTCGAGGCGTGGGTCACGCCGGGAGCGTCTTCGTTGGCATCGGCTGCGCGGTGGGGAAAGTCGGCCTTGCCGTAGCCCCAGCCGACCACCACGGTGTCGATGCCGTGAGCGGCCGCTCCGTGCACGTCGTGGCTGCGGTCACCGACCATCAGCACCCGCTCGGGCAGGGGCACCAGCTGCGAGAGGGCGTGGCCCAGCACCTCGACCTTGGTCTTGCGCGAACCGTCGGGGCTCGCGCCCGCGATGACCTCGAAGTGCTGGTCAAGTCCGAAATGGGCGAGGATGCGCCGCGCGGTCGGTTCGAGCTTGGAGGTGGCCACGGCAAGCCGGACACCGGCGGTGCGTAGATCGGTCAGCAGTGCCTCGATCCCGTCGAAGAGCGCGTTCATCGCCCACCCCCGGGAGCCGTACTCGGCGCGAAAGGCGGCGATCGCCTCCTCGGCGTCGTCGCCGAGCTCCATCGCCCGGAACGTGTCGTCCATCGGCGGGCCGACGATCTGCGCGACGAGGTCGCCGGGGGGCACCGGGGCGCCGATGTGGTCGAGCGCATGCAGGAAGCTGGCGACGATCCCTTCCGCGGAGTCGGTCAGCGTGCCGTCGAGGTCGAAGATCACCAGCTGCACCCCACCGGGGGAGGCGGCGTTGCCGGGGGTCTGGCAATCGGCTGACGTTGTGCCTGTCACCTCACCATTGTCCTCGATAGGTGTGTCCGGGTGTGACGGCGTTGCCGATGCCGCTCCGGGCGGCCCGGCCGGCGCACTAGTGTTTCACGGATGGCGAGTCTGAACCTGAGCCCGCCTGCGGCGCGCTACCACGGTGATCAGGCCGTCGCACCCGGGATGCTGGATTTCGCCGTCAACGTCCGGCACGGCCGGCCGCCGGAGTGGTTGCTGCGACGGCTGGCCGAGCGCCTGCCCGATCTGGCGCGCTACCCGAGCCTCGACGACATCCACCGGGCGCAGGACGCGGCCGCCGGGCGGCACGGCCGGACCCGCGACGAGGTGCTGCCGCTGGCCGGGGCGGCCGAGGCGTTCGCGCTGCTGGCGAATTTGCGTCCGCGGCGGGCGGCGATCATCGCGCCGGCGTTCACCGAGCCGGCTGACGCGCTGACCGCGGCCGGAGTGCCGGTGCACCACGTCGTGCTGGAGCCGCCGTTCGGCCTGACCGGTGCGGCCGTACCCGGCGACGCCGACCTGGTCGTGGTGGGCAATCCGACCAACCCCACCTCGGTGCTGCACACCCGTGAACAGCTGCTGGCGTTGCGCCGGCCCGGGCGGATCCTGGTGGTCGACGAGGCCTTCGCCGACTCGATTCCCGGTGAGCCGCAATCGCTGGCCTGCGACGGGCTGCCCGACGTGCTGGTGCTGCGCAGCTTGACCAAGACGTGGGCGCTGGCCGGGTTGCGGGTGGGCTACGCGCTGGCTTCGCCAGAGGTGCTCGCGCGGCTGACCGCTCGACGGGCGCATTGGCCGGTAGGGACCCTGCAGCTGGCGGCGATCGCGCTGTGTTGCGGCCGGCACGCGGTCGCCGAGGCGGCGGCGGGGGCGACGCGATTGAGCCGGCTGCGCGCCGAGATGGTGGCCGGTCTGGCGTCGGTGGGCGCCGAGGTTGTCGACGGGCGGGCTCCGTTCGTGCTGTTTCGCACACCGGACACGGTCCAGCTACGAAAAAGTTTGCATGACAGGGGAATTGCCATTCGGCGCTGTGATACGTTCGTCGGCTTGGACGAGCGCTACCTGCGGGCCGCGGTGCGCCGTGAGTGGCCGCGGCTGGTGCAGGCGATTTCGGAGGCGGGCACGCCGGAAAGCATCGGGGGGCGGGGGTGAGCGTGAAGCTGGCCGAAGTCATCGCGGCGCTCGACGAGGCCTACCCGCCGCGGCTTGCCGAATCCTGGGATTCGGTGGGCCTGGTGTGCGGTGACCCCGACGACGAGCTGGACTCGGTGACCGTCGCGGTCGACGCGACGCCGGCGGTCGTCGACGAGGTTCCCCGGGCGAGCCTGTTGCTGGCCCATCATCCACTGCTGTTGCGCGGGGTGGACACCGTGGCGGCCAACACCCCCAAGGGTGCGCTGGTGCACCGGTTGATCCAGACCGGGCGTTCGCTATTCACGGCGCACACCAATGCCGACTCGGCCCGCCCGGGCGTCTCCGACGCGCTGGCCGCGGCCCTGGGCCTCGACGTCGAGGCCGTGCTCGAACCGGCATCGAGCGCACCCGATCTCGACAAGTGGGTCGTCTACGTGCCCGGTGAGAACGCGGAAGCGGTGCGGGCGGCCATGTTTGCCGCCGGCGCCGGCCATATCGGCGACTATTCACACTGCAGCTGGTCGGTCAGCGGTATCGGGCAGTTTTTGCCGCACGAAGGTGCCTCACCGGCGGTGGGCAGCGTCGGGAACGTCGAGCGGGTGGCCGAAGACCGGTTCGAGGTCGTCGCGTCCGCGCGATCCCGCGCCGCGGTGCTGGCGGCGATGCGTGCCGCCCACCCGTACGAGGAGCCCGCCTTCGACATCTTCGCGCTGGTGGCACCGCCCAGTGACGCCGGGCTGGGTCGCATCGCGGCGCTGGCGCGCCCGGAACCGTTGCGCGTCTTCGTCTCCCGCGTCGATGCGGCGTTGCCGCGGACATCCTGGGGAGTGCGGGCGGCGGGCGATCCCGACACACCGGTCTCGCGGGTGGCGGTCTGCGGCGGAGCCGGCGATTCGTTGCTGGCCGCCGTGGCCGGTGCCGGCGTGCAGGCCTATGTCACGGCCGACCTGCGCCACCATCCGGCCGACGAACATCGCCGCGCCTCCGATGTGGCCCTGATCGATGTGGCACATTGGGCCAGTGAATTCCCTTGGTGTGAACAGGTCGCCGGCTTGTTGCGGTCGCGTTTCGGTGCGGAGTTGCCGGTGCGGGTGAGCGCGATTCGGACCGACCCGTGGAATGTCGAGCAGGTTGGCCACCAGTCCGGGGGTGATGGGTCATGAAAGCCGAGCTGGCACAGCAGCGTTCGCTGCTTGAATTGTCGAAGTTGGATGCCGAGCTGTCCCGGATCGCGCACCGGGCCAAGCATCTGCCGGAACAAGAGGCCTGCGAGCGGTTGCGGGGGGAGATCGAGGCGGCCGGCGACCGGCTGGCCACGTTGCGAATCGCCTTGGAAGACATCGACGCCCACGTGTCGCGGCTCGAGGCCGAGGTCGAGGCGGTGCGCCAGCGCGAAGACCGCGACCGCTCGCTGCTGCAGTCGGGAGCGACCGACGCCAAGCAGTTGTCGGATCTTCAGCACGAGCTGGAAACTCTGCAGCGTCGTCAAACCAGCCTGGAGGATTCTCTGCTGGAGGTGATGGAACGTCGCGAGGAGCTGCAATCTGAGCTGGACAGCGAGCAGCAGAAGCTCACATCGCTGGAGGCCGAGATGGCCGGCGCACGCGAGGCTCTCGACGCGGCGGTCGCCGAGATCAGCGCGGCCCGCGAACTTCAGTCCTCACGGCGTGACTCGCTGAGCGCCGCCTTGGACCCGGCGCTGTCCGCCCTGTACGAACGCCAGCGCGCCGGGGGAGGCGCGGGCGCCGGGCAGCTGATGGGGCGTCGGTGCGGTGCCTGCCGGCTCGAGATCGACCGTGGCGAGCTGTCCCGCATCTCGGCGGCGGCCGAAGACGATGTGGTGCGCTGCCCCGAATGCGGCGCAATCCTGCTGCGGGTCAAGGGCTTCGATCAGTGAAGGTCGTCATCGAGGCCGACGGCGGATCACGCGGTAATCCCGGGCCGGCCGGGTACGGCGCGGTGGTGTGGAACCAGGACCGCACGACCGTGCTGGCGGAGGCCAAGCAGGCGATCGGCCGGGCGACCAACAACGTCGCCGAATACCGGGGCCTGATAGCCGGTTTGGACGACGCCCTGAACCTGGGTGCCACCGAGGCCGCGGTGTACCTGGATTCCAAGCTGTTGGTGGAACAGATGTCCGGCCGGTGGAAAGTCAAGCATCCCGACCTGATCGAGCTGCACGCCGAGGCCCGAAACCGGGCCGGGCGGTTCGCGAAGATCAGCTACTCGTGGATTCCGCGGGAGCGCAACGCGCACGCCGATCGGCTGGCCAACGAGGCGATGGATGCCGCCGCCGAGGTCGCTGGCGTGACGGAAAAGCCCGAGCCGGCCGAGCAATCCGGCCCGCGCGACAAACCCGAACCGTCCGGGTCCGCGAATGTCCCGTCCCCCTCGGCACCCGGCTGGACCGGCGCGCGCGGTGCCCCGACCCGCCTGCTGTTGCTGCGACACGGCCAGACCGAATTGTCGGTGCAGCGCCGCTACTCGGGCCGCGGCAACCCGGCGCTCACCGAGCTGGGGCGGCGGCAGGCCGACGCGGCGGCGCGTTATCTGGCGCAGCGCGGCGGTATTTCGGCGGTGTTCGCCTCACCGCTGCAACGGGCTTATGACACCGCGGCGGTGGCGGCCAAGGCGCTTGGCCTGGACGTGACCGTCGATGACGACTTGATCGAGACGGATTTCGGCTCGTGGGAGGGGCTGACTTTTGCCGAGGCCGCCGAGCGCGATCCCGAGCTGCACGGTCGCTGGCTGCGCGACACCAGCACCGAACCGCCAGGCGGGGAGAGCTTCGACGCGGTGGCCGCTCGGGTGTCGACGGTTCGGGACCGCGTCGTCGCCGCGCAGCGGGGCACCACGGTGCTGTTGGTGTCGCACGTGACACCCATCAAGATGCTGCTGCGCGAGGCGCTGGACGCCGGGCCCGGCATTCTCTACCGCCTGCACCTCGATCTGGCCTCGTTGAGCATCGCCGAGTTCTATTCCGACGGAGCGTCTTCGGTGCGACTGGTCAACCAGACGGCGTATCTGTAGATCACTTCTGCTCTTGGTTGAGGCGTGGGATCAAGCCGCCGGCCAACACATCCTTGACCTGTCGCGGCGAGAGTCGATGCCGCACCGCGAATGACGATTCCTTGCTGACGTTGTCGACCTGCAGGACATCCTCTTCGTCGAGCGAGTTCAGATTCTGAAAGCGGAGGGTGTCGTCTTGGTCGATCGAGTCGTAGTCGTCGGGATTCTCGAATTCGAGCGCCAAAATTCCATAGTTGGCCAGGTTTTGCCAGTGGATGCGTGCGAAGGACTTGGCGATGACGACGCGCAACCCGAGATAGCGCGGGGCGATCGCGGCGTGCTCACGCGAGGAGCCCTGGCCGTAGTTCTCCCCGGCCACAATGACGTGCCCGCCCTCGCCGGCCTGTTGAGCCCGCTCGGGGTAGGAGTCGTCGACGCGGGTGAAGCTGAACATCGCGAGCTTCGGGATGTTCGACCGCAGCGGAAGGGCCTGCACGCCGGCGGGCGAGATTTCGTCGGTGGAGATGTTGTCACCGACCTTGAGCAGCACCGGCGCCTCGAGTTCGTCGGGCAGCGGGGATAACTCGGGCAGGCTGGAGATGTTCGGCCCCTTCACGGGTTCGACACGCTGTGCCTCCTCGGCGTCGAGCGGAGGCACCAGCATTGCGGTGTTGATCGAGCTGCGCTCGGGCAGGTCGAGTTTCGGATACTCCATCTGCTCTTTTTTGGCCCAGTCCCGCGGATCCGTGATCACTCCGTTCAGCGCCGAGGCTGCCGCGGTCTCCGGTGAGCACAGCCAGACCGCGTCCTCCTTGGTGCCGGACCGGCCGGGAAAGTTGCGGGGCATCGTGCGCAACGAGTTGCGGCCGACCGCGGGAGCCTGGCCCATGCCGATGCACCCCATGCAGCCGGCCTGGTGGATGCGCGCGCCGGCCATCACCAGATCCAGCGTTGCGCCCATCTTGGTCAGATCGGCCAGGATCTCGCGCGACGTCGCGTTGATGTCGAAGCTGACCTGGGGGACCGTCTGGCGTCCCGCCACCATCGCGGCCGCGATCGCGAAATCCCGTAGCCCGGGGTTGGCGCTGGATCCGATCACCGCCTGGGCGATCTCCTCGCCGGCGACCTCACGAACGGGCACCACGTTGCCCGGCGACGACGGTTTGGCGATCAGCGGCTCGATCTGCGACAAGTCGATGGTGTCCTCGACGTCATAGTCCGCGTCTTCGTCGGCCAGCAACTCGGTCCAGTCGTCCTCGCGTCCCTCGGCGCGCAGGAAATCGCGCACGGCTTCGTCACTGGGAAACACCGTCGTCGTGGCGCCGAGTTCGGCTCCCATGTTGGCGATGACGTGACGGTCCATTGCCGTCAGCGTCGCCACGCCGGGACCGTGATACTCGATGATCCGGTTCACCCCGCCCTTGACGTCGTGGCGGCGCAACATCTCCAGGATCACGTCCTTGGCCGAACACCACTGGGGCAACTCACCGTCGAGCCGCACGCCCCATATTTCGGGCATGCGGATGTGCAGTGGCCGCCCGGTGATCGCGAGCGCCACCTCGAGACCGCCGACGCCGATCGCGAGCATGCCCAGCGATCCGGCGGCCGGAGTATGGGAGTCGGAGCCCACCATCGTCTTGCCCGGGATGCCGAAGCGCTGCATGTGGGTCGGGTGCGACACTCCGTTGCCCGGTTTGGAGAACCACAGGCCGAAGCGTTGCGCCGCGGTGCGCAGGTACTCGTGATCCTCGGCGTTCTTCTCGTCGCCCTGCAGCAGGTTGTGGTCGACGTACTGGACGCTCACCTCGGTGCGGGCACGATCGAGCCCGAGCGCCTCGAGTTCCTGCATCACCAGCGTGCCGGTTGCATCCTGCGTCAGCGTCTGATCGATGTGGATCGCGATCTCTTCTCCCGGAGACATCTCCCCGGACTCCAGATGTGAGCTGATCAGCTTGTGAGCGACGTTCATAGCCATACCCGTGGGGTTACCCCGGTACGGCGTCTTCTAGCGCGATTCGACAGCCGACGTTTGGCGCGCGCCCGTCGCGTCAACGAGCCAGCGTGATGGCGCTTTCCGGGCAGTTCTGTTCGGCCGTGCTGGCTTGAGACTCGAGCTCGCCGGACACCTCGTCGACGAGCACCACGCAGTGGCCGACCTCGTCGGCGTCAAAGACATCGGGGGCCAAGGTGTAGCAGCGTCCATGCCCGGTGCATAGGTCGCGGTCGACGGCTACCCGGGTCATTTGCCCCGCTCCTCCCCGGAGGGTGCCCCCACCCCATCGCTGTGTCGTGCATCGTCGCCGGCGCGGCTCATGGCACCGGGAAGACCAGCGGCAGCGACTCCACCGAGCGCAACGCGGCGGTGTAGCACAGCTCGGCGCCGGGCTTGATCTCGTAATCCGGGATGCGCCGGTGGAATTCGCGCAACGCCACCCGTAGCTCCATGCGGGCCAGGTGTGAGCCGAGGCAACGGTGCGGACCGCCGCCGAAAGCCCGGTGCCGGTTGGGGTTGCGGGTGAAGTCGACCAGCTCCGGGTCGGGGAACTCGGCCGGGTCGGTGTTGGCCGCCCCCAGTAGCGGGCTGACCCGTTCGCCCTTGCTGATCGGGCATCCGCTGACCTCGACGTCCTGGATGGCCACGCGGGCGACGCCGGGCACCGGCGTTTCCCACCGCAACAGCTCCTCGACCGCGCCGGGCAGCACCTCGGGCTGCTCGACGAGTTGACGACGGTGATCGGGGTGACGCGCCAGGTACACGAAGAAGCAGTCGAGGGAGTCGGTGACCGTGTCCAGTCCGGCGATGAGGAACAGGAAGCAGATGTCGAGCAGCTCGTCGCGCGACAGCGGCTGGCCGGCCTCGTCTTTGAAGTTCGCGGCGATCATTGCGGACAGCACGTCGTCGCGGGGGCTGGCGATGTGGTCGTCGATGGCGCGGTCGAAGTACTCGTAGATCTGTTGGGCCACGCCCGCGGAGGTCTCGTGGCGGCGGTCGAAACCCGAGTCGCCCTCGGGGCGGATCACCCCGTCCTTCCACACCAAGAATTGGTCGAGATCGTCCAGCGGCAGGCCGAGCAGCTGCAGAAAGACCGTGCAGGGCAGCGGCACCGCGAACTCGGTGTGAAAGTCGCACTCGCCCCGGTCGGCGAAGCGATCGATCATTTCGTTGACCAGCTCGGTGACGCCTGGTTCGCGTCGGGCCATCTCCCGCGGAGTGAACAGCGGGTCGAGGATGCGCCGGTACTTCGCATGCTCGGGCGGGTCGATTTGGAGCGGGATCAGCGGCCGCACGTTCCCCAGGTCGACGGCGTCCATGTTCGACGAGAACAGCTCGGTGTGTTTGAGCGCCATTTCGATGTCGGCCAAACGGCTGAGCACGACCGCCTGAGGTGACCGGAACACCGGGGTGGTTTCGCGCAGCGCCTTATACATCGGTTGTGGCTCCGCGAGCCCCGTGCGCGTCTGGTCGACGAAACTTTCGGCTTCTGTCATGCGGTCAGCCTGGCACCGACCCGCTTGTTGGGCAATGGCCTAATGCCGATCAACTGTGCAGGTGGAGCCGCTCGCCGTGCGGTCCGAAGATCACAATGGCCTCCACTGGCCCGTCTACCACGCCGAACCAGTGCGGCGTCCACGTCGAGAACTCGACGGCTTGGCCGGGATCGATGGTGAAGTCGCGTTCGCCCAGGATGAGCCGCATCCGGCCGGAAAGGACATACATCCAGTCCTGGCCTTCGTGCACCGGCAGCTCGGCGGGCGGGGTGCGGCGCCGCGCGCTGACCCGGAGTTTGAACGCGTGCAGGCCTCCGGCCGGGCCCTGGCGGGTCAGTGGCCAATAGGTGACGCCGTGACGGGTGTGCGCGGTGCCGCGCACCCTCGGGTCCGGCGTTGGGGGCGCTTGCAACAGATCGTCGGTGCTGACGGACAGGGCCCGGGCCAGCCGCGGCAGGTGATCAAGGGCCAGCCGGCGTTTCCCGGATTCGAGGCGGCTGAGCGTCGAGACGTCGATGCCGGCGCGAGCCCCTACCTCGTGTAGCGTCAGGCCGCGCTGCACCCGCAGTTCCCGCAGTCGCCGCCGGACCAAGAGGTCGATGTCGGGTGTAGTTTTTGCCTGCATGGCAATTCAGCTTGGCAAAACCGCAACGGATAGGCAAGCTCGCGGTGTGGAGAACTCTTACAAACCCGATGATGCCCAGCGGTTCTGGGAGGAGCGTTACCGGTCGGCGGAGCGGGTCTGGAGCGGACAAGTCAATCCCCGCCTGGCCGAGGTGGCCGCCGACCTCCCGGTCGGCCGGGCGCTCGACCTGGGTTGCGGGGAAGGCGCCGACGCTTTGTGGCTGGCCGAGCGCGGCTGGGAGGTGGTGGCCGTCGACATCTCGACCATTGCGCTGCAACGCGCTACCGAGGCCGCGTCGGCACGAAACATGCTCCCACGCATCGACTTTCAGCGCCATGACCTCAACGAAACTTTTCCCGAAGGGACCTTCGACCTGGTGTCCGCGCAGTACCTGCACTCGCCGGCGCGACTGGAACGCGACGGGGTACTGCAACGGGCGGCCGAGCGGGTGAATCGCGGCGGTGTGCTGTTGATCGTCGACCATGGAGCCCCCCCGCCATGGGCGGAGCATCACGATCACCACTTCGCCGGTATCGACGAGGTCCTCGCGTCATTGCACGCCGACGCGCCGTACTGGAAGCGGCTGCGGACCGAGGCCCTCGAGCGCGAAATGGTCGGACCGAATGGGGAAGTCGGCACTATGGCCGACAACCTGATCGTCCTGCGGCGAACCGGTTAGGCCGCTTACGCCGCGTCGTGAAAGATCAACCCCATCGCATAACGCTCGCCGGAGCGAACGACCGAGACCCCGTGGCGCACCGGCGCCGCGGACCAACCCCGCGCCGACCGCACCGGGCGTTCCCGGGTGGTGAAGACATACCCGTGTCCCTGCGGCAGTTGTGTTGCCATGCCGCGGGATTGGGCTCGCAGCCGTTGCTCGACGAGCAGGAATTCGCCGCCGGTGTAGTCGGCGTCGGGATTACTCAGGTTGATGACCACCTGGAGCGGGAAAATCAACTCCCCGTACAGATCTCGATGCAAGGCATTCCAGTCGCCCGCACCGTATTTCAGCATCAGGGCGGTCGATCTGGTCTGGCCGGCGGCGTGACAGGTCGCCAGCCATTCGTCGAGACCGTCCGGCCAGGGTGCGTCGCGGCCCAGCTTGCCCCACCAATCGCGCGCAATCGGCAACAGCCGTGGGTATAGGGCCTGCTTGAGCTGCTCGATCGGTTCGGGGTAGGGCGCGTGAAAATACCGGTATTGCCCGGCACCATAGCGTTTGGGGGCCATGTCGACGGTCGACCGAAACAGCTCGTCGTACACGTAAAGCTTGCGCAGCCGGGCCGCTTCGCCCGGTGTGAGCAGGCGCGGCAGCAGCGCACCGCCGTACTCGTCGACCGCGGCGGCGATGGCGTCCCAATCGCCTGTGTCGACGCGCTTTTTCCACTGGGACATGCTGCCTCCCGTGTGTTGGTCTGCCTGTCCACCATAAATAGCGCCTGCGCGGTGTGGTCGGGCCTCGGCCGTGCGTTGCTGGCACCAGCATGTCGCAGGTAGTACCGTTGTTCGTCGCGGACGAGTTGGCCGGGCGGCCGCGGACCGTCGCAAGCGGTTCGAGGAAAGTCCGGACTTCACAGAGCAGGGTGATTGCTAACGGCAATCCGAGGTGACTCGCGGGAAAGTGCCACAGAAAACAGACCGCCACCCTCGCGGTGGTAAGGGTGAAACGGTGCGGTAAGAGCGCACCAGCATCCCGGGTGACCGGGGTGGCTTGGCAAACCCCACCCGAAGCAAGGCCAAGAAGGCCGCACCGCAAGGTGCGGCCGCGCAGGCGCTCGAGGGTTGCTCGCCCGAGCCTGCGGGTAGGCCGCTTGAGGCACCCGGTGACGGCGTGTCCAGATGGATGGTCGCCGCCGCGCCGCCGTTGCTTATGCGCGGCGGCGGGGAACAGAATCCGGCTTACAGGCCAACTCGTCCGCCTTCAGCTTGCTAATGACCGGCTTTGCGGACCGCTTTGGCTAGTTTGCGCAAGGCGGCATCGAGTTCGTCGCGGCACCGGTCGGCCAGGTCGGCCTCCCGCTGATAGAGCAGCCCGTAGCTGAAGGTGTCCTCGCCGGCGGCGTGCGCGGCATCAGCTTCCTGTCTCAGGTGCTCGCGGCTGACGACGCTGTCTTGGTGGTCACCGAGCAGCGACTGGACCGCCTTGGCCCGGTCGGACACGCCGGGCGCCCCGGTCGCGGCGGCGGTGTAGCGAAGTCGCTTGGCGCGCTTGCGGATTCGATGGATCGCCTCGTCGCGTTGGTGTGGGTCGTCGGGGTGTTCGCGGTTGACCTGGGCGGCGGCCTTCTTGGCCTTGCGGACCTTTTTGTAGGCGGCCTCGATGGTCACCGGGGCCTGTTCCTCGGCGCTGGCGGCGCCGGGGGTTTCGGCCGCTATCAGGTCGAGGGAGTCAAGCAGGCGGAAGTATCGCTGCGATCGCATGGCGATCAAGGACCGGCGCAGCCCGATCTGGTAGCGTCGCTGGGCACCCCCGACCAGGCGTTCGCGCACCGGTCCGCGCACCAATTCCGGTGCGAGCCCGTCCAACTCGCGCTCGTATCGCTCGGCGAGCACCTCGGCGTCGCGGGCCACACCCAAAATTCCGGCGAGCTCACGCAACTCGTCCAGGACCCACCCGTTCTCGGGCAATCCGAACGACTCCTGGTAGTCCCGCAGCAGGCTGCGCAGCTTGCGGGTGGTCACGCGCATCTGGTGAATGGAGTCGTAGGCGTCGGCCCGCACCGCGCGATCCCACACCAGCAGCTCGCGAATCTGCTCGGCGATCGCGCGCTGCAGCGGATCCTCGGGCGGCTGAGCGCCATTGGGTGGCGGCGCGGTACCGAGCACCCGCGCCAGCTTGGAGCCGTGACCCGCCGGTACGGCGCCCGCGTCCAGCAGTCGGTTGCTCAACCGGTTGAGCAGCTCCACGCCGGCTGTTCCGCCAGCGAGCCCGCTCGCTTCGACGAGTTCCAATTCCCATTCGCGCCATTGCAGTTCGGTCGGCGCCGAGTCGGTGTCCTGGGCTCCCCGCGTCGACCACGCGGTGACGTAATCGTTGCTGAACTCGGCGAGCGCGTTGCCAGCCGCGTCGCAGAGCACCTGGCTCTCACGCTGGGTGGTGATCCGCGCGACCGGCTGCAGCGGACGGTCGCGGACAATCGCCAGCACCACATCCGTCAACTCATCGGGCACGGAATCGTCGCCGCCCGATGCGTCGAGCGGGAGACGGACCTCGGTTCGGGAGTCCGGACCGGCCGGCAGCTTCAGGTGCCATCCCGCGTCGGAGCCACCGGTACGGCGGCGCAGGGTGATTTTGTTGCGCGCCAAATCGTGTATGGGCGTGTCGAAGTACGTCGCATCCAGGGTTTGCGTCGGCGACTTCTCGACGTGCGCAACCGCGGCGATCCCGTCGAACGACGGTGACACGGTGGATTCGACGACGTCGAACTTGCGCTCGACCTCGAGATGACGCGCGGGCTGCATCGCTTTTGCAGGCATCTTCGGCTCCGTTGCGGGCGCGTCACCGCGGCCGTGAACATGGTGGACGGTGGGAAATGAGCACCCATAGCGTGCCATACCGAGGCGACGGGACCGCCGCGGATCGGCTGGTGAGTGCAGCGCCCGTCGCGGCCGCCGTTACGGCGGGGGAGGAGCCGTCGTGTCGTCCTCCGGCAACGGCGCATAAACGGCCGGTGGCGGGACATAGCGTTGGATGTTGTCGGCGATGTTGGTGCACCCGCTGACAGAGACGCGCCGGCCCGCGTTCACGCACACGGTCGCATCCGCCCGATCGGCGGAGTGCGCGGCGAGAATGCCGGGAGTTACGGCAAGGCCCGCCAGCACCAGCACTGCGGCAAACCAGCGGCGCGGTTTCATCTCTGCGGTCTCCTTTCCTGCCACCCGTGGATCATTCTGCCGTCGCCGCGCGACCGATGGGCTCAGATCGAGAAATGGCTGCACATTTCTTTGCCAGCCGAATAGCGCATGCACGGTGAAAAAACCCCTTATGGTTTGCGGTACCAATACCGGCCGCAGTTGCGCAGGCGGAGATGAAGGAGCGTTTCCCATGGTGTCTTATATTCGCCCGGCGGGCCGAGCAGTTGCCGGCGCAATGGCGGCCGGCGCGCTGAGTGTGGCAATGCTGTTCGCGACGGCGGGGTCGGCCGCCGCGGACCCGCCGATGGACGATCCGGAGCCGACGCCCTCGTCGCAACCGAATTGCACGGCGGCCGACCTGGCCCAGGTGTCGTCGGGCGTCGCCGCCGCGACGTCGGAATATTTGTTCGCACACCCGGACGTCAACGCGTACATCACCGGTTTGAAGGGGCAGCCCCGCGACGACGCGCGTGCGCAATTGAAGCAGTACATGGACGCCAATCCGCAAACCCACGCCGACCTCGAGGGCCTTCGACAGCCGTTGACCGATTTCCAGAACCGGTGCCGCTGAGCGATCGGCGTCAGCCGGCCGGTGGTGGCGGTGGCTGCTGCAAGTGCATCGCCAGGTCACTCAACTCGAGGATCGTCTGGATCTCGGTGTCGCGGAAGGGCCGTCCGTCGGGACCCAGCAGGTCGTGAAACCACTCCCGCGGCATCGCAGGGTCCGGGTTCGGGTGGTCCCAGGAGTCCCAGGGAAAGAAGGTCTGCGTCTTCCCGGTGACCAGACCCCAGTTGAATGCGCCGACGTTGGCACCCTTTGCGATCGGCAGGATGCTTTGCACCGTGCTGCCCAGCGGGCGCGCCATGTACTCGGTGCACAGGATCGGGCGGCCCAGCGGGACAAGCTCGGCGATGCGCCTCTCGAACTCCGCCGGCTCGCCATAGGAGTGGAACGTGATGACGTCGGAGTTGTCGAGCTGGATGCCACTGATGACGCTGCGGCGGCCCGGGGCGGCCCACTCGCCGTGCCAGACGCCACTGGTCAACGGCTGACAGGGATCAACCAGCCGCGCCCACTCGAACACCTGCGGCAGCAAGCGGGCGACCAGGTCCACCTTGTCGTTGCGCTCGACCGAAGCGTAGGCGTCCGCGGGGTTATCCGGCTCGTTCCATAGGTCCCAGCCCAGGACGCGGTCGTCGTTGCGGAATTGCGTCAGGACTCCGGTGACATAGCCGCGCATGGTGCGCAGGTAGCCGCGATCGTCCAGGCGCGCGGCCCCCGGACTCTGGACCCAGCCCGAGTTGTGGATGCCCGGCCGAGGCGCGCGCTGCGGGCCCGCCTGGGGAAACGGATCCCAGCACGAATCGAACAGGACGAACAGCGGTTTGATGCCGTGGCGGGCGGCGATGTCGACGAACTGGGCGAGACGACGCTGAAACCCGCGAGGGTCATGCGCCCAGAGCTGGTCGTGCAGGAAGACCCGTATCGCATTGAATCCGTTGGCCCGCGCCCAGCGCAGTTCGGTATCGATGCGCGGGGGGTCGAAGGTTTCGCGCTGGAACATCTCCAGCTGGTTGATGGCGTTGGAGGTGATGTAGTTCGCGCCGATCGGCCATCCTTGTGCCTGATACCAGCGGTTCGCGCGTTCAGGTGACCACCTGCTGGCTTGCGGCGAGGTACGGGGTGGTTTGGCAGACGCGCGTGGCGTCTGTGCCATGGCCATGCCTCCTGCCACCAGCAGCGGCAGCGTCAGCACCATTCGCCGGTGCACGAAGTCACCGCGAGTCCCCCGGTCGATGTGGTCCACCCCTGCTCGTCAGAGTTCGGATCGTCTCCGCGAGCCATCGTACATTTTTGTACCGCAACACTTTTCAGCGGTTTCGTTCCGACGAGATACCGCCGTCAACCAGGCGCGAACCTCAGACCGGCGATGTGGGCGTGCAAACCAGCGCTACGAATCCATCAGAAGCAGTGCTCGTCGGCGGGGAACACCCCGCCGGCCACCTCTTGCGCATATTGCGTTGCAGCCCGGCGCAATTCCGCGCCGATGTCCGCGAACCGCTTGACGAAGCGGGCGGCCTTGCCGCTGCTCATACCGGCCATGTCCTGCCAGACGAGCACCTGGGCGTCGCAGTTCGGTCCGGCGCCGATCCCGATGGTCGGGATGGTCAGCTTGCCGGTGATCTGGGTGGCCAACTCGGCCGGCACCATCTCCATGACGACGGCGAATGCGCCGGCCTCGGCAACGGCGATCGCGTCGTGCACCGTCTGCTCCGCCGCGTCACCGCGGCCCTGCACCCGGAACCCGCCCAGGCCGTTGACGCTTTGCGGGGTGAACCCGATGTGGGCCATCACGGGGATGCCGGCCGCGGTCAGGCAGGCGATCTGTTCGGCCACCCGCTCGCCGCCCTCGAGCTTGACCGCGTGTGCGCCGCCTTCCTTCATGAACCGAGTGGCGGCGGCCAGCGCGGCGGCGGGGCCGGCCTCGTAACTGCCGAACGGCAGGTCGGCGACGACGAGCGCGTGCGGGGCACCCCGCACTACGCCGCGCACCAGCGGAATCAGCTCATCGATCGAGACCGGCACCGTCGTGTCGTAGCCGTACACCACATTGGCTGCGGAGTCGCCGACCAGCAGGACCGGGATGCGGGCCTCGTCGAAAATGCGGGCCGTCGAGTAGTCGTAGGCCGTGAGCATGGCCCACTTGTGCCCCTCGGCCTTCATCTTCTGCAGGTGATGGGTGCGGATCTTGGGCCTCGCCTTTTCGGGCTGCACAGGCGGGTTGGCACCGTAAACGTTGTGCTCAGACATCATTGTCCCTAATGGTGGTCGGTTCGATCCTCGTGGCCGCTGAGGGTCCCCGGGTTCGTTTGACCACTTGATTCTGCCATTTCTTTTGCTCAGTTGCACCGCCGAGGCGGTGTGAGACACACCATGCGCGCACCAACCCGCCGAGCGGAGACGGGCTGCGCGACTCCCTCGTCGCCGCGGGGCAAACTCGGCATCGGCCCGGTTGCTGGTCCGGATCTGCCGCCCGAGTTATGGGAGATGGCCGACGAGTCCGCGATGGGGAGGCAAGCTGGTCGCGCTCGCACGGTATCCGGGCCGTGGTGCCGCTAATCAGGATCTCAGGTTCCCTCTGGCAGCATAGGTTGGCATGGGGCTGTCTCGCCGCGGCAAGACCGCGCGCACGCTGCTGGTCTGGACGTCGATGGCTGCCGTCGCGCTGCTTCTGGCGGGCTGCGTCCGCGTGGTGGTGGGACGCGCCGTCATGTCCGGGCCGAAGCTGGGCCAGGCGGTGGAGTGGACGCCGTGCCGGGCCGCGAACCCCAAGGTCAAACTTCCGGCCGGCGCGCTGTGCGGCAAACTGGCCGTGCCGGTCGACTACGACCACCTCGACGGGGACGTCGCAACGCTAGCGATGATTCGTTTCCCCGCCACCGGCGACAAGATCGGCTCGCTGGTGATCAACCCCGGCGGGCCGGGGGAGTCCGGCATCGAGGCGGCGCTGGGTGTCGTCCAGTCGTTGCCCAAGAAGGTCCGCGAACGGTTCGACCTCGTCGGTTTCGACCCTCGCGGGGTGGGGGCGTCGCGGCCTGCGGTCTGGTGCAACTCCGACGCCGACAACGATCGGCTGCGCACGGAGCCCAACGTGGACTACAGCCCGGCGGGCGTCGCCCACATGGAGGACGAAACCAAGCAGTTCGTCGCCCGCTGCGTCGACAAGATGGGCAAGGATTTTTTGGCCAACGTCGGGACCGTCAACGTCGCACGAGATCTCGACGCCATCCGCGCGGCGCTCGGCGACGAGAAGCTCACCTACCTCGGCTACTCCTATGGCACCCGGATCGGCTCGGCCTACGCCGAGGCCTTCCCGCACAACGTGCGGGCGATGATCCTGGACGGAGCCGTCGACCCCAACGCCGATCAGATCGAAGCCGACCTTCGTCAGGCCAAGGGATTTCAGGACGCGTTCGACAACTACGCCGCCGAGTGCGCGAAGCAGCCGAACTGCCCGCTGGGCACCGATCCCGCCAAAGCGGTGGACGTTTACCACAGCCTGGTCGACCCGCTGGTCGACCCGAACAACCCCATGGTCGGCCGGCCCGCACCGACGAACGACCCACGTGGCCTGAGCTACAGCGACGCGATCATCGGCACCATCATGGCGCTGTACTCGCCAAACCTGTGGCACCACCTGACCGACGGTCTGTCCGAACTCGTCGATCACCACGGCGACACACTGCTCGCCCTGGCCGACATGTACATGCGCCGCGACTCGCACGGCCACTACACCAACGCCACCGACGCGCGTGTCGCGGTCAACTGCGTGGACCAGCCGCCGATTACCGACCGCGCCAAGGTCGTCGACGAAGACCGTCGCTCCCGCGAGCTCGCACCGTTCATGAGCTACGGGCAGTTCACCGGCAATGCCCCGCTGGGCACCTGCGCGTTTTGGCCGGTGCCGCCCACCAGCAAGCCGCACACCATCTCCGCGCCCGGCCTGGCTCCCACGGTGGTGGTGTCGACCACCCACGATCCGGCCACCCCGTACAAGGCGGGCGTCGACTTAGCGAACGAGCTGCGCAGCTCGCTGCTCACCTACGACGGCACCCAGCACACCGTCGTCTTCCAGGGCGACGGCTGCATCGACAACTATGTGACGGCGTACCTGGTCGGCGGCTCCATCCCGCCCAACGGCGCCAAGTGCTAGGCAGCCCGGCTATCGCGTAGACGCCGAACGTGCACTCACGGCGAGTTTTTCGTCGTTTCGTCGCCGTGAGTGCACGCTCGGCGCGGGCTGCAGCCGAGACCAAGGCGTGACCGTTTCGCGCTGTCGTGGGTACCGGGGGCTGCAACGATGACAGCCATGTCGCGCCTGAGGTCCTTGAGCTCGGCGCTGTTTTCCTTGCTGATGCTCGGTGGTAGCTGCGTCGTGGCGCCGCCCCCGGCCGGCGCCACGCCGGAACCCGGTGCCGGGCAGACTCCGGGCCCGAATCCGCCGTCGGCCGCGGTGCCGCAGGGGTGGGGCAGCTGCAGCCAATTCGTCAGTGACACAAGCGATATCCCCACCTCCCAGTGCACCACTGTGTCGGTACCGATTGACTACAACAACCCCGCTGGTGCGCAGGCCAAGCTGGCGATGATCCGGATACCCGCAACCGGACAACGGATCGGATCCCTTCTGGTCAACCCCGGCGGTCCCGGTGGCTCGGCGGTCGACATGGTGGCCGCGATGGCCTCGGACCTGGAGGACTCTCCGATCCGGCGCAATTTCGACCTCGTCGGCTTCGATCCGAGGGGAGTCGGCCACTCGACGCCCGCGCTGCGCTGTCGCACCGACGCTGAGTTCGACGCGTACCGGCGAGAGCCGATGGTCGACTACAGCCCCGGCGGGGTGGCCCATATCGAGCAGCTCTACCGGCAACTGGCCCAGCAGTGCGTCAACCGGATGGGCGCGGCGTTTTTGGCCAACACGGGCACCGCATCGGTCGCACGCGACATGGATGCCGTCCGCCAAACACTCGGCGACGACCAGATCAACTATTTGGGCTACAGCTATGGCACCGAGCTGGGCACCGCCTACCTGGAGAAGTTCAGCAACCACGTGCGCACGATGGTGCTCGACGGCGCCATCGATCCGACCGTCGGGCCGATCGACGAGAACGTCAACCAAATGGCGGGATTTCAAACGGCTTTCAACGACTACGCCACCGACTGTGCCCGCTCGGCGGGCTGCCCGCTGGGCACCGACCCCACCCAATTCGTCAACCGATACCACGCGCTGGTCAACCCCCTGGTGACCAAGCCGGGTCACACCGCTGACCCGCGCGGGCTGAGCTATGCCGACGCGACCACCGGCACCATCAACGCCCTTTACACGCCTGCGCACTGGAAATACCTGACCAGCGGCCTGCTCGGCCTGGCGCAGGGCACCGACGCGGGTGACCTGCTGCTGCTCGCCGATGACTACGACGGGCGCGACAAGGATGGGCACTACTCCAACGACCAGGATGCGTTCAACGCGATCCGCTGCGTCGACGCGCCGAATCCGACCGACCAGGCCAGCTGGGTGAGTGCCGATCAGCGCATCCGCCAGGCCGCGCCGTTCCTCAGCTACGGCCAGTTCACCGGGAATGCTCCGCGCGATTTATGCGCGCTGTGGCCGGTGCCCGCGACGTCTGCACCACACGCCGCGCCGCCCATGCCGGCCGGCAAGGTCGTCGTCGTCTCCACCACCCACGATCCGGCCACGCCGTATCAGGCGGGCGTGAACCTGGCCCACCAGCTCGGTGGCTCGCTGATCACCTACGACGGGACGCAGCACACCGCGGTATTCAACGGCCACCAATGCGTCGACACCGCCGTCGTCCGGTATCTCGTCGCCGGCACTCCGCCACCGGCCTCCTACCGCTGCCAATCCTGACCGGCACCGAATCGTTTGCTGATTATTCACGGTTGCGGCTGGGTATTCGCCTGACCATGCGTTTCATCTATCTCGCTGTCACGGCCGGGCTAGCCGTCGCCGTCCTGTTGATCGCCCCGGCTGTGCTGATGAGCGCGTCTGCTCACGCTGATTACAGCGGTTACCGCCGCTGCGTGGGAAAGATAACGGAACCAATCGGAGAGGCCGACCCGCAGAACTTGCAGCTTGTTGGCGAGATCGAGCAAGATCTGAACTCTGGTGTTCCCCCTGCTGCCGAAGCTCAGAAGGTTTCCCACATGGGATTCAACCCACAGCTTGCCGATGCGATTGTTCACTGTGTGGTCGAGGAGCGCCCGTAAGGGACTGCGGGCGAAGCCGTAGGGTCCGTTGATCAAAGGGGAGAGGCGAACTCGCGTCGGCGAATACCGCCCGCGGTGTTCGCCGTAGACGGCTCACTTGTGCGCCCGGCTCCCGTCACGAGCTTTGCGGCCGGCCGCCGGCGCGCCGGACAAGTACCGGCAGCCTTCGTATCTTGAGGCCAGGTCACAGCGCAGCGGTACCGATCCGGTAACACAGAATTAACAGCAGTTGCATACTGTTCGAGTTATGGATCGACAGAAGGAATTCGTCCTCCGCACCCTCGAAGAACGAGACATCCGTTTCGTTCGCTTATGGTTTACCGACGTGCTCGGCTTCCTGAAGTCGGTCGCCATCGCCCCGGCCGAACTCGAAGGCGCCTTCGAGGAGGGCATCGGCTTCGACGGCTCCTCCATCGAGGGCTTCTCGCGGGTCTCGGAATCCGACACCGTGGCCAACCCCGACCCGTCCACCTTCCAGGTGCTGCCCTGGGCCACGCCCAACGGCCACCACCACTCGGCACGGATGTTCTGCGACATCACCATGCCGGACGGATCGCCGTCGTGGGCCGATCCGCGGCACGTGCTGCGCCGCCAGCTGCAGAAGGCCAACGACCTCGGCTTCTCCTGCTATGTGCACCCAGAGATCGAATTCTTCTTGCTCAAGCCGGGCCCCGACGACGGGACGCCGCCGGTTCCCGTCGATACCGCCGGCTACTTCGACCAGGCCGTCCACGACTCCGCCTCGAACTTCCGCCGCCACGCGATCGAAGCGCTCGAATTCATGGGTATCTCGGTGGAATTCAGCCACCACGAGGGAGCGCCCGGCCAGCAGGAGATCGACCTGCGGTTCGCCGACGCGCTGTCGATGGCGGACAACGTGATGACGTTCCGTTACGTCATCAAGGAGGTCGCGATCGAGAACGGCGCCCGCGCGACCTTCATGCCCAAGCCGTTCGGGCAGCATCCCGGCTCGGCGATGCACACCCACATGAGCCTGTTCGAGGGTGACGTCAACGCGTTCCACAGCCCCGACGACCCGTTGCAGCTCTCCGATGTGGGCAAGTCCTTCATCGCCGGGATCCTCGAGCACGCATCGGAGATCAGCGCGGTCACCAACCAATGGGTCAACTCCTACAAGCGATTGGTGGGAGGCGGCGAGGCGCCCACCGCGGCGTCGTGGGGTGCGGCCAACCGGTCCGCGCTGGTGCGGGTGCCGATGTACACGCCGCACAAGACGTCGTCGCGACGCGTCGAGGTCCGTAGCCCCGACTCGGCGTGCAACCCATACCTGACCTTCGCCGTGCTACTGGCCGCCGGCCTGCGCGGGGTAGAGAAGGGTTACGTGCTGGGGCCGCAGGCCGAGGACAACGTGTGGGACCTGACCGCCGACGAACGCATCGCGATGGGATATCGCGAGCTGCCGACGAGCCTGGACAGCGCACTTCGTGCCATGGAGTCCTCCGAACTGGTCGCGGAAACCTTGGGAGAGCACGTATTTGACTTCTTCCTGCGCAATAAGCGCACCGAGTGGGCGAACTACCGCAGTCACGTCACCCCTTACGAATTGAGCACCTACCTGTCGCTGTAGCCCGTATCGGGCGCCGCTGAGGCTGAAGACCCCGCAGGTTGCGCTACGGTCGTGGTCGTGACCAAACCCGCGACGCAGCGCCCCAGGCTGCCCAGCGTCGGCCGGCTCGGGTTGGTCGATCCGCAAGCGGCCGAACGCATGGCCCAGCTGGGTTGGTACGAGCACGACGACCAAGCCCACGTCGACCTGCTGTGGTCGCTGTCGCGCGCGCCGGACCCCGATGCCGCACTGCTCGCCCTGGTCCGGTTGTCGGAGAACCCCGATGCCGGCTGGGACGAGCTCAACGCCGCCCTGCTCACCGAACGCCCGCTACGCGGTCGGCTGTTCGGTGTGCTCGGCTCGTCGCTGGCGCTCGGCGATCACCTGATCGCCCAGTCCGGGTCCTGGAAACTCTTGCGCGGCAACGTCAAACTCCCCACCCACGACGAGCTGTGCGACATGTTCACCGAATGCGTCGACGAATCGCTGGCGGAGCCGGGCTCGGCGATGGTGCGGTTGCGCACCCTGTACCGCGACCAGTTGCTGGTGCTGGCCGGACTGGATCTGGCCGCGACGGTCGAGGACGAACCGGTGGTGCCATTCACCGTGGTGGCGGCCCACCTCTCGGACCTGGCCGATGCCGCGCTGGCCGCCGCGCTGCGGGTTGCCGAGAACAGCGTGTGCGGCGACCGGACGCCGCCACGGCTGGCGGTCATCGCGATGGGCAAATGCGGTGCCCGGGAACTGAACTACGTCAGCGACGTCGACGTCATCTTCGTCGGCGAGCAGGCCGACACGGTCACCACCCGCGTGGCCAGCGAGATGATGCGGCTGGCCTCTGAGGCGTTCTTTCAGGTCGATGCCGGTCTGCGACCCGAGGGGCGAAGCGGTGAACTGGTCCGCACCGTCGAGTCACACGTCGCCTACTACCAGCGCTGGGCGAAGACCTGGGAGTTCCAAGCGCTGCTGAAAGCCCGTGCGGCGGTGGGCGACACGGAGCTCGGACAGCGCTACTTGGACGCGCTGATGCCGATGGTCTGGGTCGCCTGCGAACGGGAGGACTTCGTGACCGAGGTGCAGGCCATGCGCCGCCGGGTCGAACAACTGGTGCCCGCCGAGGTCCGCGGCCGCGAGATCAAGCTCGGCAGCGGCGGGCTGCGCGACGTGGAATTCGCTGTGCAGCTGCTGCAGTTGGTGCACGGTCGCGACGACGACTCGCTGCACGTGGCGTCGACGGTGGATGCGCTGGCCGCGCTGGGCCAGGGCGGCTACATCGGGCGCGAGGACGCGGCCAACCTCACCGCGTCCTACGAGTTCCTCCGGCTCCTCGAGCATCGATTGCAGCTGCAGCGGCTCAAGCGCACCCACTTGCTGCCCGAGGCCGACGACGAGGAGGCGGTGCGCTGGCTGGCCAGGGCCGCGCACATCCGGCCGGACGGCCGCCACGACGCGGCCGGGGTGCTGCGCGAGGAATTGCGACACCAGAACCTGCGGGTCTCCCAGCTGCACGCCAAGCTCTTCTATCAGCCCCTGCTGGAATCGATCGGCCCGGCCGGGCTGGACATCGCTCGCGGCATGACCTCCGAAGCCGCCGAACGCCAGCTGGCGGCGCTGGGCTACGAGGGTCCGCAGACCGCGCTGAAGCACATGGCGGCCCTGGTCAACCAGAGCGGGCGGCGTGGTCGGGTTCAGTCGGTGCTGCTGCCCAGGCTGCTCAACTGGATGTCGTACTCGCCCGATCCCGATGGCGGGCTGCTGGCCTACCGGCGGCTGTCCGAGGCGCTGTCCGGGGAGAACTGGTATCTGGCGACGCTGCGCGACAAGCCCGCGGTGGCACGTCGGCTCATGCACGTGCTGGGCACTTCGGCGTACGTGCCGGACCTGCTGATGCGCGCGCCGCGGGTCATTCAGGATTACGGAGACGGGCCGTCCGGTCCGCGACTGCTTGAAAGCGAACCCGCCGCTGTGGCCCGTGCGCTGGTCGCGTCGGCCAGCCGTTACTCCGACCCGGTGCGGGCGATCGCCGCGGCGCGCACGCTGCGCCGTCGCGAATTGGCCCGCATCGGGTCCGCCGATCTGCTCGGCATGCTCGAGGTCACCGACGTGTGCGCGGCGCTGACCTCGATCTGGGTGGCGGTGCTGCAGGCTGCACTGGAAGCGATGATCCGGGCCAACCTGCCCGAGGCTGGCCGGGCGCCGGCCGCGATCGCCGTCATCGGCATGGGCCGGCTGGGCGGCGCCGAGTTGGGTTATGGATCCGACGCTGACGTGATGTTCGTTTGCGAACCAACGTCCGGTGTCGAGGACTCCGCGGCCGTGCGCTGGGCGACGGGTGTCGCCGAGCAGGTGCGGGCGCTGCTGGGGACGCCCAGCGTCGACCCTCCGCTGGAGGTCGACGCCAACCTGCGGCCCGAGGGACGCCAGGGTCCGCTGGTGCGCACCCTGGCGTCCTACTCCGCCTACTACGAGCAGTGGGCGCAGCCGTGGGAGATCCAGGCACTGCTGCGGGCGCACTCGGTTGCCGGCGACGCGGAGCTGGGGCAGCGGTTCCTGCTGATGGCCGACAAGACGCGGTATCCGTCAGACGGGGTGTCGCCGGAGGCGATGCAGGAGATCCGGCGCATCAAGGCCCGCGTCGATGCCGAGCGGTTGCCCCGCGGTGCCGACCCGAACACGCACACCAAGCTGGGGCGCGGGGGGCTGGCCGACGTCGAGTGGACCGTGCAGCTGCTGCAACTGCGACACGCACACGAGGTTCCCGCGCTGCACAACACGTCGACGCTGCAGTGCCTCGACGCGATCGCCGCGGCCGGCCTGGTGCCCGCCGATGAGGTGGAGCTGTTGAGGCAGGCCTGGCTGACGGCGACCCGGGCCCGCAACGCGCTGGTGCTGGTCCGCGGTAAGCCCACCGATCAGTTGCCCGGGCCCGGCCGTCAGCTCAACGCGGTCGCCGTGGCCGCGGGCTGGCCGACCGATGAGGGCGGGGAGTTCTTAGACAATTATCTTCGGGTGACGCGACGCGCAAAAGCTGTGGTGCGCAGGGTGTTCGGGAGTTGAGTCAGGAGGCCGGCGCGTTGGACGCCATATTCGAGGTGCTCAGCGCGGCGGAGGCCGATCGCGTGACCGCCCTCTACGCTCCGTTGGCCGATGCGGTCCGCGAGCTCGTCGACGCCACCATCCGGACCGAGGCGGACGACGAGGTTGTCGCCGAGGCCCGCAGGGCGATCGAAACCGCCACCGCATCGTTGCGGCAACGCACCCGCCCCCTCGGGGTGAGCTATCGCGTCAACGGCCGCCCGCTGCCGTTGGGCAACGCCGCTATCGGCGTGTGCAACCCCATCGCCCCGCCGATCGTCGTGCACCACGAGGGCGAGGGCCGCTGCTGGAGCGAATTCACCCTCGGCTCGGCCTACGAGGGTCCACCCAAACTGGTGCACGGCGGCGTCAGCGCCCTGGTGCTCGACCACATGCTCGGGGAGGCGGCCAGCGAGGGGCTGTCGAAACCGCGCTTCACGGGGACCATCACGGTGAAATATCTGCGCGGCACCCCGCTGGGCCCGCTTCGCTGTGAGGCGTGGGTCGACGGCAAAGAAGGCCGGAAAGTCTTTGCGCGCGGCGCTATTTCGGATGCCACCGGCGTCACCGTCGAGGCCGACGGCGTATTCATCGAGCCGGCCTGGGCGCAGGAGGCGCAGTGAAGTTCTACATCAGCAGCGCGTTCCTGAACACCCGCGAGATCATCGAGCTCGCCAAGGCGGCCGACGAGCTGGGCTATGACGGGATCGGCATCCCCGATCATGTCGTCAATCTGGAGACTCTGGACACCCCGTACCCGTACACCAAAGACGGGGAAAGACGCTGGCAGCCCTTCACTGACTGGCCCGATCCGTGGGTTCTCGTGGGTGCGCTGGCCCAGGTCACCACGCGGTTGCGATTCGTCAACACTGTCTATATCCCCGCGATGCGTAACCCGTACTCCGCGGCGAAAGCCATTGGCACCGCAGCGGTTTTGGCGTCCGGAAGGGTGGAGCTGGGTATCGGCGTGGGGTGGTGCCGTGAGGAATTCGCTTTGATGGGTGAGCGATTCGAGGCCCGGGGCAAGCGCACCGATGAAATCATCGATCTGATGCGCGCGCTGTGGTCCCCGGGCTGGACGGAGTTCGAGGGCCAGTTTTATCGAGCGCCGCGGCTGGAAATGCAGCCCACTCCGCCGCCGATACCGGTGTATGTCGGCGGGCTCAGCGACATCGCGCTGCGCCGCGCTGCCCGCAACGACGGCTGGATCGGCGATTTGATCAAGTCCGAGCGGGCCATCGATGCGGTAGGCAGGCTGCGAGAGATACGCGCCGAAAATGGTTTGACCATGGACGATTTCACCGTTCTGACACCTCTGACTGACGCGTTCACCATCGCCGACTATCAGCGGGTCGAGGATGCGGGCATCACCGGCATCATCACCATGCCATGGATGTTCTACGCCGGGCCCGACGCCAGCCTGGACGACAAGATCGACGGCATGCAACGCTTCCGCAAGGACCTCGCGCTCGACGGCTAGGCGCCGCGACACATAAACGGCGGCGACCGACACACCGGCGCCGAGGCTCGGCATGGTTTATGTTTCGAGGATCGATCGCCCCGAGCGAAGTGAACATTCGACGGCTGCGCATGGCTGTCGGATCCCCGAGGACGCGGCCGCGGGTAACACTTGGGCGGCGGCCGGAGTCGACCCGCTCGCGCTGCGAAAAATCGGAGCATAATTGGTCCAAGGGCCGAAGCTGGCTTTTCAAATGACCGGGCGGCTTCGGACAGATTGGGAAAGCATGATTACCGACGATTCCAATGCGAGTCAGCTCTCGCCTGGTGAACTCATCGAGCGGGCCGTGGACATCATCATGAACCGCTTCGATCTCGACGGCGCGCAAGCCTTGAAGGTGCTTCGCACTATATCGCGGGAAACGAGGACGCAGATGTGCGTGGTCGCCGAGCAATTAATCCACGACAACAACTCGGTGGATGCCTTGCGGCCCGAACCGGTTGCACCGCTTCGGCTGGTTTCCGGAGACGACACCACTATTTGAACGGCCGTTGCCGTTGGCCGGACCCAACAAATGCGATTAACACTGCCGTTGGCGGGTAAACCCCGAAAATGGCGCGTGATATCAGGATTATCGACGCCGAACTGCGAGCCGTTGCGGCGCTGCGTCGTGCGGCTCGGGAGTGTGGCGGGCCGCTACCGTCGATAGAAGTGGCCGATGCGCTACTGGATGAACGCTACGCGGCGACGCGCCTCACGGTTCTTCGAGAAGTCGCCAAGGCGTAGGACTTTCATTGCCGAGCACGCGAGCAAGGACATGAATCCACCCGCTCGGCGATCGGTGCGGTGATCGCCAAGCGGATGGCATCTGCTTACACGTCGTAGTACAGCGCGAACTCGTAAGGGTGCGGCCGGATTTGGACCGGCAGGATCTCGTTCTCGCGCTTGAAGCTGATCCACGTCTCGATGAGGTCCGGCGTGAACACGCCGCCCTCGGTGAGGTATTCGTGGTCTTCTTCCAGCCGGTCGATCACCGCGGACAGCTGCGTGGGAGCCTGCGGGATGTTGGCGGCCTCCTCGGGCGGGAGCTCGTAGAGGTCCTTGTCCACCGGCGCCTGCGGCTCGATCTTGTTCTTGATGCCGTCCAGGCCGGCCATCAGCATGGCCGAGAACGCCAGGTACGGGTTGCCCGACGAGTCGGGGCAGCGAAACTCGAGCCGCTTGGCCTTCGGGTTGTTGCCGGTGATCGGGATGCGCACACACGCCGACCGGTTGCGCTGGCTGTAGACCAGGTTGATCGGCGCCTCGTAACCGGGCACCAGGCGCTTGTAGGAGTTCACCGTCGGGTTGGTGAAGGCCAACAGCGACGGCGCGTGGTGCAGCAGGCCGCCGATGTAGTGACGGGCGGTGTCCGACAGGCCGGCATACCCGGTCTCGTCATACATCAGCGGGCTGCCGTCCTTCCACAGCGACTGGTGGGTGTGCATGCCGGAACCGTTGTCGCCGAACAGCGGCTTGGGCATGAACGTGACGGTCTTGCCGTGCTGCCAGGCCGTGTTCTTGACGATGTACTTGTAGAGCATCATGTCGTCGGCCGCGTGCAGCAGCGTGTTGAACTTGTAGTTGATCTCGGCCTGGCCGCCGGTGCCCACCTCGTGGTGGCCCTTCTCCAGGCTGAAGCCCGCCGTGATCAGGTTGGACAGCATCTTGTCGCGCAGGTCGACGTAGTGGTCGACGGGGGCGACGGGGAAGTAGCCACCTTTAGGGCGCACCTTGTAGCCGCGGTTGGGGCTGCCGTCGAGCTCGTTCGGCGAGCCGGTGTTCCACCAGCCCGCGATCGCGTCGATCTCGTAGAACGAGCCGTTGGTGCGCGAGTCGAAGGTCACCGAGTCGAAAATGTAGAACTCGGCCTCGGCGCCGAAGTAGGCGGTGTCGGCCACGCCGGTGCTGATCAGGTAGTTCTCGGCCTTACGGGCGATGTTGCGTGGGTCGCGCGAGTACGGCTCGAGGGTGAATGGGTCATGCACGAAGAAGTTCAGGTTCAGCGTCTTGGCTTCGCGGAACAAGTCGATCTGCGCGGTCGCGGGGTCGGGCAGGAGCAGCATGTCGGATTCGTGAATGGACTGGAATCCGCGAATCGACGAGCCGTCGAAGGCTAGGCCATCCTCAAAAACGCTCTCGTCGAAGAACGAAATCGGGATCGTGAAGTGCTGCATGATGCCGGGCAGGTCACAGAACCGGACGTCGACAAATTCGACGTTTTCGTCCTTTGCGAGTTTGAAGACGTCGTCGGGCGTCGTTTCCGTCACAGAATGCTCCTTTACTTGGTGAGATCCGCGGCCTGACGCTATGGAGCAGATGTTGCCCGTCAGTCAACCCGATGTTGCGCGCACGTTACGTGACCATGCCACACGCTAAAAGTGGCCGCGTCAGCGGCGGGTTCTATTGTGGGGCCATGGATCGCAAGATCGTATCTTTTCCGGTGGCCAGGCGCACCGCCCGCCCTCCGTACCCGGCCGTTCCCGCCGGTTATTCGGACTCCGGTCCGCGCCGATGATGGCGGAATCGCGATCCGCTTTTCCCGGTGAAAAGCTGGGATTCCCGCAGAGCGGCCCGGGCTCCTTGGCGCCGATGGGACGCCGGTTGGGCGCGTTGATGATCGACTGGCTGATTTCGTACGGTCTGGCCGCGCTGGCGATGCGCTTCGGCCTGTTCTCCCAACCGGCGCTGGCCACAGCGGTCTTGGTGATCTGGTTCGTGCTGGGCGTGGTCTTCCTGCGATTGTTCGGGTTCACGCCCGGCCAGCTGGTGTTACGCCTGCAGGTTGTGACTGTGGACGGCCGCGGGCCGGTTGGCCTGGGCCGTGCGGTGGTGCGTGGCGTGCTCGTCGGCACGGTCGTCCCGGCGTTGTTCACCGACTGGGACGGCCGCGGAATGCAGGACCGGCTGACCGCGACGGCCGTCGTGCGGCGGTGATCATGCCGCCGACCCGCTGCGCCCGGCTTCGCCGCGCTTGCGATCGGCGGTGATCATGCCGCCGACCCGCTGCGCCCGGCTTCGCCGCGCTTGCGATCGGCGGTGACTTAAGGCCCCGCCTACTTGCGGCGCACCGTGCGCTGCACGCCACGCATCTTGCCCGAATTGGGCAGTGGCCCCTTGGGCATGACGGCGGCGCCGGCCCGCGACCCCAGCGCGGTCAACCGCGACTCCAGCGTGTCCATCTGCTTGACGGTGATATTGGCCGGCAACCGGGTGAGGTGGCGCTCCAGCTTGGCCAGCGATACCTCGTCCTTGCCGTTGCCGACGATGATGTCGTAGATCGGCACGTCACCGATGAGCCGGGCGGTGCGCTTCTTCTCCTGCGCGAGCAGCGGTCGCACCCGGGTCGCCGCTCCCTCGCCGACCAGGATGACGCCGGGCCGGCCTATCACCCGGTGAACGGCGTCGAAATGGCCAGTCGCGGCCACCCCTGGGGTCACCCGCCACTTGCCGCGCAGGTTGTCCAACACCCAGGCGGCGGCGCCGGTTTGGCCTTCGGCTTTGCGGTAGACCGACTTCTGGGCGCGGCGGCCGAACACGATGAAGGCGACCAGGCCGCCGAGCACCACGCCGAGCGGGATCAGGGTGATCATCGTCAGCCCGCCGGCCCAGATACCGACCCCTACCGAGATGCCGACGATCAGCACGAAGGCGCCGATCATGTACGGCAGGAGCCGCTTGTCCTCTTGGCGCTGAATTTTGAACGCCTGCCACAACTGGGTGCGGCGCTCCCGCGCGGCGGCCTTGCGGGCGGCCTGCGCCTGCGCTCGCGCGGCCTTGTTCTCAGCGGCACTGCGGGATTTAGCCATAGTCAAAGAATACGTAGGGCCGCGACCGGACGAAGCCACTACCGTTTCGCGGGCGAGGTCAGGATCGGCTGCGGGCGGCCTGCTCATAAAGCCGTCCCGCCCGATACGACGAGCGCACCAGCGGTCCGGCCAGCACCCCGGCGAAGCCCAACTCCTCGGCGTGCCGCGCGAACTCGACGAATTCTTCCGGCCTCACCCAGCGTTCGACGGGGTGGTGACGCACCGACGGGCGCAAGTACTGGGTGATGGTGACGATGTCGCAGCCGGCATCGTTCAGGTCGGCGAGCGCGGTGCGCACCTCGTGCGGCGTCTCGCCCATGCCGAGGATGAGGTTGCTCTTGGTGACCAAACCGAAGTCGCGCGCCGCGGTCAGCACGTCGAGGCTGCGCTGGTAGGTGAAGGCGGGCCGGATCCGTTTGAAGATGCGCGGCACGGTTTCGACGTTGTGCGCCAACACCTCCGGGCGTGAGTCGAACACCTCGGCGAGCCGGGTGGGATCGCCGTTGAAGTCGGGGATCAACAGCTCGACGCCGGTCGACGGATTCAATTCCTTGATGGCACGCACGGTCTCGGCGTACAGCCAGGCTCCGCCGTCGGGCAGGTCGTCACGGGCCACCCCGGTGACGGTGGCGTAGCGCAGGCCCATCGTGCGCACGCTGTCGGCGACCCGCCGGGGCTCGTCGCGATCCAGTTCGGCGGGCTTCCCGGTGTCGATCTGGCAGAAGTCGCAGCGGCGGGTGCACTGATCACCGCCGATCAGGAAGGTGGCCTCGCGGTCCTCCCAGCATTCGAAGATGTTGGGGCAGCCGGCCTCCTCGCACACCGTATGCAGACCTTCGCGCCGGACCAGGCTCTTGAGCTGGGTGTACTGCGGACCCATCCGGGCCCGCACCCTGATCCACGGCGGTTTGCGCTCGATCGGAGTCTGGGCGTTGCGCACTTCCAGGCGCAAGAGCTTGCGTCCTTCCGGTGCGACAGTCACATCGCTGATGCTACGCGCGCTGCGGGGTGGTCACGGACCGGCAGCACTCCGTCCAAGGCGTCGCAGACGGCGTCGCCAACCGCCGTCTGCACATCCTCGACCGACACCGGTCGGCGCAGCTCGGCCGACAGTGACGTCACTCCGGCGCCGCTGATGCCGCACGGCACGATGGCGCTGAAAGCGGTTAGGTCGCAGTCGCAGTTGAGGGCGAATCCGTGCAGGGTGGTCGCCCGCGACACCCGGACGCCGATGGCGGCCACCTTGCGGTCGGGCCGCCCCCCGTCGCCCGGGACCCACACCCCGGACCGGCCCCGCACCCGGACCGCACCCACGCCTAAGTCGGCGCAGACCTTGATGAGCGCCTCTTCCAGGCGGCGCACGTAGTTGACCACGTCGAGCGGTTCGGCCAGCCCGATGATCGGATAACCGACCAGCTGGCCGGGACCGTGCCAGGTGATCTTGCCGCCACGATCGGTGTCGACGACTGGCGTGCCGTCCACGGGCCGTTCGTGCGGCTCGGTGCGCCGCCCCGCCGTATAGACCGCGGGGTGCTCCAGCAGTAGCAGCGTGTCGCTACCGCCGGCCACCCGCGCGTCGGCCAGATCGCGTTGCTGCTGCCAGGCCACGCGGTAGTCGACGGTGCCCAGCCGGCGGACGTCGATCAAGGCCTGGCTGGATCGGATGGATTCGATCACCTTCGCGACGGTACTCGGCCCGGGCCGGCGAGGCGCGCCGCGGGCGGCGGGGCGGCCTGTGCCGTCGCGTGGCGAGCGCCACTAGTCGTGGTCGCGGCGGGCGGTGGCGTAGGTGAGCGCCTCGCCAATGGTGTTGTGGTGGAAAGTGAATCCGGCACGCTCCAGTGCCGACGGGATGGCGCGTTGCCCCATCAGCAGGCCCTCCTCGGCGAACTCGCCCAGCGCCGCCCGGATCACAAATCCGGGCACCATCAACGGGGTTGGACGGTTGACCGCGCGCCCGAATGCGGTGGTGAACTCGGCATTGGTGACCGGAGCGGGCCCGGTCATGTTGACCGGGCCGGTCAGCTCGGGCTCGAAAATTGCGTACAACAGCGCACGCACTTCGTCTTCGAGCGTGATCCACGACATGTACTGGCGCCCGCTGCCCAGTCTTGCACCGAGGCCGGTGCGGAACAGCGGCCGCAACCGGGCCAGGGCGCCACCGGCGGGGGAGAACACCAGCCCGGTGCGGGCCAGCACCACCCGGGCGCCGCCGTACTGGGCGGGCAGGGTGGCGGCTTCCCAGTCTTCGCACAGCTGCGCGAGGAAACCGGTTCCCGCACGGTCGTTTTCATCCACCACGCGGTCCTTGGTATCGCCGTAGAAGCCCACTGCGCTGGCGTTGACCATGGTCGCCACACCGGCGTCGGCGACGGCATGCGCCAAGACTTCGGTGGGGGTGATTCGGCTGTCTCGCAGACTCTGCTTGAATGCGCCCGACCAACGCCGCCTGCCGATGTTGACCCCACACAGGTTGACCACGGCGTCGACGTCTGAAAGCGTGTCGGGGTCGAGGTCGCCCGTCTCGGGATTCCAGTGCAGCTCATCGGCATTCGCCGGGGTGCGGCGCACGATGCGCAGTACCCGGTGATCGGCGGCGCGCAGGGCCGCGGTGAGCGCGGAACCGATGAGGCCGGACGAACCCGCAATCGCGATGACGGCGTTCTGACCAGCGCGAGCCACGTTCGCTTGTCCTTCTACAGACCGAGGTCGGCCTCGAAGGCTCCCTCTTCCAGCCGATGCTTGATGGTGGTCAGGAAGCGACCCGCGTCTGCGCCGTCGATCAGCCGGTGGTCATAGGTCAACGGCAGGTAGCAGATCGAGCGGACGCCGATCGATTCGTTGCCGGCCTCGTCGACCACGACGCGCGGCCGCTTCACGATGGCGCCGGTGCCCAGCATGGCGGCCTGCGGCGGAACCAGGATCGGGGTGTCGAACAGCGCCCCCTGGCTACCGATGTTGGTGATGGTGAAGGTGCCCCCGGACAGCTCGTCGGGCTTGAGGTCGCCCGACCGGGCGCGCGCGGCGATGTCGGCGATCGCCCTGGCCAGCCCGGCCAGAGACAGGTCACCCGCGTTGTGTACGACGGGCGACAGCAGCCCCTGTTCGGTGTCGACCGCGAAGCCGAGGTGCTCGGCGTCGTAGTAAGTGATCTCCTTGGTGTCCTCGTTGTAGCTCGCGTTGACGTTGGGGTGGATCTTCAGCGCGTCGATCACCGCCCGGGCGATGAACGGCAGGAAGGTCAGGTTCACCCCCTCGCGCTCGGCAAAAGCCGCCTTGGCCCTGGCCCGCAACCCGACCAGCCTGGTCATGTCGACCTCGTGGGTTTGGGTGAGTTGGGCTGTCGCCTGTAGTGATTCGCGGGTTTTGTTCGCGGTGATCTGACGGATCCGGCTGGCCTTCTGGGTGGTGCCCCGCAGGTGCGCCAGCGCCGGAGCCGGGGTTGGCGCCGCCGCCGCCCTGGGGGCCGCGGCAGCGGGGGCCGGCGCGGCCGCGGGCGCCTGGGCGGCCTGTTGCTTCTGTTCGGCGGCGGCCAGCACGTCTTGCTTGCGGATGCGACCGCCCACCCCGGTGCCCGTCACCGAGTTCAGGTCGATGTTGTTTTCTGCGGCCAGTTTTCGCACCAGCGGCGTCACGTACGGAGTGCCGTCGGTCCCCGAGCTTACCGGTTGCGGTTGCGCCGGTTGAGCTTTCGGCTGGGGCTGCGGGGCGGGGGTCGGCGTGGGTTCGGGCTTGGGCTGCGCCTGCGCCTGCGGCTGCGGCTGGGGCTGGGGTGCCGCCGG
>NZ_LZJR01000128.1 GCF_001667925.1 Mycobacterium sp. E2479 | reverse complement strand
CGCCGCCGACAAACAATGCCAACACGCTCAGCGCCACCAAAAACGGTCGGGTTGCCCGCTGCTCACCCGGCGCAGCACCGAAGCCCGCCAGCGATTCGTCGTCGCCGAGAAACGGTGGATAGGCGCCGGTGGCGAACGCACCAGCGGGTTCGCCCGCCTCTGCGGGATCGGCGCTATAAGCCAACGCGGGCGCACCGCGTTCCACGGTGGCAACGCCGTCCGCGAAGCCGAGAGCCACCGCATGCGGAACGGGCGAGCCCGTCGCGGGATCCTGCGCGTAAGCGATCGCTGCGGTCGACGACGAAAACAGCGGCGGATGTGCCGATGCCAGCGCCGCGCCCCTGGCCAACGCCAGCTCCGGCTCTTCCGGTGTGCTCAAGACAAGGGAACTGGCTGCCTGCAATTGCTCCCGGATTGCGGCGATGTCAACACCGTCGCTGCCGACGACTAACAAACCGTCTGGCCGCTGTTCCATCGTCGCGGCATCCGCGGCCATCGCGGTTAAGGCGGTCAACGCTTCATATTCGTCGTCGGGGAGTTCCTGGCGGCGCACACCGGCGACCGAACCGTCGGCACTGTCGACCACAGCCATCGTCGCCGTGGATGGCTCAACAAACAACAACGCGGTGTGCGCGTATCCGGTCGCGCTGCCCACCGTCTGGGTCAACGCGGCCGCGGCCAGAAAGGCCGAGACGAGCATGACTTTCTCGAGCCGCTGACCAGACAGCAACTCTTGCAGGGCGGCGGCCTCGGTGGCGTCGGTCCACGTCACGCCGATCGAAGCCAGCTGGCAACCGCTATCAGCCGCTGCTTCCCGCGTTCCCAGAATCGCCGAGACAACCTGATGCGGCGCCGTCTGATTTGACCGATCTTGAACAGCGGGCACTTCGAACCCGTCGGTGTCGACCGTGGCGCCATCGGCGTTTTCCCCTTCGACCACGACCATATGGACCGCTGTGGGCGTCATCGACACACCGAGTACGGTTTCCACCGCCCCTCCCACCTGGCTTGAAGCGGACCCTGCTCGACATCCAGCGTATCCCTCGTTGCGCCATCCAAACCCAAGCGTCGTCGTCAAGGGTCGAGGCGATGGCCTGGAGGTGACCTCCGGACGCGGCCTCTCACCGTGCGCAACTGCGGTCGGGAAACGCCGCGCGGGTGGGGAGTCGGCTTGGTGGACAAGCGAAATGGTGCTTGCGGGATCCTGCGGCGTCGACCCCGTCAGAGGCCGATGTAGACGGCCTTGGTGTTGAAGTAGGCTTCGATGCCCTTACGGCCGCGCTCGCCGCCCCAACCCGACTGCTTGTGCCCGCTGATCGGCATCGACGGGTCGGCCGCGAGCGAGGAGTTCACCCAAATCTGGCCCGCGCGAAGCTCATTCACGACACGGTGGGCGCGAGACAGGTTCTCGGTCCAGATGGAGCCGGCGAGCCCGTAGTGCGTGTCGTTCGCGGCGGCGATCGCCTCGTCCTCGTCGTCGAACGGGATGACACAGCCGACCGGGCCGAATATCTCCTCTTTGATGAGCCGCATGTCCGGGGTGGTGTTGGTGATGATCGTCGCCTCGTAGAAGTAGCCCTTGCGGTCCAACGGCTTGCCACCGGTGATCACCTGCGCGCCGCCGGCCACGCCGTCGTTGACGATGCCTTCCACGCGTTTGCGCTGCTTCTCGCTGATCAGCGGTCCCAGCACCGAATCGGGGTCATCGCTGCCGCCCATCGGCAGCATCCGCGCGAGTCCGGCGAGGCCCTCGACCACCTGGTCATAGATGCCGCGCTGAACATACATACGCGAGGTGCAGGAGCAGTTCTGCCCCGAGCCGGCGAGCAGTCCCATGCCGGCCCCCATGATCGCCTTGTCCAAGTTGGCGTCGTCGAACATGATCAGCGGTGACTTGCCGCCGAGTTCGAGCGTCAGGCGCTTGAGGTTGCCCGCGGCCGCCTTGACGATCAGCCGCCCGACCTCCGTCGACCCGGTGAAGGAGATCTTGTCGACGTCCGGATGCGCGGTGAGCGCCGCACCGGTGGTCTCGCCGTAGCCGGTGATGACGTTCAGCACACCGTCGGGTAGGCCCGCCTCGCGGAAGATCTCTTCCAACTTCAGCGCGGTGAGCGGCGTTTCCTCGGCGGGCTTGAGAACCGCGCTGCATCCCGCGGCGAGTGCCGGCGCGACCTTGAGCATCGCGACGAAAAACGGCCCGTTCCAAGGGATGATCAGGCCGACGACTCCGACGGGCTCGAGCTGAGTGAAGGTGTGGTAGGTCTCCCACGTGCCGAGCAGGCCGTCGGAGACGAGATTGGCCGACTCACCGTGAATCTTGCCGACCCAGCCGGCGTAGTACTTCAGCATCTCCACCGACACCGGGATGATGTGACGCGCGGCGGTCGTGTTCATGCCGTTGTCTTGTGCCTCGAGCGCGGCGAGCTCCTCGGTACGGTCCTCGATGATGCGCGCGGCGCGGAAGAGGACGTTCGCGCGGTGCGACGCGGGCGCCTTGCGCCAGACCCCCGACTCGAAGGTCTCCCGTGCCCGGGCTACCGCCGCGTCGACCGCCGCCTGGTCGGAATCGGGGACTTCCGCGATCTGCTCCTCGGTAGACGGGTTGAAGACCGCAATGGTGTTACTCAATGTTCCTCATAGCCCTTCACTCGCGGAAATGCTGCCGTCGCGCGAGAGAGGTTACGCGCGTAACCAGAGGGTGTCCAGCACGCCCGGGGGCCCTGCCAGGGACGAGGCGGGGCGGATTCCGCTGGTCAACGAGGTGCTCGCAGCGAGTGCTCAACCCGCCGGGCGGACGCTAGCTACGTCCGCGCCGCCGTGAATTGGCGGCTAGATTACCCCTATGCGGGTTTTTCGCCTGTTCGGCGTAGTCCTGACGATCCTCACAGCGGCGTTGTTGTGGGCAACCCCTGCCGATGCGCAACCGCCGTCCAAGCTCACCGATCGCATCACTGACAGCACCGGGGTGTTGGCGGCGTCCGACCGGGCAGCGGTCAGCGCCGCCATCGACCGGCTCAACCGCGACCGTCACATTCAACTGTGGGTGGTCTACGTCGACAACTTCAACAGGTTCAAACCCGACAACTGGGCCGACCGGACCCGCAGTGCCAGCGCGATGGGCGACCATGACGCGCTGCTGGCCGTGGCCACGAACACCAAATCGTGCGCGTTCAGCGTGCCGCCACAGATCCTCACAGCGGCCGAGTCGAACAAACTGCGAACCACCCAGATTGAACCGGTACTGGGCGCTAAAGACTGGAGCGGTGCTGCGGTCGCCGCGGCCGACGGGTTGGACAAGTCGTCGAGCGCGTCTGAGCCGGCAAGCTCGTCGAAGCCGGTCTGGCCGCTGATCGCGATCGCCGTGATCGTGGTCGTGCTTATCCTCGCGTTCCTCCTGCTGCTGATACTGTTGCGCGCGCGCCGCCGCCGGCGCGCCGCCCGGGGCAGTGGCCAGTTGGACATTGGCGGGGGCGATCATTCGACGCAGCGGGCGTTGTCCACCGCGGAGGCCAGAGTGCGTCAAATCTCCGACTATGTCGCCAGGTATCGCTCCAACATCGGCAGTGAGGCCCAAGCCCGGTTGGACGAGGCGAAACGGCACTTGGCCGCTGCGCACGGCACGGAAACGGGAAACGACACCGATGCCATCGCGTACGCCAACAGGGCATCGACACTGGCCGCTCAAGCGCAGACGCTGGCGAATGCCGACGTCGTGGAAGCCCACCGCACGCCACGACGACGCGGCAAGGCGTCTACCCGCTGACCGGCAGGATCAATTCGGAGCGCACCCCGCCAGCGCTCTCGAACGTCAATCTATGTGCGGGACGGCGCAGGGCCTCGACGTTGCCATCCGGGTGGGCGATAACTCCGCCGCCGGTGGGAATTCCGAGCCCCGTGACAGATCCCTTCAGTGTCTGAATCGCCCGCGAGAGCTGCGCCCACGCGGTCCGCTCGTCGTGCGCGTCGATGACCAGGGGGACCAGATCGAACACGCCGAATAACTCCGTCCCGTCGGTGTCCGAAGTCTCAACGATTCCGTAACGCCCAAGCTGGACGGCACCGGCCGAAATGCCCGCTACGACGGCTCCTTTGGTGTGCCGGTCAAGGATCACCTCTGTCATGCCGGTTTCCTCGAACGTGTTCCAGCCGAGTCGCGCATCGCCGCCCGCGAGGACGATCAAGCGGGCTCGCTCCAGGAATGCGCGGTCGTCCGGGCCGAAGGACGAATCGATCATCCGACGCTCGGTGATTCCCACGGCATCGATTGCGGCTTCGAAGATTTCGTAGAACTCGGGACGATCCCCGTTGGAGGCGCCGATGTAGGCGGCGCTCAGCGGCGCGTCCTGAGCCAATCCATCGAGGGCGGTTTCGAGCAGCAGTCTGCCGTCACGCCTCCAGAACAGCAGCTGACTGTCCGCCAGCAGATAGAGCGGCTGCCGTTGTGGCGCCGTCACTTCGGTTGAGCTTCGCCGGTGAGTTCATCGAACCTCGCGAGCGCCGCGTCGAGGTCCGCCTCGTCGAAGACCTCGCAGCGGTTGATCAGGTCACCGTCCAGAGTCAGAACGTTAGCCTCGAGCCACTCGGCGTCGAAGCCGTCCGGCGACGTCCCATGCGTCGACTGGGTGACGACTGCTCCAAGGTTGCTCAGCCGATGCACCGCATCGACGTAGATCTTGGCTTGCGGCATCACCTGCCATGTGGCATGGATGTAGGGAACCAGGTCGCCGGGCGAAAACGCTCGCCCTCGCCGGTGGTCAACATTCACCCAGCCGGGTGTGGTCGCGGGAAGCTTGTGTTCGTTGAACGCGGCGAAACCCCGCAACAGAGTCGACCACGTATGCGCATAGGCGACCGCTTCTCCTGCCAGGTAACGTGTTTCGAGTTCAGCGAAGGCGGTTTCGAAGTCGTCGGGGTCGAAAATGACGACAGCCACACATTGGTTGCGGTCGTTGACCTGCACGACGGAAAGCGCCGCAGCTTGGAAGGCTGCGGGCAGCGAATCTTGGCTTACGAAGGTGAAACGGAAGAGCGCGAGGCGCTCTCCCCGGATCGCGACGACCGCCGCTCGCATATCAGAAGTCCAAACCTCGGCGGTGGCATGCCAATTCGCCATCTCGACCTCGCGACCGCGTCGGATTCCGGCGTTTATGCCCCGACGGCGGTCGTCCGAGCAAAAGTCTTCATCGATCAGCTCTGCCATGGCATCCCAGTCGCGAGCCGTAAAGTCCGCCAGGAACTGCTCGATCACCCGGGTCGCGGCATTGTCCAGCCGCGATGGCGGCCGGGTGAGCTCGTCGAGCCGCGCGTTCGCGGCGTCTAAATCGGTCTCGTCGAACACCTCACAGCGAGTGAGTCGGTCGCCATCGACAACGAGAAGCATGAGCATGCGCCATTCGACGCTTAAGCCGTCCGGCGAGGACCCGTGTGCGCAGTTGGTGATCACCGCGCCACAACTGTTGATTTGGTGAACGGTTTCGATGTGGACTTTGAAATCCGGGGTGAGATCGAAGAGGGTGTGAATGGCTGAAGTCATGTCGCCGGCGGCGAATGGTGTGCCTCGTCGATGGTCGATGGTCACCCAGTCCGCGGCGGGATATTCGTGCCGGTTGAACATCGCGTGTACGCCGGCAATCACCGACCACGTGTCTGAATGAGCGGCCGCTTCGCCAGCGATGTATCGGGCCTCCAGTTCGTCAAATGCCGCGTCAATGTCGTTCAGGTCGAACACGATGCGTGCTACGGCGCGGCCTTCGGTGTCGAGCTCCAGAATGTCCAAATCGATGGAGTGGAACCCATCGGGTCCTTGGCCGCGCGCGGTGGTTCGGAGGCGACTGAGGACAAGCCGCTCGCCGCGGGTCGCGACGATTTCTGATGTCAGGTCGATTCCGGCGTCATCCAGCCCCGCGATTTCGGCGATCACAGCGGCCGGCCCTTCTCGGACGCCGGAATTGATCACGTGACGACGGTCGTCACTCCAAACGTTGTCGCCCATCAGTTCGGTTACCGCGCGCCAGTCGCGAGCCGCATAGTACGACTTGAATTGCTCATACAGCCGGCTTGCCGCATTTTCCGGATGTCGTCGCGCCGGCGCCTGCATTGCCTCAAAGCGGTCAAGGGCAGCCGACAGGTCCGGCTCGTCGAAGACTTCCAGGCGGTCGATCAGGTCACCTTCGATCGTCAGCAGACTCACCACTCGCCACTCGGCGTGAAAGCCCTCATCCGAGGTTTCCTGTGACACAGAGGTGACCACAGCGCCGAGGTCATTCAGCCGGTGCACCGCCTCGACGGAATTGCTCAAGTCGGGTGTGGCATTCCAATTGGCCAGTAGCGCAGACCCCTCACCGGGCGCAAACGATATTCCTCGCCGGTGATCGACGTTCGACCAGTCGACTGTCGTCAGCGGATGCTCACGCCGATTGAGCGCGGCGTAGGCGCGAGTGATCACCGACCAGGTATGGGCATGAGGTGCGGCTTCGCCTGCGATGTAGCGTTTTTCGAGTTCCTCGGTGGCGTCGTCGATGTCATCGGTGTCGAACACGACCCGGGCTGCGATCCGGTTTTCGGCATCGACCTCGACGAGACCGAGCACCTCGCTGTGGAAAGCCTTCGGCCCGTGCTCGGGGCCCAAGAACCGGGTTCGTGCGAGCAGAAGGCGCTCACCTCGGATCGCGATGACGTCGGGCACCATGTTCCTGATGCCGACATCAGCCCACGCCCGCATATTTGCGATATCGACGTCTCGACCCACTTGGACTCCCGCGCCCACGACTCGACGACGATCGTCACTCGAAAAGTCGTCGGCGGTCATTTCGGCGATCGCGCCCCAGTCGCGTGCCGCGAAGTATGCCAGGAAGCGGTCGCTGATTTTGCTTGCTTGATTTTCCAGTCGTCGCGTTCGTGGCTGCAGCTGATCGAACCTAGCGAGGGCAGCCTCGAGATCTGACTCGTCGAAAAGCTCGCAGCGGTTGACCATGTCGCCTTCGAATGTGACCAAAATGAGTTCCCGCCACTCGGCGTTGAAACCCTCTTGCGAGCTTCCGCGCACCACGTGGGTGACGACGGCACCGAAGCTGTCCAGCCGATGCACCGCCTCGACGTAGCCCTTGACGTCGGGTGCGATTTCCCACGTGGCGTGCAAGTATGCAGTCAGTTCACCGGGGGCGAATGCTCTCGCTCGTCGGTGATCGACATTCGCGCAGTCGGACGTCAATCGGAGGTGTTGGCTGTTCGCTGCGGCATACGTCTCTACTACGACCGACCACGAATGTGAGTAAGGTGCGGCTTCGCCTGCACCATAACGAGAATCGAGTTCGGCGATGGCGGCATCGAAATCGTCAATGTCGAAGACGACGACTGCAGCGATTCTCTCGCCCGCGTCCATTTCGACAACCTGAAGGACGTCGACCTGAACCGCCTCGTCGTCGCTCGCCCCGTGGAAGCGCATCAAGATAAGGCGTTCACCCCGGGTGGCAATGCTTGTCGACGCGATCTTCGTCAGCAACCCGACGTCTGTGGCCGCCCGTAGGTCTTCGATCGCGGCCTTCCGACCGCGCCGGACCCCGGCATTCACCACCCGACGGCGATCGTCGTGGTGGTAATCCTCGGCGAACCAAATGCCTGCCGCGTCCCAATCGCGATCCGCGAATAGCGCCTGGACGCGCTTGTACACGCGGCTTACCGCGTTGTCCAGTTGCGGCGCCGGCCGGGTCAGTTGTTCGAATTTGGCGATCGCGGCGTCGAGATCCGATTCGTCGAAAACCTCTGTGCGGTTGATCATGTCGCCGCCGACCGTGAAAACGGCAATCCCGCGCCACTCTGCGAGCAAGCCCTCTTTCGAGGTCTCGTGCGCCGCATAGGTGACGACCGCGGCCACGTCGCTCAGCCGATGCACTTGCTCGACATAGACGTTGATTCTTTGCTCGGAATCCAATCCCGCGCTGATGTATGCGTTCACATCGCCGGGCCCGAACGCGGTCTCCCGTCGATGGTCGATGTTGACGCAGTCCGGCCTGGTCATCGGCAACTCGTGCTTGTTGAGCGCGGCATAACTAGCCGCGACGACGGACCACGTTTGCGCGTGGGTGGCCCCTTCGCCGCTGAGGTATTGAGCGTCCAGCTCGGCGATGGCGGCGTCGAAGTCCTCTGGGTCGTACGAGACGACGGTCGCGATTCGGTTGTCGGCGTCAACCTCCACGACGTGGAGGGCCTCGTTTCGGATCGACTCGGGGTCGGGGCCGGAGGCGCGACTTCGCGCGAGCACCAGACGTTCTCCGCGGATCGCAATCGCGTTCACCATCGAGATCGTGAATCCGACTTCCGCGGCCGCTCGAAGGTCTCTGATCACGTCATGTCGACCGTGCTGGGTTTCGGCGCCGACGATTCGTCGGTGATCGATTCCGACGTAGTTGTCGGCGACCGTCTGCGCCATGGTATCCCAGTCGCGAGCCGCGAAGTGCGACCACACGTGCTCGAATACGTGCGCGGCCGTGTTTTTTAATCGCGGTGCCGGCCGGCTGAGTTGTTCGAATCTTGCGATCGCGGAGTCGAGGTCGGCGTCGTCGAACATCTCGCAGCGGTTGACCATGTCGCCCTGGACCGTCGAAAGGGCAAGGTGCCGCCATTCGGCGTCGAAGCCCTCATGCGAAACGCCATGCGACGCAGCGCTGCAGACCGCTCCGAGATCGGTCAACCGGTGCACAACCGCGACGTACGGTCGGATCTCTTGCCCGATGTCCCACCCGGCACGGATGTATGCGGGAAGCTCACCGGGCGCAAACGCAGTGGTCCGTCGATGGTCCATAGTCACGCAATCAGATGTCAGCGCGGGGAATTCGTGCCGCCTGATCGAGGCGTAAGTTCCCGCGATCACCGACCACGTGTGCGCGTGCGGCCCCGCTTCGCCAGCGAGATACCGGGCATCGAGTTCGGCGATGGCAGCGTCGAAGTCGTCGAGGTCGAACGCGGCCATCGCCGCGATCCGGTCGTCGGCGTCGAGTTCGACGATTTGGAGGAAGTCGACGCGGAATGTCTCCGATTCCAAGGTGCTTCGCGCGTAGTGGGCACGGGTGAGGGCCAGGCGCGCCCCACGGGTTGCAATGGTCTCCGAACCCGCATCCGTCACGTGTATGTCGGCGGCCGACCGGTAGTCTTCGATCGCAGCATCCGGGCCGGGTCGGATCCCGGAACCTACCACCGAACGACGATCGTCGCCGCAGTAGTCGTCGGTGAGGAGCTGGGTTATCGCGTCCCAGTCGCGGGCTTTGAAATACGCGTGCAGGCGCTCGTATGCGCGCGTCGCGGCATTTTCCAGCTGAAGCGTTTGCGAATGCTCGTGCTCGAGTCGAGCGTAGGCCGCGTCGAGTTCGGCCATCGCGGCGTCCATGTCTTCGACGTCGAACCACACCTGTCGCACGACTTGGCCATTCTCGTCGATGGCGTATAGCTGCAGAAGCTCGTCGTGCGGCGCTCCGGGACTCTCGTCGACAGCGCTCGTGATCAATCGAGACAGAGCCAGCCGCTCGCCTCGCGCAGCGATCATGACATGGTCGATACGCGTGACGCCGGCTTCGAGATCACGCCTCATCTCACGTCGCACCGCGTCCGATGGGAGGGCCACGCCGACGATCTTCCGCCGATTCTCGATCGAGACATTTGGTGCGAACAGCCGCTCGAACTCATCCCAGTCCTTGCGACGAACAGCGGCCATGACGCGTTCACCCACTCGCACGCATTCGCTGTCCAGCTCGACAACGGGCGCAACGGGGGGAGCCGGGGTAGGCGGCTGAGCCGGCTCGCCGAGAATTTGCCGCGCCATGTCCACCAGCGCGGCAGCGCCTTTCCGCTCATACAAATCGATCGCTTGCTCGGCGGCGGCGCGCGCTCCCGCGACGTCACCGGCGGCGCCTAGAACCGTCGCCAGCGTCAGGCATGCGTCGCCGTGATCGACCAGTGCGTCGGTGCGTTCGGCCAGACTGACCGCTTCCTCGGCGACCCGTCGAGCCGCTTGGAAATCATCTTTGCGCGCCAGCAGGTGTGCCCGAAGCGTCCGCCAGGCGATCGACGCCTTGAGTGCGTGGCCGGCGAGACGCTCACTCTCCGCGCACAATTCGCCCGCCTCGTCCTCGCGGTCTAGAGCTAGACATGCGCGGCCCAACAGCGCGGCGGTTTCGGCGGTGTCGGCGTCCAGCCCCATCCGGCGAAAGCCGTTGCAGGCCTTGCGCAGATGCGGCTCCGCGGCGGCAGCATCGTTTCCGATGAGTTCGACGATGCCGGCGAATTGGTCAACTTCCAGCAGCGCGTGGCGCAGGCCGAGCTCGGTGAGGGTGCGGCGGGCCGAGTCGATCATGCGCCGGGCGGCAGGCGTACGGCCGCGGAACGCCTCCAACACGGCTTGGCACCGCGTGGAGGTGGCCTCCACGGCGGGGGAGTCGGTCGTGATACGCAGCAGCCGGACCACGTCAAGACACCTTCCACCCGCGCGCGGAACCGGATTGGGGCCCCACAGCGCCGCGAGCGGAGCACCGGCCAATACGGCGTTCACCCGGCGGTGTTCACGCGCCCGCCGCGCCGCCGTGAGGGCATCGTCCAGGGCAATTTCGCAATCGCCGATCCGCCCAAGACGGTTGAGGCAACCCGCGCGAACGGTGTGCGCCTTGGCTTCTCCTGCGGCGTCGTCCAGTTCGGCCAGCTTGGTGGCGGCCGCCCCCAAGGCGACTTCGACGTCGTCCAATCGCTCGGGGTGAATCAACATCGACAATTGGCCTTCGAAGCATGTCGCCCACGCTGCTAGCCGGGCCGAATCCGTTGCCGCGGCTTGTAATCGAGAGACCGCACCGACCGCGGAAACCACGTCGCCCGCGGCTAGCAAAGCCTCGCAGCGCGCAACCAATAGTTCAACGGTCTGGTCGTCGCGGTCGGGAAGCTCGTCGTCAATGTCCTCGAGCGCGTGCAGCGCGTGATCGTAAAGGTCGGCGGCACCCTCGTAGGCGAGTCGCGCCATCGCCTGGTCAGCGGCACGCCGGCAGTAGAAGGCGGCCTTGGCCGCGTTTCCCGCCCAAGCGCATTCGAAATAGTGGTGGGCCAGTTCGGCCAGCAGCTCATCGTCGGCGCCGGGCAGCGTCTCGAGTGTCGTGGCGATGCGCTGGTGCAGTCGCATGCGGCGCACGGACGCCAGCTCGGCGAGCAATGATTGGCGGACGATGGCGTGGTTGAACCGGAAGTACCCGCCGGGCTCTTCGATGACGATGCCGGCCTGGCGTGCTTCGTCGAACGCGTCGATGAGGTCACTTCCTACCACCCGCTCTACCAGCTCCAGAGCAAACCGGCTGCCGACGACCGCGGCCGCGGCAAGGGCCTTGTTGGTATCGGCGGGGAGTCGAGAAAGCCTGCGGCTCACTGCTTCCCGCACACCTTGGGGCAGGGTGCTCTGGTCCCACACGCCGCCACTCTCATCGACATGGCGCAAGGCCTCAATGAGGAAGAAGGGGTTACCGCCTGTGACAGAGGCCAATGCGTGGGCGAGTTCGTCGTCGTCGTATCCCGCCTCCGCGACATAGGCCGTCACGTCGTCTTCGCCGAGCCCGCTGAGCGTTAGCCGGTCGGCCGTCCCGTCGCGGTGCAGGTCGGCGAGCGTCGCGGCGAGGGGATGCGAGCGGTCGAGGTCGGTGCTGCGGTAGGTGCCGACGACTTGCACGCGGGCATGGTCGCCGAATCGCAGCAGATGCCGCAACAAGAGCAGCGTCGGTTTGGCTGCCCAGTGCAGATCGTCGACGATCATCACCACCGGCGCGCTCTCGGAAGCGGTTTCCAGCAGCGCGACGACGGCATCGAACAGGGCGTAGCGCTCGGTGTCGGGGTCGGCGTGTGCCGGGGACGTGAGGTCGGGGAGGATGTCGGCCAACCCGGGCACGATTGACAGCAACGCTTCGACGCCGCGCAGCCCTCTGAGCCGGTCAGCGCCCACGCACGGTGCTAGCGAACGCAGCGCTTCGGCGAACGGCTGATAAGGGGCCCCGAGATCTTCGTCGCACCGGCCGTACAGCACGACCGCTCCTTGCGCGTAAGCCTGTTGCGCCCATTCACCGGCCAGGCGCGTCTTGCCGACGCCGGGTTCGCCGGCGATCAATACCGCACGCACACCACCGGCGAGCGCCGTCTGCCACGCCGAAAGCAGCCCTTCGAGTTCGCGGCCACGACCTACGAATGGACCCGCGCCGACGAGTACGGCCGGGACGTTGGGCCGCTCCATCGGCGGTACGGGCGCCTGCGATTGCGGTTGGTCCGCACCGGTCTCCAATCGCAATTCGAAAACATGCTCGGGCCGCGCGAGGTTTTTCAGTTGACGCATCCCGAGGTCGGTGAGCATGACATCATCGGCCAGCGAGTCGATGACGAGCTCGGCGGTGGCACCGGAGCACAGGATTTGGCCGCCCTCGGCCAGGGACCTCAATCGCGCGACCCGGTTGACCGCTCGGCCGAAGTAATCGCCGTCGCGAAGCTCGACCTCGCCGGTGTGCAGCGCCATGCGGACACGGATGGGGTCCGGCGACCCCCACGGCTCGTGGGCAATCGCGTCCTGCAGCTCGATTGCCGCCGCGACGCCCGCGGAAGGTCGGTCGAAGACCGAAAATGTCGCGTCACCCTCCCCGCGGGTCTTTATCAGCCGACCGCCACGTGACGTGACGACCTGTTCGACCAGCTCATCGTGGCGTGCCAGCGCCACCGCCATGGCATCGGCATCCGCCTCCCACGCCGCCGTCGACCCCTCGATGTCCGTGAGCAAGAATGTGACGGCGCGCATCACCGACGGAACATGTTGTGTTACAGCGATATCCAGCGAGGCGTCCTGAGTGACGATCGCGGCCTCGAGCCGGCGAAGTTCTGGCCCAGGATCGACCCCCAGGTCGTCGGCGAGCAGCGATCGAGCCCGTTGATAGGCACCGAGGGCCTCACCTTGCCGGCCGGCGCGGTACAGGGCGAGCATCAGCTGACCCCATCGCCTCTCCCGCAGCGGAGCGTCAGCCACCGCTCCCTCGAGATCACCGATGACTTCCGCGGCGCGACCGGTATCCAGCAGCGCGTCGGCTCGCTCCTCGACCAGCGCGGCGTGGCTCTCGATCCATCGCGTCTTTTCAGACGTGCCGCGCCGACCGTCGGGCAGTTCGGGAATTCCGCGCCAGAGGGCAAGGGCCTCCTCGAACCGGGCCAACGCCTGGCTCGTGTCGCCCGCCGTGGCGGCCTCGCGTCCCAGCCGGGCCGCCGCCTTGTAGCGCGCGGCATCAACCTCGCTTTCGGCGAGAATCCAACCCGCCCCCTGGGTCACCACGAAGCCGTCGCCGAGGGTGCGACGCAGCGAAGAGATGTGGGTCTGCAGGGCCTTGGCGGCGGTGCGCGGCGGATCCTGGCCCCAGAGCAGCTCTACGAGCGTGTCCGCTGGCACGACGGAACCGCTGTGCAATCCGAGCATCGTGAGAATGGCGCGGGGTTTCGCGCCCGGTATGACGACGGACGCTCCGCCTCGCCGGACCTGGAGAGGTCCCAAAACGCCCAGTTCCACCGATGAAAGCGTACTCACGTCAGCTATCTTCGGCGGCACAATTCAATACCTGGTCAAGATCGGGTAAAGCCCCGCTGCCTGCAGTTCATTGAGTGCCAGCAACGCTGCATGACCTCGGTGGATGGCGGCCAGCTATTGAGCCGGTGCTCGCCCATCAGTGGCTGAAACGGCCGCCGTGGCGCTGGACCCATCCAGATACCGAACAGTCGCGTTCGCCCGACCGTTTACCGTTGGTATCTATGGACAGCGACCAGGGCGAGTCCGCTTTCACCTGGCAGGGCCGGCGCGACCTGGCGAGCCGGATGCATGATCAGCTCGACGAGCTGGTGGCGGCGCGCGACCAGATGGAACAACTCGTGCGGGTCATCGTCGAGATCGGCTCCGATCTGGACCTGGACGTGACGCTGCGTCGAGTCCTCGATGCCGCGATGGAGCTGACCGAAGCCCGCTACGCCGCCCTGGGTATCCGCGCCCCCGACGGGGCGCTCGTGTCTTTCGTGCATTCCGGAATCGACGTTGAGACCGCCCGGCGGCTTGGCGATCTTCCGGTGGGCGATGGCATGCGCATCGATGATCTGAGCACCCATCCGGCCACCGCCGACCTGGCCGGACACGAACCGCCGATGCATGCGCTGCTCGGCATCCCGATTACCGTGCGGGCGGCCAACTTCGGCAGCCTGTACCTGGCCGACGACCGGCCAGGCCGGGTCTTCTCCGACACGCAGGAAGGCGCCGTGCGCGCCATGGCCACGGCGGCGGCCGCCGCCATCGACAACGCGCGGCTCTTCGAGCGCGAACGCGAAGCGGCGAAATGGACTAGGGCCAGCCGCGAGATCACCACCGCGTTGCTGTCCGGTGACCCGCAGACCGGGCCGTTGCAGCTCATCGTCAACCGCGCGCTGGAGCTGGCCGGCGCTGAGCAGGCCATCCTGCTGGTGCCCAGGGAGGCCGATTTGCCCGTCGACCAGGTCGACACTCTGGTTGTCGCGGCGACCGCGGGCCGGTATTCCTCGGAGGTAATCGGACGACAAGTTCCGATGGACGGTTCGACCACCGGGGGCGTGGCCCGCCGCGGCATCCCGCTGATCACCGATTCCTTTCAATACCCGATCGAGGGCTTCACCGACGTCGGCGAACGCTCCGCGATCGTCATGCCGCTGATCGCGGACGAAGTCGTGCTCGGAGTCATCGCCGTCGCACGTGACCCGCACCAGCCCGCGTTCGGTAACGATTACCTCGACCTGGTCAGTGACTTCGCAAGGCACGCGGCGATCGCCTTGGCGTTGGCGGCGGGCCGCGAACACGCGCTCAACCAGGAATTGGCCCAAGCCGACACCGTCGATGACGCGGTGCGGGCCGCCGCCGAGGAACTGCGCCGGCTCTGGCGGGCGCGGCGCGTTCTGGCCGTCACCTTCCCGAGCCAAAGTCCCTCCACCGGAACCGTTTTCGGCGCACCGCGGGTGGTATCGGTGGGCGAGTCTGCGCAGTGGGACGATTTGCCGCCGCCCATGCAGGAGGTGCTCGGCGCTTTGCGCGACGGCGACCTGCTCACCCCCCATGCGGCGCAGCCCGGAACCGCGGGCATTGCGCTGCAGCACCCCGAAGGCGTGCTGGTCGTATGGATGGACCTGATCGCCCAGCGCCCATTCACCCTCGAGGACCAGACCTTGCTCACCGTCCTGGCCGCCCGCCTCGGCCAAGGTTTGCAGCGGGTGTACCAGGTAGATCAGCAGCGCGAGACCGCGCTGGCGCTGCAGCACGCGATCCTGGGCCCCTCCGATCTGCCCGACGGTTTCGCTGTGCGTTATCAGGCCGCGACTCGGCCCCTCCAGGTCGGCGGTGACTGGTACGACATCGTCGAGCTGGACGATGGACGCATCGCGTTGATCGTCGGCGACTGCGTCGGCCATGGCCTGGCCGCCGCCAGCGTGATGGGCCAGGTACGCAGTGCCTGCCGCGCGCTGCTGTTCGAAAACCCAAGTCCCGGTGCGGCTCTCGCGGGGATGGACCGCTTTGCCGCGCGGCTGCCCGGCGCGCAGTGCACCACCGCGGTGTGTGCGGTGCTTACCCCCGAGACGGGTGAATTGGTCTACTCGAGTGCCGGTCATCCGCCGCCCATCCTGGTACATGGAGACGGCAGCACCGAGATTCTCGACGATGGCCACACGATCGCCTTGGGGATACGAGGAAACTGGATTCGCCCGGAAGCCCGTGTCACCATCCCGGCACGTTCGACGCTGTTGCTCTACACCGACGGCCTAGTCGAACGTCGCCGGGTTCCGCTCGACCATGGCATCTCCCGCGTCGCGGCCGTCGCGCAGGATTCCCGCGCCTTGAGACTGGAGGACGTGGCGAACCAGGTCATGTCCCGTCTCGCGCCGCACAGCGGATACCAGGACGACGTTGTGCTGCTGCTCTACCGCCACCCGGCCCCGTTGGAGCTGACGTTTCCCGCAGACGTCAGCCAACTCGCGCCCACCCGTACTGCCCTGCGCAACTGGTTGACCCGGGCCCGGTTGGACCCCGATCAAGCCCTGAACGTGCTCGTCGCCGCCGGGGAAGCCGTCGCGAATGCCATCGAGCACGGTCATCGCCATAGACCGCAGGGCACAATTCGTCTGGGCGCGATCGCACTCGGTGACGAGCTCGAGTTGACCATCACCGACACCGGCTCGTGGAAGGCTCCGCAACCGGCTTCGTATCCTCATCGCGGCCGGGGCATCCCGCTGATGCGAAGCCTCATGCGCGATGTCGACATACGTCCGGATACCGATGGCACCACCGTCCATCTATCTACGAGGATCATCTGATGACCACCCCGCTCACGCTCGACACCGCGCGCGGCAGCGACGGGAAATTCGTGCTGGTCGCCGCAGGGGAAATCGACCTGAGCAATATCGACGCGTTCAGTCAGGCCTTGGCCAGCGCCGCGACCGAGGCCACCGGCGGCGACGGAGCGTTGCTCGTCGACCTCAGCGCGGTGGAGTACCTGGACAGCGCGGCCATCAATGCCTTGGCCGCTAACGCCGATCGGATCGAGCTGGTCGCGCACCCCGTCCTGATCCCAGTCCTCAAGGTCAGCGGCCTCACCGAACTGACCACCATCGAACCCGCAGCGCCGACAGCGGGGCAGTGACACACCGGCGAAAGTCATGTTCGCCGCTTGGTGATTTTTGCCCGTACGCGGAGTGCGTTGCCGGGATGCCGCGCTCACAGGCAGCGGTGACGCGTTGCGGCCAGCTGGCTGACCAGCTTTGGTGGATCGCTGTCGGGTTCACAAGCACGGCGGAGACGCGCTAGCGTTAACGCCTCACAGTGGGCCAATTCGAAGGACTGAATCTATATGTCCGCGATGATGATTCGGGCACCCTTCATTGCGGCGACGGTAATCCTCGGCGGGGCTGCCGGCGCGGCGCCGGGCGACCATGCGCCGATAGCGGGCATCGTGCTGATGGGGGGTGCCGCGACTTCGCCCGCGGGGGTGGTCGCTTCCCCGGTGGGACGCTGGCCTGCGCCCCTTGACGTCGCACCCGCAAAAATCGACAAGAGCGTCGCGACCGTCGCCTATGACTGCGGGAATCAGTCTCCGATCAATGTCGTGAGCATCGACTCCAACGTCACCTTGACCGGGTCGTGTGGCGAGGTCGATGTCAGCGGCTCTGCTAACACGGTGAACCTGCAGACGGTCGCCATCATCAAGGCCAGCGGTTCGGGCAACCACATCACCTGGCAGCAAGGGCCGGGTGGAGCGTTTCCGCAAATCAGCAACCCGAGCGGGAGCAACAGCATCGTGGGCCCCGCCGGCATACAAGCGCTGCCGGCCAGCGGCGGGTGAGAGTCGAATAATCTTGCCGCACAGCCTAAGTCCAGCGACGGTGGCGGACAGTCGCGCAGCGTGCCACGATGGCGAGATGGCTGACGACGCGTTGAGCCCGGAACGGGAGTTCAACGAGCAGAACATCGAAGAGTTCCGCCGCAATGGCGGAAAAGTCGGCGGGCAATTCGAGGGTTTCCCGCTGCTGCTGCTGACTTCGACTGGTGCGCGAAGCGGCGCCCAACGGGTCAACCCGGTCGCCTACTTCGATATCGACGGCAAAATTTATGTCGTCGGCTCCGCGGCGGGCCGGGACAACAACCCCAGCTGGGTACACAACATTCGCGCCAACCCTCGCGTGTCTGTCGAGATCGGCTCGGAACCCGCGAAGCCCGCGACCGCGCGCGAATTGTCGCGTGACCAACGGGATTCGATCTATCCGGTGGTGGTCGAGCGCGCCCCCGGGTTCGGCGAATATCAGCAACGCACCGATCGGCTCATCCCGGTCTTCGAATTGGTCACCGACTGAAGACACGGCACGCCAACGGCGTCCATGCCCGCCAATCGAGCACCTCAACGGGTTTATTGCCGCACAATGATGGGCGCGGGTGTTGGGCCGGATGCGACCATCACGCCCCGAACGATGAAGTGAGGTCGGCGATGAGACATTACCTGCGGAGTTGTGTGATCGGCGCGGTGGCTTTCGCGTTGGCCGGGTTGCCGGTGACGGTGCTCACCACGTCGGCGATCAGCCGCGCCGACGGCGAATGCGCCCCCGGTTGGGGCTGGAGCGTCGATCTGAATGAGTGTGTGTTCTTGGCCCCGCTCGCTAACGGCCCGGGCGGACCCGGGGGCCCGGGTGGACCCGGGGGACCGGGTGGACCTGGTGGGCCCGGGGGACCGGCGGGACCGGCGGGCCCCGGACACCCCGGACCGCGCTAGGAATCCGCCATCCGGCGGCAACGCGACATTCGGCCGGCGAACCAGCTGGGCGCCGGCACATGGGAACCGCGGAGGGACTCTTCGGGTATTTGCCGCCGGAGGCGCAAGATCGTCTGTTGGACAACATCACCGCACTCAGCGCGGACGGCAGCAGGCTGGCGTGCGAAGCTATTCCGGACATGTCAGAGGTAGACACCGAGAAAGCCCACGAGATGATGAGCAGGGCCACCGCGAAGTGGCGAGAGCACGGCTTCGACCTGGAATTCGGCGAGCTCGGCTACCAGGGCGAGCGCAACGACGTCGCCGTCTATCTGGACAACCTGGGTTGGCGTTCGGACAGCATCCGGATGAGTGAGCTGTTGGCCGAATCCGGTCTCGATGCGATTCCGCAGACCAACGACTCCGTATCGGTGGCCGACACCATCTACTACGCCTCGGTGCTGAGCAGATGACCGCCCCGCAGCGACGAGGGCTCAACAACGCCGTCACGCGGATGTGGAGTTTCCTCGCGCCGGCTTACGATCTGCCCTTCTTGCAACGGTGGGTATACCGACCGCCGCACAACGAGGTGATTGCCCAGCTGCGCAACCATGGCGCCCGCAAGATCGCTGATATAGCCTGCGGCACAGGCATCTTGACCGACCGAATCGAGCGTGAACTACACCCCGACGAGATCTACGGCGTCGACATGTCCGACGGCATGCTCGGCCAGGCTCGTGCCCGATCGGATCGGGTGCACTGGATGCGCGGTCCGGCCGAGCGGCTTCCGTTCGACGACGGCGCCCTCGATGCGGTCGTGACGACCTCGGCCTTCCACTTCTTCGATCAACCGGCGGCGTTGCGTGAATTCCACCGTGTGCTGGCTCCGGGCGGTCTGGTGGCCGTCTCGGCGCTGAGCACGAGGCAACCGCGGCTGCAGTCATCCGCGAACTCTCGATGGAAGCCCCAGCACAACACGTCCGCGCCCGAGATGCGGACGTTGTTCGAGGAGGCCGGCTTCGTCATCACGGACCAATATCGGATCCCGCGACCTGTGTGGACGGCGCTGGTGTCCGACTTGCTGACGGTCGGCACCAAAAGTTAGAGCCGGCATGGGGCGTGAAGCCGCTCGGCGCCATCGCATATAGCGACAACGCCCGCTTCGCCGATTGGCGAAGCGGGCGTCTTGTCAGCTATCGATCACAGCGGGATCCACACTCCGAAGAGCCAGAAGCCCCACTGGTTGAACCCAGGATCCCAGATTGGGGTTTCCTGGTAGCCCCAGTAGTTGATCGGGCCGTAGTCCCAGTGCCCACCGGGTGGCGGTAGCGGTCGATCCCACGCCGGCCGGGGCGGCGCACCCGGCCCCCACGGGCCGGGCCCCTCGCCCCACGGCGCCCCGTGGAAGTAACCACGCTGGGCATCTCCGTGCCACGGACCGCCAGGGTGAGGATCGGGTCCACCGAATCCGTTGGGGGCACCGGGGTGATCGCCCGGACCGCTCGGGCCGCCGGGGCGATCAGCGGGTCCACCGGGGCCGCCGGGGTGCTCCGCGGGACCGCCGGGACCACCTGGCTGTTCCGCGGGACCGCCAGGACCACCTGGGCCACCGGGGTGCTCCGCGGGACCGCCGGGTCCACCTGGGCCGCCATGCGGTCCACCAGGACCACCCGGACCACCGGGCCCGCCGGGACCGCCGGGATCATTGGGACCGGCAGGAGCCGGCCCGCCATGGTTACCGCCAGGACCACCCGCAGGCGAGGCGCCGTGACCACCCGGAGGCTGTGGTGCACCGGGAGCAGCGTTGGCGAACCCGGCGCCCATTCCCAAGGCCGCAGCGCTGAGCGCTCCGGCGATGGTCACCCCTCCGACAAGTTGCTTCAACTTCATAATTCTTCACCTATCCACTAGGGATTACGTACAAGGAAGTTCCTTGGAACACCCCCCTTACAATCCCGACGCTAAATAGGCTTTCTATGGATCAGCTGTGACTCGCCCGTGCAGAACTTTTGGCGGCCGTCCAACGAACGTTGCAATGTCGTGCATGTCGCAGCCAAGCTCGTCCAGACGCCCCGTGGCCGCCCCAGCTTCATTACCAGCTTCTTGACGGCGGATCGACGCTGTCGTCGGGCGGCACGCGGACGTGTTTGGCAAGGCTTCGTTGGCTAGTCCGGCGGGGTTTTCCTCTATATGGTTGCGGCCGTGTCGACTGCGTCACATCCGCACGAACCCCACGTCGGTTCGGTGTCGTCGAAGCTGAATTGGTTGCGCGCGGGCGTCCTGGGCGCCAATGACGGGATCGTCTCAACCGCGGGCATCGTCGTGGGGGTCGCGGCGGCCACCGTCGATCGTGCCCCGATACTCACCGCCGGCAGCGCCGGACTGGTCGCGGGCGCAGTGTCGATGGCGCTGGGCGAGTACGTCTCCGTCAGCACCCAGCGCGACACGGAGAAGGCCCTCTTGCGCCAGGAGCGCCGCGAATTGCGCGAGGATCCCGTCGCCGAATTGGACGAGCTCGCCACGCTCTACGAGGGGAAAGGCCTGACGCCGGCCACCGCTCGCACCGTGGCCGAGGAACTCACCGACCACAATCCGCTGCTCGCCCATGCCGAGGTCGAACTGGGCATCAACCCCGAGGAGTTGACGAATCCCTGGCAGGCGGCATCGTCGTCGGCGCTCTCGTTCGCGATTGGGGCACTGTTGCCGTTGATCGCAATCCTGGTCCCGCCGACGACGTGGCGAGTCCCGGTCACCGTCGTCGCGGTACTCACGGCGCTGGTGATCACCGGGGCGGTCTCGGCCGGACTGGGCGGCGCGCCGAAGGGCCGTGCGGTGCTGCGCAACGCCATAGGCGGCAGTCTTGCGTTGGCGATCACCTACCTGATCGGCCATCTGGTGGGCGCCGCAATCGGCTGAGCGTCGGGGGTGTCGCGACGGTGCGTACCCAGCGACTGGAAGCGCAACTGTAACATTCACAGTTGCGGTCCTCAGCAGAGCCCGCAATCCCATCACACGGAGGGGCATGCAGTGGCCGAGCCCGATATCGTGCCGGATGAAGCTCAATGGGCGGAACCGATGCCGTACTTCGTGCGCGACGAAAATCATTTCCTGCCAACCAGAATCGCGCGCGGGGGATGGGGTCCATCGCTGAGCGGCCACGTGGTCGGCGGACTGTTGGCGTGGGCGGTCGAGGACGCTGCTCACGATGCGCAACTGCAACCGGCGCGGTTGACGGTCGACCTGCCACGCCCAACCGCACTGGCGCCCCTCGAGGTGCACACCCAGGTGGTGCAGGACCGGCGCCGATTACGGCTGATCGAAGCCGTGATCATCCAGGACGGCGCCCCGGTCGCACAGGCGAGCGCATTGTTTTTGCGCCGCGGCAGGCAGCCCGAGGGGCACATCTGGTCACCGCCGGTGCAGATGCCACCGATCCCGCTGGACGAGACCTATTCCACGCTGTTCATGCGGACCTACAACTGGGGTTCCGAGGCACAGAACCCCGATCCGGACTGGCCTCAGACGGACGGCCCGAAATACACATGGATACACGAGACACGCCCATTGATCGACGAGGAACCACTCACCGCCTTCACTCGCGCGGCGATGGCTGGTGACATCACGGCTTCGATTGCCAACTGGGGCACCAACTCCCTGCAATTCATCAACGTCGACTACACCCTTACGCTCACCCGACCGCCCGCGGGCGACCACATCGGGCTGGCCTCGCTGACGCACCACAGTCACGACGGGGTGGCCAGCGGCTCGGCGGTCGTGGTGGACGCGAACGGGCCGATCGGTACCGGGGTGTCCGTCGCGATCGCGCATTCGGGGTTTCGTCCGCGGTCCACTGATCCATCGGCCGGCTGAGGGAGGCGCGCAGTGACGTTCTGGGCGTTGATCGGCGATGCGGCGCAGCGGGGATCGAGCCGAACGCTTCTGGCCGACGAGTACGGTCGCAGCCTGACGGCTCGTCAGCTGCACGACGCGGCGTGCTCGACCGCCGCCGCCCTCGCCGAACGGGGAATCCGCGCGGGAAACGTCGTGTCCTGGCAGCTGCCCACCACGCTGGAGACCATGGTGGTGATGGCCGCACTGGCCCGACTCGGTGCGGTGCAGAATCCGATCATCCCGATTCTGCGCGAAAGCGAAGTCGGTTTCATCACTGGCCAGCTGGATACCGAATTTTTTGTGGTGCCCGAGTTTTGGCGCGGTTTCGATCACGGCGGCTTGGCCCGGGAATTGTCCGGGGACAAGGGCTTTGAAGTCATCACCCTTGAACTGGCAACACCCCCAGCCGCCGGTGAGCTGCGGCTGCCCGGCGCCGCCGTCGACGCCCTTCCGGCCCCGCCAAGTTCCGCCGACGACGCTCGCTGGGTCTTCTACTCCTCGGGGACCACCGCGGCCCCCAAGGGGATCCGTCATACCGACACGTCGGTCATCGCCGGGTCGGCCGGAGTGGTGGGCATGGTGGGAGCCAACAGCAGCGACGTGGATCCGGTCGCGTTCCCGGTCGCCCACATCGGTGGGGCCGCGATGCTGGCCACCGCGCTGCTGACCGGCATGCGGTTGGCGCTTTTCGAGGCGTTCGATCCGGCCACCACCCCATGGGCCATCGCCGCGCACAACCCGACATTCCTGGGCACCGCGACCCCATTCTTCGTTGCCTTCCTCGAAGCCCAACGGGCGCAAGCCGATGGGCCGCTGTTTCCGTTGGTCCGGGGCTGCCTCGCCGGGGGTGCGCCCGTCACCGCCGAACTGGGACGCCAGGTCCGCGAAACCTTCGGCCTGGCCGGAATCGCGAACGCCTGGGGGATGACCGAGTTTCCGTGCGCCACCTCGCCACCACTGACCGCTGCACCCGAAGTGCTCGACCATACCGTCGGCCCGCCAGTGCCCGGGGTCAAGGTACGCGTGGTCGACGGCCACGGCGTCGAAGCGGGCACCGGACAGGAAGGGGAGCTGCGGCTCAAGGGGCCCCAGTGCTTCCTCGGCTACGCCGACCCGACGCTTGACGCCGACGCGTTCGATAGCGACGGCTGGTTGCGCACAGGCGATCTCGGCCTGATCGATGCCGACGGCAATGTCCGCGTCACGGGCCGTACCAAGGACGCGATCGTCCGCAATGCGGAGAACATCTCGGCCCTGGAAATCGAGAATGCGCTGGCCACCCACCCCGCCGTCGCCGAAGTCGCCGTCATCGGAATTCCCGACCCGCGCACCGGCGAACGCGTCTGCGCCGTCGTGGTCCCTGCGACGGCCGGTGGTGTTTCCTTGGAATCCCTTGTGCGGCATTGCCAATCACGGGGTCTCAGCCGGCACAAACATCCCGAGCACCTGGTTGTCGTCGAAACGTTGCCGCGCAATCAAATCGGCAAGGTGATCAAGAAGGACCTGCGCGCGGCCTTTGGGTGACGCGTGCGGCGCACTCGATAGCGCATGCCCTAGCGGGTCTTAAAATGCGGTGACGATGCCTGCACACCGCGCGCCCTACAGCGGACGCCTAGAGCCCCTTGGGCGCATCGCGGACGGCCTGCACCGCGGCGGCGTCGCCGTCGAATTCGACCCGGGCCTGTCGTCCGACCGCGAACAGCAGCAGCTCCTCGGGCGCACCGGTCACGGTCACCGCCGGCCCCTGACCCACGGTGAGCAGCGTCTTGCCCTCCGGGGTGCGCAGCGCCACGCGGCCGGGCGTCTTGGCGAGTGTGACCCGGGCCATCAGCGGCAGGGTGCGCCTCAACGACTTGCTCAGCGCGGGCTCCAACGAGCGCGGCTGCCAGCCCGGCTGCGCGCGGCGCACATCCTCGTGGTGGATGAACATCTCGGCCACATTGGCCACCGGGTCGAGCAGTCTGAGTGGCGAGTAGACCGGCGGGCCGGCGGTCAGCTTGCCCACCAGCTCGTCCCAACCGTTTCGCTCGGCCACCTGGTTCTGCACCTTCTCCGTGTGAGAGGCGAAGAAGGGGAACAGGATGCCGGGCGCCGCGTCGGGTCGGTATTCACGGATTACCAGGTGGGCGGCCAAGTCCCGCGTCTTCCATCCCTCGCACAGGGTGGGCGCATCCGGCCCAACGCCGCGCATGGTTTCCACCAGGGCGGCACGTTCGCGTCGAGCAACAGACATCCGTTCAGCCTAGAGCGATCGCCCCCGGACAGCACGGGTCCACCGCACACCACTCGCCGGCGGCTCGGTAAATTTGGTTTGTCATGTTGTCGAAAGGAATCGCATGAGCGCGCAAGTTGAGCAGTTGGAGTTTCAGGCAGAGGCTCGCCAGCTGCTGGATTTGATGGTCCACTCCGTCTACTCCAACAAGGACTCGTTCCTGCGGGAGCTGATCTCCAACGCCTCCGATGCTCTGGACAAGCTGCGGCTTGAGGCGTTCCGGAACAAGGACCTCGACGTCGACACCTCCGACCTGCACATCGAGATCGACGTCGACAAGGACGCGCGCACGCTGACCGTCCGCGACAACGGCATCGGGATGACGCGCGCCGAAGTGGTCGATCTGATCGGCACGCTGGCCAAGTCCGGCACCGCCGAGCTGCGCAAACAACTGCGCGAGGCCAAGAACGCCGCGGCCTCCGAGGAACTCATCGGCCAGTTCGGAATCGGTTTCTATTCGAGCTTCATGGTCGCCGACAAGGTGGAACTGCTCACCCGCAAGGCCGGGGAGAGCGAGGCCACCAAGTGGGAATCGAGCGGCGAGGGCACCTACACCATCGAATCGGTCGACGACGCCCCACAGGGAACGTCGGTCACCCTGCACCTCAAGCCCGAGGACGCCGAGGACGAACTGCACGACTACACGGCGGAGTTCAAGATCAGGAGCCTGGTCAAGAAGTACTCCGACTTCATCGCGTGGCCGATCCGGATGGAGGTCGTGCGACGGGAACCGGCCGCCTCGGACGAAGAAGGAGAGAGCGGCGAGGAGACGGTCACCATCGAGACCGAGACCCTCAACTCGATGAAGGCCCTGTGGGCCAGGCCCAAAGAAGAGGTCTCCGAGGAGGAGTACAAGGAGTTTTACAAGCACATCGCGCACGCCTGGGACGACCCGCTCGAGGTCATCTCGATGCGGGCCGAAGGCACGTTCGAGTATCAGGCACTGCTGTTCATCCCGTCGCACGCCCCGTTCGATCTGTTCAACCGGGACGCCCACACCGGGATCCAGCTGTATGTCAAACGTGTGTTCATCATGGGCGATTGCGACGAGCTCATGCCCGAATACCTGCGCTTCATCAAGGGGGTCGTTGATGCGCAGGACATGTCGCTCAACGTGTCGCGCGAGATTCTGCAACAGGATCGGCAGATCAAGGCCATCCGGCGCCGGTTGACCAAGAAGCTCCTCTCCACGATCAAGGATCTGCAGTCCGAGCGCCCGGACGACTATCGCACCTTCTGGACCCAATTCGGCCGGGTCGTCAAGGAGGGCCTGCTGAACGACTTCGACAACCGGGAGACGCTGTTGGCGCTCTCCTCATTCGCCTCGACGCACAACGAGGAGGAAGCCACCACGCTCGCCCAGTACGTGGAGCGCATGAAGGAGGGCCAGACGCAGATCTTCTACGCCACGGGGGAGTCGCGTCAGCAGATCCTGAAGTCGCCGCACCTGGAGGCCTTCAAAGCCAAGGGCTACGAGGTGCTCCTGCTCACCGACCCGGTCGACGAGGTCTGGGTGGGAAGCGTGACCGAGTTCGACGGCAAGCCGCTGCAGTCCATCGCCAAGGGCGAGGTGGACCTCAGCGCCGACGATGACGAGAGCGAGGCCGAGCGCGAGGAGCAGCAGAAGGAATTCGCCGACCTGCTGACCTGGCTGAAGGAGACCCTCACGGATCACGTCAAGGAAGTTCGGCTGTCCAACCGCTTGACGGACTCGCCCGCTTGCTTGATCACCGACGCCTTCGGGATCACACCGGCCCTCGCGCGCATGTACCGCGCTTCCGGGCAGGCCATTCCCGTGGGGAAGCGGATACTCGAACTCAACCCCAACCACCCGCTCGTCACCGGCCTGCGGCAAGCGCAAAAGAACGCGGACGACGACGCTGCGCTCGCCGAGGTCGCGGAAACCGCGGAATTGCTCTACGGCACAGCACTTCTGGCCGAAGGCGGTGCACTCGACGATCCGGCGAGGTTTGCCGAGCTGCTCGCAGGCCGGTTGGCCCGCACGGTGTAACGCAGGGTTTACCGGGCAAATAGGCGATTTCTGCGATTGAAAACTCGCTGGCAGGGATACTTGGATCCCATGCCCGCGTTTCGCGTCATCGACCCCGGTGGCCGGGTCGTCGCGACGAAGAGTTTTGCCAATGCGGACGCCGCGCACGCCTGGTTCGTCAACTCGGTTAGCGGCGATACCGAGCTGGGTTGGCGTATGGAGGTCAACGACGACGGGCAATGGGCGTTCTTCGATGACACCGAAGGCTTCACCGCCCCGGTGAGCCGGCGACCGGAACGGCACTGATCGCGCGGGCACATTCGCCGTACCGCGCCGGCTTCCCGCTTATGGTCCGATCACAAAACAGCGGCCGGCGCCGCTGACGAACAGGACTTCATCAACCGCGGATTGCGCGATGGCCGGGAATTCGAAGCGGTGCACCTGTTGGCCGCGCTCGATGCCAGCGTCCTGCGACTCTCTGGTGCCGTCCTTCTTGCGGACCAGCGCCGTCACTTTCTCCGGTTGGGACGGACTCTTGGGGTCCTGGAAGTACCACACCTCGATCCCGGCGCCAGAGTCATTGGCGCGCCAGCCGTCGGCGTAATAGCAAGGCGGGTTGCCCTGGGCGTCCGGCGGTGGTGGTGTGCATATCGATAACCCCACGCACGGCTGCGCACCGCTGGGGCCGGGGGCGGCGCCGCCACCACTCGTCGGTGACGGCGGCGTCGTCGAGGGATCGGCCAGGGCGATGGGCATCGCCGCAATTCCCATGGCGATTGCTCCAGCGGTGAACAATCCACGAAGCACGTTCGGGGGCCTCCTGTTAGGCGAAAGAACGATGGTTGCTGACAACTACAGAGCTAACACCCTGGGTCGGTCGTCGAGCAAGGGGCTAACGCGGCTCGCGACGCGGCTCATCGCTCGACGTACGCTCCCACCATGCATGTCGACGCGATGACGATTCCCCAGCCGCTCGGCCAAATCGGTGACCTTGCCCGGCGGACCCAATCGGCCGGGTTCTCCGGTCTGTTGTTCACCGAGACCGGCCGCACCGCGTACTTGAACGCCGCCGTCGCGTCGCAGGCCGCGCCCGGCCTCGAACTGTCGACGGGCGTCGCGGTGGCCTTTCCGCGCAGTCCGTTTGTTACCGCCGCCGCGGCCTGGGAGCTGCAGGAGGCCACCAAGGGCAAGTTCCGTCTGGGCCTCGGAACGCAGGTACGCACCCATGTGGTGCGGCGCTACGGCACGGCCTTCGAGCGGCCCGGGCCGCGGCTGCGCGACTACCTGCTCGCCGTGAAGGCGTGCTTCGCGGCGTTTCGCTCCGGGACGCTCGACCACCACGGCGACTTCTACGATCTCGACTTCATCACCCCGCAGTGGAGCCCGGGGCCCATCGACGCCGCGGACCCCAAAGTCGATATCGCAGCGGTCAATCCATGGATGCTGCGGATGGCGGGCGAAGTGGCCGACGGGTTGCACGTCCACCCGATCGGCGAACCGGGCTACCTGGCCCGGCACGTCGTGCCGACGATTGCCGAAGGGGCGGCGAAAGCGGGACGTTCACCGTCGGACATCGCGATCATCGTGCCCGTCATGACGATCGTCGGAGACACCGACGAAGAGCTCGACACGCAACGCGAAGCCGTGCGCGCCAGCATGGCCTTCTACGGCAGTACGCCCAACTACGCATTCATCTGGGATGAGGCGGGTTTCGAGGGCACGACCGCCCGGATCCGGGAAAAGCAGAAGGCCGGCGACTTCGCCGGGATGGCGGCCCAGGTCAGCGACGATCACATCGCGGTCTTCGCGACCGAGTCGACCTGGGACGGGCTGGCCGACGCGTTGATCGAGAAATACGCCGGAACGGCAACGCGATTGGTGATGTACAACGCTGTTGCCGATCAGGAGCGCTTCGAGCGGTACGGCGAGGTGGCTCGCCGGCTGCAGACGATCAGCGGCTGAGCTGAATGGCTTTGACCACGAGTAGCAGCGCGCCGGCGACCAGATAGGTGCGCAGGGCGATCATGCCCAGCCGGGTGCCGGGCGACCAGACGACCGGTTCGAGCAGCGCTAGCGGTGGCATGCGCCAGGTGCTGCGGTCGACGCCCCGGACCGGAAGCTGTGCGACGGGCCGCGGGGGTTGGCGGCGGGCCATCCAGCGCAGCGCGGGCGCGCCCGCGGCGGCGAAGACGATCATGGCCACTACCAGGTAGCCGCAAACCTTCAGGACATCGATGTTGGGAAACAGCGTGGTGGCCATCAAGATCCCCGACAGCAGCAGCAGCGTGCCGACGATCAGCCCGGCGACCCAGTTCAGCCAGGACCGATTCACCCAGGGGCCCAATACTTCTCGATCATTGCACAACAGCAGCAAAAACACGCTGGCGCTGGGCAGCAGTAAACCGGCGAGGGCCTGCACGGCGGTGGTGATCAGCCCGAGCGGGGCACCCGGGATCAGCACGACGGCCGCGGCCACTACCACCATTGCGGTGTAGGACAGGTAGAACTGCTTGGCGTCGGAGAAGCCGCGGTGCAGCGAGTGCTTCAGCCCGAAGACGTCTCCGAAGGCGTAGCTGGTGGCCAGCGTGACGGCGGCGGCGCCGATGATCGAGGCGTCCATCAGCACGATCGCGAAGATCCAGCCGAGCGGCTCGTGGCGTTGGCCGAGCAGGTGGGCGACGGCCCCGGCGTCGGTGAAGCCGCCCACGGTCTGGGTGGAGCGGGCGGCCCAGTCGCCGGTCATCACCAGCGCGGCGGCGCCGACCACCACTACGAAGGCGCCCAGCACGGTGTCCGCGCGTTCGTAGGCCATGAACCGGGGTGTGATGCGCTTGTCAACGACGTTGGACTGCTGGAAAAACAGCTGCCACGGCGCCACGGTGGTGCCGACGATGGCGATGATCAGCAGCACCGCGTCCGAACTGATCCCGCCCGAAATGCTGGGCACGACAAAAGACTTCGCCGCATGCACCCACTGTGGATGTGACATCAACAGCATCGGGATCTGCAGCAGCGTGACGGCGATGAACACGAACATGGCCCGCTCCCAGCGCCGGAAGCTGCCGCTGGCCATGATCGCCACCAGCGCCACCGCCGAGATCGGCACGACCACGTATTTGGAGATGCCGATGTACTCGGCGGCCAGGCTGATGCCGATGAACTCGGTGACGATCGTCAAGAAGTTGAGCAAGAACAGGTCGCCGACCGAAAACCAGCCCCAGCCGCGGCCGAAGCGTTCGTTGATCAGGCGGGCGTGCCCGACCCCGGTGACCGCGCCGAGCCGGACCACCATTTCCTGGTTGACGATCAGCACGGGGATCAGCAGCAGCAACACCCACAGCAGCGAGTAGCCGTAGTTCTGGCCGGCTTGGGCGTAGGTGGCCACCCCGCCCGCGTCGTTGTCGCCGACCATCACGATGATTCCGGGTCCCACGATCGCGAGCAGGGTCAGCAGCCGCGTCCGCCAGGTCCGGGCATGCTCGGTCTCCGCAATGCTGATGCGCCCGAACGCACCCTCGATATCACCCACGTGCGCGCTGTCCAGCACGGCCGTGCGCCGCGCCTGCGCCCGCTGGGAGCGCTGCACGTCGACACCGCGCGCGTCGGCCTGGGTGGTGTCCTCGCCGCCGGAACTCACTGCGGGGTGCCTCCCGCTGGCGGGGTGGTGTCACGCTCATCGTCGCCGGCGATTTCGCGGATGGGGCGCGGCGCGGGCTCCCGGCGGCGCCAGTCCTCGGGGATGGTCGCCTCCAGCACGTCGTCGACGGTGACCACTCCGAGCAGACGGTCCTGCTCGTCGACGACGGGTATGGAATAGAGATTGAAATCGGCCATCAGCAGCGCGATATCGGTCAGGTCCGCGTCGGCATTCACCCGTACCGGGTCGGAATCCATTAGCGCTCCGAGGGTTTCGGCGGGATCGACCTGCAACAGGGTGATCACGGAGACAACGCCGTCAAGGCGTTTGTCATCGTCGAGCACGTGCACCTTGATCAGCGCTTCCGGCTGGATGCTGCGCGAGGCGGCGATCAACGCCAACGCCTCGCCCGCGGTTGTGGCCGGCGAGCATGTCACGGAGTCGACATTCATCAACCCGCCGGCGCTTTCGGGGTTGAATCCCATCAGGGTGATGACCTTGGTGCGTTGCGGGGCGGGCATCAGCTCGAGCACGCGCCGGCGGCGGGACTGGCGCAGATCGGCGATGGCGTCGGCGGCGTCGTCGGCGCGCATCCGGCCCAGCAGCGCGGCGACCTCGTTGTCCGGCATGTTGTCGAGCAACCGGCTGGCCTTGTCGGGGTCCAGTTCTTCGAAGACGTCGGCTTCCAATTCCGGGTCGCTGTGCACGCGGTCGAGAATCTCGCCGCCCTCGGCCTTGTCCGCTTCCTCGAGAAGATCGGCGATCTCGGCGGCCTTGAGCTCGCCGAACCGGTCCGAAAGACGCCGGACCGCGTCCGAGCGGGCGTGCCCGATCAGCGGCTCGAATGCCTTCCAATCGCGAGACGCATGCCCGCCCGAGTGCTTGATCAGCCCGAACAATCGCGGCGGACGGCGGGTGTCCAGGCGGGTGACCATCCAGCCTTCGCCGCTCTGCTCCAGCTCGACGTCGTAGGCGCGCACCAGCTCGACGGTGGCCACGTCGATCAACCGGTGGCCCAACACGTCGGCGCGCAACAGCACCTCCCCTTCGCGGCGTTCGAAGCTGCGAAGGTCAACCTTGTTCTTGGTCAACAGAACTCGGTCCGCGGAGTACGCGTCGATGGTTTTGTCACCGATGAAGACACGGCGTCCGCCGACTCCCGCCACGATCCCGGCCACCAGGGGGTACTCCTCGGCCCCGCGCAGTCGCACGATGACGTCCTCGACCCGGCCGACCGTTTCGCCGGAACGCGCCAGCACTGGCGCACGCAACAGCTGGGAGAGGTGGATGATCGGCTGCCCGGCGCGAGCCGTGGACGGCTTCTCCGATGTGCTCACGTATCCCTCCTCAAGGCGGTACGACCGAACCCGCGGCCAACCTACCCCGAAACGAAGGGTCGCGGCGCCATGCGGATTGAAATCGATCGTCGGACCGTCTCGGCGGCCACAGCATACGCACGCCTCGCCGGGGATGGCTACCGTCAACAGGTAAACGGCAGAAGGCTATTGGGGTTTCGCGCCGCGGCTGAGTTGCCGCGCACCGGATCGGGTCACTCCTGGGCTGAGCGGAGCCGTTTTCCGTTGCGGAAGAATATCTTTCGTGCCACTATTGCCGGCGCAGCGCGTCAGCTGTTGCGCCGGATCTTGAGCGCGGTGGTGATCATCGGGATCTGCAGCGGCAGCCGGGCCAGGGCGATGATGCGCATGGGCCACGGCTTGCCCCACCACAACCGGCACATGTTGACATTGCCCGGGAAGACGCCGATGAACAGCGCAACGGCGGCCAGCGCGGCGGATCGCCGGGTGCGCTGCGGCACCAGCAGCGCCCCGATCGCCAACTCGGCCACGCCGGACCCGTAGGTGTACAGCCGCGGGTTTCCCGGCAGCTCGACCGGAATGATGGCGTCGAACGGTTTGGGCGCAACGAAGTGCAGGGTGCCGATGCCGAGCAGCATCGCCGCGACGCGGTAGGCGAGTTGCAGTTGGCGTCCCGGGTGGCGAGCGGCCGGGTTGTCATGAAGTCATTGTGCCCGTGCGGCCTCCTGCTTGGGCGCGGTCGATATAGCGGATGATGCCGCGCACGTTGCTGGCCTTCCAGCACGTCGCGGCGACTTGGCCCGCGTGTTTACCCGAACCGCTTAATTGTTAGCGCCGTCACAGCAGCCCGGCCGATCGAATTTAGACCATTACTATTGCCTATACAGTATTTGATACGATTCGCGGCGTCTGACCGCCCACAACAACGAGGTTGAAAACATGGGAACACCCGTCATTGTCGGAGCCGTCCGGACCGCGATCGGCCGTTCGTTCAAGGGGACCCTGGTCAACACGCCTCCCGAGACCCTGATCACCGCCGTGCTTCCCGAGGTGGTCCGCAGGTCGGGTGTCGACCCCGCACACATCGACGACATCATCTTCGCCGAATCACATTACGGCGGTGGTGATTTGGCGCGCTACGCGGCGACCGCAACGGGCCTGGAGCACGTTCCCGGACAGTCGGTCAACCGGCACTGCGCGGGCAGCCTCACCGCAATCGGCAATGCGGCGGCGCAGATCGGCTCAGGCATGGAGCGCGTGCTCATCGCGGGCGGTGTGCAGTCGCTGTCGATGACGCCGCTGACCAACTGGCGGATCCCCGGCCCCGAGCTGAAGTTCGAGGAGCGCTGGATGCCGCCGACGCACGTGGAGACGCCGGATGCGCCGGCCAGGGACATGTCCATCACCGTGGGTTGGAACACCGCGCAGGCGGTCGGCATCACCCGCGAGGAGATGGACGCCTGGGCGGCCCGCTCGCATCAGCGCGCCGTCGCGGCCCAGGACGCCGGCAAGTTCGCCGACGAGATCCTGCCGCTGAAGATCACCCAGTTCGATGGCTCGGTCACCGAGTTCGCCGTGGACGAGCACCCGCGTCGGGACACCACCGTCGAAAAGCTGGCCGGCCTGAAGGTCCTGCACCCCGAGATCGAGGGCTTCTCGATCACGGCGGGCAATAGCAGTGGCACCAACGACGCCGCGGCCGCCGTCGCCCTCGTCGACAGCGATTACGCCCAGGCCGAGAAGCTCAACGTGCTGGGCACGGTCAGGGCCTGGGCCGCCGCGGGCGTACCGGCCCGCGACTGCGGTCTTGGCGCCGTCAAGGTCATCGGGAAGGTCTTGCAGCGGGCCGGCCTGACGCCAGGCGACGTCGCGCTGTGGGAGATCAACGAGGCGTTCGCCTCGGTGCCGATCGCGGCGTGCCGCGAATACGGCCTCGACGAGGAGAAGGTGAACTTCTCCGGTAGCGGCTGCAGCCTCGGCCACCCGATCGCGGCCTCCGGTGCACGCATGGTGACGACCTTGGCCTACGAGCTCGCGCGTCGGGGTGGTGGCGTCGGCGTCGCCGCGATGTGTGCCGGCGGCGGCCAGGGTGGCGCAGTCGTCATCGAGGTCTAGCGGCGTTCGCGAGCGCTGACCCGCGCCGGCTAGTTACAGAATGTGTAGCCGATGAATTGGGTGCCACGCGTGTCGCCGCTTGAGTAGTTGGCAAAATGCACGGCCGGCTTCCCGTTGTACTGGGTGTTCATCTTCTGGACGTTCGGTGGTGGAACGCCTTGGGGGAAGGCCAGGATCATGTCGGCGAAAATCTTCAAGCCGGCCTGGCAGATGGCCTCGCGCCGCGGCGGCTGTGGATTCCACGCGTGCACGATCACCGGCTCGGTCAGCTGAGATCCCGCCGCACAATTCGGATCACAGAGCTTGAACAACGCCGTGCCTGTCCCGTCGGCGCCTTGCGGGCCCCACGAACTCCACGACATGTCCTGCAGCGCAACGGCCACGCTGGCGCAGCCCAACACGTTGAGCTTCTTGGGGCGCGCGACCGGCGGAACGGACGGGTTGTAACACCCCGGGATGGCGTAGCTCTCCGGCGGTGCCGGCGACGGCGGAGTGCTGGGCGCCGTCGCGCTCTGCTGGCTTCTGGTCAGCTGCACGCCCACCACGACGAGGACCCCGACCAGCACCACGGCCGCCACGATGCCGGCCCCGATCCAGCGCCCCCGCGAGGTGTGCCGCAACCGCCTCACTAAAGATGCGTTGGCGTTGCCGCTCACGGTCACCAGATTACGGGTGAAACTTCTTCGCCGGGGTGGTGACCGCGGAACAGGATGACAAGGTAAAGTCGGCCATTGCAACCAATATATAAAGGATTCCCCGGGGCTCCCGATGAATGACCATGATCTGGCCGCACGGCTGGCCACCGAGGCCGGTCGGCTACTGCTCGGGGTCCGAGAAGAATTCGCCGACGCGGAAGCGGCTGACCGGAAAGCCGCGGGGGACAAGCGATCCCACGATTTCCTGATGGAGACGCTGGCCGCAGAGCGTCCCGGTGACGCGGTGCTGTCCGAAGAGGGCGCCGATGACCCGATTCGATTGCGTTCGGACCGCGTCTGGATCGTCGATCCGCTGGATGGCACGCGGGAATTTGCCGAGCTCGGGCGCGACGACTGGGCGGTGCACGTCGCACTCTGGCAGTCCGGCGAGCTCGTCGCGGGCGCCGTGGCGCTACCGGCCCAGGGCCTCACGCTGGCGACTCCCGACGTGGATTCGCCGCCTGCCGTGCCGGGCAAGCCGCGCATCGTGGTGTCGCGCACCCGTCCCCCCGCCGTCGCCTTGAGCGTGCGAGATGCGCTGGACGGAGTCCTGGTGGAAATGGGTTCCGCAGGAGCCAAGGTCGCCTCGATCGTCCAGGGGCTGTCCGATGTGTACGTGCATGCCGGCGGGCAATTCGAATGGGACTCCGCCGCGCCGGTGGCGGTGGCAGGCGCGGCGGGGCTGCACACCTCTCGCATTGACGGGTCCGCGCTGGCATACAACCAGCCCGACCCGAAGTTGCCCGATCTTGTGGTCTGCCGCCCCGAATTGGCGGAAGCCGTACTCGCGGTTACCCGCTGAGGTCACCGCCACGTTGGGCGGGGCGAATCTCAATCGCCAAGGGCGAGCGGTACTTCGTGGCGCCGACGGCCGCCGGGTCGGTCCATGTGCCCGACGATGAGGTGTTGACTCGCCGCTCGTGAAATCCGAAAACCGCCAAACCACCACATTTTAGTGCGGGCATTGCGGACGATTGATGACTACCGCCAAGGAGCAATGATGCTACGAATCGATACGCACCACCACGCCGTCCCGGCCGACTACCGAACGTTCCTGCGCAAGGCGGGAATTGACGAGGCCGGCGGACGCGCCGTGCCGGAATGGAGTGCGGAGGGGTCGCTGGAGGTCATGTCCGAGGTGGGCATTGGAACGGCGATCCTGTCAGTGTCGGCTCCCGGCACCACGTTCATGCCAAACCCCGGCGATGCCACCGCGCTGGCCCGCGACCTCAACGACGAACTGGCCAGTGTCGTTGCCGCACAACCGGATCGGTTCGGCTTATTCGCAACCGTGCCCATGCCGCACGTCGACGAGTCCGTCGACGAGGTAGTCAGGGCACTGGACGAATTGCACGCGGATGGCGTCGTGCTGCTGGCCAACCATGCGGGGACGTACCTCGGCCAGGACGGTCAGGACGACCTTTTCGCCGTGCTCGACGCGCGTTCGGCCGTGGTGTTCATCCATCCCGCCGAGCTACCCGGCCCCGCCGTGGACGGCGCCGTACCGTTCGCGGCAGATTTCCTGCTCGACACCACCAGGGCGGCGTATCTTCTTGTCCGCAACGGGATTCGGCGCAAGTACCCCAACATTCGGTTCATCCTCAGTCATGCGGGCGGATTCGTGCCATACGCCTCGCATCGATTGGCGATGGCCATCGTGGGCGACACCGGCGGCAGCCCGCTCGACATCCTGGACGACTTCGCGGGCTTCTATTTCGACACCGCTTTGTCCGCGAGCGCCGCCGCACTGCCCAGCCTGCTCGCGTTCGCCAAGCCCGGACACGTCACCTTCGGCTCTGACTCTCCGTTTGCTCCGCTGGCGGTCGCAAAGATGTTCGCCGCCGGCCTGGAAACCTACCCCGGCCTCGACCCGGGCGCCCGGGCGGCGATCGATCGCACCAACGCGCTCTCGCTGTTCCCGCGGCTGGGGGCGGCGCCCCCCGCGGACGCAGGTTCGACCCTGGATCAGGTGCGCCACGCGGCCAGCAGGGCGGCCATGCGCGGCTTCGTACGGCTGATCAACACCCGCTGACCTCCGCTCAGAGCCAGGCCTGCTGCCAAGACTGGATGCGTTCGGCCAGTTCGGGGCCGCGGTCCTCTTGAATGAAGTGGCTGGCGTCGATGCGGGCATGCGGCTGGCCCGCGGCGCCGGGAATGTGTTTGATCAGGGCACTGTCCGCCCGGCCGAGGATCGGATCGCGGGCTCCGAAGATGGCCAGGAACGGCTTTTCCCAGCGGCCGAGGGCATCCCATGCCTTCCTGTTGGCCGGGATCGCCGGGTCGGCGGGTGAGGTGGGCACCAACTGGGGGAACGCGCGCGCCCCGGCTTGATACGTCTTATCGGGGAAGGGTGCGTCGTAGCCGGCCCGCACTTTCGACGGCACTCGGCGAACGGTGCCGACGCTGACGATGCGGCCGGCGGGCAGGACGGGGGAGTAGCGAGCGAACGCACGCCAGGCGTAGAAGGCGGGCGGGGTGCGCCGCTGCGCCGTGGGCAGGAAACCGTTGGCCACCACCAGCCGCGCGACCCGGTCGGACTGCTCGGCGGCGATGCGCAGGCCGATCAGCGATCCCCAGTCCTGCACAAACAGCGTGACATCCCTGAGGTTCAGATGCTCGAACCACGAGATCACCCACTCCACGTGGCGTTGGTAGGTGTAATCCTCGACCCGGCTGGGCTTATCCGAGCGGCCGAAACCGATCAGGTCGGGCGCGAGCACGCGGTTCCCGGCGTCGGTCAGGGGCGGGATCATCGTCCGGTAGAGGTAGCTCCACGTCGGCTCGCCATGCAGCAGAACGATCGGCGGCCCTTCGATCGTGCCCTCGTCCAGGTAGTGCATGCGAAGCGGCCGGGTGTCGCTTGCGGTTACGTCAAGGTAGTGCCCAACGAACGGGTAGTCCTCCAAGTTCTCGAATCGGGAGTCCGGGGTTCGCAGCACATGCATATCAGCTCCTGAAGTGAACCGGCACCTCTGTAAGCCTCTCGCGCCGACGCTCATTCGTCTAGTGGCAGATTCATTGAGTCGGGCACCAAGGCAGATTAGACTCGTTTTTTCATGGCAATTCGGCGCGCGGTTCTGCTCATAGCCGACATCGGCGGGTACACGCATTACATGCAGTGGAACCGGACGCACCTCGCCCATGCCCAACTTACGGTTGCCGGCTTGTTGGAATCGGTGATCAACGCGGGCAAGGGTTTGAAGCTGGCCAAGCTCGAGGGCGACGCCGCGTTCTTCTGGGCTCCGGACAGCGACGCCAAAGTAGTGGTGTGCGAGCGCCTGTCACGGATGCGCGCGTCGTTCCTGCAGCGGCGCGAGCAGATGAAAAATGACATCGCCTGCGAGTGTGCGAGTTGCGAACAGCTCGAGAAGTTGTCGCTCAAGTTCGTCGTACACGTGGGCGAGGTGGCGGATCAGAAGGTGAAGCGCCACGTCGAGCTGGCCGGCTTCGATGTCATTTTGGTGCACCGGATGCTGAAAAACATGGTGCCGGTTGCCGAGTACGTACTGATGACCGATCCCGTCGCGGCATGCCTCGATCAACCGATGCGCGAGCTCTGCATGCCGTTGGTGCACGTTTTCGAGGGAATCGGAGAAACGTCGACACACTACATCGACCTTGCGGCGTTGCAGGTTCCCGTCGCGCCGCCGCGGCGCAGCCTTTTCCGCCGGCTGGGCGCGACGACGAAGTTCGAGTTCGACACCCTGCCCTTCACACTCGGCATGAAGGAGCCCGCCCAAGGGTTCCGCAACTTGGGCCGGGGAGCCGAGGAGATCTCCGCATAGCCGAAAACAATTGTGCCGGAAGTTTATTCATTATCGCGCGGCGGCCAGGGCCCGGCCCATTCGCGACACCGCCTCGGTGAGAATGGCCTGCGACGTGGCGAAGTTCAAGCGCACGTGTCCGGATCCGCCGGTGCCGAACACGTGACCGGAGCTCAGCGCCACTCGCGCGTGATCAAGAAACCAGCGGGCCGGCCCCGACAGATCGGCAACCACCGCAAGACCATTGGTGACTTCTTCGTCGAAACCGAGCTCCCGGCAATCAAGCCACGCCAGGTAAGTGCCTTGCGGCCATAGATATTTCACGCCGGGAAGGTGCGCGGCGACCAACTCACCAAGCAACGTCCGGTTCTCGCCCAGGCCCTGCAGGGTCGCGTCCAGCCAGTCGCCGCCGCTGCGAAACGCCTCCGCGTGCGCGATGACGCCGAGGTGACTGGGTCCGTGACTGACCTCCTCCGGCATCCGGTCCAGGTCAGCCGTGGCCTCCGGTCCGGCGATGGCCAGCGCCGCCTTCAAGCCGGACAGATTCCAGGCCTTCGACCCCGAGGTCACGGCGAAGGCGTTCTCCGCCCCCGGGACGGCGAGAAAGGGGGTGAACCGCGATCCCGGCAGGATGACGGGGGCGTGGATCTCGTCGGACACCACCCGCACGCCGAATCGCCGGGCGAGCTCGGCGACCGCACGCAGTTCGTCGGCGGTGTGGACCGATCCGGTCGGGTTGTGCGGATTGCACAACAGATAGGCGACCTTTGTGTCCTTTTTGCCTTCCGCGCGAGCCCGAACGAAGGCATTCTCCAAGGCGTTCAGATCAATTCGGCCTTCCGCAAGCGGTGCCTCGATGACGCGCCGGCCGTCGTGGGACACAAATGCGTAGAACGGCGCATAGACCGGCGGGTTGACGACGACGGCGTCACCGCGATCGGTGAGCAGGCGCAACACCTCGACGATACCGAGCATGACGTCGGGGACCAGCGCAGTGCGGCTGACGTCCAGGTCATGCCACTGCCAGTGTTGCGCCGCGAAGTGGCTGACGGCTTCGGCCAGCGCGGTTCCGTAGGGATATCCGGTATCGCCGTTGTCAATGGCCTTACGCAGCGCTTCGGCCACCGTCGGCGCCAGGTTGACATCCATCTCGGCGACCCACAGTGGCAGGACATCGGCGGGGTGCGCGCGCCATTTCATGCTGGTGCGAAGCCGGAGCTGCTGCAGCCTCAATTCCTCGAGCGGATTAACCGTCACGCCCGCAGACTAACCGGCGCGACCTACCCCCCGACAAACGCGTTTTGCGGGATCGTCAACGGAAGGTCCACCGAACTCAGCAATCCCGGCTGCGCGGCAACGACGTACGGCACGGCGTTGACGACGCGCATTGCGGTGGCGACCATGGCGCCCGCCCCGGAGGTCATCCCGCCGATGCCGGCCTTGGCGGGATCCTTCAGGGTCGCGGCCATGGTGCAGTCGATGTCCGGATCGCCGGAAATCAGGACGCGGTAGGACAGGTCGCCGATCCCGGTGGGCCAGTCGGGGGCGACGTCGTGCGCGAGCCGAGTGACGTGCTCGATGACGATGGCTTCCCGACCGTCGACCACGCCGATCGCCTGCATCCGCAGCGCGCCGCAGGTTCCTGCCTCGACGGTGCCCATCGCGACCTCCAGCGTCCGGTTAATGACGGCGCGGTCGAAACCTTCGCGGACTTCCTGGACTTCGACCCCCAACGCGTCGGCGATCAAGCGGATCTGGCCCTGCCATTCGCCGGCGATGGCACCGGGAAAGCCGATCCAGGGCTGGTAGTCGAGCGGGCGGCCGAAGCCCAGCGCGTCACTCATGATGTCGGGAACCCCGTAGTCGTCGTACAGGCCGATCTCGAAAGAGTGGATTTTGTCGATCGACGACGATTGCGTGGACAGCACCAGCGGCAGATAGTCGGCGGCGAATCCCGGCTCGATCCCCGACGCGTACAGCGACACCTGGCCCTGCTTGGCGGCGGCGACCAGCTGGTCGCGCCACTGGGCGGGCTCGTAGGCGTGCGGGTTGACCAATCGCGTGGTGCTGGTGGTCACGACGTTGACCCCGGCTTCGAGCAGTTTGACGTAATCCGGGATGGCCAGCGCGTCCCGCTCCGGACCGCTGGCCGCATAGATGACGCAGTCGGGTTTGAGCGAGACCAGCGCGTCGGCGTCGTTGGTCGCTTTCAGACCGATCGGCTCACCGCCGGCCAGTTCGCCCGCGTCCTTGCCGATCTTGTCGTCCGAGTGCACCCACACGCCGACCAGCTCCAGATTGGGGCGCCGCGAAATAGCGCGGATGGCGATCGAGCCAATGCCACCCGTCGCCCACACCACCACACGATGAGCCGTCATCTTGTTCCTCCTCAGGCGCGTGCGCGCGCACGACGAAAGCCGGGTCGGCCGTTGCCCTTACGTAACCGGCGGGTTTTAGCCCAGCATCCGACTTGGAAACTACAGCCGCCCATCCGCGCGGTCAAGGATTTAAGAAAGCAGACACTATCTTAACGAACAAATTTTAGGTTGGTCTGCAGCTGTGCGGGCTAACCAGCGTTTTGTCCGCCTTCGAGCGACATTCGGGACCGTGTTTGTCGTTCAGAGGCGGGCGTCTCGCCGTCGACGCGCCCCCGGGCCTGCTGAGCTCGCTGGACATCCCGACCACGCTGCCGCTTTACGCATTCGACTAAAGGTGTAACGTACGTCGCAAAGATTAGGTCGGCTAGGAGTTTGCCTGTGTACACATTGCGCTTCGACATGCGCGATCCCGAATGGGCAGCGTCCCCAGCCGAGCTGTACGCCGCGGCGCCCGAAATGTCTTCGTGGGCCGAAGAACACGGTGGGCTGGCCGCCGTCCTGTGTGAACACCACGGGTCCGAGGACGGATACCTGCCGTCGCCGTTTTTGTTGGCCTCGGCGGTGGCCGCACGCACGCAGCGGCTGGCGCTGAGTCTGATCCTGATCCTTCCCTTCTACGAAACCGTGCGACTCGCCGAGGACATGGCGGTGCTCGACATCATCAGCGACGGGCGCGCCTCCTACATCCTGGCCCTGGGCTACCGGCCCGAGGAGTTCGAGCACTTCGGCGTGCCGATCAAGAAGCGTGGCCGGCTCTGCGACGAGAAGCTCGCGCTGTTACGGCGGCTGCTCGCCGGAGAGACCGTTGTCGAAGACGGACGGCGGATCACCGTGACACCGCGCCCGCTGACCCCCGGCGGCCCAGGCCTGATGTGGGGTGGGGGGACGGTCGCCGCGGCCCGCCGGGCCGGCAGGTACGGGCTGGGCATGCTGGGCAACGCCAACGCACCGGGCATGCAAAAGGCCTACGAAGAGGCGTGTCGCGAGCACGGCCATACGCCCGGGCCGACGATGTTTCCCGACCGCAATACCGCCTCGGTCGTGTTCGTCGCCGACGACGTGGATCAGGCGTGGAAGGAGGTCGGCGAGCATCTGCTGCACGACGTGCGCAGCTACGCCGCGTGGAACCCCGGGGACGAGACCACGGCGGGCTTCAGCCACGTCAACACCGTCGACGAACTGCGTGAGACCGGGACGTCGCACGTGATTATCTCTGTCCCCGAAGCGATCTCGCGCGTCAAAGCCGGCCAGGTGCTCAACCTGTCGCCGCTGTGCGGCGGGCTACCACCCGACATCGCATGGCCCTACCTCAGGCGCGTCGGCGAGATTGTGCTGCCCGAGGCTCTCGGCTGAGCGCTACTCCTCGCCGAGTTTTGCCGGCCACTACTTCGGCTGGTTCGGTACGCCGGGGAACAGTTCGCCCGGCGGTGCCGTGGTCACCCAGCCGCCCAGCTTCGTGGCCAGGTGGGGCGCGAAAACCGCGCCGTAGAGGACGTTTCCGACGACGATCACCGCGACGACGGACAGGATCGACGCGCCCGCACGGCTCTTCGACCGGTTGTCGGCCCACATCTCGATGACATTGCGTCCTTGTGCGTCGGTGCGACCCAGCAGGTAGGTGAAGACCATCATCTGGATGGCCATCGCGAGCGAATCGTAGAGCGGGTACTGGTGCAGTGTTCCCTCGCGGATCGCCAGCCCGGGAATCACCCGGCCGTAGTAGAACACTCCGAGCTTGGCGCCCAGGAATCCGTTGAAGAACAGCGCCCAGCAGAAGCCGACGATGAGGCCGACCACCAAAAGCGTTTGGGGCCTTCGCCAACCGAAGCGTGCGCTCAACCATCGGCCGAGCGCCGTGCCCGTCACGGCCGGCAGCACGAAATACGAGATGTAGCCGACGGGAACGAACAACGGCAACCCGCCCCACGTCATGTTCAGCGGCCACCACGACGGCATGCGCGGGATGGCGGTCGGGAATTGCGCGTACATCGCCCAGTCGTAGGGCGCCTCGATCCAGGAGAAGGAGATCGCCGAGATGCACAGCAGCAGGAGCGGGTGCAGGCGGTGCTGCCGAACGCTGAGGTAGATCCCCAGGGCGGTGAACCCGGTGCCACCGATGAGCGCGAAGTCACTGGCCGCCTGCATCACCGGTGTCATCTGCGAGCTCATTGGTTCTCTTCTTGAGTCCGGCGTGCTTGCGGGTCAAAACGCAGGACCAGACCGAATATCAGCACGAGCAGTCCGAACAACGTGCCAAGCATGATGACGGCGCCCACGGTCGCACCCCTTTCGAATCCGAGCTCGACTCGTTAGATAGTGCACACTATCCTAAGGGCAGTCAACCATCGGTGAGGAGACAACGACGTGGCCCAGCGGCCGTCTACCACCAAGCGCAGCATGGCGGAGGCGCCGGCCTCCGTTCGCCGGCCTCGGGGTGCGCCACGCAAGTTGTTGCTCGATACCGCCCGGGCGCGCTTCGCGCGACAGGACTACCGCAGCACGACGACGCGCGAAATCGCGCAGGCCGCAGGCGTCACCGAGCACTTGTTGTTTCGCCACTTCGGTTCCAAGGCCGCGCTGTTCCGCGAGGCGCTCGTACTGCCGTTCACCGACTTCGTCGAGGAGTTCCGCCGGACCTGGCAGTCGGTCGTCCCGGAGGAGACGGACGAGGAAGAGCTGGCACGGCGATTCGTCGGGCAGCTCTACGACGTGTTCGTCCAAAACCAGGGCCTGCTATTGACCCTGATGACGTCGGAAACGCTGAGCGAGGAGGAAAAGGGCGACGCCGGCATCGCCGAGATCAGGCAGGCCATCACCTCGCTCGGACAGATCAGCGCCGAGGGGATGCACCTGCGGGGGCTGCGGTCGGACCACCCCGACCTGCCCGCCCACTCGACGGTGGCGATGATCGCCGGCATGGCGGCGTTGCGGTCCGCATACTTCGGCACCGAGCCGCCGTCGCGGGAGACCATCGTCGACGAACTCATCCAGGCAATCCTGCACGGCTTCCTGCACCGGAACGGCTGAGCCGTTCTTTACCAGAGGAATTGGAAATGACAGACACCATCGAGTTGTATTACGACCCGTTCGACGTCGAGATCGACTTGGACCCGTATCCGGTATGGAAGCGGATGCGCGAAGAAGCACCGCTGTACTACAACGAGAAGTACAACTTCTACGCGCTCAGTCGATACGACGACGTGGTGCGCGAACTGCCGAACTGGGAAACGTATCGTTCCGGCCGAGGCACGACCGCCGACATCTTGTTCGCGAACATCGAAGTGCCCCCGGGCATCCTGCTGTTCGAGGATCCTCCGCTGCACGACCTGCACCGCAAACTGCTGTCCCGTGTCTTCACGCCCAGGCGCATGCTCGCTGTGGAGGATCTGGTGCGGGGGTTCTGTGTCCGCGAGCTCGACCCGCTGGTCGGCGGGAGTGGCTTCGATTTCATCGCGGACCTCGGCGCGATGATGCCGATGCGGACCATCGGTTACCTCCTGGGCATTCCAGAGGCGGACCAAGAAAAGATCCGCGACCGCAGCGTCGCCAACATCGCCTTGTCCAGGGAGAGCGACCCCGCCGCGGTCGATGCGAATGTCTTCGCGAATTCTATTGCCCTGTTTGCCGAATATATCGAGTGGCGGGCCAATCATCCATCCGACGACCTCATGACCGAACTCTTGCGGGCCGAAATCGATGAGCCGGACGGCACGCGGCGGCCGCTGTCGCGGACCGAGGTGCTCGCCTACACCGCGATGATCGCCGGTGCCGGCAACGAGACCACCGCTCGGCTGATCGGTTTCATGGGTCAACTGTTGTCCGATCACCCCGATCAACGCCGCGAACTGGTCGCGGACCCGTCGCTGATCCCCGGCGCGATCGAGGAGACGCTGCGCTACGAGCCGCCATCACCGGTGCAGGCCCGCTACGTCGCGCGAGACGCCGAGCACTATGGTCGCAAGGTTCCCGAGGGGTCGTTCATGCTGCTGCTGAACGCCTCGGCCAACCGCGACGAAAGCCACTTCCCGGATGCGGATCGCTACGACATCCACCGTCGGGGAAGCCATCTCAGCTTTGGGCAGGGCCTGCATTTCTGCTTGGGTTCGGCGCTGGCCCGGCTTGAAGCGCGGGTGGCCTTCGAAGAGGTGCTGAAGCGTTGGCCGGACTGGGAAGTCGACTATGCGAACGCCCAACGGGCGCATACCGCGAGCGTGCGTGGGTGGGCCCGCTTGCCCGTCGTCACCCGTTAGGCAGGGGCCGGCCCTTTTAGCCGAGCGTGAAGTTAGTTTCAGGCTCGGCGGGGCTAGGCGTCGCTTTGATCCACCAACACCGCGCCGTCGGGCTGATTCCCCAACGTCTGCAACGCAATATCCTCACCCTGGGCGGTGAGCCGCACGATCTGGGCTAATTGCCCGGGTGCGTCGCACTGCAGATAGTGGTCGGCGCTGGGGAGCACCCAGTAGCGGTTGCGGCCCGGCTTCTTCTTCAGGTACGTCTGCCAGACGCGGTTGGGGACTCGCAACGGTGCGATGTTGTCGTGGAGGCCCCACACCACCGTCGTGTTGACGTCACTAGTGGAAAGCATTTCCAGCCAACCGGTTTCGTCGCCGGCACGCTCGTGGAGATATTGGATGGTGTCGGGCAGCACGCGGATTCCGTCGTTATAGGCAAAGCATTTGGCCAATGCGGCGATCTCCGGGTCTTCCAGCGTCCGCCGCGGCATGAACGTGCTCGCGCCCATGCCGGCTGCCAGCATCTCCGGCGTCGTGGCCGCCGCGGTGGCCCGCGCCGTCGTTGGGTCGAGTAGCGCGATCTGAAAGGCCGTGAGGTTGGACAGCGGCAGATAGATGTTGGCGTTGGTCAAGATCAAGTCGACGGGTACCGCCGGCGGATCGTGTGCGGCCAGCATGCCCACCGCGATCATGCCGACGCTGCTCCCGCGGTCGTGGGTGAGCATCCGGTAATCGGTAAGTCCCCATTCCTGAGTGATCGCGTAGACGAGCAGGCGCGCGTCGTCGTACAGCGAGTACACATAGGGCGCGCGTGGTTTGTCGGAGAGCCCGTAGCCCGGGAAGTCCAGCAGATAGATGTCGAAGTCAGCGCTCAGTTCGCCTGCCAGCGCGAAATAGTCGATGCTGCTGGTCGGAAAGCCGTGCACCAACACCAATGCGGGCGCGCCGGCAGTGCCGCACCGGCGACTGAACACGGCGACCTCTCGGCCATCGTTAGCGGCGGTCGTCGAGCGCCAACGAAGCTCGGTGCCGCCGTCTTGCCACTGGTCAAAGATATCCAAGCTGTCAGCATCGCAGAGGTGGTCGTGGCAGACAACCACTGTCTATGTTGGAATCTCTTCGAGAGGCCTCAGAGATGGTCTGCTACCGAGGTTATCGCCTCGAGCGAGCGGGCATCGTTAGTCAGTAGCGACGGGTCGGGGCGAATCGAAGCACTGCTTACGACGTCCAACCCGACGACATGTGTGGTGAGCCATTGGTGAATGGCCTGCGCGATGTGCTTCCAGTCTTGGGCCATCATAACGCCATGGCCCAAGCCGGAGGCGTAGCGGTAATCCGCGCCAAGCAAGTTGGCGAGACGCTTAACCTCTTCTGGCGGGCACAAGACGTCCTTTTCCGCCGCGACCACCAGAACCGGTCCGGAGATCTTCACCGGGTCGATGCTTACCCGCTTGCCGGTGACGGCTTGCTCGACAGCCCGGGCCGACTCCGACACCAGCATGCTGTGATAGCGGCGCGCGTCGTCTTCGCTTGCGGCGGTGAAGAACAGATGTTTGGCGAGGTCCAAAGGCGGTGGTCCCCAAAGCTCCCGAGGATCGACCACGAGGTCGATCGGCGCGGGCGAGACTTCGCCGGGTAGGACGGGAGTTATCAGCACTAAGCCCGAATACACGTTGGTTTCGGCGAACTTGAGGGTGACGAGTCCCCCCATGCTGTGCGCAACTACTACCGGCGGAACGGCGAAGGTTTCCGCTACAGTAGCGATGTCCTCTGCAACATGCTCCAGCGGCCGTGATATCGCTTCCGTCTCGGCCAGCTGCGCTGAGCCCCCGCGCCCCCGCCAATTGAGTGCGTGACAGTCCCAACCCTTTGATGCGAAGTACGGCAGGTATTTGTCCCAGCACCATGCACCGTGGCATCCACCGTGTACGAGAAGTAATGAAGCGGTGCGAGCAAATTGTAGTGGCGCCGTGCGCAACACACGAATGCCGTCGACGTCGTACTCGTCGGTCTGAATCGTCATCCTTACACCTTTCTGGTGGAACGCAAGGCCTCTGCAGACGAACGGTTGATTTCCGGGAGTCCGCGTACACCCCGGGGCGATTCATCGGCGATGTCACTTTCGCCGTATTGCGAATGTGTCGAGCAGCGTAAATCCGGGCAACAAGGGCGATCAGCACCCTAAGGGGTACTTTTCGCGGTAATCAACGACCGTCAGACCGTGCGTTGGTCCTAGTCCCAGACCGCAGCCGGACCCTGTTGAGTTGATCGGTGGCGGGGCAAGACGCAAACGCCAGCCGTGGCCATGTGGCGGGCTCGCAATGTACCCGTTCGGGCCCAGCGCCGGGGCGACTTGCGGAGCCATAATGAAGCCGAGTCGGTGGCTCATTAATCGAAGAGTCATTCGGCGAATCAATGATTAGGAGAAGGACTTTGACCACCTTCGCCGATCGCGGGGCGATGCAACTCGTCGAAAAACTGCGCGCGGGCGTCTCGGACGGCATCGTGCCGGCAAAAATCTTCAACGATCCCGAGATATATCAGTTGGAGGTCGAGCGGCTGTTCGGGCGCACTTGGAACTTCGTCGCCCACGAAAGCGAGATTCCCGAACCTGGCGACTACGTCGTTCGCACCATCGCCGACAACTCGGTGCTCGTCGCGCGCGACGAGCACCGGCGGATCCACGTGCACCTCAACCTTTGCCGGCATCGCGGAAACCAAATGTGCAAATCGGACCTGGGCAATTCGTCACATTTTCGCTGCTCTTACCACGGTTGGGTGTACAAGAACAGCGGCGAACTGGTCGCTGTCCCGTATCACAGGCAAGCCTTCGGCGGTAACCTGGACAAACGGAACTGGGGTTTGGTCCCGGTCCGGAATGACAGCTACGAGGGCCTCATTTTCGGGTCGCTCAACCCCGACGTCGAACCATTGGAAGACTTCTTGGGTGGTTACCAGTTTTATCTAGATTACTTCTTGAAGACGAGCGAGACCGGCGTGGAGGTCTACGGGCCGCCAGACATCTGGGAGTCGAACTGCGACTGGAAGTTGTACACCGAGAATGGCTCTGGCGACGGTTACCATACCCCCGTCACCCACCAGTTCGGTTTCCACCTGGGCTATTTCGCCTCGTCGGGAAGCACACACAGCATTGGTCACAGCGTTCACATCCCGGGCAAGGGCCACGGGATCGGGCTGGGTGAAACCCCGGGAACTCCACCATTTTTCGCATACCCGCCCGAGATCGTCGATTGCCTCGAGCGGCGTCTCACAGCCGACCAAATCGAGGTTTTCGCGCCGGTGCGCACGGCGGTCGGGATCGTGTTCCCGAACCTGTCGTTTTTGAGTCAGCCGTTCAGCCTGGTCCCGGGTGAACCGGGTGTTCGGTTCACCACCCTGCGCCACGTGCGACCGTTGTCGGCTGGCCGAATGCAGATGTCGTCGTGGTGCCTGGTGCCCAAGGCCGCCTCCGATGAGTACAAACAGGAGGTCTACCGCGCCTATACCTTGGCCTTCGGTCCCGGTGGAATGTTCGAGCAGGACGACATGGAGAACTGGACCAACATCACCCGGCAGCTCAGGGGGTCTGTCGTGCGTGAGCTCGACTTCCCGTACGTCATGGGCCTCGATCAACAGCCCGTTGCGGGCTTCCCCGGTCCGGGGTGCGCGTACCAGCCATACATGAATGATTCGAACTTCCGGAACCTTTGGTCCACGTGGGCCGCGTATCTGTCCGGCGATGAGGAACGGGGCAAATGACGACCGCACCCGCGGATTCTCTGGGCGCAATCATCCCGATGGAGACGCACTACGAGATAGAGCAATTCCTTTATCGCGAGGCGCGACTGCTCGACGAGCGGCGTTTTGGCGAATGGATTGAGCTCTTCGCCGAGGACGCCCGCTATGTGATGCCGGTGCGGTTGAACCGGGAGGACGGCGCTGCCTGGGAGTCGCACTCGAAGTCGTTTGACGACACGCGCCAGACGCTCGCCATCCGAGTAAACCGGCTGAGCACCGAATACGCCTGGGCTGAGCAGCCGCCATCACGAGTGCGCCACTTCATCACCAACGTCATCACCGAGACGACGCCGGAGTCGGGGGAGTTGATCGCACGGTCCAATGAATTGATCTACCGCAGCCGGGGGGATGTCACGGATTTCAACATCATCTCCGCCCAGCGGGTCGATCGGGTGCGGCGCGCGGATGCCGGCTGGAAGATCGCGCATCGCTGGGTCGCTTTGGACCAGAGCACTCTGTCCACACACAACCTTTCGATGTTCTTCTAGGTGAGGCCGGCGTTATGACCCAGCATCATGAAGATTGTGACTCGCACAGCCTCCGCCTAACGAATGAATTTGCAGAAGTCGTCGTCCGGGCGGCCGTTCGGGGCAATGGGTCGCGGCTGCACATTAAGTCACTACGCAGAGGAACCGAGGCATTTGTCGATCCTGTCGTTTTGGAGGCATTGACGGCAGTTGATTCCGACGTGCTCACATCAATACTCGCGGCGGCCGTCCCGGGCAATTAAAATAACGACTCAGACCGGCACAAAGAATAGCGCCGTAATCGTAAATCAGCCGTCAGCAGGCTGGACCATACCGGGTGTCCCGGCATAAGGGGTCCGGTCGATTTACATTGCGCACCAGCGGGATCGGGCCGCGCATCCTCGAACATCCTCTTGCGGCATCGCTAATTTTCTCCGTACCGCGGCAATCGCGCGCCGGGCAACGATGCATTAATAAATGTACGTAACTGGGTGACAAATGGAGTCGTCTGGACCAATAAGATTTGGCCTGAATCACATATGCCGCTCAAAGGAGACCGGAATCACATGCATGCCCAAGTTGCGATGACAATTTACCGTCCGCGACGCACAATAAAGTGGTGTAGTCCAATGCTAACGTCAATTGGACTGGGCGTGACCAAGCGGTGTGCTGTCGTTGCGGTCGTGCTGGCCGCGCTACTGTGCCTGATAGCCGCACCCGCCACGGCTCACGCCGATGAGAGCCAGTACACCGAGTTTTACACGATTCCCGATCCGTTGCCCGACGGCGTGCCGGGCGATCTGATTCGGTCCGAGCCGTCGCGGTTGGTGCTGGAGCCATCCGGTCAGCTCGGCGCATATGTGGCGCGCGGAACGCGAATCATGTACCGCAGCACCGATAATCGTGGCGTACCGATCGCGGTCACCGGTACCTACTACGAACCCGACAATCCGTGGCCCGGCACTGGGCCGCGCCCCCTTATCGCCTACGGGCCAAACCTGCCCGGTCTGGGTGACCAGTGTGCGCCGTCCCGGCTTGCCAATCAGGGCATCCATTATGGCGGCGGCACGGACATCACCATGTGGTACGAGGAGGGGTTCATCGCGACCATGGTGGCGCGCGGATTCGCCATCGTGGTCACCGACTACGACGGGGTGGGCACCGGTCTCCCGTCCCCGGCGTTCATGCGGCTTCCCCAGGGCTATGCGCTGATCGATGCGGCACGAGCCGCGATGCGTCTGCCGGACACCTCACTGAATCCAGATGGCCCGGTGGCTTTTTGGGGATATGGACAGGGCGGCGGTGCGTCAGCTTCAGCTGTGGAGCTGGCCCCAAGCTACGCTCCGGAGCTGCATGTCGTCGGGGCATGGGCCGGTGCGCCGGCCACTGACCCCGTCCTCATCCCAGCATTTGCCGACGGCGGATTGCTCGAGGGCGGACTGGGTTACCTGGTCAACGGCGTTCTCGCCGCCTATCCCGAACTCAGGCCCGGCCTGATGGAGACCCTCACGCCCAGGGGGGCGCAACTTGTTGACCAGACCCGGCTGGAGTGTTTTGGCCAAACCGTCATCCGATACGAATTCCGGCATTCTCAGCCCTACTTCAACACCGACTATCAGCAGATGCTCGAGTCCGATCCACTCAAAACCGTCTTCGCCGCGCAGCGGGTAGGCACGTTGAGTCCGAAAGCGCCGGTCTTCATCGATATCAATCGATACGACCCGTTGATACCGTGGGGCGCCGCCCACCAAACGGCGTTGGACTGGTGCGCCAAGGGCGCCGACGTTCAATTCTGGACCAACGAAGAACCCCCGATCTTCAACAAGCTGGCAATCAACGATTTACTGACGTATTTCGTCGACGGCGAGCGTGGGATGCAGTGGGTCGCGGGCCGATTCAACGGAGTACCCACGACTCCCAACTGTGGGGAGATCTGACCGATATGACGGATACCTCGAAGATTGCGCAACGGGTGGCGGTGGTCACAGGCGCCAGCTCGGGCATCGGCGAAGCCACCGCTGAAGAGTTGGCAGAGCGGGGATTTCACGTCTACGTCGGTGCTCGACGGATTGACCGGCTGCGTCGATTGGCTAAGCGCATAGATGCGACCGCACTGCCGTTGGATGTGACGTCAGAGGACTCCGTCCGAGAATTCGCCGACGCGGTCGAACGAGTCGATGTGTTGGTGAACAACGCGGGCGGCGCGAAAGGTTTGGCTTCCGTGGCCGACGCGAACCTCGACGATTGGCGATGGATGTGGGAAACCAACGTGTTGGGCACCTTGCGTCTTACCAAAGCTCTGCTGCCCAAGCTGGTCGGCTCCGGCGACGGACTGATCGTGACTGTCACATCCGTTGCGGCGCTGAGCGTTTACGATAACGGATCGGGTTACACGTCCGCCAAGCACGCCCAGGCCGCGCTGCACCGCACGTTACGTGGCGAGTTGCTCGGCCTGCCCGTGCGTTTGACCGAGATCGCGCCGGGCCGGGTGAAGACCGAATTCTCGATGGTTCGCTTCGGTGGTGACGAGCAGCGTGCCGCCGGCGTATACGAGGACATCGAGCCACTGCTCGCACGAGACGTCGCGCAAGTCATCGGGTTCGTCGCCAGCCGCCCAGCACACGTCAACCTCGACCAGATCGTCGTCAAACCGAGGGATCAGGCGGCCTCCGGTGTCTTTGCCCGCCGCGACGGCAAGCTCATTCGATGAGACGGTGGACGAACCAGTCGGCCAGGCGCGAGGCGGCGACCACAAGATAGTCATAGCTGCAGTGCAGTGAGCCGGCCTCGTCATAGATGTCGACGGTGACATCCCTCGTGGTTAGCGCGTCGACGAACCTCCGGGCGCCGGCGACGTCCATGATGATGTCACGAGTGCCGTGCATGACGTAGACGGGAACGGTGATTCGGTCCGCGACACCTTCGAGGGTGAACGCGGCCAATTTGCGGCGGGCCTCGGCGTCATCCTTCGATCCGCTCAGCCATTGCAGCTGATCTTGCAGCGCGGGATAGAACTCGTAAAAATCGGTGAGGATGCTCCATGTGCCACACCACGCGGCCACCGCTTTGATCCGGGGCTCGAAGGCCGCCGCACGCGGGGCGTAGTAACCGCCGAAACTGACTCCGGCCAAACCAAAGCGCTCGGAATCGACGTCGCCACGATGTTCGAGGTGATCGAGGACAGCCTGCACGGGCACCTCATAGTCTGGGCGGCTGTACATTTGCTTGAATCGCAGTGAGCTGCCGCGGCCGGGGGTGTCGACCATGACAACGTTCATCCCGCGGGCGGGGAACTCCGAGCCGCCGAGGAAATACAGCTCTTCCGCCCATGAGTCGGCGCCTCCTAGAAAGAGCACCGTTGGCCGAGCGGCCCCGGACCCGTCCGGACGCACAATGTACCCCTCCATCGTCTGGCCTTCGAAGGGCACTTCGATCCGCTCGATCAATCCACCCGTCAATTCGGCTGCGCGCCGAAAGTTGTTGCGGCCGTCGGTGTATGCCTGAGTGCGGCGCGGATCATCGGAGCTAAGGAAGAACTCGGAGTGACGATGGTAGCTGCACGATCGGAAGAAGGCGCGACGAGCGGTCATCCGCTCGCCCCGCGCCAACGCCTCTTCCCCTTGGGCAGCAACGTCATTGGCTGTCTTGTGCCATTCGCGGTACCAGATTTCCGTGTCGGTGGTTTTGGTGCCGATGCGCGCCGCGGTACGGCTACACTCGAAAAGGTCGGCACCTCCAACCGACACCTGGGCCAGCAGACGCATGGTCTGTATCGACCAATCCTCGTCTTGCGGAAACAGTTCGATGAGCGAAAGCGCGTCCTGGTTCGACACGGCTGAACCGCTGGTGGTCATGTGGCCCTCTTTCTCTTGCATCGATACGAGTCGTCGACCTGCGGGCGCGGCGAACCCGGTTGAATATCGTGCAGCCTCTCGCGATGCGGATGCCGGCCTCGGCCTACGTCACCAATCTAAAAGTGCGCAGACGGCCGCCGCGAACCCCGAACGGGTACCTTTGCCGGCGGATTCCGAGGTGGCAAAAGCCTTATCGTTCTGGTTTGTCTCCGTGTGACCAAATCAACTGGACAAGCTCCGCGCGATTGTGGACGTCGGCCTTGGCGAAGATCCGCTTGAGATGCTGCTTCACCGTGTTCTCGCTGACGAAAGCCTGCCCGGCGATCTGCTTGGTAGTCAGTCCCCGCGCGACCAGTTCGGCGATCTCCTGTTCGCGGCGCGACAAGACATTCCAGACGGGCAGGGTTTTCGCCGCTTCACGGTCGGCCTGGTAGGCCAACGTCATTGCGGCGTTTTGGGAGTCGGGCAGACGGAACGACTTCGTGATGAGATCTTGGCCGGCCGAGCTCTTCACGCTGCGGGTGTGAACACGCTTGTCTTCGGTACGGAAGACGCGCATCGCATCCGCGATCGCATCGGAGACCGATTGGCCCGTCGATGACTGTCGCGAAGAGATCAGGGTGCTCGCGGCGCGGTTTTGAAAGAGAATCCGCGATTCCAGGTCGGTGATGAAGACAGCTTGGGGCATGCGGTCGAAAGCGTCTTCCAGAACGTTTGCCTTGCGGCCGATACCTTCGAACCGCAGCGCTCGTTCGGCCGCAAGGCCGAGTTGTTCGGAAGCGAACTGGGCCAGGATCAGGTCATCCTCGGTGAATTCCGACCGATCCGTGCGACGGGCGAAGTTGATGGTTCCGAAAACGTTGCCCCCGACGATCACCGGTGCCTCCAGCGAGTGGCAGTAGCCTTCGATCGCCAATACCGCGCGGGCAGCCGAGCTTTCCCACATCGAGGGAGAACTAAGCCGCGACGAATCGATCGGCGTTTTGCGGTTGACGGCGAAGTTCAACACGGGGTCGTCCGCACGACCGAAGCGTTCGTACGCGTCCAGAAAGTGCGACGAAGTCGACGCGTGGCACGACGCCACCTCGTAGACACTCGAGCTGAACCGATAGACACCGAAGGCATCGGAGCCAATCAGGGCGTCGGCCACTGTCATGAAGGCTGCGGTTACCTCGTCGAGGGTGAGGGCCGCTTGCAACGCGCTCGCGTAGGAGCCGCGAATGTCTGAGCTTTCGAGGTCTATCGACTGCATGGTTCTGCACCTTCTGACGTCGACGCGTTGCCAGGGACGGTGAGCCGAATCAGGCCCATGGTTGTGTCAACCCTCACATTAGACGTTGGGCATGAAACAACTCACGCCCAGTCTGACCCCAGGGCGTCGTCGGGTGGCGCGAAGCCCTCGAATTTACCCAGTTGGGGCAAGAAATCGATGTCCTGCGCTCCATACGCTCGCATACGAGTTAACGACCGAAATGAGACTTGGAGGCGACCGGTGGAACAACGACCCGGGCTGATCGTTCGTAAATCCTTTGCTGTGGTCGACGAGACCCGGCTCGTTGCAGGGCGCTCTGATGGCGCGCCGTTACGCAAGGTGGCCGTGTGTGCGATCGTCAAAAATCCATTCGCCGGGCAAGGATTCGTCGAAGACCTGTCTTCGCTTGTCGAGGCATCCCAGCAGCTGGGGACATGGCTCGGAGTCGAGGCGGCGCGGCTACTGGGTGAGCCGGTCGAAAGCTACGGCAAGGGCGGGTTGGTCGGCGTCGACGGAGAGCAGGAACACATCAACGCGGCGTTGACGACGATCTTCGGCAACGCGTTGCGCGACGCCGTGGGTGGCGGCAATGCGTGGATCACCTCGGTCACCAAGGTCGGTGCGCCAGGGGTAGTGATCGACATTCCGCTGGCTTACAAAGACGAGATTTGGGTGCGCAGCCACTACGACGCGGTCGCGGTACACCTTCCCGATGCCCCCCATCCCGACGAACTGGTGGTGATCGCCGCTGTCGCCAACCGCGGCCGCATCAACGCGCGGGTCGGTGGGATGACAGTCGAGGAGGCCCGGGAACAGGCGCGGGAAAAGGCATCGGTGTGAGCACCCTCGCCATCACCGGCGCCGGCGCCGTTCTCTCCGGTGATCTGGACGAGCCCGTTCTCGCTGACGCAGACAGCGTCGTCTGCCGCGAGGGCGTAATTATCGCGGTCGGTCACCACGCCGACGTGATCGACGAAATCGACAGTGCGGATTCAGTTCTCGATGCACAGGGCAGCACGGTCGCGCCCGGGCTGATCGACTCGCACTGTCACGTAGTGCTCGGTGACTACACGCCCCGACAGAAGACGGTCGACTTTTTGGCCAGCTACGTCCACGGGGGAATCACCCGGGTCATCTCTCCCGGCGAAATCCATGCGCAGGGGCGGCCACACACCGCGTTGGGTGTAAAGGCGTTGGCGATCGCGGCGAAGGAGTGCTTCGACAATTTCCGGCCAGGGGGAATGACCGTTCACGCGGGCGCGGTGGTGTTGGAACCGACGCTTCAGGAGGAGGATTTCGCCGAGCTGCAGCGCGCGGGAATTCATCTGGCCAAATTCGGCTTTGGCGCCTACGCTGACCCGGCCGATGGTGCGGATCAAGTCCGGTGGGCGCAACAGCATGGGATCACCGTGATGTGTCATTCGGGCGGGGCGAGCATCCCCGGCAGCAAACCGATATCGCCGGAGCACCTGATGACCCTGCGGCCCGACGTGTGCGGGCACATCAACGGCGGGCCCACCGCCCTGGCGGAATCTGGGGTCGACCAGGTCATCGAGCAGACCGCGATGGCGCTGCAGCTGGTGCAGGCCGGCAACTTGAAGTCGGCGGTTCGCATCCTGCGCAAGGCCGAAGACTGCGGACAGCTGCGCCGCGTCGTCATCGGTTCCGACACGCCCACCGGCACTGGCGTGATGCCCTTGGGAGTGATCAAAACAATCGCCGAGCTGTCCTCGCTGTCGGGGATGGATCCCGCTCGGGTGTGGGCAATGGCGACTGGCAACAACGCTCGCGTCTGGGGGTTGGAAGCTGGGTTGATCTACGAAGGGGCCGCCGCCGATTTCGTCATCATGGACGCGCCGTGGGGTTCTACCGCACCCGACGCGCGGGGAGCACTGGCGATCGGCGATATCCCGGGCATCAGTGCCGTGGTGTGCGGCGGCGAGGTGACCGCCCTGCGCAGCCGTAATACGCCGCGGGCGGCACGGCTCGCAACCATCGAGCCGGAGCTGCGGCACCTCGAGGATGCGCAGGCAATCCCTGCCGCGTTAACCCCGAAACTTGTTGCTGGGAGGAGATAAACACAGATGGGCTTGAAGGTGCGAATCGATCTGACGGCGTGCCAGGGCTATGCCTGCTGCATGATGGAAGCGCCCGAACTGTTCGACCTCGACGACGTCTCCGGAAAGGCCGTACTGTTCACGGACGATCCGCCGGAAGAGCAGCGGGCGCGTGCTGCGGACGCGGCCCGCGCCTGCCCCGCCCGCGCCATCACCGTCGAGAACGGCTAGCTGGTGCGCCAGGTCGTCATCGTGGGCGCTTCGCTGGCCGCAGTGCACGCGATCGAAAGCCTCCGCGAGAACGGATACCAAGACCGGATCACGCTTGTCGGGGCCGAACGCCATCTCCCGTATGACCGCCCGCCTCTGTCGAAAGACGCTTTGCGCCTTGGTCCCGACGTCGACAAACTGTTGCTCAAGCAACCAGCCTGGTATGCATCGCACAACGTCGATCTACGTCTTGGCCGACCCGCCGTGGGCCTGGACGCGCGCCGCCGCAGGGTGCAACTGGCCGGCGGTGCGCACCTCGACTACGACGGGCTGATTCTGGCCACGGGGTCGCGTGCGCGCCGGTTTCCCCTCTTCGATAGCGACGCACACGCTTACACGGTGCGCACCCTCGACGATGCGACAGCGCTGCATACGCAATTTGACGCGGGCAGCCACCTCGCGGTGATCGGTGCGGGGTTCATCGGACTCGAGGTCGCCGCGACCGCGTCCGCGCTCGGAATGGACGTATCAGTGGTCGAAGCGGCACCAACTCCGTTGACCCGGGTGCTGGGTAGCGAGGCGGGTCACTGGTTCAAGCGTCGGCATGAGAGTCATGGCGTAACTATGTACTGCGAAAACATGATCACGCAGGTCGAGACCAACGGATGCGGCTACAAGCTGCACTTGCGGGACGGAACGGTGCTTGCCGCCGATGTGGTCTTGGCGGGAGTGGGCGCGACGCCCGCGACGGACTGGCTACGGGGTAGTGGCGTCGCTGTGTCCGATGGCGTGGTCTGTGATTCGCAACTGCGCACGAGTGCTCCCGGTGTCGTCGCCGCCGGCGATATCGCGCGTTGGTACAACCCGTTATTCGGCGAACAGATGCGCGTCGAACAGTGGAGCAACGCGGTCGAGCAGGGCCGAAAAGCAGCCCGCACGTTACTCGGACACGCGGGTCCCCTTGCGTCGATTCCCTACTTCTGGTCCGACCAGTTCGATGCCAAGATCCGTTTTGCCGGACGCACCGACGGCGCTGAACATATTCACATGCGGCAAGACAACGACACATCGATGGTTGTCCTCTTCGGAGCCGGTGGGCTGATCCGCGGCGCGCTGTGTGTGAATGAGCCGCGAAAACTAGCGCGCTACCGTGCCGCGATCGCCAGGCGGACCCCATGGAACGACGTGATCGCCGAGTAGGGGGCGTCCACAAGCGGTTTCACCCCAAAGGGTGACGCGAAACCCGGTGCGCCTGCGTACCGTTTCGACTGGGACCACGGCGCCGGAAGGAAGACCGAGAGCAGGTGTACGCGCTTCAGAGATTGTTGTGGGATGTGCGGAAGAATCCCACCCTCGCCGAAAGGTTCAGGGCTGATCCGAATGGCGTTCTCGACGAATACCACATCGACGGAGAGGAACGCGTTGCCATGGCTTCCCTGGATCTGAAAGCCCTGTACGACGGTGGCGTCAATCCATATCTGCTCTACTTCTGCGCGCTGCAGATTGGCGTCGATCGGGCCGAATATTACGGCCGCATACGTGGAGAGATCGGCTGAGGAAGCATCAGATGGGAAAAATTGTCGGTGCATTCACCGCCTCGCATGCCCCGGGCCTCACGGGTTTTCCCGACCGGGCACAACCAAGCGAGCGCGCGGCCGTCCAGGATGCCTTCGCCGAAGTGCGACGGCGGGTGGAACAGCTCGATCCCGATGCGGTGATCGCTGTGTCCGTCGAACATTTCACCAATTTCTTCCTCAGTAACCTGCCGGCGTTCGCGATCGCCACTGCTGAGTCCTACCTCGGCCCGGTGACCCCGGAGATGGCCGCGTTCTTGCGGGTCGAACAACGGCAATACCGCGGTTGCCCGGCTCTGGGCGAGCACCTCTATCGATTCGCGCTGGAGTCGGACTTCGACCCCGCGATGGTCGGCGGAGAGCTCGAATTCGACGAAAACTTCTGCGTGCCACTGGAGTACATCGACCCACAGTCACGGCTGCCGTTGGTGCCGGTGATCGTCAACGGTGTCAACCCGCCGTGCCCCACGATGGGACGTTGCTATGACTTCGGAACCATGATCAGGGCCGCGGTGGAGGCGCAGAGCATCGCCGAGCGGGTCGTCGTCCTGGGGACGGGCGGGCTGTCGCACTGGGTCGGCATGGCCGAATCCGGCCGGGTGAATGAGCGGTTCGACCGTGATTTTCTCGACCGGATGGAAAGCGGCGATCGTCATCGCCTGATCGATTACAGCCAGGCCCAGATCGAAGCGGCGGGCAACGGGGCGCACGAGGTGCGCACCTGGCTCGTCGCCGCCGGCGCCGCGGGGGCGGCGTTCGAAACACTTACTTATCAACCAGTTTCGGCATGGCTGACCGGGACGGCGATCGCCGCCGCCCGACTGTAGCAATGAAAGAAGGAGCGCAGAAAGAATGAACAAGCTGCCAAAAGTGACCGGACGCGAGATGCGCGGAGTCATGGCGTATCCGCCGACACCGGCGCTTCCCGGTGCCGAACGTGTCGATGCCACCGACACCGTCGACCTGGCCGAGACCGAGCGGATGATCCGCATTCTGATCGAAGACGGTGTGGACGCCATCGCGCTCAACGGCACCCTCGGCGAATGCGCCACACTGACTTTGGACGAATGGAAGAGTTTCGCCGGCTGCGTTGCCGAGACCGTCAACGCGGTCAACCCGGACTTTCCGGTGTTCATCGGGACGACAACGCTGAACACCCGTGACACGGTGGCCCGGATGAAGTACCTGGCCGATCTTGGCATCACCGGCACTCTCCTGGGGCGGCCGATGTGGGGGAGCATGGTCGCTCCGGTCATGGAACGCTTTTATCGCGATGTGGCCGAGGCGGTTCCAGAACTGGCGATCGTCGTCTACGACAACACCGCTGCCTTCGGCGGTGTGATCCCACGGGTTGTGTACCGCACGCTGGTGGAACTGCCCCAGGTTGTCGCGGTGAAGTACGCCGGTGGGGCATCGACGGGTTTTCGCTACCACAACGACATGGCCCACACCGGTACGTGCTTTCCTTTGATGCCGATCGAAACCGATTGGCTACCCGCATGGGAGATGTACGGCGAGGATCTGGTGGGCATGGCGTGGTCGTCGACGACCGCGTGCGGTCCGGCGCCGGTCTTGGCCCTGCGCGACGCCCTGCGGGAGGGCAGGATCGACGATGCTCGGTGGCTGAACGAGCGGCTGCGCTGGGCGCACGAGCCGTTTCTGGTCGGCCAGGACTTCATGGAGTTCTCGAAGTACAACGTTCCCTTGGAGAAGATACGCGTGAACGAAGCGGGCTATATCCATGTCGGCAAGTGCCGGCCACCCTACACCGAGGACTTGGTGCCGGAGGTGCACGTCCGGGACACCAAGGAACACATCGGACGCTACCAGCAGGTGATCAAGGAGGTTGGCGACAGGTTCGGTGTCACGCACACCGTCGAGAAGTAGGCCGGGCACCTTTAGTGGATCACGTGGCGCCGTCGGAGCGCGGCCACGCGCTCCGACGGCCTGGCCAATGCTGCTGTGGCGGAGGCGGAAAGGAAGAGGTCAGTTCAGTGACCGGTGGATTGTCCGGGGCGTCGATGCTGGTGTGTGGCGGGGGCTCCGGCATCGGCCGCGGCGTCGTCGACGCGTATGTCGCAGAGGGTGCCCGGATCACGATCATCGAGCGCTCCACAGAGGCGGCCGCGCGGGTACGTCGTGATCATGGCAGCGCCGTACGGCTCATGGTCGGCGACGCTACCGATGCGGCAACGCTGACCGAGGCGGTCGACACCGCGGTGAGCGGCTTCGGCGGGCTGGACAATGTGACCTGCTGCGTCGGCGTGTTCGACTTTTACGCATCGCTGCGAGACATGAGCTTGTCCGAATTGGCAGTCGCTGCCGAAGAGTCCTGGCGGGCAAACGTTCTCAGCGCCTTGCTGGCGGTAAGTATCGCCTACCCGCATCTGCGGCGCCGGCGTGGCTCGGTCACGCTGACGCTGTCCGAGTCGGCCTTTCATCCCGTCGGCGGTGGTGTCCTGTACGGAAGCGCGAAATGGGCCCTGCGCGGGCTGGTCTCGCATCTGGCTCGGGACCTCGCCCCGGAGGTCCGCGTCAATGGTGTAGCGCCAGGCGGCACGACCGGTACAAACTTCGGGGGATTGCGGGCGCTCGGACAGACGGAGACCGCCGGCACCGTCGACGGCCGCGACGAACGCATACGGGCGAACACCCTTCTGGGGGTCCTGCCCACCCCGTCCGACCACGCCTGCGCCTACGTGTACTTGGCGGATACGTGCAAGTCCCGCGTGCTCACCGGGGTGGTCATCAATACCGATGGCGGTAAGGCATGACCGCGGGGGTGACCGGTCTCGTACCGCCGAGCAACGCTGCGGAAGTGATCGACTCGGTCCCCACAAATCTGTGGATCGGCAACCGACAGGCGGAACCCTGCAGCGCTCGTCGGTTTGACGTCGTCGATCCCGCTACCGGCGCACTGCTGGCCCGAGTAGCCGATGCAGGCCCGACCGACGCGATGCGCGCGTTAGACGTCGCCAGTAGGGTTCAGCCGATGTGGGCGGCGACCCCGGCCCGGCAGCGCAGCGAAATCATCTGGCGAGTCTTCGAATCGGTGATCAGTCGCGCGGAACAGTTCGCCGCCGTGATGACGCTCGAAATGGGCAAGCCCCTCGCGGAGAGCCGCAAGGAGGTCGTCTACGGCGCGGAGTTCTTACGCTGGTTCGCCGAGGAAGCGGTCAGGATCGGAGGGCGCACGGCAGCCGCGGTCGCCGGACCGGGCCAGATCGTCGTGACCAAGGAACCGGTGGGACCGGTGCTGGCGATCACGCCGTGGAACTTTCCACTGGCGATGGGCACTCGCAAGATCGCACCGGCGCTGGCGGCGGGCTGCACCATCATCGTCAAGCCCGCCCCGGAAACCCCTCTGACGATGCAGTTACTCGGTCAGGTCTTCGCCGACGCGGGACTTCCCGAGGGGGTGTTGTCGATCTTGCCCACGTCGTCGGCCGCAGCGTTGTCCGAACCCCTGATCCGGGATCCGCGATTGCGGAAGCTGACGTTTACCGGTTCCACACCGGTGGGCAAGCACTTGGTCAAGTTGTCGGCCAACCGCCTGCTGCGGACGTCGATGGAGCTTGGCGGCAACGCTCCGCTTCTGGTCTTCGAGGACGCGGATCTCGACACCGCAGTGCAGGAAGCCGTCGCCGCGAAGTTCCGCAATGGAGGGCAGGCCTGTACCGCCGCGAATCGCTTCTACGTCGCGCAGCAAGTGGTCGAGGAGTTCGTCGATCGACTGGTGAGCTGCGTGTCGTCGCTGCGGCTCGGGCCGGGAACCGCACCCTCGACGGACATCGGCCCGTTGATCAGTGCGCGGCAGGTCACTGCGGTCGCCGCGCTCGTCGATGACGCCACGGCTCGTGGCGCGCGCATCAGGGCTGGCGGCAAGGCGCCGGCCTGCACGGGGTACTACTACGAGCCAACGGTGTTGGACACGGTATCGAGTAACGCCCGTCTGCTACGCGAGGAGATTTTCGGCCCGGTTGCCCCAGTGGTCTCCTTTGTAGACGAGGATGAGGCGATCGCGGCGGCGAACGATACGGAATACGGGCTCGCGGCTTACGTTTTCAGCCGCGATGTGCGGCGGATCGCACGGGTCAGTCGCGCGCTGAAGGTGGGGATGATCGGGGTGAACCGCGGGGTCATCTCCGATGCCGCCGCACCGTTCGGCGGAGTCAAAGAATCCGGATACGGGCGGGAAGGGGGTCTAGAGGGCATCGATGAGTATTTGGACGTCAAGTACATCGCTCAGTGACCGTCGCGCCGGCACCGAGAAGTGACTTGCCATCCACGGGCGCTCGGGCTCGGGGCAAACCTACGGGCACGTCACGTGGATCCCGAAGGTCACGTCCCGCAAACCGCTTTGGCCGGGCACGGTCGCCTGGCCCGTTCCGGTAACCGTATAGCCCTTGCCGACCTTGGTTGCTTGGACCTGGGTGGGTGATTTGGTTCCCGGGTAAGGCAATTGGTATCGGCCGTCGTCCAGCTTGAGCGAAATGGCGAAGCCGTCGACGCTGGGCGGCTGCTCATCGGAGATGGCCAGCGACACCGATGCGGCATCGTCGTGCACGCTGATCCGGGTGGTGAGGTCACCGGATTCCGGGGGCGACGCGCTCGGCTGCGCCGCCGATCGCGTGCAGTCCACCGCGGCGATGATCGTGTGCCTGTTTCCATCGATCATTACCGTTGTGCTTGCCAACGGCGGACCCGAACTCGTTGCGGTGGCTCGGTGATCCTCCTTGCCGGAACAGGCCGGCAGGCCGGCCGCCAACGCCGCCAGGCCGAGCGCAGCGGCCGCGCGAACGACCGACCGCTGGCTGCGCCGATTGTCGGCATTGGTCATGGCACTCCCTTGGACTAGGACGTCACGAGGACTATAGGACGGCTTCGGTTCCCCCGCCTGACTAGAACCGGGGTACTGGAGAAACTCCACTGTGGCGTTTTGATTCGATATGTGTTTATATAGATGAATGTCAAATCAATCGGGCTGTTGCCCCGCGTTGGGGACGGCGGCGTTGGCCGAGCCGCAGGCCGCGGAGCTGGCCGCGATGTTCAAAGCGCTGAGCGATCCCGTGCGGCTGCGATTGTTGAGCCTGGTCGCCAGCCACCCCGGTGGCCAGGCCTGCGTCTGCGAGATCTCCCAGACATTCGACGTATCGCAGCCGACGATCTCCCATCACCTCAAGACGCTACGGTCGGCGGGGCTTTTGGACTGCGAACGGCGCGGCACCTGGGTGTACTACTGGGTGGTTCCCGCTGCATTGCAACAGCTTTCGTCGGTGTTGAGCGTCGACGTACGGTCGGCCGCGGAATGCGGGATATGAGCTCGACCGGCACGGCGATGGGCGCCCGGCTGTCGACATTGGATCGGTTCCTGCCGGGATGGATCGCGATCGCCATGGTCGCGGGGCTGTTGCTCGGCCGGCTCGTCCCCGGCCTGGGCCGGGCCGTCGGCGCCGTTGCAGTCGACGGTATCTCGTTGCCCATCGCAATAGGCCTGCTGGTGATGATGTACCCGGTGCTGGCCAAGGTGCGCTACGACAAGCTCGAAGGCGTCACCGCTGACCGCAGGCTCATGATGGCCTCGGCGGCGCTGAACTGGCTGATCGGACCCGCCGTGATGTTCGCTCTGGCCTGGCTGATGCTGCCGGATCTGCCGGAATACCGTACCGGGCTGATCATCGTGGGTTTGGCGCGCTGCATCGCCATGGTCATCATCTGGAACGACCTCGCGAGCGGCGACCGCGAGGCCGCCGCGGTTCTGGTCGCGCTGAACTCGATCTTCCAGGTCGTCATGTTCGCCGCCCTGGGCTGGTTCTATCTGTCGGTGCTGCCGGGCTGGCTGGGGCTGAGCACAACTGATATCGACGTATCCGCTTGGCAGATAGCGAAATCCGTACTTATCTTCCTGGGTGTGCCACTGCTGGCCGGATACCTGTCGCGACGTCTCGGTGAACGCGCAAAAGGCAGCAACTGGTATGAGAGTCGCTTCCTGCCCCGGATCGCTCCGTGGGCACTGTATGGGTTGTTGTTCACCATCGTCATCCTCTTCGCGCTGCAAGGACGACAAATCACGTCCCGGCCGGGGGATGTAGCGCGGATCGCGTTGCCGCTGCTGGCGTACTTCGCGATCATGTGGGCCGGGGGATATGCGCTTGGAGTCTTGCTGCGATTGGGATACGCCCGCACCACCACGCTGGCATTCACCGCCGCCGGCAACAACTTTGAACTCGCGATCGCGGTGGCGATCGCCACCTACGGCGCTGCGTCGGGCCAGGCTCTGGCCGGTGTGGTCGGACCGCTCATCGAAGTCCCTGTCTTGGTCGCCCTCGTCTATGTCTCGCTGGCCCTGCGACCGAGATTCGTTGCTGAGATTCCCGAATGGCCGGCGAAAGGAAGGTAATCATGTCACGTGTTCAACTGGCCCTCAACGTCGACAATCTCGACGAGGCAATCACGTTCTACACCAAACTTTTCGGAGTCGACCCGGCCAAGGTCAAACCCGGTTATGCCAATTTCGCCGTCGCCGAGCCACCGCTGAAATTGGTGTTGCTGGAGAACCCCGGCCACGGCGGCACGCTGAACCACCTCGGCGTCGAGGTTGGTTCCAGCGACAGCGTGTATAGCGAATCCCAACGGCTCGCCAGCTGCGGGCTGCTGACCGACGAAGAGACCGACACAACGTGTTGCTTCGCCACGCAGGACAAGGTGTGGGTCAGTGGCCCGAGCGGTGAACGGTGGGAAATCTACACGGTGAAGGCCGACTCCGAGACCTTCGGGCCCGCCGACCAAACGGAGCGCACCTGCTGCGCCTCATAGGCAGCGGTCGCGGCCTACGGCCAGGCTTCCCAGCTGACCATGCTGCGCAGCGGGCCGGCGAATATTGGATGCACCGCCGTTGAACGCCAACGCTCTTCGATGACGGGCGCCAGCGCACCGACGATGGTCAGCGGATCCTCGTCGAGGTAGACCACGGTGATGTACTGGTGATCGGTCCGCCAGCCGCGGGGCAGGTGGCCCCACCCGGCGCTGGAACCGAAGGTCCAGGCGCCGGCCGTGCCCGGCCTCGCGAGCAGGGCCGGGTAGTGCTCGGCATGCAGCCACTGCAGCCAGTCGTCCGGCCGGCCCTCGGCGGGTTCCTCGACGATCAGCACGACGCCGCGATGCGGCCGAAACGGCACCACCTCGGGGGACACCAACGCGTGCGGCGACGAATGCCACTGCAGCAGGCGCAGGCCGGCCACCTGCAGCGACGGTCGCACCACCGGAAAGCGACCGTTCTCGCGCAAGGTGCGGCCGAGCGTGACGAAGTCGTCGAAGGTCTGCTCGACGGGATCGCCGACCAGGTAGTGCACCGCGTTGCCGATCTCACCGAGCGGTCCGTCTGCGGCCAGGCGGTGGTTGGGGTAATCGCCATCGGCGATCCACCGCAACCCATGCACGATGCCGGGCAGCTGATATTGCTCGGGCATGTGGTCCAGCAGGTGCCAACGCAGATAACTGCCGTCGTCCTCGGGTGCTGCGGCGGTGAGGCTGAATATTCCTGCCCTGACCCGCGTCACGCCGAGCCACCGGTCGTGGGATGGAGTTCGGCGAGGGCCTGCAGGCTCTCCAGGTAGTGCTGCAACGAGGTGTGGCGGAAGGCTGCGTTGACGATGGTCGCGCCAGCCGCGATGGTCTCGTCCAACAGGTCGCGGGTCTTCTCCGGCTTGCCGATCGGGTCGAGCAATGCGGGAGCGGATAAGACGATATCGAATCCGGAATGAAAGTCAAAGCGGCCCAGCCAATCCCGGACCTGCTGCAGGCTCACGTTGAAGGGGGCCCAGCCGTCGGCCAGCGTTGCGGCGCGGCGCAGGGATCGCAGCGTGCGCCCGCCGATCCAGATGGGTACGTGCTCCTGGACCGCGCAGGGATCGACGACCATCCCGCCGAACGAATAGAACTCGCCATCGTAGGCCGGTTCGTCGACCGACAGCGAGGCGCGCAGGGCCCGCAGCGCGTCGTCCGCGCGGGGGCCACGGTCGTCGAAGGGCGCGCCGATGAGCTCAAATTCTTCTTCGAGGCTCCCGACGCCGACCCCAAGAATCAGCCTGCCGCCGCTGATCTGGTCCAGGGTGCCGTAGCGCTTGGCGATTTCGAGCGGATGGTGATAGCCGAGCACCAGCACGTTGGTGGCCAACCGAATTCGTTGGGTGCGGGCGGCCAGGTAGCCGAAGGTGGCAAGCGGATCCCAATAGCGGGTACCGCGGCGGGCCCGCCCGGCCGCGGGCAGCGCGATGTGTTCGCTGCAGGTCAGGTGGTGGTAGCCGAGCCGGTCTGCGGCCTCGGCGATGCGCGCCAGATCCTCGATGGTCGCCGTCTTTTCCCACTCACCGCTGCTGCCTGGAAACATCGTCACCACCGGGGTCGCCACCGACAGTTTGGCGGGTCCGCTCATCCCTGCATGTACCCTCCGGCGTCGACGGGAATCGATTGGCCTGTGATGGTGCGGCTTTCGTCGCTGGCGAGGAATAACGCGAGGTTGGCGACGTCCTCGGGCGAGGAGATATCCTGCAACGCAACGCCTTTGAGCTGCCTGGCACGGATGGTTTCGGCGTCCACGCCCTGCTCGTCCGCGGTGCGTTGCACCCATTTGCGCCACAGTTCGGTGTCGATGGCCCCCGGCACGATGCAATTGCACCGGATGCCGTGCGGGCCGACCTCGATCGCGACGGCCTTGGTGAACGCGCGCAGTGACGCCTTGGCGGTGACGTAGTGCGTTTTGCGGACCATCCCCGCGTAGCTGGCTGTGGAGGAGAAGTTCAGGATGACGCCGCGGCGGCGCTGCAGCATCGACCGGTTGAGAACCTCGCGGGTGCACAACATCGCGGCCGTGACGTCGATGGCGATGGTGGCGTTCCAGTTGTCCAGCGTCTGCTCCCAGATCCAGTGGTCCTGTCCGGGTGCGGCGGCGTTGTTGCACAAGATGTCGACGTGGCCGAACTCGTCGACCGCGTGCCCCACCATGGCGGCGACGTCGTTTTCATCGGTCACATCGGCGCGCATCGCGATGGCGCCGGGACCGGCCGCCTGCGCAGCAGCCTGGACCAGCTCTGTACGCCGCGCGGCCAGCAACACCTTGGCGCCTTCTCGGACGAACAGCGACCCCAGCACCGGTCCCAGGCCGCTGCTGGCGCCGGTGATGATCGCGACCTTGCCGTCGAGCCGGCCGGTCATGACGCAGTCAGTTTGCGGGCAGGCATAGTTCGAGCCACGCGTGGATTAGTTCGGCGACCGCCGGCCGCCCAGGGTCGCGCATCATGTCACGGCTCATCATCATGTTGCATGAAACAAATGTCATCTTCGGCTCCCGAGCCCAGATTCCTGTGTGTGCCGTGCTCCCGGCTTCGCGGCGACGCCGCTGAGACTAACCGCTGGCCAGACGTAGAGGGCCGGAATCGGCAAAGCGGCGTGAGCCCTTCCGCGTCATCCGCGTCGTGGCGTTTACTGTGTCGGTGGGTGGTGGCGCGGATCGCGGCGAACGGCGCACGCTGGTGTTGTCCGCCTTTCCGGGTGAAGCCGACGCGGTGCTGTCGCACACCACGCTCGATCCCGATCCGGTGGTCGTCGCCGACCGTCGGCGCTTTTACCTTGGATCGATAAGCGGCAAGAAGGTGATCGTGGCGATGACCGGCATCGGCCTGACGAACGCCACCGACACCACCGAGACCGCCTTCGTCCGCTTCGCTGGTGGGTCCGCCATTACGATTGGTGCAGTGGTGTTTTCGGGCGTCGCCGGAGGGGGCGGCCGCACCAGCATCGCGGATGTGGCGGTACCGGCGCGGTGGACATCAGACGGCGGCAAGACATTTCATTCGGTTGACCCCGGAATGCTGGCCACGGCAGCCAGACTGTCCGTCACTTTGGACAACGCTGCCGGGCTCATCAAACTGCGGCACCGGCCGCAGGTTTTCGCCGGCGGCGACGGGTGCAGCTGGGACAACAACAAAGGGGTGGCGTTCCCGTGCATCCCGCACGGCGGCAGCGTTTTCGGCTGCCAGCCCCGCAGCACGCCCGGTCATTCATTGCTGTATTCCGGCAACTTCTTTCGGGCGACGGGCCCCTGGCTGAGACGCGCCCTGATCAGCAACCTGAATATCGTATCGGCGGCAGACCCGGCCTTCGACGCGACGGACATGGAGACCGCGGCCGCGCAGGCCGTGGTCGACACGCATGGTGTCCCGTTCCTTGGCATCCGGGCCATTACCGACGGGCCCGGCGATCCGCTGCAGCTGCCGGGTTTTCCGTTCCAGTTCTTCTGCTACATGCGGATCGCGGCGAAGAACGCCGCCCGGGTAACCGCGGCTTTCCTGCAGAGTTGGACCGGCTGCTGACCGCTACCCGGCGCCGCGTTCCACCGGATGGTCGGGATTTGAGCTCCACTCCGACCACGATCCCGGATACAGCGCGGCCTCCCGGCCCACCGCGGCGAGCGCGGCGATGGTGACCGTGGCGGTGACGCCCGAGCCGCAGTAGGCGGCCACCGCGTCGTGACGCTCGATTCCGCGATCGGACAACAGTTGTGCCAGTGAGTCGTCGTCGAAAAAGGTGCCGCCGGCCGTCAGCACCGAGCCGCTGGGGAGATTTCTCGCGCCGGGAATGTGGCCGGCGACGGGGTCGAGCGGTTCGATGTCGCCGCGGTAGCGTTCCGGTGCGCGCGCATCAAGCAGCGTCACAGTGTCTTCGGCGACTTGTTCGGCCGTCAGCGTGCGCCGCCCTCCGGCATACAGATCATCGTGCGGCACAGTCACATTCCCGGGCGTTGGGTTGACCGGCCCGGTCTCGAGGCTGTGTCCGGCCGATCGCCACGCGGCCAGGCCGCCGTCCAGAATGCGCACGTTGTCCAGCCCGGCCGCGGTCAACACCCACCACGCTCGTGCCGAACCCGCGCGATTCCAGTCGTCGTACACCACGACCAGGGCGTCCTGCCGGATTCCCCAGCTACGCGCGGCGGCCTCCACACTGCGTCCCGACGGCAGCGGATGACGGCCCCTGCCGGAGATCGTCTGGTCGCTGAGGTCGTCGTCGAGCGAGACGTACACGGCGCCCGGAATGTGCCCCTCGAGGTAGGCCGGCCGCCCGTCCGGAGCATCGACTCTCCACCGCACGTCCAGGATGGTCACCGGATCGCCGGCCCGGATGATGTCCGCCAGCCCGGCGGCGGTGATCAATACCTGACTGCGTGCTCCCACCTGATCCTCCTCGTCGGTTTGCAGCGAGCCTAGCCGCCTGGTTGAAAGCGTCCCCTTCCAGCAAAGTGTGACGTAGTGTGCTGGTGAGCAGCAGAGCAAACAGGAGCCGCAGTGGGCGAAAAATATCGCGTGGCGCATGTGGGCACCGGTTATACCGGGTCGATCGCGCTGCGAAAGATCCTGCGGTCGCCCCATTTCGACCTCGTCGCGCACCTAGTGCACAGCCGGGACAAGGTCGGCCGGGATTCGGGCGACCTGGTCGGGCAGAGCGCCGTCGGCGTCGAGGCGGTCGGCAGTGTAGAGGACTTTCTCGCGGTCGACGCCGACTGCGTGACCTATTTCGCCACGGTCTCCGGTCGTGACAGCAACGAAGTCGTAGACCACCTGTGCGCGTTCCTGGCAAGCCGGAAGAATGTCGTGACGCCCTCGTTCTTCGCGCTGTTTCATCCGCCGTCACTAGAGGACTCAGCGCGTGAGCGGCTCGAAGATGCGTGCCGCCGAGGCAATAGCTCATTGTTCGCTACCGGCATTGCGCCGGGCTTTACCAGCGACGTCCTCGCCGTACACGCGGCGAGCATGACCGATCGACCGACGAAAGTGATTATCCAAGAACGCATTCCCTGCGGCGCGTACCGTGTACCGGGGTTCTTCGCGGGGCTGGGGTTTGGCCGTACACCAGAACAGGACGCTGAGATTTACCGCGCGGGGGCGATGATCGGCCATATCGGGCCGCCATTGCGGCTCGTAGCGCAGGGGCTCGGGTGGACTGTGGACGACGTCCTTGAGTATCGCGATGTCGCCGTTTCCGAGCGTTCCTATAGCTTTGCGGCGGGGGAGATTCCGGCCGGCACGATCGCCAGCGTGCGGATGCGGTTCGATGCAATCGTGAACGGGCAACCGCGCGTGCAATTCTCGTCGATCTGGTCGATGCCCGACGAGCCGGTAGAAGACTGGCAGCCCGCGATCGCGGCGGGTAGCGCCGTTCGCCGGCTGACTCGGATCACGATCGACGGTGAGCCCCCCGTGCAGGTCGATTTCGCCCTCAACGGCGGAGATCTGCCCGGCTCGACGGCCACCGCTGCCCGCGTGCTGAACGCGATCCCTGCGGTCTGCGCGGCGAAACCCGGGATTCTCAGCGCGCTCGACATCGTCGTCGGGGCGGACGTGTCCTCTCGCGTGGACGGCACGTCGTGACCCGGGCTTGCATCTTGATCCTCATGGGCGCCGCATCCGCTGTCGCATTGGCGACCCCAGCGTTCGCGATGCCAAACACCCAGTGCGCCTTGACGACCCCCGTGCAGGAGGTGCGGCACCTCGCGCAAGTGCCGCCGGAGCTCACCAAACTCCTGCCGCCCATGGCCGACATAGGGGCTCCGTTCAATTCGACCGATTCGATCAGCGATCCAAACGCGCCGTTTCGCCGCCTGATTCGCGCCGGCAATCGCGGCAGCGACTGGTTCATCTGGTACGAACAAGGGGGCATCGGATCCTCTTGGCACGCGGTGATCGCCCACGTCGAACCGGGCGCCCGGCCGAAGGTCATCGCGAACGCCGGGACGATCTCCGACACCCTGTGCAAGCTCACCGACGGCGCCTTCGCCGGACGAGTTCCGCCCTACCCGCCGGGGACGTGGGCGGCCTCGGACTTCTGACCGTTAATCGGTCTGTTCGGCCTCGCCGCGCGGGTCGTTGAATGTCGGTGCGCCCAACGACGCCAGCATGCCGGTCGCGGCGCGGTGCCAGGTGAAGTCCTCGGCGCGGCGCCGGGCGGAAACGCGTCGCCGGCACTCAGGCCGACTGACGATGGCACTGATCGCTTTTGCGATGGCGGCCGGGTCGTTGTCGGCCGACGCGCCACTGTCCGCGGTGATGATCTCGTTGAGCGCCGACGTGCGGGAGACCACGGCCGGGGTTCCGCACGCCAGCGATTCCAGCGCGGCCAGCCCGAATGTCTCATGCGGCCCTGGCGCGAGCGTCACATCGGCCGACGCGAGCAGCTGTGCCACGGTGTTGCGGTCGGAGATGAAACCGGTGAAGTCGATCGGTAGTCGCGCGGCCTGTCGCTCTAGCCTGGGCCGCAATGGGCCCGCGCCCACGACCACCAACTTCGCGTCGACACCGGCGTGGCGCAGCGCGCCCAGCGCGTCGATGCTGCGGTCGACACGCTTTTCCACCGACAGCCGCCCGCAGTAGACCAGCAGCATCTGCGGTGGCGCGGCCCACTTTTCGCGCACTAGGTAGGAGTGGCGGCGAGGATGAAACGTCTGCAGGTCCACACCAAGCGGAACCGTGACGGTGTTCTCGGCACCGATCCGGTCGAATTCCTCGCGCGCGAAACCGGTGGTGCACACGACGGTGTCGTAGTTCGCGGCGGTGCGCGCGTTGGCCACGTCGGCGAACTTTTGTGCGACCCGACGCGGGAGTAGCTGTCCGACAAGGCGATCCAAGCGCTCGTGGGAGATCATCACCGTCGTGGCGCCGTAGTCGCGGCCCCAAAGCCCCAGCGATCGCAGGGTGAGCCGGTCCGACACCTCCAGCGCGTCGGGACGCAGCGCGGCCAGTAGCGCCTTGACCGGGCCCGGCATCACCGCTCGGTAGCCACCGGTGTAGGGAATCAGGCGGGCCGGCAAGGTGATTCGCACGACGCCGGTATACAGCTCGGCTCGTTCGGTGCGTTGGCCGGGGACGATCAAGAAGACTTCGTGCCCGCTGGCGCAGTATTCCGCGCCCAGCCGGTCGATTGCCGTGCGAAGGCCGCCGGAGCGGGGGCCATAGAAATTGGCGACCTGTACGACACGCACAACGTGAGGACACGCGGTTCTCGTGTGCACTCATCAATGCTGAACCGACGCGTGCCTGAACTCTGTATGAACTTCGCTAGCCGGGCGACGTTGACTGCCCGTTGGCGGCCCGAACCAGCGCTGTAGCGGGGCACGCAGGCCCGCTTCCTGTGCCGCGCCGAATTCGTCGGCTGAGTGTGCGTCCAAGGCTTTGAGTGTGAAGCCACGGCGGCGACACGCCGGGCGGCCCCGCCCAGGTTTCACACTCGGCGCCCAGGTTTCACACTCGACGCCCAGGTTTCACACTCGGCCCCGCCGACGGCGACGGGGAAGGGGCGACGGCGAAGGCGCCCGACGCGGCGAACGCACCCCGCGGCTAGCGAGTGCCCCAATCCCACCGGGGCGTCGTCAACAAGCTCTGACCGCTGATAAGCGTTTCGCCCCAGTCCTTGTAAAGCTCGATCTCGACGGCTTGGCCCTCGGCGATGGCCTCGATGTCTGCGACCGGCGTCGTGTCGAGAAAATCGAGCAGCGAGCGGGAATGAGTGACCACCACGACTTGCGTCTTCGCGGCGGTGGTGCGGATCAGCGAGGCCAGCGGGGCAACCAGGTCAGGGTGCAGCGAGGTTTCCGGCTCGTTGAGCACCATCAGCGAGGGCGGTTGCGGGCTCAGCAGGGCGGCGGCCCAAAGCAGGAAACGCAGTGTGCCATCGGATAATTCGGCCGCTCGTAACGCGCGCAGCATGCCGCGCTGGCGCAGTTGGAGATCGAACAGCCCGTCGTGGATGGCGACCGAGAGGGTGGCGCCGTCGAATGCCGCGGCGACGGCGCGGTTGAGGTCCTCGAACCCCGACTCGAGGATCGTCTGGATCGCGGCGGCCAGATCGCTGCCGTCGTCGGAGAGCACGGGGGTGCGGGTGCCCACCTGCGGGCGCCGCGCGGGCGCTCCCGCGTCGACTCGGAAGCCGTCGTAGAACCGCCAGCCGCGCAACCGTTCTCGCACCGCCGCGAGCTCGGGGAGCGCATGCGGGTGGGCGTATTCGGCGAGCACGCTGTGATACGACGGCAGGGATCGGGACAGCTCGTCGAAACCGCTGCCGGACTCCGCGCTGGCCTCGGCGAACACTCGGGACCGGCGCACCAGCGTCGTACTGGGCCGCAGCACGGGGCCGGCGAACAACACTTCCCGCTTGATCTCCGGATCGCGGGCGAACACCGATTTGCCGGCCGACTGCGGGATACCCAAATCCACCAGGTAGCCGAAATCATCGGCGGCGAAGCCCAATTCGAGTGACACGGGCCGGGTACGCACGGTGCCCTCGGTCTTCCCGGAGCGTCGAGCGCCGGCCGGCTGCTCGGGACCGGCCCACAGCACCGATTGCAGCCCGCCCTCCCGGGCGAGCGACCCGATGACCTCGCCGCGGCCGCAGTCCGCCAGCAGGCGCAGGGCGCGATACAGCGAGGATTTGCCGGCGCCGTTGGCGCCGGTGATCACCGATAGACGACCCAGGGGCAGTATGACCTCGCGCAGCGAGCGATACCCGCGAATCGCGACGGTGTGCAGCATGGGGCCGACTGTACGATCGGCCACCGACGGGCCCTACTCGTCCTCGTCGTCGTCGTCGGCAGCGGCGGCGAGCAGCTGCACTTCCTCCAGATCCATCTCGTTCTGCAACTCGCGCAGCACGATGTCGTCGATGAGGTTCTGGTTGCGCAGCGCGGTGATTTCCCGGCGCTTGTGTTCGAGCACGCCCAGGCGCACCCGCCGGAGCTTCTCCCGGCCCTTGACGATGCGGGTGTTTGGCGAACCGTCCTCGGTGGCCAACACCAGCGCCGCCTTTTCCTCGTACTCCTTTTGCAGCCGCCGCCTCAAGTCATCGCCGATGCCGACCTCGTCGGCCACCGTGGGCAGCGCGGCGAGGGCGGCCCGGGCTCCCCGACAACGAGCCAGATGCAATTCCTCGGCGTGGGTGACATCTTGGGGCATCTTCGCCCACCGAACCACCGCGGGCAGCGTGCTGCCCTGGACCAGGACGGTCACCAGGATGACGACGGTCACGATGAAGATCAGCATGCTGCGGTCCGGGAAGGGTGCGCCGCTCAGGGTTGTCATCGGCACGGCCAGCGCCGCCGCCAGCGACACGGCGCCACGGAATCCCGCCCAGGCGGTGACGAAACGCTGACGCCAATTGACCCGGCGTTCGCGCTGCGCCTGGCGGCGGTCGATGAGCCGGATCAGCAGCGTGGTGATTTCGCCCCAGAATATGCGAGACACGATCACCACGCCCGTGATCACCAGCGCCACGAACAGGGCGTGCCGGACTCCGCCGTCGACGCCCACGATGCCGCGCAGCGCTCCCGGGATCTGGACACCGACGAACACCCACAACGAGCCGTTGAGCAGGAAGGTCGCGATGTCCCAGAAGGCAAAGGACTGCAGCCGGGAACGGGCCCGGATCACCAATGGGCTGGCGTAGGCGAGGACGAGCGCCGACACCATCACCGCGACCACGCCGCTGCAGTCCATCGATTGCGCCAGCAGGAAGGCGGCGAACGGCGTCAGCAGGCTCAACGCCCCTTCCTCCTGGGGCGCATCGATTCGCTTGCGCAGCAACGTCACCGCGCCACCGACCAGCAGCCCGGCGGCGATCCCGCCCAGATAGGAGCCGATGAACCGGGCGGTCACCTCGGGCGGGGTGATCGACGACCCACCGATCGCGACGTTGACGCTGACGGCGAACAGCACCAGGGCGGTGCCGTCGTTGATGAGACTCTCGGCCTTGAGCACGGTCAGCGACCGGCGTGGCAGCTTCTTCGCGAGACCAGCCACCGCGGCCGCGTCGGTGGGCGACAGCACCGCGCCCAAAACGCCGGCGGCGTGCGGATTCATGCCCAGCGCTCGCGCCGTCCAGGACACCGCGACCGCGGTGGCGATCACCAGGACGATGCTGAGGAACACGATGATGCGTGCGTTGGCCCGGATCTCGCGGAAGCTGGTGTTTAGGCCCTCCCAGTAAAGAATCGCCGGCAGAAACAGCAGCAGCAATATCTCGCCGTTCACCTTGATGTGCGCAAAGTGGGGGATCAGCCCCAGCAGGACGCCTAGCAAGATCAGCAACACCGGGGGCCCGACGCGATAGCGCCGGCCGATGACCGTCCCGACGATGACGGTGGAGACCAGGGCAACGATCAGTTCGAGGCCAAACACCAGCCCATCCTGCCGGACGCGCTGAAGGGCGGCGTCGTCGCCTATCTTCGGTCTGGATCAGACCTATTAGGCTCCGGGGCGGAAATCAAAGGGGGATTTGGTGAAGCTCAGGCTACTGGTAACAGTCGCCATGCTGACGTTGTCGACGGTGGTGGGCTGCCACTTCGCGTCCCGAAACCCGCCATCGACCAGAACGCTCCAGGTTCCCATGAAGGATGTGCTGACGCAGAGCGAGATCGCCCAGAACACCACCCTCTCCGTCGGCAACACCCTGGTGGTGGAGTTGGGCTCGAACTACACCACCCCGTACCGGTGGACGCCCGATACCAAGATCGGCGACGCATCGATCGTCAAGCAAGTCAGCCACCAGTTCGTCCAGCCGACCTCTGACGCGCTGGGGGCGCCCGGCAAAGAAGAGTGGACGTTCGCCGCGCTGAGACCGGGAACCACCACCGTCAGCACGTCGTACACCAGCTTCGTGGACAAGGACGCCAAACCGGCGTGCACCTACACGCTGACCGTGACGGTCCAATAAGCCTGCGGACCGGCCGCACGCGGGGCTACGGTTCGGACGTGTTCGCGTTCCTCCGCAATCTGTCCCAGATCGGCCAGTTGCCCGCGGCGCTGCGTGAGGCACTCGAAGCCGAGGGCACCATCTTCAGCGCCGGCCGGGTGGGGGTGGTCCGGCACTTCAATGGCCATGTGCCCGGGGTGTATTCGGCCGGTGGCGTCTCGCGGTATACGGGCGGGTTCGCGTTCAGCGCCGCCCGAGTCGTCGCCACCTTTCCCGCGCGCGGCGACGCCAACCTACGGTCCATCGACTGCGCGTGGGACACCGACTCTGGGCCGGGCCGGGCCACCATCACCGACAAGGGCCTCGGCATCGACATCGACCTTCGTGGAGTCGACCCGGCCTTCAGCGGCTCGATGAGGCTCAACTACAAGAAGCGAATTCCCGACGAGGTGCTGACAGCCCTACCCAGGACGACGCTGCGCTTTCCGGTGGAACCGGTGTTCGTGTACCGCGCCGCCGGGGTGCGTCCGAAGCCCTAGCGGTTACGACACCTCGGGAGCCGCGACGACGTCGGCCCGCAGGTGCGCGGCGTAGATCTCGGCGAGGAATTGCTCGATGGCCACCGCGGTGTGGACGGCGCGGATTGAGCCGAAGATGTCGAAAGCGTGTTGGGTGAGCGGTAATTCGGCGTACACCACCGGCTGCGCGCTGACTTGCCGAAGTTTCTCGACGAACGTGCGGGCTTGCTCGACGTAGGCCAGCGAGTCGTTGGTTCCGTGCAGGACGAAAAACGGGGGAGCGTCGGCGTGCACGTGGTTGACCGGCGACGCGGACTCGAACGTCTGCAGGTGTGTCGACGGCTTCTGCTTGATGATCGACTTGATCAGCAGCCCCGGCATCATCGGATGCAGCGTCTTGTCGAACCGGGTGAAGTCGTAGATGCCGTAGAGCGGCACCGCAGCCTGCACGCGTGTGTCGGCGTCTTCGAATCCCGGCTGAAACTGCGGGTCATTCTGCGTCAGCGCGGCCAGCGCCGACAGGTGGCCGCCGGCCGAACCCCCGGTGATGACGACGAAGTCGGGATCGCCGCCGTATTCGGCGATGTGCTCCTTGACCCAGGCGAGGGCGCGCTTGACGTCGACGATGTGGTCGGGCCAGGTGTTGCGTGGGCTGTGCCGGTAGTTGACCGCCACGCAGATCCAACCCAGCTCGGCGAGATGGCTCATCAGCGGATGGGCTTGTCCGCGTTTGTTTCCCGTCGTCCATGCGCCGCCGGGGACCTGGAAGAGCACCGGCGCCTTGCCCGCCGGGTCGAGGTCGGGACGCCGCCAGATGTCCAGGTGGTTGGCGCTGCCGTATTCGCCGTAGCTGATGTCGGAGTCGTGGGCGTAGTCGCGGTAGATCCGCAGCATGCGCAGCACCCCGGGGGTCTTGGCGGTGCCGCCGCCGGACGGCCGTCTCCACAGGCTTGCCGACTCGGTGAACCGGTCGGTCCCCAGCCCGCTGTCCAGCGCCTCGGTCAGGGGCACATTGGCCCGATGCCCTGCGCGGCTGAAGTTCAGCAGGCCCACCGCCGAGAGGCAGGCGACAATCCAGGCGGTTATTCGCACGGGCCGAGTCAGGCGACGACCGGTCAACGCCAGTCCGCCGAGCTGGCTCACCAGCGTTTGCAGCGGGAATTCGGTGACGACCAGCCCGAACATCCACGAAAACAGCGAGGCGTATCCGCTGCGCGCCAACGGCCGGTAGGCGTTGAGGGTGGACGCCGCGGTCACGGTGGTGACCCCCAACGACCCAAGTTGCCGGATGACGTGGACTATTCGGGCTATCCGCATTTCCCCACCTTACGAAACTGGTAGCGGACTCTCTGAAGTGATAGCGCCCGCGCTAGCTGATTCGGGACGGCCCGCATGGCTCCCGACGAGGCGCCGACGCCCCGGGTGTGGCGGCACAACGCTCCGCGGCCGTCACCGCTCCGCTGGGGATAAGTGACTCGCGAATCCGCTAGCACCCGTGCTATCAACCCCGGCGTGAACCACTACACCTACCGCGTCGCATGGTCGCCGTACCACGGCGAATACGTGGGCTCGTGTCTCGAATTGCCGTTCATGCGCCGCGAAGCGCCGACCGCGCAAGAGGCGATCGAGGCCGTCGAGACGGCCGTCGACCGCCACATCGAAATCATGCTGAACACCGGCGAAACGCCGCCGACGCCCATGGCGGACCGCAGCTACAGCGGCACGATCGTGATCAGGACGTCCCCGGAGTTGCATAGCCGCCTGGCCGTCGAAGCCGCCGAACAACAGGTCTCGATGAACCAGTGGGTGGTTCAGAAACTCTCCGGGCGCAGACCGAGCGACACCTTCGGGCTCTCCGGCTGGGACTAGCGCGGAGGCTATGACGCCTCGGCTCTGCTCTCCAGTGCCTTGACCGGGGCCGGGTCGTTTTCGGTCAGCCCGACCTTCGCGGCGCCGCCGGGCGAGCCGAGCTCGGTGAAGAAATCGGCGTTGATCTGCAGGTATTGGCTGTGCTCGTCCGGCAGATCGTCTTCGTAAAAGATGGACTCGACCGGGCAAACCGGCTCGCAGGCACCGCAGTCGACACACTCGTCGGGATGGATGTAGAGCATCCGGGCGCCCTCGTAGATGCAGTCGACGGGGCATTCCTCGATGCATGCTTTGTCTTTGATGTCGACACAGGGTTCGGCGATCACGTAGGCCACGAGTGATGTCCTTCCTTTGGCCAGCGGGGTTGCCGGCTGCGAGCCGTCAAAACACAGTCTGGCTGGCTAATTTAGCGCGACAGCGCGCGCGGGGGCTACCGGCCTCTTGGTTTGAAGCGATCGGTAATCCGCAAAACGGCGGGCCCGGGCTGGGGGGTCTGAACCTCTTGGGCCGCGCGAGTCATGTCGCCCATCGTTCCGGGCGGGACGGGAGGCTTGGCGTTGTGGTGTCACAAGCTATAGTTGTGTCACACCATTTGATTGTGAGCTACCGCCATGCCGCTGAGCCCTCGGTTGCCCGACCTCGCCGCGTTCGAGGCGTTTTTGGCGATAGCCGAGACCGGCAGCCTCGGCCGCGCCGCGCGCGAACTCGGGCTGACCCAGCAGGCCATATCCCGGCGGCTTGCCACCATGGAGGCCCAGATCGGCGTCACCCTGGCCGTTCGGACCACGCGCGGTTCGCAACTGACGCCCGCGGGCCTGATCGTCGCGGACTGGGCGACCCGCCTGCTCGAGGTCGCCGGCGAGATCGATGCGGGCCTGGGTTCGCTGCGAAAGGAAGGCCGCGGACGGATCAGGGTGGCGGCCAGCCAGACGATCTCCGAACAACTCATGCCGCACTGGCTGCTGTCCCTGCAGGCCGAGGCGGCGCGGCGCGGCGATACCGCGCCTCAGGTGATTCTGACCGCCACCAACAGCGACCACGCGATCGCCGCGGTCCGCGACGGCAGCGCCGACCTTGGATTCGTCGAAAACCCGGGCACGCCAAAGGGTTTAGGTAGTTGTGTGGTGGGAGGGGACGAGTTGGTGATCGTCGTTGCGCCCGAACACAAGTGGGCGCGACGCGGGCGGGTGGTGACCGCGCGCGAACTCGCGCAGACACCGCTGGTGGCCCGCGAAATGCATTCGGGCATCCGCGATTCGCTGACAGTGGCGTTGCGCAGGGTGCTCGGCGAGGACATGGAACAGGCCGCGCCCGTGCTGGAATTGACCTCGGCGGCGGCGATGCGCGCCGCGGTGCTCGCCGGCGCGGGACCGGCGACCATGAGCCGGCTGGCCGTCGCCGACGATTTGGCGGTCGGCCGCCTGCACGCCGTGCACATCCCGAAGTTGGATCTGCGCCGCAAGTTTCGGGCCATTTGGATCGGCGGGCGCACCCCGCCGGCCGGAGCGATCCGCGACCTGCTCAGCCACATCACCAGCCGCACGGCGGCGTCGAAAGCTCAGGCCGCGGCGTCCTCGGCCAGCGCCTCGTCGTAGCGGTCGAGCACAGTCTCGGCCACCAGCCGGTGCGCCCCCAGCGGCGCCGCCATGAGAATGCCGTTGTCGCGGGCAAAGTTTGACACCCCGTCGGTGATGAGGCCCGGCGCCAAGAACCATGGTGCGATGACCAGCCGGCGCGCGCCCCGACGGCGGAGCTGGTCTGCGGCGCGGGCCACCGACGCCTCGGGCCGGGTGGCGAACGCCGTTGTGGCCCCGGCCCATTGGGTACTGGCAGCCAGCCTGGCCGCCACCTTGGAGGTGCGTGCATTGGCAGCGAGGTTCGACGAACCGATCGCGACGACCATGAGCCCGAGATCGTCGTCCAGCGGGGAAACCCCGATCTCGACGAGTCGCTCGCGCAGCACTGCGACCAGCCGCTCGTCCTCGCCGAGCACGTCGGCCTGCCGGATGCCATGGGCGCCGGCCTCGGCGATCTGCTTGGGGATGTCCAAACGCGCGTGATAGGCGCTGGCCAGGAGTAATGGGGCGACCACCGCGCGGCGACTGTCCGGCAACCCGGCCAGCACGTCGGCGAAGCTCGGCGTGTTCAGCTCGAGGAACGCCAGCCGCACGTCGAGGCCGGGCCGCATCATCGCCAGGCGGTCGGCCACGGCCTCGGCATTGGCGCCCGACCGGGGGTCGCGGCTGCCGTGTGCGGTGAGTACCAGTGTGTTCACTACGGCCTCAGCGCAATTCGTCCTCGTCGGCACGCAGCGCCCAGGACGCGAACGTCTCCCCGTCCTGGCGCCCGTCGAGGTATTTGCGTGTCACCCGGTCGATGTAGTCGCCCAGTTCGGCGCTGGTGACCTTATGCTGGCGCAGTTTTCGGCCGAAGCCGCTCTGCTCGCCCAGGCCGCCGCCGAGGTGCACCTGGAAACCCTCGACCGAGTTGCCCTCGCCGTCGTCGATCCACTGGCCCTTGAACCCGATGTCGGCGACCTGAATTCGTGCACACGAGTTCGGGCACCCGTTGAGATGCACGCTGATCGGCAGGTTGAGCCTGGAATCGACGTCGGCCAGGCGCTGTTCCAGCTCGGGCACCAAAGTCTGTGCCCGCACCCGGGTTTCGGCGAACGACAGCTTGCAGTACTCGATTCCCGTGCACGCCATGGTGTTCTTGCGCCACGACGACGGCCGCGACGGCAGTCCGAGCGCCTCCAGCCCCGCGACCAGCTCGTCGACCTTGTCGTCGGCGACGTCGAGGATCACCAGCTTCTGGAACGGGGTCCACCGCGCCCGGTCGGAGCCGGCCTTCTCCATGAGGTCGGCCACGGCCGACAGGGTGCTGCCCGATACCCGCCCGACGATCGGCGCGACGCCGACCGCGTTGAGCCCGTTCTTGATCCGCTGCACCCCGACGTGGTCGATGGTGTGCTTGACCGGCGCGGGCGCCGGTCCATCGATCAGCCGGCGGTTCATGTACTCCTGTTCGAGAACATCACGAAATTTCTCCACGCCCCAGTCCTTGACCAGGAACTTCAGCCGGGCCTTGGCCCGCAGCCGCCGGTAGCCGTAGTCGCGGAACAGCCGGGTCACGCCCTCCCAGACGTCGGCGACCTCGTCCAGCGGCACCCACACGCCCAGCCGCTGGGCCAGCATCGGGTTGGTCGACAGGCCGCCGCCCACCCACAGGTCCAGGCCGGGGCCGTGTTCGGGGTGGTTGACGCCGACGAACGCGATGTCGTGCGTCTCGTGCGAGACGTCCTGCAGGCCGGAGACCGCGGTCTTGTACTTGCGGGGCAGGTTGGCGTACTCGGGGTTGTTCAGCGAGCGCCGGACGATCTCGTCGATCGCGGGCGACGGGTCGAGGATTTCGTCGAGCGAGTCGCCGGCCAACGGCGAGCCGTGGATGCCGCGGGGGCAGTCGCCGCAGGCCTCGGTGGTCTGCAGGCCCACGGAGTCGAGCCGACGCCAGATCTCGGGCACGTCCTCGATCCGGACCCAGTGCAGCTGCAGGTTTTCCCGGTCGCTGATGTCGGCGGTGTCGCGGGCGAACTCGGTCGAGATCTGCCCCAGCGTGCGCATCGTGTGCGCGGTCATCGCCTTGCCGTCGGAGCGGACCCGCATCATGAAGTACTTGGCTTCGATCTTCTCGGTGTTGTCGTCGCCGGTCCAGCTGCCGTCGTAGCCCTGCTCACGCTGGGTGTAGAGGCCCATCCAGCGGAACCGGCCGCGCAGGTCGTCCTTGGCGATGCTGTCGAAGCCCTGCTTGGAATAGATGTTGATGATGCGCTCGCGCACGTTGAGCGGCGCGTCGTCGTTTTTGAACTGCTCGGTGTGGTTGAGCGGTTCGCGATCGCCCAGCGCCCACTGACCGTCGTTGCGGGTCTTGACGGGACGTGCGGTGGTCATGTGGCGTTCTCGTTCCTTATGGCGCGTCTGGCCTCGGATCGGGCCGTCTGCGGTCGCGGAGCGGGCGTATCGTGCCGCGTCATCGCGATGAAGTTGGGTCTGTGGGCACCCGTAAGTTCGTCGTTGGACCCACGGGTCGCGATTTCCATGGTGCACTACCTACGAGGGCTTCAGTAGAGGTCATATGTTGTGAAGGCACAACTGCGCGTTGTGTGTGCTGGTTCACTTCGGGCGGCGGCGAGGGCTCACACCTCGTCGCCCGCAGCGAACGCGACGTCGGGGTTGAGGATGCCCGCCGGGTCGAAGCTCGCCTTGATCCGGCGCATCAGGTCGACCTTGACCGGATCCTCGAGCTCCACGAAGTACGGGGCTTTGGCCCGGCCCAGGCCGTGTTCGCCGGAGATCGCGCCGCCCAATTCCATTGCGAGCGCGAAGATGTCGGTCAACAGTTTCTTTCGAATCGCCGCGTCCGGGCAGAAGATGGCCAGGTGCACGTTGCCGTCACCGGCATGCCCACAGCCCGCCGCCGCGCCGCCGGCGCCCGCCGCCAGGCCGCGCGCACCGGAAAGGAACTTCGGCATCGCGCCGCGCGGCACCACTGCGTCGATGAGGTCGTCGGCGTTGAGCGCCTTGAGCGTCCAGAACGCCTTCTCCCGCGCCTCGATGAGCTTGCGCGCCGAGCCGCCTTCGAGCACGTAGGCGTCCACCGCACCCAGCTCGGCGAGCAGTTCGCCGGTTCTCTCGACGTCCTCGTCCAGCCGGTCAGTGGTCCGATTCTCTAGCGCCACAACCAGATAGGCCTGACAGCTGTCCCGGATGTTATCGGGCACGCCCAGCTCGAGATTCTGGGTATGGACCAGCGCGGCCATCGTCACGTTGTCGACGTACTCCAGGATGTAAGGCGCCAGACCGCTGGCGAGGATCTTGGGCACCGCTGCCATGACTTGGTCAAAGTCGGCGAACGGGGCGAGGACGGTGGCGCTGTGGTCCAGCCGCGGATGCAGCTTGACGGTCACCTCGGTGGCCAGGGCCAGGGTGCCTTCGGAGCCGACGATGAGCTGGGTCAGGTCGTAGCCGGTGGAGACCTTCGCGATCTTGCCGCCGGTGCGGATGAGCTCGCCGGTGGGCAGCGCGGCCTGCAGCCCGAGCACGTTGTGGCGGGCGATGCCGTACTTGACCGCGCGCATGCCGCCGGCGTTGGTGCCGACGTTGCCGCCGACGCTGGACGACAGCTCGCCCGGGTGCACCATGTACCGCAGCCCTGTGCCGGCGGTCGCGTCGTCCAGTTCGGTGAGCGTCACCCCGGGCTGGACGACGGCGACCTGGTTGGTGACGTCGACCTCCAGCACGGCGTTCATGCGCTCGAAGGAGATCAGCAGCCCGTCCGCCCGGGGGATCGCCGCGCCCGACAAGCCCGTGCCCGAACCACGGGCCGTCACCGCCACGCGGGTTTCCGTGGCGAGCTTGAGCAACCGCGCGACCTCGTCGGCGGTCGCGGGTTTGGCCAGGTATGCCGGTTTTTGCGGCGGCTTGGTCAGCACCTCGTCGTGCGCATAGTCCTCGAGGATGGCGTCGCCCGTGAGCAGGTTGTGCTCGCCGACGATCCCCGCGAACTGCGCCGTCATGTCGGTCATCGAAGGCCTCACCGTCTTACGTGCCGGACACTTAGTCACTGTATCGGGGCGTGCGGCTCGAGACTGGACGGTGCCGCTGCCGCTAGGGTGGCACTGGCGCCGTGTCGCTGTTGGTCATCCCGGCCGGCGAACGATAGCGGCCCTCGGCGATGTCTCGGAGTAGCGACACGCGTGAGGCTGCGCACGTTATGTCGGCGCCCAATTCGGGAACTCGCGACCTGGACTGTCTTGAGAAAGGAGTGCGGCAGTGACCTCCTCGTCCCGCGGTTCGCGGCTCGGTACCCGGTTCGGGCCGTACGAGCTGCGCTCACTGATCGGCACCGGGGCCATGGGCGAGGTCTACCGCGCGTACGACACGGTTAAAGACCGGATGGTCGCGCTCAAGCTCTTACGTGGCGAGACGGCAGCGGACCCTGGCTTCCAGCAACGTCTTTGGCGCGAGTGCCGAAAGGTGACGCGGCTGCAGGAGCCACATGTCCTGCCGCTGCATGACTTCGGCGAGATCGAAGGCGTGCCGTTCATCGATATGCTCCTGGTCGATGACGGCGGCAGCCTCAAGGACCTGCTGCGCGAGCAGGGCGGGCTGGAACCGTCGCGTGCCGCGTCGATCACCGCGCAAGTGGCGCGTGCGCTGGACGCCGCGCATGCCGGTGGGTTGCTGCACCTCGACGTCAAGCCTGAGAACATCCTGCTCACCCACGACCACTTCACCTACCTTGCCGACTTCGGCACCGCCCAGGCCGCCGGCGACGAGAAAATCTCGCGGACCTACATGGCGCCCGAGCGATTCACCACCGGACGCGTGGGACCGCAGACCGACGTCTACTCGTTGACGTGTGTGCTTTACGAATGCCTCACCGGCCAACCGCCGTTCGAAAGCGAGGACGCGGGGGAGCTGAAGCGCGCGCACATATTGGCGCCGGCGCCCCGGCCGAGCATCATGCGCCGCGGCGTCGGCCGGGAGTACGACGACATCATCACCCGGGGCATGGCCAAGCAGGGCGCGGCGCGGTTCGCTTCCGCGGGTGAGCTTGCCCGGGCCGCCAGTGAGGCGGTGTTCGCCGCCTACGAACCCGTGGGTGCCGCGGCCGGGCGAAGCGGTCCCCCGAAGACGCATCCATTGCCGACCGCCCCCCTTGCGGAGCTCGATGCGCCCGCTGACCGCCCCGAGCCGCCCGCCGCCTCCAGGTCGGCGTGGCATTGGCCGGCGATCGGCCGCACACCCGTCGTGGTGGCGGCGGTGGCGGCAGTCATGTTGATCGCCGGGCTGCTGTTATCGGTGAATCTGGTTGGTGCAACTCATCACAACGGTTCGGCCTCGCCGCCGTCGCAAACGGTTGAGGCGGCGCCTCCGGCCCCGACGACCTCCGTGCCACCGCTGACGCCGACACTGTCGCGTCCGGTGAAGGGCGCCGATGGGTTGGGGTTCGTGGGCGAGACCGCCCGCTGCGATCCGGGTAATCCGCCGGCCGCCGTGGTGCGAACGAGCAAGTCGTTGGCAGTGGTGTGTCAAAACCTCAGTGGGACTTATTATTATCGCGGCGAGCGGATTCGCGACGGTGCCCACATCGAGCTTTCCAATGCCGAGCGGGTCGAGGACGGGTTCGACGTCACCAATCCGGTCGACGGCGTGGTTTACGAGGTACGCCCGAACCGGCTGCGGATCATCAGCTACGGCCACGTCGATTCGTCGGAGCCCGTGCTGCAGTACGCTACCGCGTCGTAATCACCACGAGCGCTTTGTCTCTCGGCGCAGCGTCCATAGTGTAGGCCCCGTGACTAACCGCCTTCCGGCCATGACACGTTTCTCGAACGTGCTGGCGGATGTGCTAGCCCTTTTGAAAGTCGCCTATCGGTCCGAGGGCCCGTCGCACCAGCTGCTGTGCGAAGATCGCGCCAGTTCCCAAGTGGCGCCACTGATTTCTGCATGATCTAATGAGTTATTCCGTTTTCCAATGACTTTGGGCGACGCGGTACCGATAAAGCGTGGCTGACCAGCCCGATGCCCGCACCGAGGATGGGCCAGATGGGCCAGAAGTAGGTCGCGTCGGTTGTCATGGCGACGGCTGCCCAGACGGTGAGCACGATGACGCACATGGCGAGGTACGCGTAAAGGTGGGCGCGCAGTCCGCGACGCGCCGCGGCGATGCGAGCGGCACGCCGGCGGGGATCGTGACGCCGGATGCGATCGACCGGGAGGCCCGCGGTGAGTTCGCGCAGTTCTTCGGCCGTGTGCGTCTGGAACACCGATTGCAGCCGTTGGTCGTACTCGTCGACCTGCAGGTAGCCCTGGGCGAGCGCCTGACCGAGTAGGTCGGCCGTCTTCTCACGGTCCCGGGTGCCAGCGAGCGTGGATGTGGTTTCGAGCGGATTCGACATGTCGCCTCCTGGGTCGCCGATGTGAATAGCATTAACATAGACATTAATGTTAATATCGTCAACATGGCAGTGCAGCGGGCGGCCGTCAGGCGGCGCCAGAGCTACCACCACGGCGACCTCAAACGCGCGCTGACCAGCGCCGCGCTCTCGCTGGTGGCCGAGAAGGGGCCGAAGGGATTCACCCTGACCGAGGCGGCGCGACGAGCCGGGGTCAGCGCCGCGGCCCCGTACCGGCACTTCGCCGATAAGGCCGAGCTGCTGGCCGCCGTCGCCGAACAGGGATTTCACGCGTTGCACGCCGACCTCGCTGCGGCCGCCGAGCGCGTCTTGGATCCGAAGGAGCGGGTGGTCGAGCTCGGCCGGGCGTATGTGCAATGGGCGATTGCCCATCCCGACCACTATCAGGTGATGTTCGGCGCGGAGTCGCTGAAGGCCGAGCAGCCGGGCCTGGCGGTCGCCGGTGAGCAGGCGTTCGGCGACCTGCTCGACGCGATCGCCAAGTGCCAGGAGGCGGGGATCGTCGGGGCTCAGGACCCGCGAGACGTGGCCGCGCCGCTCTGGTCGCTGGTGCACGGCATCGCGTCGCTTGCCATCGGTGGCCAACTGAGCGCTGTCGGGATTGTTCAAGCCCCCGACGAATTGATCGCGGGCGTTGTGGCGCAAGTGCTTTGAGCGATTCGGGCGCTTTGCTGCGCATGATGCCTCACTGAGCGGGTGTGAAGTGGCATGCTTCTACCATGGCGGCCGTCCCCCAAACGGTCTATGCGCGAGATGGCGATGTCCACCTCGCTTATCAACTGGTCTCTGACAACGGATCCGACCTGCTTTTCGTCCCCACCGCGACGTTCCCCATCGACTTGCTGTGGGACGACCCGACGGTCGCGGGCCACCTGCGCCACCTGGCGTCGTTCAGCCGGCTGATCATTTCCGACCTGCTCGGGATGGGAAGTTCGGATGCCGTGCCGATCCATAACCTTCCGGCGATGCAGGCTTGGACGGACGGGCTGGTCGCGGTGCTCGACGCCGTCGGCAGCGAGTGCGCGTCGGTGTTCGGGATGTCGGAGTCGGCGCTTCCTGTCCTGCTTTTGGCGGCGACCCATCCGCAGCGCGTCCGCTCGCTGGTGCTCTTCAGCCCTTACGCGCGGTTTTTGCGGGCCGCCGATTATCCGCAGGGGATGCCCGAACCGGCGTTTAGCCGATACGTCGACTCGTTCGGCGACACCGTCGGCACCGGTGCCGTCGCTGATCTTTTGGCCCCAAGTTGGAGCGGTGATGCCGGCAAGCAGCGCTGGTTTGCTCGCGGCGAGCGCCTGGCCGGCGGGCCCGGCTACTTCAAAGCCATCTTTAACCTGTTCCTGCGCACCGACATTCGGGCCGTGCTCGACAGCGTCCAGGCGCCGACGCTGGTGCTCCATCGCCGCGATGACCGCCACGTGACCGGCGCGCACGCTCACTTTGTCGCCGAGCGGATTCCGAATGCTCGACTGATCGAGCTCGATGGGGAAGACAATGTGTGGTTCGCCGGCGACTGCGACCGGGTGCTCGACGAGATCGAATCGTTTGTCACCGGCTCGCGTGCGGCCGCGGCGACCAACCGGGTGCTGTCGACGGTGTTGTTCACCGACATCGTGGGATCGACCGAACGCGCCGAAGCGCTCGGTGATGAGGCCTGGGCCGCGGCCCTCGCCGCGCACAACGAGATCGTGGAGAAATATGTGTTGGGCGCACGGGGCGAAGTCATCAAGTTCACCGGCGACGGTGCACTGGCGACGTTCGACGGCCCGGCCCGAGCGATCAACTGTGCGTGCGCCATTCGAGATGCGGTGCAGGATTTAGGGCTCAACATCCGGGCCGGTCTGCATACCGGCGAGGTGGAGATGATCGACCACGATGTGCATGGCATCGCGGTCCATATCGCTGCGCGCATCATGGCGCTCGCCGGGCCCGACGAGGTGCTGGTGTCCGGGGCGGTTCCGCCGCTGGTCCTCGGGTCACGGATTGCCTTCGAAGACCGCGGTCGCCACGAACTCAAAGGTGTGCGGCACCGATGGCCGGTCTTGGCCGTGCGTTAAGGGTGGGTCACCATGGGCGTGGCGTTTCCCGGGTCTGCCCCGGTGTGAACGTGACCGGGAGCTTGCCCAGGCCGGTCATGCTCGGGTTGCCCAGGTATTGGTGGACGTTCTCGACGTCGACCTGGTAGTCGGGGAGGCGATCGAGGACGGCCTTGACCAGCACGCCGGACATCAACCGGGCCAGGTGCGAGCCGATGCAGCGGTGTGGGCCCAGCCCGAAGGCGACGTGGCGGTTGGGTGTGCGGTCGAGGATGATCTGATCGGGGCGGTCGAATTCGTTTTCGTCGTGGTTGGCCGAGAGCCAGCTGATGACGACGCGGTCGTTCTTGCGCAGGCGTTGGCCGGCGAGGACGACGTCGTGAGTGACTGTGCGGCTGAGGGTTTGGTTGACCGAAAAGTAGCGCAGGAACTCGTCGGTGGCGGTGCGGTACAGCTCGGGGTGGTCGATGAGTTGCTGTCGGGTCTCCGGGTGGGTGCCCAGGTGCAGCAGGGTCAGCGCGGTCTGGGAGGTGGTGGTGTCGACACCGCCGCCGATGAGGTTCCACAGGATGTTGAGCAGCTGCTCGTCGGTGAGGCGGTGGCCGTCGAATTCGAAGTGAATGAGGAAGCTGGTCAAGTCTTCTCGGGCATCGGCCCGTCGGTTGGCGGCGAACTCGAGGACCTCTTCCATCATGGCGGGCACTTTGGCGATCGCGTTGGCGTACTCGTCGCTGTCCTGGGGGACGGCCATGACGGAGTGAAAGAGGTTGGCGTACAGGTGCCAGTTGTCGTAGGGCAGGCCCATCAGCTTCATCGTGAGGATCGCCGGGACCGGGCTGGCATAGTCGAGCACCAGGTCCATGTGCCCTTTAGTTACTTGTTGATCGAGGAACCAGTGCGCGGATTGCTCCATGAAGGGCTTGAGCTTCTCGACGGCGCCGGGGGAGAAGAACGGCGCCAGAGCGTGCCGTAGCGCTTGGTGGTAGGGGCCATCGACCTCGCCGATGCCGAGGGCCGGCTGGCCTTCGGGGCGGGGGACGCCCATCTCGCCCTGATAGTCGACGCCGTCTTCGGCGTTGGGCTCGTATTTGTGGGCGAAAGTGCCTCCGTTGCGGGCGGTTTGGCTGACGGCGTCGTAGCTGCTGAGGAACCAGAACCCGCCGTAGTTCTCGTTCCACGCCACCGGACATCGCTGCCGCAGGTCGGCGTTGACGGCGAGCTCGTTGAGGTTGAAGGCGTCGGAATGATGGTCGAAGTCAACGATTGCGTCGGCACTGACGTTCGGACGTGTGGCCATCGAAAAGCCCTCCAACGGAAGGTGATCTGCCTGCTCGGCGGTGCGCTTATTATCTTTGCATTATTACGCGTTTGGGCTGGGTGGTGGAAGCGGCTTCGAGGCCGGCCGGCGTGACCGCTTGGGTCGATTTGCTGCGGAAAGGGTGTCATGACGAGCCATCGGACGGTTTTCAATCACGTTGGGTTATGCGTCACGGACCGCGAGCGGTCGCGCCGCTTCTACGAGGGGTTGCTGGGGTTCCAGTTCTGGTGGGAACTCGACCCGCCCGACGGCCCGACCTCCCAGCTGGTAGGACTGCCCGAGCCGCTCGGCGTGCACGCGACGTATCTGGTGCGCGACGGCTTGGTGCTGGAGCTGATGGACTACTCGAAGCGGCAGGTTCACGCCGGCTCGGAGCGGGTGATGGATCAAATCGGGCTGACGCACATCTCGTTCTCGGTGTCCGACCTTCCTGGGGTGTTGGGGAAGGTTGCGGAGTTCGGGGGAACGGTGGTCGACGCGACCGTGGGTGAGGCGATGGCGATGATCCGGGACCCGGATGGGCAATTGCTGGAGTTGCTTTCGGATGGGTGGTTGGCGGCGTTGCCGGCGCAGCCGTAGCAAATGCACCTGTCCGACAGCTGTCCAAACAATTTGAGCTGTCAGTCGGACACCAGCCAAAGACACTGTATCGGGTGCGCAGTTGGCCTGTCAGTCGTTCGTGCCAGCTATGCGGCGTGGACGAACACCAGGATGCTGAGCTGGCTGAACTAGCAGTGCTACTTCGGGAGCGCAATGCTCTCGACACGCGGTTGGGTCGCCTATTGGATCGCCCGGTCAATACCGGAAGCATCGGTGAGTGGATTGCAGCTCGAGTCTTCGGCATCAAGCTGGAGGCTGCGGCAAACGCTGCCGGCTACGACGGCCATTTCACCGGCGGGGTTCTCGGCGGCCGAACCGTGAATGTAAAGGCTTACACGAAACTGGAGGGCGTGCTCGACATCAATCCAAATGCGCCGTTGGACTACTACCTTGTCTTTACCGGCACTAAAGGAGCACCCGTGTCGTCTCGCGGCACTCTCAGGCCCTTCTGTATTGACGCTGTCTTCTAGTTCGACGCCCAGCGCCTTCACCGTGAGCTTATGGAGCGCGGTGTGAAAATCGGCATCGCAACCAGCGTGCGTAGGGCACAGTGGGATCAGGCCCAGATTTACCCAGCTGCGAACAACCCGCTGTTAGTAGTCAGCGAAGCGCAACGCAGTCAGCTTGCGATGTTTGCTTGCGGCTAAAAGTGGGTTGTCGCCACGGTCTTGAGAAGAGTGCGGGACAGTGGGGGCGTGATAGAGAGCACCGTATCGCCGTGAGTCTCTATTGGATCTGAAGTGACCATGGCTGAGTGCATTCGCCGAATGTTGGCCGTGCGGGGCAGACCAATTTCGGCTTCTTTGTCGGGTTGATCCGCTACGCTCCCCGACGTGCATGAGGGCCTCTACGAATGGTTATTGACAGAACGGTTGAATCGAGAACTCGCCGGGCGGTCTGACCTTCATTCGGAAATAAGCCCGGTCGATGACGGCGAGCAGCCGCTGGCTATCGCACGACATCTCACGCCGCTCATCGAGCGCTCGCTTCGCGCAGCTGCAACAGCAGAAGACCGAGTCGAACTGGCGCACCGGATACTGGCGGCGCTGCCTAACCAAGATGTGATCTCCGAGGCGATGTATCAACGCGAGCCCGGGAGGATCGAGCGACTCGACGAGGTCATGAGAGTGGACCGGCTCGGTGCCGTCCCTTTACTTCGGCCCGTCACTCCGTTGTCGGACACAGCGTTGATGACCAACGCGCACAACGAGCCGACGTTGGCTGCCGAGTTGCGCGCCGAACTTGCCAGCGCCGATCAGGTGGATCTGCTATGCGCGTTCGTTAAGTGGCAGGGTTTGCGGTTGTTAGCAGATGAACTGAATGACCTGCGACTGCGTAACGTTCCCGTGCGGGTCATTACGACGACCTACCTCGGCGCCACCGACGCGCGCGCCCTTGACGCTTTAGTCGAGGAGTTCGGTGCCGAGGTGCGGGTCAACTACGAAACACAGCGCACACGACTGCATGCCAAGGCGTGGTTGCTGCGCCGCAACACTGGCTTCCACACCGCGTATGTAGGGTCGAGCAACCTGTCGCACGCCGCACTAGTCGATGGGCTGGAGTGGAATGTGCGACTCTCGGCGGTGTCGACGCCGCATCTGCTGGATAAGTTTCGCGCGACCTTCGAATCATACTGGGAAAACACGGAATTCAACCCTTATGAGCCGTCGTCGGATGGCGAACGGTTGCGGGCGGCCCTTGACATCGCCGCCGGTGGACGCCAAAGGGACGGTCTCGCAGTTACCCTTTCCGGTCTCGAGGTGCACCCGAAGCCGTTCCAGGCAGAGATGCTCGAGGAACTTGACGCAGAGCGGACGCTGCATGATCGGCATCGCAACCTGATCGTGGCCGCCACCGGGACAGGGAAGACTGTGGTCGCCGCACTGGATTATCGCCGGCTCGTGAAAGAACGGCACGGGCGCGACTTGACGCTGCTCTTCGTGGCTCACCGCAAGGAAATCCTCACGCAGGCACGGCGGATGTATCAGGAGGTGCTGACCGAGTCGACCTTCGGTGAACTGCTTGTAGGCGGAGACCTGCCGAATCGCTGGCGCCATGTCTTCGCCAGCATCCAGTCATTGTCCGCTGAACGACTCGCCGCCATCGAGTCCGACCACTTCGACGTGGTGGTGATCGATGAGTTCCACCACGCGGAGGCCGCGTCATATCGGCGGCTGCTGAATCATGTCCGGCCCCTTGAACTTTTGGGCCTGACCGCAACGCCCGAACGCGGCGACGGGGTGGACGTGCGAGAGCTCTTTGACTGGCGAGTGGCCGCCGAACTTCGACTCTGGGATGCGCTTGAGCAGCACCTGTTGTGCCCGTTCCACTACTTCGGGATTCATGACGGTGTCGACCTGGATGACTTGCAATGGAGGCGCGGCGGATACGAGCTATCGGCACTTAGCAATCTCTACACGGGCAACGATGCCCGGACGCGGATTGTGCTCAAGGAACTTCGGGACAAGGTGCCCGATGTGGCCGCGACGCGTGCTCTAGGTTTCTGCGTGAGCGTCGAGCACGCCCGCTACATGGCGGATCGATTCGTCGCCGCGGGGGTACCGGCCCGAGCGGTGTCAGCGGACACTGCGACCGCCGAACGGCAGGCGGCACTAAAAGACTTACGCGAGCGAAGGATTAACGTTCTCTTCGCCGTTGACCTGTTCAACGAAGGGCTCGACATTCCTGAGGTCGACACAGTGTTGTTTCTCCGACCCACCGAGAGTGCCACCGTCTTCCTACAGCAACTTGGCCGTGGTCTGCGGTTGACGGAGGGCAAAACAGTGCTCACCGCCTTGGATTTCGTTGGGCACCAACGTCGTGAGTTCCGCTTTGACCAACGCTTTCGCGCGTTGACAGGGCTGGGCCGCAAACAGCTGATGCGGCAAGTGGAGCAGGGTTTCCCATTCCTGCCATCAGGGAGCCAGATCGTGCTGGACTCGGTGTCGCAGGAGCTGGTCCTGCAAAACATCCGCCAGCAGTTAGCGCCGCGGTGGGCGGCACTGGTCTCCGAGGTGCGCGCGCACCCCAATGACGAACTTGGCTCTTACCTCGATGATTCTGGCCGCGGCCTGGAAGATGTGCTGCGCACCGGTAGGTCGTGGACGACGTTGTGCCGCGACGCCGGCAAGCCTATTGGCGCGCCCGGTCCGCGCGAACGTGAGTTAATTAAGCGTGTCCGCGCGCTCGCGCACGTCGATGACCGGCGTCGTCGTGCTGCTTACCTCGCAATCCTGAATGGAGACGCTCGGCGCGACAATAGATCTGACGAGCGGCTGGCCGAGATGCTTTTCTTCTCACTGTTTCCCGACGGCGGCCGGTTCGACAGCGTGGCAGCAGGCCTCGCAGCGTTGAAGAACGAGCCTGTGGTCGACGAGATGCGTCAGGTCATCGACCTTGCTTTCGACGCCGCGCGGCGCAGCACCTACCCCTTAGGGGAGCTCATTACGTCGTTGGCCGATGTGCCGCTGGGAGTACACGCAAGCTACTCACGCGAAGAGATCCTAGCTGCTCTTGAATTTGCTTCGCTGCGGCGTACACCGAGCACCATGCGTGAGGGTGTGGCATGGTGTGAATCGACAAACACTGATGCCTTCCTGATCACCCTGAGGAAGACTTCAACCGATTACTCACCAACGACGATGTATCGCGACTTCGCGCTTAGCTCCAACCTTTTCCATTGGGAATCGCAGTCGACCACCTCTGCAATGTCGAAGACGGGGCAGCGCTACATCAATCACCGACAAGGTGGCTCGCACGTACTCTTGTTCGTCCGGGAGACCAAGACCGACGCCTTAGGCACGGCGCCGTATGTGTTCCTCGGCCCTGCTGACTACGTTTCGCACGAAGGTGACCGGCCAATGGCGATTACCTGGCGGCTGCGTCAGCCTATGCCGACCGAAGTGTTCATGGCGTCGCGGGCGGTTGTGGCGTGATAATTATGTACATCGCAGCGCCAGTCGGTTAAAGATCTGAAGCACAGATGGCCGACGGTGGTCGAAGCAATCCCCGATGACGAGGCCGCCGCCTCGATGCCGAATCCGATAGCCATAACCCTTGGCATGCCCCCGACGGGGGTGTGGCGGTCCCCCCGACGGGGGTAACACACGAATCCGGTATCTACCGGCCAGACAAGTGGTTCATCGATCGGCGTCAGTGCGGGACTCGACGCGCCGCCGCCCGCGGACCGGTTGGCTGTGGTTGAAGTAATTCGGCGCCCCCGTCGGTCGTCGCCGAACAAGCATCCAAGTTGGCAGGCGGCGCCGTCGATAAGTTGCGTGCGCAGTACCCCGACGCAGCTGACGAGGTTCGGATCAAAAAGCTCGAAACCTTATTCTCAACGACTGTAACAACCACGGGCGCCGCAACAGGTGGTGTCGCAGCCGCACCTGGGGCCGGCACTGTCGCTGCGCTTGCCAGCGGAGTTGGTGACGGAGGCTTCTTCCTTACGGCTAGCGCCGCGCACGTGCTGGCTGTGGCGAGTATCTATGGGATACGCGTCGAAAATTATGAGCGGCAACATGCCCTGCTCCTGATGGTCCTAACGGGCGGCGGGATGGCGGGGGGTGTCTCCAAAGCTGCCGGACGAACGGGATCTCACCTTGGCGCGCGCAGCGTGCGGGCGGTGCCGATGGAGACCATCAATCGGATCAACCGTGTTCTTGGTAGGCACTTCATCACCAAGTACGGGACGAAGCGTGGAATCATCGTGCTTGGGTGCGCGGCGCCGTTCGGTCTTGGAGTTGCCATTGGCGGTGGCGGAAACTTTCTAATGGCACGAGGCGTCATCAAAGCAACGCGGAAGGCGTTTGACAGCGCTCTAGAGTACTAACGCGACCTCCTGCGCATACCGCAATACCTAAGGTCGTAGCCGTGACGCGGTTGCCTCTCGCGAGCGCAGACAGCAACTCAGCACGACTTCCACGACCGGAAGCCAATGCGCCCCAAGCCGTCTGAGCTCGCACTGGCCGCCGGGGTGCTCGTCGTGCGCCGCGCACTCTGGGGCCTTACGGCTACCCGATTGATAACTACCTGCGTGTCGGTGGGGTATTTGCGCCAACTTTCTGTCAATCTCCGTCCAGGGCCACAACCTGCACCTCTTTCGTCACATTTACACGCCGTCGCGGCGGCCCCGGAGCGGACACCCATGACGAGCACTACGCGGGCAAAGGTCGCCGGCGCCGCACGAACGGTCGGCCGGGTCGCTTTGTTGTCCGCCACGATTGCTGCGGCGCCGGTGATTCTGGCCGCTGGGGTGCACGCCAACCCGGGCGCTCCCGTCCCCGACGCCGACCATGAGTTGGGAATGTATGGCGATCCCGTCGCCGCCGCGCCCTACTGGCGCGAGCAACGCGGTTCCGACTGTGGGGAAATGGCGGTGGCCGATGTGGTCGGCCAGATTACGGGACGCGAACCAACAGAGCAGCAGATGATCACTTTGGCCGAAAACACACCCAGCACAGCGGGTCACGGGCCGATTTGGAAGCCAGCGGGCACAACCAATATCGCCGACCTTCCGGTACTGCTGTGGCACTACTGGATCAGAGCCGACAACATTCAGACCGATACCGACGCTGTGGCGCGCAAGTTGGGCGGGAACCACAAGGTCATCGTCATCCTCAATGCCGAAACAATTTGGAACCGGCCCGGGAAGCGAAACTCTGCGAACCACTTCGTGGTGGTCACCGGCATTGACAGCAAGGCTGGTGTGGTGCATCTCAACGACAGCGGCATCAGTACAGGCCGCGACGAGCAGGTTCCCATCGCGGTCTTCGATCAGGCGTGGGCCCCTAACTACAACTCGGCTATCGTGACCAAATGACGGTCGGCGACGGCGCGAAAGCGAAATAACTCGCAATCAAACGCAATCGAAGTGGCCGTGCAGTGGGCGCCGGGTCCGCGGGTAGAGCCCGAAAGCGATAGCACATGAGCTAGCAGTTTTCGGCAACGCTCTATACATCCGAACCGAGGTGTTCACTACAGTCGAGGGATCCTTCCTGGACGAGAAAGGGCCTCGGCGGATGACGCGAATGTCTCTGGCCAGCGCGGACGGACAACCGGAACAAATCCGGGAGCTGCTGACGCGTCCCGACACCCTCAACGTCCTACGACTGCTGGCCAACGCCCCCAACGTGTTTGACGGATGGGCACAGATGGCCGGCCAGCTTTTCGAGAGCCCCACCTTCACCCCACGGATGCGCGAAGTCATTATTCTGCGGGTGGCGCATCTGCAGGACTCGCCCTATGAACTCGCCCAGCACGTGATCTTCGCCCGCAGGGCGGGACTCAACGACCAACAAATCGACGCCCTACAAAACAACGCGGACCTGGACGCGGCCGGATTCAGCGACGACGAACGCACCGTCATCGACACCGTCACAGAATTGTGCACCACCCGCCGGCTCAGCGACGACACCTTCGCCACTGCCCACACCCTGCTTGGCGACGAGGCGCTCACCGAATTGCTGATGATCGTCAGCTGTTACTACGGCCTGGCGCTGGTGCTCAACGCCGTCGACCTCGACATCGACGCGAAATGACCCGCGTCCCTTATCGCCGGCCCGAAGACATGACCGAACTCGCCCGCGAATTGACCGTGCGGCGGGGCAATCTCAACGTCTACCGCGCACTGGCCAACGCCGAGAAGGTGTTCACCGGCTGGATGGTGGCCGGCGACGCCGCCCTGACCAGCCCAGTGTTGCCGAGAAGGCTTCGCGAACTGATCGTGCTGCGCACCGCCTATCTCATGGAGTGCGCATACGAACTGGGACAACACCGAGACGTCGCGCAAACGGTCGGAGTAGACACCGCCACCATCGACGCTGTCACCTCCGAGTCCGATTGGCAAACGGGACAATTCGACTCCACCGAGCTGGCGGTGCTGCGCCTGACGACCGAGCTGGTGACTTCCCGCCGCGTCGCGGCCCCGCTGTTCGACCAGGTGCACACTGCCCTCGGCTCGGAGGCCACCATGGAAGCGTTGATGGTCATCAGCCGATATGCCGGCCTGGCGCTGATGCTCAACGCGCTCGACGTCGACCTCGACGACACCGCCCGACTCCCGGTTCCGCCGACGAGCCAGGAACGCCTCCCGTAACCTGCATGGTGTGGTGGTGCGAAAGCAGCCTTCGACCCGCCTGTCCGCAGAAGACTGGCTCGAGGTGGGTTATACCGTTCTCGCCGAGGAGGGGGTGCGCGCACTCAAAGTCGAGCGCCTCTGCCAGCAGGCGGGCGTCACGCGCGGCAGCTTCTACTGGCACTTCGAGGACATCGAGCAGTATCGGGCCGCGCTGGTCGAGTCGTGGAACAAGTTCCTCGAACGGGACCGCCAAGCGCTGTGCGAGCTCGACGGGCTGCCACCCCGGGAACGGCTGTCGGCCCTGACCCGAACCCTGGTCAGCCCGCAGTACTGGATGCTCGAGCGGGCGATGCGCGAGTGGGCCCGCGTGGACCCGGTGGCCGCCGAAAGCATCCGCGCCACCGACCGGCTCCTGCTGCGCACCGTGATAAAGGCCTATAGCGACTACGGTTTCAGCCTCGAGGACGCCCGGCTGCGCGCTGAACTGACCTTCGCGGCCGGAATCGGACTGCTGCATCTCACCAGCTCGGCCGAGCAGGCCCAGTCGGTGTCGCAGCGCGAACGGTTCCTGGCCCTGATGCTGGGCGAGACGGACAACTCAAATCATGGCGATGGGTGAAATCTTCGCACCGATCGCCAACGCCCCGGCCAACTCCCGGCTGGTGTCGTAATCGAACACGACGTGCCCCGCGGCGATGTCCACGTCGCGCTTGGCGCGCTGCATGGGGTTCGACAGGAAGTGCACGCTGGCGCCGGAGGCCTCCATGAGATCGGCGATGATCGCGCGACTTTCGTGCACGGTGCGCGCGGCCGCCAGCCGGGCGTCGGCCCGCACCGATCGGCTCACCCGTTCCCCGCTGACCACAATCGCCTCGATGTCGTCGGCGGTCTTGGCCACCAATGCCCGCAGCGAATTCAGCCGTACCCGGGCCTCGCCCAGCCGGATCTGCGCAGCCGGCTGATCCTTTTGCGCCACCCCGCTGTAGGCCAGCACGCGCCCGCTGAGCCGTTCAGCGAACAGTTCGGTCACCCGCTCCGCGGCCCCGAGCACCGGCATGGATGCCGTCAGCGCCAGCGCCGGAACCATCGGCCACCGATACGTCGGGACGCCGTGCTCGCGCGCGCCCGGTGCCGTTCCGGCGTAGATGTCGGCCACGGCGACCAATCGATGCTCGGGCACCAGCGCGTCGGTGATGACGAGATCGTGCGAGCCCGTACCGCGCATGCCGGCCGTGTGCCAGGTGTCGACGACCTCGGCCTGCTCGGCGGGCAGCACGGCCAACGCCGGATCGATCCGGTCTTGCCTTTCGATGAGCACGCCGACGATCACCCAATCGGCATCCATCGCGCCCGTCGCCCACGACCACCTGCCGGTCAGGCGGACTCCGCCGTCGGCCGGGACGCCGCGGCCGGTGGGAGCCAGGGGAGCCGGCGCCAGCACCGGGCCCGACGCGAAAACCTCGTCCTGAGCGCGCGGATCGAACAGTGACAGCATCCAGTTGTGCAGCGCGTAGAAACCGAGCGTCCAGGCGCTCGATGCGCAGCCATGCGCCATCCGCCGAATCGGTTGCAGGAGTTCGGGAAACGAGGCCTGGATGCCGCCGAACCGGGCGGGCAGCAGCAACCGAAACAGGTCGGTCTGCCTGAAGTCGCTGATGGTCGGAGCGGGTAGGCGCCGCAATCGCTCGGCCTCGTCGGCGCGATCGGCCAGCCGTGCGACGAACTCGTCGGTGACGCCGTGCAGAGGGCGGCTTTCGACCACGGACATGCCGCCGACCGTAACATACCTTTTAGTACGTCGACATCCGGCGGCGAGAATGACTCCGAGGTTTGCTCGCCCGCGCGGGGCGCGGCTGATCGCGATGCCATTGCACGCCAGTACATTTCGACCAGCACCATCAACCGCCGCGGCTCGGCCGAAGGGCGAATTGCTACCATCGCGCGGTGAGTGATCGCCTAAGTGGGCTGCGATCCGTTGCCCGCCGCGACGTCCTGAAGGTCGCCGGTGTGATGCCGGTGATCGCCGCCGCCGGCGCACTGCTGCCGACCCCGCGGGCAAAGGCCGGGGTGGCCGGGATGTCGGTGTTTCTCGACCCGGGTCACAACGCCGTCAATGACGCGTCGATCAACCAGCAGGTCACCAATGGGCGCGGCGGCACCAAGCCGTGTCAAACGTCGGGCGCCGCTGCCGACGATGGCTATCCCGAGCACGCGTTCACCTGGGCGGTGGTGGGATTGATCAACGATGCACTGAACCAGATGGGCGTTCGAACCCAGCTGTCGCGCGACAGCGACGGCGGCGTCGGTCCCTGCATCGACCAGCGCGCCGCGGCGGCCAACGCCATGCACCCGGACGCCATCGTGAGCATCCATGCCGACGGTGGGCCTGCGTCCGGCAGCGGATTCCACGTGAACTACTCCAGCCCGCCGCTCAACGACGTCCAATCCGGACCCGCCGTGCAGCTGGCGCATGCGATGCGGGATGCCTTGGTCCAGTCCGGTTTACAGCCGGCCAACTACATCGGCTCGGACGGCCTGTACGGTCGCGACGACCTCGCGGGACTGAACCTGGCCCGGTACCCGGCGGTCCTGGTCGAACTGGGCAACATGAAAAACGCCGCTGACCTGGCCCGAATGGAAAGTCCGGACGGCCGGGCGAAATATGCCGACGCCGTCACCCAGGGGATAGTCGCCTTCCTGAACTCCAAAGCCCCGACCGGCTAGGGACGCCTCAGCTGCCAAACCCGCCCACCGGCGCCGCGACCGGAGCCTGCCCGCCCAGTGCCAGGTGGCTGGAGGCGAAGGCGACGCCCTTGTCGATCATGGCGCCGTCGTCGGCGTAGGTGTCGTG
>NZ_LZJR01000127.1 GCF_001667925.1 Mycobacterium sp. E2479 | reverse complement strand
ACCATCGGCCCAAGCTACTGAACGCGCTCGCCAACGAAGGCAGCGTGCACATGGGTTTTTCGGATGCCGGAGCGCACTTGCGCAACATGGCGTTCTATAACTTCGGGCTGCGGCTGCTGCGCCACGTCCACGACGCCGAAAAGGCCGGCAAGCCGTTCATGACTATCGAGCACGCTGTGCACCGGATGACCGGCGAACTCGCCGACTGGTATCGGATCGACGCCGGCCATCTGCGGCTGGGCGATCGCGGCGACCTGGTGATTGTCGACCCCGCGCACCTGGACGATTCGCTCGACGACTACGCCGAAGAGAAGATCGACCAGTACGGCGGACTGTCGCGGATGGTCAACCACAACGACGACACCGTCAGCGCCGTGCTCGTCGCCGGGCAAGCGGTGTTTCTTGACGGGCGGCCCACCGAGGTGCTTGGCACGGAGCGCACCGGCAGCTTTCTGCGCGCTGACGCGGCGACCACCTGGGCCGCGGCCGAGCCGGCGACTACTGCCGGCTAGCCGACGTGTGGGAACCGTCCCGCTACGAACAGGGGCGAAGTTAGACTTTGCGGCCATGCGGAAGCTCACGGCCAAAGCCGCTACCCTGCTCGCGCTCGGTACCTGCACCGCCACCGTCGCCATGTCCACCGCCTGGGCCGACAACACGCAGCCGGTCGGCTCGATCCCCATTCCCGACGGCCCCGCGCAGACCTGGATCATCGCCGATCTCGACAGCGGTCAGGTGCTGGCCGGCCGGGACCAGAATGTGGCGCACCCGCCGGCGAGCACCATCAAGACGCTGTTGGCCCAGGTCGTCCTGGACTCGGTGAGCCTCGACTCGACCGTCGTCGCCGACGTCGCCGACACCCAGGTGGAGTGCAACTGCGTCGGCATCAAACCGGGCCGGACCTACACCGCACGCCAACTCCTCGATGGCCTGCTGCTGGTCTCGGGTAACGACGCCGCCAACACGTTGGCACACATGCTGGGCGGGCCGGAGGTCGCCGTCGCCAAGATGAACGCCAAGGCCGCCTCGCTGGGCGCCACCAACACCCACGCGGCGACGCCGTCCGGCCTGGACGGCCCCGGGGGCTCGGGCTCCTCGACGGCGCACGACCTGGCGGTCATCTTTCGCGCGGCGATGGCCAACCCGGTGTTCGCGCAGATCACCGCCGAGCCGTCGGCGATGTTCCCCGGCGACAACGGCGATCACCCGATCACCAACCAGGACGAACTACTGCAGCGTTATCCCGGCGCGATCGGTGGCAAGACCGGCTTCACCAACGCCGCCCGCAAGACCTTCGTCGGGGCCGCGGCGCGCGGTGGCCGCCGGCTGGTGATCGCCATGATGTACGGGCTGATCAAAGAGGGCGGACCGACGTACTGGGATCAGGCGGCGACATTGTTCGACTGGGGATTCGCGCAGAGCCCGCAGTCCAGCATCGGCTCGCTGTAGCTATTCGTCAGGAGTCCGCGTCCGGCAGCGCCGCGGTCAGCAGTGCCATCAGCACCGGAATCCGCTGCGCCGCGATCTCCGGCTGCGGCAAGACCCCCTCGATCACCGCGGCTCCGTCGAACACGTTGCGCATCAGCGCCACCAAAACCAGGAGGGTGTCCTCGGGGAAGGCCTCGACGCCGGGCAGCGCCCGCGCCACGTCGTCGATCTTCGCGGCGTATTGTCCCAGCTCGTGTTGCAAGGTGTCCCTGAGCTTTTCGTCGGTACGCGCGGCAATCGTCAACTCGTAGATCACAGTGTTGGTGGGGCCGCCGGTGATGTCTCGCAGGATCTCCAGCACCGCTTGCAGCGCCGGTCGGTCGGCCGGTATTTCGGCGACTCCCTTGGTGAACGACTCCAGCTGTCGTCGTAGCACCTCCGAGGCCGTCGCGGCCATGAAATCGCCCATGGTGTCGAAGTGCCGGAACAGCGCACCCACCGACATCCCGGCCCGTTTGGCAATCACCGCGGCCGACGCCCGGGCGTAGCCGACCTCGATGATGGTGGCGATGCACGCATCGATGAGCCGCCCGACGGTCTCCTCGCGGCGCTGCTGCTGGGTCCTGGCCATGTCAGGCGGTGACGCCCACCGCGCTGCGCTCCCGGCGGTCGTGCTCCCCCGCCCGCAGGTAACGGCCCGACCGCACGGATTGTCCGTAGCCGTCCCGAAATTCGCCTTTCGAGTGACTTCCGCCGAAGACGACCACGCCGCCGACACCGGTGGCGACTACTGCGTCGTCGTTG
>NZ_LZJR01000126.1 GCF_001667925.1 Mycobacterium sp. E2479 | reverse complement strand
GCAGCAGAACCGCGACCCGGTCAACCCAGCCCGCCGCACATACCCGTACGCCACGCCGCGACCGGCCACATACAACTCCCCGACCACCCCGACCGGCACCGCACGCAACCAGCCATCCAGCACGAAAAAGCCCAGATGCCCCAACGGCACCCCGATCGGGCTGACACTGATATCGACATCGGCCGCGACGATCTGACGAAACGACGCATGCACCGTCGTCTCAGTGGTGCCATACATATTGACCAGCCGAGGCAGATCCGGATGATCGTTTACCCAAGCACCCAGACGCCGAGGCTCCAAGGCCTCACCGGCGAAGATCACCGTCTGCAACTCCAGCCGGCCCGCCGCGCCGGACACCGACGCATCCACGCTTTGCAACGCATAAAACGCCGACGGCGTCTGGCTCAACACACCGACCCGCTCGGCCACCAGCACGCCACGAAACTCCTCCGGCGAGCGCACCACCGACTCCGCCACCACCACCAACCGCCCACCAAGCAACAGCGCCCCGAAGATCTCACACACCGACACGTCGAACGCCAACGAATGCCACTGCGACCACACCTGACCCGCCAACTCCAAGCTGTCGCTCATCGCCGCCAACAGCTCAACCACATTGCGATGAGTGACCCCCACCCCCTTCGGCACCCCGGTAGTGCCCGAGGTGTAAATCAGATACGCGACGTCCTCCCCCGCGGGCGCCGGCAGCGCGCTGGACGGACAGGCCCCAATCCGGGGATCGGCCATATCAATGACCGCCACGTCCTGGCCATCGAGTCGCCCCGCCAACTCGCTCGTGGTGACCCCCGCGATCGGCGCGGCATCGCCAACCAAGAACGCGATCCGCGCCGCCGGCACCGCCGGGTCGATCGCCAGATACGCCGCCCCGGTTTTCAACACCGCCAAAATCGCCACGACCGCCTCCGCCGACCGCGACAACAACAGCGCCACAACCTGCCCCGGACCCGCCCCGTGTCCGGCCAACAAATGCGCCAACCGATTAGACGCCTCATCCAGCTCGCAATAGCTCATAAAACGGCCGTCGCAACTGATCGCCACCGCCTCCGGCGTCCGGGCAACCTGCGCGGCAAACACCGCCGGAATCGACACCCCCGACATCACCGGCACGCTCAACACCGCCCGATTGCCCCACGCATCCAGCCGCGCATACTCGCCCACATCGAGCACATCCACCGACGACAACCGCCGCGCCGGATCGTCGACCATCGCCACCAACACCCGTCGCAACCGCCCCATCAACTCCCGGACGCTTTCGGCATCAAACACATCGGTGCGAAACTCCACGTTCCCGCTGATTCCGGCGGGCTCACCGGACTCGGTCCAGCGTTCGGACAGGTTGAACGTCAGGTCCATGCGCGCGCTGTGGGTGTTCAGCGGCAGTGGAGTTACCTGCAGGTCACCCAAGGCCAATCCGGGTGTAAAGGTGTCGTCCTGCCCGGCGAAGTTCTGCCAGGCCAACAAGACCTGCACAAGGGGGTGATGAGTCAGGCTTCGGCTGGGGTTGAGCCGCTCCACGAGCACCTCGAAGGGCACATCCTGATGCTCGTAGGCGTCCACGCTGCGCCGTTGCACCTGGGCCAACAGGTCGACCACGGTGGGATCGCCGTCCAAGTCGACCCGCAGCACCAACGTGTTGACGAAAATCCCGACCAACCCGTCGAGCGCTGGATCACGGCGCCCGGCAACCGGGAAGCCGATTGCCACGTCCCGGCTCGCGCTGAGCTTCGACAGCACCACCGCGAGGGCGGCCTGCACCACCATGAAACTGCTGGCCTTGTGTTCGCGAGCCAGCTGACCTACCTGCTGCTGCAATCGAGCCGGCCAGTCAACGTCCACGCTGGCGCCGCGGTAGTCAGCGACCACCGGGTACGGCCGGTCGGTCGGCAACTGCAGGCGCTCGGGCATCCCCGACAAAGCCTGCTCCCAGTAGGCCAACTGCCTGACGATCCGACTGCCGTCGTCGTCGAGGTCGCCCAGCTGCTCTCGCTGCCACAACGTGTAATCGACGTACTGCACCGGCAATTCGGTCCACCCCGGTGGCCGTCCGGCAGATCGCGCGCCGTATGCCACACCGATATCCGCGGCCAACACGCCCAGCGACCAGCCGTCGGCTGCGATATGGTGCACCACCGCCACCAACACGTGTTCGTCGTCGGCGAGGCGGAAAAGCCGTGCCTGCAGCGGAATCTCGGCGGCCAGATCGAAGCTGTGGCCCGCCACCGCGGCGATGGCATGGTCAAGCCGCTCGCGTGACCAGTCGACAGCATCGACGATCCGCCAACCGAATTCCGCCCGCTCGGCGGGCATTACGACCTGCTGAGGTATCCCGTCCGCCGCGGCGAACAGGGTGCGCAAGCTCTCATGGCGACGCACCACATCGGCCAGCGCCGCACCCAGTGCCTCGGCATCGAGGCGCCCTTGCAGCCGCAGTGCCACCGCCATGTTGTAAACCGGTGAGGGACCCTCGAGTTGACCGATAAACCATAAGCGGCTCTGGGCAAACGACAAGGGAACCACCGCGGGCCGCTGCCGCGCCGTCAACGCCGCCCCGGCGTGTTGTCCGGCGTGCGTGCTTATCCATTCGGTCAGCCCGGCCACGGTGGGCGCGTCGAACAGCGCCCGGATCGGGACCTCGACGCCGCGTTCCGCGCGCACCCGCGCCACCAGCCGCGTCGCGGACAGCGAATGCCCACCCAGGTCGAAGAAGGACTCGTCGATGCCGACCCGTGTCATCCCGAGAATCTCGCCGAACAGGGCGGCCAGCACCACCTCCCGCCCGTCCCGTGGCGCGCGGTAGGCCACTGCGCTGACGAACTCCGGGGTTGGCAGCGCCCGCTTGTCGAGTTTGCCGTTGACGGTCAATGGCAGCGACTCGACCATCATGATCGTCGCGGGAACCATGAACTCCGGCAGCCGGGCGGCGACGTGGTCACGCAACTCGGCGGCCCGTTCAATCGCCACCGGGTCATTGACAAATTCGGCCAATGAACCTATCGGCGCGGCCGGGAGATAGACGTCCGAGAAGATCGCGTCGGTGGCGCGGGTGAAGATGACGTCGACCAGCCCGGCCGTCGTCGACCAGGTCACAACCGGCGCATAATTCAATTGCCTGCCCAGCAGCTCACACTCGTGCGGCAACACCGCATCCGGTGCGGCCAGCCCGGCGCGCAGCTCGCCGACCGTCGCCCTCTCGTCAGTGCCGGCCAAGGCGTCGGCCAGCGCCACATCCGGCCAGATCCCGGCGTGCGGCACGCCGCTTATCCGCAGCTCCGGGAACCCCTGGGAGCGCAGATATTCCGCCAGCGCGGCGAGGCCGCCGAACCGGCGCCATGGCTGCGACGGCAGATCCGCCAGCGAGCGCGTTGCCATCGGCGTCTTGTGCAGCACCACCTCATAGCGGTAACCGCTCAGCTCATTGACGGCCCGCATCTGCTTGAGCCGCACATCCACCACGGAAATCTCGGGCAACAGCTGAGGCAACCCCACGAAGAACTCCGGTGCAAGCAGCAGTTCCTGGTCGGCCAGCATCTCCCGGCGCACTCGCTCGCCGACCACCGCGCCGGTGTCCGCCGCGCCGGTCTTGTCAGCGCACACCACCCCGGTGGTAAACGCACGGAACAGCGACAAGTTGCGCACATCGCCGATGAACACGGCTCCACCCGGCGCCAGCAAGCGCATCGCCACCGCCAGCACATCCAGCAGATAGCCCCCGCTGGGGAAGTACTGCACCACGGAGTTGAGCACCACCGCATCGAAATGCGCGTGCGGCAACCCCTCTGCCGTATCGGCCGGCTGCACCCGCAAGTGCACCCGATCGGCCCACGGCTGCGAGGCCACCGCCGCCTGCAGGCTTTGGATGCTCGGCGCGGAAAAATCCGTGCCCCAGTACTCGTCGCAATCCGGGGCCAGCTGGGCCAGCAACAGTCCCGAACCCACCCCGATCTCGAGCAAGCGCCGGGGACCCAACCCCCGGATCCGGTCCACCGCGGCCGCGCGCCACTCGCGCATCTCCTGCAGCGGGATCGGCGCCCCGGTATAGCTGCTGTTCCAGCCCGCGAAATCCTCCCCCAGCATCGCCGCGGCACCCGACGAGTACAGCCCCTCGTACACCCCGTGCCACTGCTCGACGAGCCGGGTTTCCCGCCCGGGCTCGCGAACCAGCATCATCTGCTGATCCGGCACCACGTAGCCGACCAGCTGTTTGTCGCCGGTGCCGTCCTCGCGGGCGATCACCGCCGCTTGGGCCACCCGTGGATGTGCGGCCAACGCCGCCTGGACTTCGCCGAGTTCGATGCGGTAACCGCGGATCTTGAGCTGCTCGTCGGCGCGACCCAGATACCGCAGCTGTCCGTCAGCGGCCCAGCACACCAGGTCCCCGGTGCGGTACATCCGCGTCCCCGCCGGGCCGAATGGGCAGGCCACAAATCGCGTTGCCGTCAAACCCGCCCGTCGCCAATAGCCAACGCCCACACCGCGACCGGCGACATACAACTCGCCGATCACGCCCGCCGGGACCGGCCGCAGCCACCCGTCCAGCACCGCTAGGGCCGCCCCGGGCACCGGCGAACCGATCGGCGCACCCAGCCCCGCTCGCAACGGCGCACTCACCGCCGCGTAGACCGTGGTCTCGGTCGGGCCGTAGGCATTGATCATCGCCCTGCCGGGCGCCCAGCGGTCCACAACGTCGTCCGGGCAGGCCTCACCGGCCACGACCAACGCCGTCGACTCCAACCCCTCGGGCGACAATGCCGCGACCGCGGACGGGGTCTGGCACAGGACGCTGACGTGTTCGGCGGCCAGTAGCGCGCGCAAGTCATCCGGTGAGCCGACCGCGTCTTCGGGCACCACCACCAATGTCCCGCCGCGCAGCAAGGCACCCCAGATCTCCCAGACCGAGACGTCGAACGCCAGCGAGTGCCACTGTGACCACACCCCGGGGCGGGGCAGGCCGGCATCCAGTGTCGCGACGAGCTGGGTCACGTTGCGGTGGGTGACTGCCACGCCCTTGGGTACGCCGGTCGTGCCCGAGGTGTAGATGAGGTACGCGATGTCGTCGGGGGCCGGTGCGGGTAATGGGCTGCCGGGCTGGCTCTCAATGGCCGGATCATCGATGTCGATGACCGGCAGCTCGCACTTGTCTAGCCGCGCTCGCAGGGCAGCCGTGGCGACCGCGGCGATCGGTGCGGCGTCGGCGAGCATGAACTCAATGCGGGCGGCCGGAAGCGCAGGGTCGACCGGCAGATACGCCGCCCCGGTCTTGAGCACGGCCGCAAGGCAAACGATCGCCTCGGCTGACCGCGAAACCAGTAGCGCGACATACTCACCCGGGCGCGCGCCCTGACCGCGCAGCAGGTGGGCCAACCGGTTCGCGGCCTCGTCGAGTTCGCGGTAAGTCCACGAACGCTCCCCGCATGTCAGCGCCACCGCGTCGGGGGTACGCGCCGCTTGCGCGGCGAACAACTCCGGAATCGACACCGCTGCGCTCGTCGCCTGGGTCAGCACCGCCCGGTTGCCCCAGTTATCCAACTGGGCGCGGTCATCGTCGTTCAGGACGTCGAGCGATGACAACGACCGCGCCGGGTCGGCGATCATCGCCGCCAGCACCCGCTCGAGCCGGCGCGCCAAATCGTCGACATCAGAATTCGTAAACAACTGCCCAGCGCCCGCGGTGCTGAGAAATAGCTGATCACCGTCCCTGGTGAAGAGCAGTCCGAACTGGTCCACGAGGCCCGAATTGGTCAGCGTCGCCGAAGCCGGGGAACCGGCGAGATCGGACATATACGTGGGCGGAATGAAATTGACAATCACCCGGTTCGGTGTGCGCCCGGAGTCGCCGGAACGGGCCGCGTGCTCCATCGCATGCACGGGGAATCGCTGATGCCGGAGCGCCTCACCAATTCGGGTACCGACCTGTTCGCAAAAGCTTGCGACCGTGGAGTCCGGTGCAACTTTGAACACCAACGGGACCACCCCGGAAACCATCCCGGGCACCAACCGTGCTTCCAGACCCACTCGCCTGCTCACCGGAAAATCGAGCACGACCTCTGAGCTCTCCGCGTCGTACCCACGCACCAGCAACGCGCACGCCGCGGTGATCACCGCCGAACGGCCCACCCCCAACGTCTGTGACAACTCGTGAATGCCGGATACGACGACGGGATCCAGTTGAACGGGTGCAGAACACTCATCCGAATCACTCTCACCCCCGTCATGCGCCAACCGATAGCGCACCTCCTTTGCCGGCGGGAGGTTTTCCGTCCAGTAGGCCTGATCAGCGAGATAATCGGCGGACGCCTCGTACTCGAGTTCGGAATCGATCAGATCGCGCAGCGAGCCGAAAAACGCGGGAGGAATCTGCTGCTCCGAAGCGAGTGCGTTGTAAACAGCGGCGATGCGATGACAGAAAAGGCCCAGGCCCAGTCCATCCGCAACGATGTGATGGCAGCACGCAAAGAAAAAGAATTCATCTATCCGCGTTTGCAACAACGCGAACTTGAACAGCGGACCGCTGAACGGCATGAGCTCGCGCTGGATGGATGACGCTAAGCGATAGGCGTCCTGTGCGGGATCCTGCGATCCCAGGAGGTCGTAGCGAGCGAGCTCGACGTCCGGGTAGTCGACGATCCGTTGGAAAACCTGGCCATCCACCTGGAAAATGGCGGCCCGAAGCGATTCGGCTTCCTGCACCGCGTGACGAACCGCCGACTCGAACCGACCGGCATCGAGCGGGCCCGCGATTCGCACCAACACACCCAGCTGCCACTTGGCGCCGAACCGACCCGTTTCCTCGGCAAGCCATATGTCGAGTTGTCCGCGCGTCAGCGGAAATAGCCGACCGTTAAGTTCCCCCGAAGCCCCCGACTCCGGCCGGGTCACCTGTCAGCAGACCGGCCTGCTAACAGCCCCTCGCGCAGAATCCCCGGCCGTGTATCAGTCCAGTTGAGTTCGATGTGGTCCAGACAGGTGACCGGGTTGGCTACGCCGTCAGCCGTTCGCCAACCAGTCGGCACGTCCGCGAGGGTCGGCCACAGGCCGTGCTGCTCCTCGCTATTGACCAGAACCCGAAATCTGCCGTTTTGGTCAAATCGCTTGATACTCATCACTTCTCCCAGATCTCCCGAATATCCAGTCGACATGAGTGCAACAAGTTCACTACCATACTTGAGTCGAATAGCGGCCGAAAAGGGGGGGTGATCGGGGGTCATTATGTGATTCAGATCACATACGCATGGCCAGCCGGCCCCACCAGAACTCGACCTGGGACGCGATTGCGGACTTAGCCGTTGAAGGCAGGGCGGGCGTACTTTTCCACCAAATCCGCTGCGGCCGCGGCGCTTTCGGTCGACGTGGTCATTCGGGCGGCGAAATCGCGGGCACGGGCGACAACCTCCGGGGCGAGGATCCGGCGCAGGTCCTCGACCAGCGATTTCTGGGTGGCGCTCGAAAAGCGCCGGGCTGTGCCCACCTTCAGGCGCTTGACCCGCGCTCCCCAAATCGTCTGATCGATGTCGGTCGAGAGGATGAGCGTCGGGACGCCGGCGCGCAGCCCTGAGGCCGTGGTGCCAGTGCCGCCGTGGTGCACAACCGCGCGACAGGCGGGAAATGTCGTCGCGTAATTCATCGCGTTCACGACCTTGACGTGCTCGAAACGGCGGGCTTCACCGAAGTCGGTGCCGGCGGCGCACACCAATGCCCGCTCGCCCAACTGCGCGCAGGCCCCGCCAATCATGGCGATCGTGTCGGCGGGAGACTTCACCGGTGTGCTGCCGAAGCCGAAGAAAATCGGTGGTGTTCCCGTGGCAATCCACGACGCGACGTCCTCATCGGCCGGCGTCGGTAGGTCCAGCGTCAGCGCTCCGGTGAAACTCCGTTTGCCGTCCCTCCCCGCCCATTCAGCTGCCAGCGAAGGAAAGCAGACCTCGTCATAGGCCTGGATTTCCACCCAATCTCGCTCGGCGATCCGTCGCGGCAGCGGACCATTCGCTTTCGGAAGGCCCAGTGC
>NZ_LZJR01000125.1 GCF_001667925.1 Mycobacterium sp. E2479 | reverse complement strand
GGTGCGGTACATCCGCACGCCCGAATCCCCGAACGGACACGCCACAAACCGCGACGCCGTCAACCCCGCACGACGCATGTAACCAACCGCGAGCCCATCACCAGCCACATACAACTCGCCCACCACCCCGGCAGGCACCCGACGCAACCACCCATCGAGCACAAACACCGCCGCCCCCGCCACCGGTGACCCAATCGGCGGCGCCCCCGGCGCCGCGGTCAACGGCGGACTGACCGAAACGCACATCGTTGTTTCGGTGGGCCCGTACGCATTGAGCATCACCCGCCCGGGTGCTGCCCACCGGTCCACCACCTCGGCCGGACATGCCTCACCGGCCACCACCAACGCCGTCGACTCCAACCCATCCGGCGACAACATCGCCACCGCCGACGGGGTCTGGGCGAGCACGCGGACCCGCTCAGTAACAAGCAAATCGTGGAGATCTTCCGGCGAGCCCGCCACCGACTCGGACACGATCACCACCCGGCCGCCACCGAGCAACGGAACCCAGATCTCCCACAACGAAAAATCGAAGGCATAGGAATGGCACTGCGCAAACGTCTGCGCCGCCGGGGTGTAGGCATCCAGCGACGTCATCATCTGGGCCATGCTGCGCTGCGTGACCGCGACCCCCTTGGGTAAACCGGTTGTGCCAGAGGTGTAGATGAGGTACGCGATCTCCTCCGGGTCCGGCGCCGGCAACGCCGTGCTGGGTTGGGTTTCGATAGCGGGGTCGCGCACCTCGATGACCACGACGCCATGGCCCGCTAAGCGCCCAACCCGCTCGGCGGTGCTGACCGCGGCGATCGGCCCGGCATCGGCGAGCGTGAACTCGATCCGAGCCGCCGGCGCCCCCGGGTCGATGGGCAGATACGCCGCTCCCGTTTTAAGCACCGCCAGCATCGCCACGATCGCCTCGGCAGATCGGGAAAACATCAGCGCCACACACTGTCCCGGGGCCGCGCCGTAACCGGCCAACAAATGCGCCAACCGGTTCGACGCCTCGTCAAGCTCCCGGTAGGTCAGTGAGATGTGCTCGGACACCAGCGCTTCCGCATCCGGGGTGCGGGTCACCTGCGCGGCAAATGCCACCGGCATCGACACCGGCGCAATACCCGGCTCGGCCAGCACCGCCCGGTTACCGATTTCGTCAAGCCGGCCACGCTCCGATTCATCGAGCAGATCGATCGACGACACCGGCCGGGTCGGATCGGCCGTGATCGCGCACAGCACCCGTTCCAATCGACGGACTAGCGGCTCGATGCTGTCAGCGTCGAAAACATCGGTGCGGAATTCCACCGCCCCGCCGATCCCCGCGGGCACGCCGTCCTCGCCGAAGCGCTCGGCCAACGAAAA
>NZ_LZJR01000124.1 GCF_001667925.1 Mycobacterium sp. E2479 | reverse complement strand
AGGCGCGCCGTGCTGCGCTCCTGGGTAGCCTGCTCGCCGCCGCCACCGACGCCGAGCAGACCTTTTTGGTGCGGCTCCTCGGCGGCGAACTACGCCAGGGCGCACTGGCCGGGATCATGGCTGACGCCGTGGCGAAGGCGGCCGGCATCCCGGCCGCAGCGGTGCAGCGAGCCGCGATGCTCGGCGGTGACCTGCCGGCGGTGGCGGCGGCGACTCTCTGCGGTCCGTTGTCGGGCTCAGCCTCGGCACTGGACGCGTTCACCCTGCGGGTCGGTCGGCCGGTTGGCCCCATGCTGGCGCAGACTGCGTCGAGCGTGGGCGATGCTATTAAACGCCACGGCGGGCAGACGATTTTCGAAGCCAAACTGGACGGGGCGCGGGTCCAGATTCACCGCGCCGGTGACGAGGTCACCGTCTACACCAGAAGCCTGGACGACGTCACCGCCCGGCTGCCCGAAGTGGTGGAGGCGACGCTGGCACTGCCGGTCGACAACCTCATCGCCGACGGCGAGGCCATCGCCCTGCGCCCCGACAACCGGCCGCACCGCTTTCAGGTCACCGCCTCACGATTCGGCCGCTCCGTCGATATCGCCGAAGCCCTTGCTGTGCAACGGCTTTCGGTATTCTTCTTCGACATCCTGCATCGGGACGGCGTCGACCTGCTCGACGCGCCGGCCACCGAGCGCCTGGCCGCCCTCGACGCGCTGGTGCCGCCGCCGCAGCGAGTAGATCGGCTGCTCACCGCCGACCCCGAGGAGGCGGGCGCCTTCCTTGACGCGACGCTTTGCGCCGGCCACGAGGGGGTGATGGCCAAGGCACCGGACGCGCCATACCAAGCGGGCCGCCGGGGAGCGGGCTGGCTGAAGGTCAAGCCGGTGCACACCCTGGATCTGGTGGTGCTCGCGGTGGAGTGGGGATCGGGCCGCCGCCGCGGCAGACTCTCCAATATCCACCTGGGCGCACGAGACCCGGCCACCGGCGAATTCATCATGGTGGGCAAGACTTTCAAGGGCATGACCGACGCCATGCTGGAGTGGCAGACCGCCCGGTTCAGCGAGCTCGCCATCGGCAAAACGGACGGTTACGTCGTGCAAGTGCGGCCCGAGCAGGTGGTCGAAATCGCGCTCGATGGCGTGCAGAAGTCGTCGCGCTACCCAGGAGGGCTGGCGCTGCGGTTCGCACGCGTGGTGCGCTATCGCGACGACAAGAGCCCGGCCGAAGCCGACACGATCGACGCCGTGCGCGCGCTGTACTGAATCCCGGCGCCACCGTCGACCGCCCCCCGGACCTGACCGAAGTGCAGTAGCCGATCACGCACGAATAGGTAGTCGACTACGCGTGTCAACTGGTGATGGCCGACCGTACGTTGAGTCCATCACCGGCCGACCTACCTGGTCAACGGGACCGCAACGCGAAGAAGGTGGACGAAATGCTGGTCACGCCAACGGGGCTCCGGACCGCACCCGATACCGTCAACGAGCCCACTGGGCAACCGGCCTCGGTCGAGGCGGCGAGCGCAGAGGTTCTGATCAGCACCCAGCAGGTGCTCTTCGGCACCGCCGTCGTTCAGGAGACGCGGCGCGCGCCGCTCGGCAGCCGGATCGCTGCCGCGCTGCGGCAGATGGTCGCGGACGCGAATCGGCCGCGACACCCCTACGTGAGGCATTACGCCTACCTCGAGAACGCCCGCATGGCACGCGAAATGGACCGGCTGTGAACGCGATCATCAGCGTCGCCTGCGTCGGATTGATGATGCTGCTCGCGGTGGGGACCTACAACCTGCAGTGGCGGCTCGAGCGCAACGACTACGAGCGCCATTTCGAGGACTGACCGAAAGCGCAGGGCGCGCCGCGAAAAGATCGTGCCGAAGTCCGCGGCCCGGTCCTAAACTTGCGCGATGAGAGTCGGTATCGACTTTGGCACCACCCACACCGTCGTCGCGGCCGTCGACCGAGGCAACTATCCCGTCGTCTCCTTCGAGGGCGAGGATGCGTGGCCCTCGCTCATCGCCGCCAATCCCGCCGGGGAGTTGTGCTTCGGCGCACAGGCCGCCGCCGTCCGCCACGACCCTGGCTGGTCGGTGCTGCGATCGTTCAAACGCTTACTCAACGACGCCGGACCCCAGACCGCGGTCACCCTGGCCGGCCGTGATCATCGCCTGGCCGACCTGCTCACCGGCTTTTTGGCCCAGCTCAAAGTCGATCTGCAACGGCACTCGAATGTCGCCCTGGCCCCGGGCGAACCCATCGAAGCCGCGATCAGCGTGCCGGCCAACGCCTCGAGCGCCCAGCGCCTGCTGACCCTGGATGCCTACGTTGCGGCCGGTTTTCACGTCGTCGCGCTGCTCAACGAGCCCTCCGCTGCGAGCCTGGAATACGCCCACCGGTACCGATCCACCATCACCGCCAAGCGCGAGTACGTCCTCATCTACGACTTGGGTGGCGGCACGTTCGACGCGTCGCTGCTCAAAATGACCGGGCACGCGAACGAGGTCGTCATCAGCGAGGGCATCCAGCGCCTCGGCGGTGACGACTTCGATGAGGCGATCGTCGAGTTCGTCTCGGTCGGCGCGAACCTGCCCACACTCGACGCCGCCCAGCGCGCCCTGCTCGCCGAGGAGTGCGCCGCGCGCAAGGAGGCGGTCGGGCCGCAGACGCGCCGTTTCCTGGTGGACCTGTCCCCGCTTGATCGGCCGCCGTTCTCCTGCCCCATCGACGAGGTCCACTCGGTGTGCGCGCCGCTCGTCGACCAGACGATGCGGCTGCTCAGTCGGGTGCTGCACGACCCGGCGCGGGGTCGCAAGGATGTGGACTGGTCGGAGGTGGCGGGCATCTACGTCGTCGGCGGGGCCGGGGGTTTTCCGCTGGTGTCCCGGATGCTACGCAGCACCTTCGGCGAGAAGCGGGTGAAACGCTCGCCGCACCCGTTCGCCGCCACGGCCATCGGACTTGCCGTCTTTCTCGACAAGGAGTCCGGTTTCGCTCTGTCCGAACGCTTCTCGAGGAATTTCGGCGTATTCCGGGAGGCCGAAGCCGGCGCCGGGGTCGTCTTCGACCCGATCGTGTGCAAGGACGTTTCGCTTCCGGCCGATGGGCAAACCCCGCTGGTGGTGAAGCGAAAGTATCGAGCGGCACACAACATTGGGCACTTCCGATTCGTGGAATGCAGCCGCCTGGTCAACGGGCGGCCCGACGGCGACGTCACGCCGTATGACCCGGTGCTGTTCCCGTTCGACCCGGCCCTGCACGACCGCGACGACCTGGGGCGTCAGCCGGTCGGCCGGTGGATGGACGGACCCGATGTCGAGGAGCGCTACGTCATCGCCCCCAGCGGTGCGGTGGAAGTCACGTTGACGACGCAGCCGGCCGGGTTCGAACGCACTTTCCGCCTGGGACGTTGCGCGTCCGCTAGTTGACGAGCCATTCAGCCATGCAGCTATATGACGTCATGCGAACGACCTTCGCGGCGCGCGAATTCACCGACGACCCGTTGCCCGACGAAGTGTTGTGGCGGGTCTTCGACAACGCGCGGTTCGCACCGAGCGGCGGCAACCGGCAGGGCGCCCACATCACCGTGGTGCGCGACCCGGATACCCGTCGGCGACTCGCCGAACTGGGCGCGACCGCGGCCCGCCGCTACTTCGCTCAGCTGCAGGCGGGCGAAAACCCTTGGAACTCAATTTATCCCAGCGCTGTGCCGCATGAAGTCATCGACCAAACCGACGTCCCAGACACCTTCGTCGCACCGATCGCGAACGCGCCGGTCGTGCTTGTCTTTTCGGTCGATTTGACCGTAGTCGCGGCCGTCGATCAAGATCTGGACCGCGTCGGCCTGGCCGGCGGCGCGTCCGTATATCCGCTGGTATGGAATGTTTTGCTGGCCGCCCGCAACGAGGGCTACGGCGGGACCATCACGACGATGGCTGTCACCGCCGAGGAGCGGGTCCGCGAATTGCTGGGCATCCCGGATCAGCACGCGGTCGCCGCGGTCGTGCCGCTCGGCAAACCCATACGGCAGCTGAGGAAGCTGCGCCGCCGGGCAGTCGCGGAGCTCGTCACCCGAGGGCGCTTCGACGGCCCGGCATTCGAGGGCTGACGGTATGTGGCTGGGCCGGTCCGTCCTTATTCGATGACATCGGCATAAATGTCCAGCAGCCGGAACCGTGTCGCATCGAGATACTCCCAACTCGAGGGTGACCTTTTTGACGTTGTCGGCGGCGGCGCGCATCACGGTCTTGCCGACTTCGGTTGAGACGGTGAAGGCCACCTTGCGCACGTCGAGGTGTTCGGCGAGCCGGGCGCCGACGACCGGCCCGGGTCCGGTGACGATGTTCAGCACTCCCGCCGGCAGTCCGACTCCGTCGGCGGCCCTAGCCAATTCGAGCAGCGTCAGCGGGGTCTGGTCGTCCGGTTTGAGCACTATAGTGTTGCCTGCCGCCAAAGCGGGGTCCAGCTTCCACACCGCCAGCGGCAGCGGAAAGTTCCACGGCACGATGCCCGCGCAGACGCCCACGGGCTCGCGACGAAGCACGCCGGCGGCCAGTGTGGGCGCTTCGATCAAGGGCCCGGTTTCCTCGAACGCATACGACCGCGCCAACGAGGCGAAGTATTTCAGGTGGGCGATCGAGTAGCCCAAGAGAAAGGCACCCGCTGACCGCACGGTCGCGCCATTTTCGTGAACTTGCAGGGCGGTCAGCTCGTCTAACCGGGCGGCGAGGTTGTCGGCGATCGCATCGAGGATGCGGGCACGTTCGTCCAGGGGCGTCAACCGCCAGACACCGGAGGCATGTGCTGCTGGCCGGGCCGTTGTGGACGATCGTCGAGGGGTTGCGGGTTATCGACGGGGCGCTTGCTCGATGCCCTGCTGAGCAATATTCGCAAGCCGCCGTCGGCATTGCTGGACAACCTCAGCGCCCAGGATCTCCAGCTGTGGACCCTGCTGGCGACGGGCATGGAGACCGGCGACATCGCCCACCGGATGCTGGTGTCGGAGCGGACCGCCAAACGTATGGTGGCCGCGCTGCTGCACAAGCTCGGGGTGAGCAACCGGATCGCAGCCGCCGCGTTGGCCGGCCGCTACCGGTTGCTCGATGACGTCGCCGAACCCGGCCGGATCAGTTAATTCGGATCGCTTGGGCGGGGCACATCGCGGCCGCCCGCGTCACCCGTTCGCGCTCGGCCTCGGGGGGCTCGGGCTCGAGCACCACCACTTGTTCGGCGCCGTCCGGAATGTCGAAAACATCGGGAGCGGCCAGTAGGCACTGCCCGTGTCCCTCACACAGATTGCGGTCGACGGTGATGTGCATGAGCGCCAGTATCGGCACCCGGTGGCGCGCCGCGGGCGGTCCGGACGCGCCAGATCTGGCCCCTTTGGGCCAGCTCGTCGAGGGCCTTTCAGCCCTAGGCGCAGGCGTCGCGTGGGCCCATTCTAAAAGCTCGAGTGCCCATTCCCGAGTCGAGAACGCGATCATGACCACCACGCAAACCGAGTCCACCACCTCCGCCGAAGCACCCGCGCTTGCCGAACAGCGCAGAGACGACGTCGACCCGATCGTCGACGCGGCGGCCGAGGCGGCCCGGGAATTCCGCAAGCTCGATCAGCAGCAGGTCGATGCGATCGTCGAGGCGATGGTGCGCGCCGGGGTCCGCGCGGCCGGCGAATTGGCGAGTGTCGCGATCGAGGAGACGGGTTTCGGCGTCTTCGAGGACAAGGTGGTCAAGAACTATGTGGCCACCGAGTTCTTGCACGACTATTTGCGCGACAAGAAATCGGTGGGGGTCATCGACGAGGACGTCGAGCACAACATCGCCTACGTGGCGGAGCCGATCGGGGTGGTGCTGGCCGTCACCCCGGTGACCAACCCGACCTCGACCGTGCTGTTCAAGGCGATCGTGGCCGCCAAGACCCGCAACGCGATCCTCTTTCGGCCGTCACCGCATGCGGTGCGCTGCTGCGAACGCAGCCTCGAAATCCTGCGCACGGCGGCCGAGGCCGCCGGGATGCCACCCGGGGCGCTGCAGGTCATTCCCGACGCCGCGCACGAGGTGACGCACTACCTGTTCAAGCACGCAGGAGTCGACTTCATCTGGGTGACGGGCGGACCAAAGATCGTCGCGCTGGCCAATTCGGCCGGAAAGCCGGGGCTGTCCGTCGGTCCCGGCAACGCGCCGATCTACGTCCACAAGACGGCGGACCTCAAAGGCGCGGTCGTCGACATCCTGATCTCGAAAACGTTTGACTCGTCGGTCATTTGCCCGGCCGAGCAAACCTGCATCATCGACGACGAGGTATACGACGAGGTGATGGCCGAGTTCGAGCGGATGGGCGCCCAACTGCTCACCCCCGACGAAGCCGAGGCGGTGGCGGAGTTCGCGTTTGGCTGCGGCGACAAGGCCTCGCTCGACGCGGTCGGGCAGAAGGCGTCGGAACTGGCCGCCCGCGCGGGCTTCAGCGTGTCACCGACCGTGAAAGTGCTTCTGGCACAGCTTCCTTCCGACCTGGACGAGCTTGCCTCGCATCCGCTGTTGGCCGAGAAGCTGATGCCGGTGCTCGGGGTGGTGCGCGCAAGCAGCGTCCGGCACGCCATCGACGTGGCCGTCCTGGTCACCGAGCACGGCGGGCTGGGTCACACCTCGGCGGTGTACGCCAACGACGAGGACGTCATCGAGGCGTACGGCCTGGCGGTCCGCACCGGGCGCATCCTGGTCAACGCACCCACTGCGGTCGGAGCCCTCGGCGGGGTCTACAACAACCTGACCCCCACGTTCTCGTTGGGTTGCGGCACTTGGGGCGGGTCGAGCACGACGGAGAACGTCAACTACCGCCAACTGCTGAACATCAAGACGGTTTCGCGGCGCCGCACCCCGCCGCAATGGTTCCGCGTGCCGTCCAACACCTACTTCAACGAAGGCGCGCTGGACAACTTGCGCGAGCTCGACTGCGAAACCGCCGTCGTGATCACCGACGCCCTCACCGAGGAGCGCGGCGTGGTCGACCAGTTGCGCGCCAAGCTACCCACCCAACACGTGCAGGTGTTCAGCGAGGTGACACCGGAGCCCGACGAGGCGACCATCCGCCGCGGTGTCGCGCTGTTGCAGCGGGTCCAACCCGATCTGCTGGTCGCCGTCGGTGGCGGCTCGGTGCTGGACGCCGGCAAGGCGATCCGGCTGTTCTACGAACACCCGGAGAAGAGCCTCGACGAGTTGACGATGCCGTTCCTCGACCCGCGCAAGCGCGTGGCCGCCTATCCAACCGACCGCCATCGCGTCCAATTGGTCGCTATCCCGACGACATCGGGGACCGGATCCGAAGTCTCGCCGGCGGCGGTGTTGACGGTGCGCGGGAAGAAGGAGACGCTGGTCGACTACAGCCTGGTGCCTGACCTCGCGATCGTCGACCCGGTCCTGACCTCGTCTATGCCACCGAGACTGACCGCCGACACCGGCATCGACGCGCTCACCCACGCGCTGGAGGCGATCGTCTCGATCTTCGCGTCGCCGTACACGGATGCGCTGTGCGCCCAGGCGGCCCGACTGATCTTCGACGCGTTGCCGAGGGCATACGACGACCCCGACGACCTATCCGCGCGAACTGACATGTCCAACGCGGCAACCCTTGCCGGGCTTGCTTTTTCGAATGCATTCGTCGGGACGAACCACGCACTCGCCCACGCCGTCGGCGCGACATTCGAGATTTCGCATGGCCGGGCGAACGGTGTCTTCCTGCCGCATGTGCTGCGCTACAACGCAAGTCTGCCAACCAAGTTCATGCCCGCGCCGGGATATTCCGCCTACGTGGCGCCGGACAAGTACGCGCAGCTCGGCCAGTTGATCTTCGGCGGCCATGAGCCCGACGAATGCCGCGGCCGGTTGTTCCGTGGCGTCGAGGATCTGCTCAACCGGCTGGACATGCCGCGATCGCTGCGGGAGTACGGCGTCGAAGAGGAGCAATTCCTGGGGGCGCTGCCCGCGCTGGCGATGACGGCATTCGAGGATCTCAGTAACCGCACAAATCCGCGGATGCCTTTGGTCAGCGAGATCACCGCTTTGCTTCGGGCGGGCTTCTACGGCGACGCCGAAACGCAAGCTCAGCCCCGCAGCTGAGGCAGCACGTCACGCTCGTACGTCGCGAAGAATCCCTCGATGTCCGGGCCTACCTGCTGGACGTACACCTCGTCGATGTCGGCGTCGAGGTACTCACGAACCTTGGCGACATGCGTGTCGGGGTCCGGTCCGCAGGTGATAGCTTCAGCGACCTGATCCGGCGTGACGAGTGACATCAGGGCGGCGAAGTCCTTGGGCCGCGGCAGGATCTGCGCGGATTGCCCCGGCAGCGCGTCGTTGCCCCACAGCCGATGCGCCGCCTTCAGCGCGGTGTCTGCGTCTTTGTCCCAGCTGACTTTGGCGCCGGCCTGAACGGGCTTGTCACCGCCGCCGGACTCACGGAATGTCTTGACCAGGTCGGCCTCCGGCATCACCAGGACGAAGCCGTCCCCGATGCGTCCGGCCAGCTCGGCGCCCTGCGGACCGAAACCCGAGACGTAGATGGGCACCGGCTGCTCCGGTCGCGTGTAGATGCGGGCCTCCTGCACCTCGTAGTGCTTGCCATGGTGGCTCACTTCATCACCGCGGTGCAGCAACCGGATAACCTCGACCGCCTCCTCCAGCATTTCCTGGCGCGCGCCCACCGACGGCCACGGGTCGCCCAGGATGTGTTCGTTGAGCGCCTCGCCGCTGCCCACCCCGAGGACGAAACGACCGTCGAGTTGCACTGCGGCGGTGGCGGACGCCTGCGCGACAATCGCCGGATGCGTCCGAATCGTCGGGCAGGTCACGGCGGTGCTGACCGGCAGTGACGTCACCTCCGACAGGGCGCCGATGATGCCCCATACGAAGGGGCTCTGGCCTTGCTCGTCGTTCCATGGGTGGAAGTGGTCGGAGACCCACAGCGCATCGAATCCGGCCGCCTCCGCGTGCTTGGCTTGGTCGATGAGTTCCTTCGGGCTGTACTGCTCGCAGGACAGGAAGTATCCGATCTTGGTCATGCCGTGCGGGCTACCCGCTGCGGGGCTGCTTATGCCCGGGCCGGACTGTTTACCCGCTCTAAGGAGGATTCCACTGTCGGACAGCATGATTCATCGCCTGCGCAGCTACGCTCCGATCGGCGCGGCACTCGACCTTGCCTCCTGACGGTGTCACAGGGACCACACGTGTCACGCCAACCAAACGGCCGTCCCAAGAGCCCGCCTCATGGCGACAACTCCTTGACTCCGCTGCGTGTCGCTCAGAGGCGTAGGGCCTCATCGGCGTGCAACACGAGAACCGCTTCACCAATTCGGAGAAGGTAGTTCTCCAAGCCCGAGAGACCATTTACGATACCGGTGATCCGTGAGGTCCCTGCCCCTCAACGATTGGAGTCCGTCATCGACGCCTGGATTCTCGATGCGGTGCGCACGCCCCGTGGCCGGGGCCGGCCCGACGGTGGACTGCACGCCGTCCATCCGCAAGCCCTGCTTGCCCGTTGCCTCATCGCGCTCGCCGGCCGGATCGGCTTCGAGCCGGCCGACATCGATGACGTGATCGTCGGCAACGGCATCCTCAGCGGCGACCACGGCGACGACATCGCGCGGTTGTCGGTTCTCATCGCCGGATGGCCCGAGACCGTGCCGGGGATGACGCTGAACCGCTTCTGCGGGTCGGGCCAGCAAGCCGTCACCGTCGCCGCGTCGTCGATCGCGGCGGGCAACGAGGACCTGGTGATCGCCGGCGGGGTCGAATCGATGTCCCGGTGGGGCGTCGCAACGGGAATTTCGACGATCGACGGCCGCAACCCGAACTTTCGGGCGCGATATCCGACAGTGCCCCAAGGGATTTCGGCCGACCTGATCGCCACGCTGGAGGGATTCAACCGCGAAACCGTGGACGCCTACGCCGCGCAAAGCCAGAGCCGCGCCGCCACGGCGGTCGATGAGGGCAGGTTCGTGCGTTCACTCGTCGACGTCCCCACCCCCGACGGCCCGGTCGGGCGCGACGAACATCCGCGCCCCGGCACCACCACCGAGACGTTGGCGCGCCTCAAGCCCGCCTTCGCCGAAATGGGCGGCACCCACGCCGGCGGTGAGCAACGTACGTTCGACGAGATCTGCCTTGAGCGATATCCCGGCATCGACCACATCGATCATGTGCACCATGCAGGCAATTCTTCCGGGGTGGTCGACGGCGCCGCCGCGGTGCTGGTCGCCTCCTCCAACTGGATGCACACCCAGGGCGCAACCCCGCGGGCCCAGGTTCGCGCCACGGCGGCGATCGGGAGCGAACCGATCATCATGCTCACCGCGCCCGGACCGGCGGCCCAGCTCTGTCTGGAGCGCGCGGGCATGACGGTGGCGGACATCGACTTGTGGGAAGTCAACGAGGCCTTCGCCGCAGTTCCGCTCAAGACGATTCGCGATCTCGACATCGACCCCGAGGTGGTCAACGTCAACGGCGGTGCCATCGCCCTCGGCCACCCGATCGGCGCCACCGGGGCGATGCTCATCGGCACCCTTTTGGACGAGCTCGAACGCCGCGACCTGACAACGGGTTTGGTGACCATGTGCACCGGTGGCGGAATGGGCACGGCGACCATCATCGAGCGAGTGTGACGGTGCCGAGCGTGCTGGAGCTCGAGCGGCCGCGTGACGGGGTCGCCGTGGTCCGCCTGAACCGCCCGAAGCAACTCAACGCCATCAACGAGGCGATGCAAACCGAATTGGCTCAGACGCTGGCCGATTTGGCCACCCACGGCTCAGTGCGTGCCGTAGTGCTCACCGGAGCCGGCCGCGGCTTTTGCGCCGGGATCGACATGCGCGACTTCGGCCCTTCGGTACCGGAGGCTGGCGCACCCGCGCTGGACCGGATGCGCTTCCAGGAGCGGATGGCGGCCCTGCCGGAAGCCGTCCGCGCGTTGCCGCAACCCGTCGTCGCCGCGGTCAATGGCCCCTGTGTCGGAGCCGGACTCGCGCTATGTCTGGCGGCCGACATCCGAATCTGTTCGCAGAATGCATCATTCGGCAACGCCGCCATTCGGCTCGGCCTCTCCGGCGCCGAGATGGGCATGAGCTACCACCTCCCGCGCATCGTCGGCACCAGCGTGGCCGCCGACTGGATGCTCACCGGCCGCACCGTGTCGGCCGGCGAAGCCGATCGGCGCGGACTGGTCAGCGAGGTGGTCGAGCCGGATGCGCTCCCCGAACGGGCCATCGATTTGGCGGCGCTGATAGCGAGCCACTCCCCGCTGGGCGCGCAACTGACCAAGCGCGCCCTGCAGGTGAACACCGACGCGGCGAGTCTTTCGACGGCGCTGGAGCTGGAGAACCGCAATCAGGTGATCTCGCACGCCACGGACGAGGCGGCCGAGCGGCGTAAGAAGTGGTCGTCATGACGGACCGCGACGCGGTCCGTCGGCTCAGATTGACCAACCCAGAGAGGACGGCGCATGTCGTGGGACTTTTCCACCGACCCCGAGTGGGCACGGCAACTCGAATGGGTCGAGCACTTCGTGCGCGAAGAGTGCGAACCGATCGACTTGATTGTCCAGGAATCTCACGATCTCAATGATCCGGCGCGTCAGGCGCTGATCCCGCCGCTGCAGGACATCGTGAAGAAGCGCGGACTGTGGGCCACCCACCTGGGCCCACACCTGGGCGGCCCGGGCTTTGGCCAGGTGAAGTTAGCGCTGCTGAACGAGATCCTGGGCCGCTCGGAGTGCGCACCAATCGTCTTCGGTTCACAGGCTCCCGATTCCGGCAACAGCGAAATCCTGGCGCACTACGGCACACCCGAGCTCAAGGAGCGTTACCTGGAGCCGCTGTTGGACAACCGCATCATTTCGTGTTTCTCGATGACCGAGCCGCAGGGCGGGGCCGACCCGAAGGTATTCCGCACCACCGCGGTGCTCGACGGGAATCACTGGATCATCAACGGGGAGAAATGGTTTTCATCGTTTGCCTCGATGGCGTCGTTCATCATCGTGATGGCGATGACCGATCCCGAGGCGCCGCCCTATGAGCGTTACTCGATGTTCGTCGTTCCCGGCGACACCCCCGGCATCAACGTGCTGCGCAACGTCGGGCTGGGTTACCAGCCGACCGGCGGTGGGCGCGAGGGTTATGTCCGCTATGAAAACGTCCGTGTGCCGGCCGATCACATGTTGGGTCCCCGCGGCGGGGCGTTCGTCGTCGCCCAGACCCGCCTGGGCGGCGGGCGGATTCACCACGCGATGCGCACCGTGGGTCTGGTCCGCCGGATCTACGACATGATCTGCGAGCGAGCGGTGTCGCGCTACACCCAGGGCGAGGCGCTGGCCAACAAGCAACTCGTCCAGGAGATGGTCGCCGACTCGTGGATGGAAATCGAGGCGTTCCGGCTGCTGACCCTTCAAACAGCCTGGAAGATCGACAAATTCAACGACTACAAGGCCGTGCGGGCCGATATCTCAGCGGTGAAGGCGATGATGCAGAAGGTCCTGCATGACGTGTCATCGCGCGCGCTTCAGGTGCACGGGTCGTTGGGCACCACCCACGAGATGCCGTTCGTGCAGTATCTGGTGGAGTCGTTCGTGCTCGGGCTGGCCGATGGCCCGACCGAAGTGCACAAGGTCACGCTGGCGCGACTGCTGCTGAAAGACCGCGAACCCGCACCTGATCTGTTTCCCTCCGAACATCTGCTGCGGTTGCGCGCGGCCGCGGAGGCCAAATTCGCGGACAAGCTGGCGGGCATCCCGCGCGGCTGAGCCCAGCCCAATTCAGACGGCCTTGGTGACGCCGACGTAGGACAGCACCACGTCGGAGAGGTCGGTCACCCGGGTCAGCACCGCATAGGAGCGGATGAATGATTGACCCACGCAGCCGTCGATCTTGACATGGAAGTTGCTGATCATCACCCAGGGATCTGCACCTTTGAACTGCTTCTTGACCACTGGCACCACGATCACCAAGCCGGGCTTGAGTCCCACGCTCATCACACCGTTGATGGGCGTCGAAACGAACGGCAACAGCGGCGGCAGCGTGCCGGTGGCGTCGAACGTTGGGCTGACGCCGGGGATGATGCCGGCACCGCCCTCCATGATCACCCCGTTCGAGGTACTCATGTCGATTCCGCAACCGATCTGGTAACCCACCTCCAGGAGGCCGTGCGGCTCTTCCGGCCCTCTGAGGGAGCCGACGAAAATGCCGCTGGACACATATTCGCGCGACGAAATCGCGGTGGTCAGCGGTGCCACCGGAACCTGCATCTCGTCCTTGGCGCCCAGACCGAGGATCCAGCCGTCAGGGGTATTCAGAATCGCGGGAGGATTCGAGGGCACCGCCCCTTCGGCGGGTGGCGCCGCATCGGGTGGCGTGGTACCCGACTGGGGTTCAGAATCGGCCGAAGGTGCCGCGATCATCGACATGGCGAGGCAAATGGCAATAGCCGCGGCACGACGGACGACAATTGCTACCGGCCTCACGGGCGAAACCGTACGCAGGGTCGAGTTCGGCGCGTGAAATTTGCTGGCCGGCAATCCGAACTTGTTGTTCGTTCGTAACTCTCATGCAATGTAGAATCGCCATTAGCGTTTCGACAATCTCCTGTATCCGGCGGATCACGGAGAGGTGGCGATGATATCTCACAGGTGCGCTCGCCTATTGGTCGCGGCTTCAACGGTCATTGCGGCTTCGGCCTTCGGCACGGGGACAGCGCTCGCGAATCCGGATCCCGGCCAGCAGCCCGACATCCCGGGGATTGACGAATGGCCCGTACAGTTCCCGACTACCTTGACCAACCCGATCGACGATGATGCAAACGACATCCCGAGCGACTGGAATAACGTCGGAATGATTTGCCAAAATCTCTCAGCCCATTGCGGCTGATCGGCCATCCCGCCAACCCAGCATCGACCTGGCGCGGTCCAGCAGTCTCGGCAAAACCGCCGCCATATCTTCCAATTCGGCTCGCGGGGCGGATCGTCGGCGATTGTGTTTGACAATCAGCGACCAGGTCGCCGCCGATTTGAAGCACGCCAGAGCCATGAACCACGCCAAATCGCTGACCTCGCAGCACATCTCAGACCGGTATAGCTCGGCGAGCTGGGTGATCGGTGGCACCATGCCGTCGGCCGGGCCGACCCGGCGGTAGGTATCCGGGTCGCAGTTGATCAGGAACCAGCCCGCGTCGATGCGGGGATCGCCTATCGACCAGATCTCCCAGTCGATCACCGCATTGACGTGTGGTCCCACCGCGAGCAGGTTGCCCAGCCGGAAGTCACCGTGCACCACGCAGGGCGTCATCGCGTTCGGTGGGCAATTCAACAGCGCGTCGCGCACTTTCGGCCAATCGGGGGCCAGCGCCTCCTCGACGGTCCGCAACGTGTCGGACCACCGGTGAACTTCGGCGACTGCATCGACCACCGGTTCATCGCCCAGCCCGAGGTCCGTCGGCGCGAGCCTGTGCAGCGCGGCCATGGCGCGGCAGGCATTCCGATACCGATCGCCGAGACCTGGCGCCGGCGCGCAATCGTCGAACAGCGGTTCCACACACTCGCCGTCGACATGCGTCATCACGTAGAGCGGTGGTGTGCCGGGCGGATCCCCAGCGTCCTCCCACAGCACCGTCGGCACCGGAACACTGGTGTTTTTAAGCGCTTTGATGATGCGGGCCTGGCGCAGCACGTCGCGATGCGCAACCGGTTCGACACCCGGCGGCGCGACTTTGATCACCACACGTTGGCCGGCCCTGGTACCCGCGAAGGTGAGGCTGGAGGCTCCCCCGGACAGCGGAGCGACGTCCACGACCCGGGCGCCGTCGAGTCGCCGACGCAGCTCCGCGGCATCGAGCTCGGCCATTCAGCCCGCCGGCGCGGTCCAGCCGACCTCGGCAAGGAAGGGCTGGGTGTGCGCGATGCGTCCGGTCAGGGTCTTCGGATCACCCGTGCACAACCGGAAGGCCGTTTCGGTGATCAGTGCGATGTCCTCGGTGTCGGTCTTGGCCAGGTCGAGGGTGCCCGCGCCGGGCGTGGCCACGGGATTGGACGGGGCGGCCGCGTTCACCGCGATTCCGTCCTCGTATAGTTCGGCCGCAAGGCTTTTCGTTAATCGATTGAGTGCGGCCTTGGCCGTACCGTAGATGCCGAAGCCCGCGGTCCGGTCGAATTCCGAGAACGGCGGCCCGAGCGGCAGGTCGGCTCCCACCGAGGTCACGTTCAAGATCCAGCCGCGTCCACGCTCGCGCATCGCCGGTATCGCGAGCTGGCACAGGTGCAGCGGCCCGAGCACGTGCATTTCCATCATCAGCCGGGCCCGCCGCTCGGGAAACCCGTCGAGAGGGCGCAGGAACGTCACCGCGGCGTTGTTGACCAGAATGTCGGGTGCGCCCACGGCGCTGACCACTTCGGCGAAAAGCCGTTCCCGGTCTTCGGATCGGGATAGATCCGCCTGGACCGCAATGGCTTTCCCACCTGCACCGACAATCTCGTCGCGGGTCTGGCTCAGCGACCCCTGGTACTTCGGATCGGGGTCCATCGTGCGGGCGGTCAACGCCACCGTGGCTCCGCGTTCGGCCAACCGTACGGCGATCGCCCTGCCCAGGCCCCGGCTGCTTCCGGTGACCAGAGCCACCATCGCGTCGCAGCGTTGTGCGCTCATCTTCCGCCTCTCCGAACCCGCTGGAAACGGCTTCTCCGCATCAGAGAATGCCATTATCGCCGGATCAGGGGAAGCGAGGGTTTGACGCTTCAGTCGGTCGTCGGTCGGCGAAGCCGCGACGGGCCCCTCCTCCGCCGTAAGGCATCGAGGGAGTAGGCGCCCCCGCCGAAGAAGACGAGCAGGAAGAAGGCGAAGCAGAAGAGGATCGCCAGAGCTCCGCCATTGCCCGCGGGGGGATCGCCGACGGGCCAAAGCGCCTTGGGTTGATGAATCGAGAAGTAAGCGACCGCCATCTCCCCCGAGGCGACGAACGCGACGGCGCGGGTGAACAAGCCGCCGGCGATGAGCAGGCCCGCGACGATTTCGATCACCCCGGCATACCACTCCGGCCAGAAACCGAACCCGATAGGAACAGGCGAGCGGACGGGCCAGTCAAAGACGCTTCTCGAGCCATACGCGGCGAAGAGCAAACCGTAGACGCACCGATACACGCTGAGTACGGTCGGGGCGTGGCGGGCCAGTCTTTGGTCGAGATTGATCGTCACGCAGGCTAGGTTACGGTCGCGACCCAGGCGAGCAGGCGTCGCCACAGCTGGTGCCGGCTCGATGCCATGTTGTGGCAGTGCGCGCTGTCGGCCAGCACCACGGTAGTGATATCGGGGCTGCTTCGGTACAGGGCCGCCTCGGCGCGGGGATCCGGAGAGACGTCGACCACGCCGTAGCCAAGGAAAACCGGGATGTCGATCCGCGCCGCCTGCTCGGCGACGACGCCGGGGACCATCGCGGTGCCGAACACGCGGGGTACTACCGATTTAGCGGTGACGGAGTCGACGGCGACGATATCGGCGGGAACGTCGGCGAGATGAAACCAGCTCTGCAGGTGCTCGCGCGGCCCCTCGAAATACGGCTGCGGAAGGGCGGACAATATTTCGGCGGCAAGCTCGGCGCGGCCTTGTGAGGTGGCACAGCGCCCGATGGTCGCCGCATCCAGGTTCAGTGGCGCGACGTGTTGGTTGGTGCATCCCAACACCGCCAGCCCGGCGTAACTGGAAAACAGGGCCTGCTGAGTGATGGCCAGGTACCCGCCGAGCGAGTGCGCCACGGCGACCGGCGGCGCGTGGCTGCCGATCGTGTCCGGCAGCGCGGACACGGCACGCGCCAGCGTGGCAGCGATATCGCCGAAGTCGAAATCGCGTGCGGGCTGCGAACTTTCGCCAGTGCCCAGGGGATCTATCGTCACGACGCCGTAACCGTTCTCGGTGGCGAAGGCGGCGAAGCTGTACCCGTGGTGGCCGGGGATGTCCAGGTCCCAGTATTCGCGGCTGTAGGTACCGCCCGGCAGGCAGACCAGCACCGCGGGAGCCTGCTCGCAACCGCGGGCAGGGTAGTACGTCGCCGCAAGTGACGCCCGCTCCCCGATCACCTCGCCGACATCGAACTCCACTGGATGCGCGACATGCGTCATACGGCGCAACCCTTCGTCAGCGGCGTCCATTCGACGCCCCGTCATGTAAATACGTACGTGTACCTCGGTATGCAAAGGAGGCGTTTTGACCTATCTCCTTCTCCTCGGCGCCATATTCGCAGAGGTGATAGCAACCAGCCTGCTCAAAAGCACCGAAGGCTTCACCCGACTGTGGCCGACCGTCGTGTGCCTGATCGGCTATGCCGTCTCCTTCGCGCTGCTGGCGGTGTCGATTTCGCGCGGCATGCAGACCGACGTCGCCTACGCGTTGTGGTCGGCGATCGGTACCGCACTGATCGTGCTGATCGCCGTGCTCTTCCTCGGCTCGCCGATATCGATGACGAAGATCGTCGGCGTCGGACTGATCATCGCCGGGGTGGTGACGCTGAATCTGGCCGGCGCGCACTAACCGCAGCGACGCCGCACTCCGGTGGCGGTGATCGTCGGTTTGGTGGCGGGTGGGAACTCCGGGGGCAGTTGGGACTAAAGCGGTTCCGATTCCGGCGGTGGCGGCGACATCGGCCTTTGATCGCCGTTGGCGTGATCACGGAGCGGTACTCCGGAAAACACCGACATCCGGTCGTTGAGGTAGCGTTCTGCGCGAGCCTTCGGTGATCCCACGGCGAAGCAAGGACTGGAAATGAGTTCGTATTTATATGGTCTGCTGACCGCACTTAGCCTCGTCCTGGCCTTGATGTTGGCGGCCGTCGCTGGCGTATACGTAAATCGATTGGAACGCCGAACGACCGCTCCGGCCAGCGAGGGAATCGGGAGCGCCAAGGCGGTTCTGCACAAGGTGCGCAAAGGCGAACCGATGTCGCGAGACGAGTTGGACTACGCCAGGCAAGTCGTTGCCGATCGAGGTTCGTTCCTGGCCCTTTGCATCCCCGGTGCCTTATTCATGTTGGGTTGCTTCTATGTCTTCGGCAGCCTCTACCACTTGCATGGAGCGACTCCCTCCGAGCGGACATTCCTGGGGGTGATCCCCATGCTGACCTCGACGAACCTGGCCATTCAGATTCGCCGCCACGCGCGGTTGAAGCGGCGGCTGAAGAAAGCATCCTGACGACGGACAACGCGCGGCGTTCCGGTGCGGTCGCGGGCAGCCGGATGGGGCCGGCAGGCCTTCGCGGTTGCGTCCGGGTTGCGCTGTTGCTGGTCTATGCACAATCATATGGCCCATTGGGCACATAACCGTCTACTATTTGACGGCACGAGGGCGAGGGCGGGGGCACGAACACGTATGTGCGTACCGGGTCACGAGAGGTGATCGGATGAGCCCTCGCTCAGTCGGGCGGACGGTCGTTTCGCGAATCTGGATGCCGGTGGTCGCCGTCATTGCGGTCGGAGTGGGTCTGTTGTGCATGTACAAGGTGCATCAGTTCTCCGAACCGGAGCCCGTCATCACCGTCAACGGCCCGCAGGCGCCCGAGCAGTTCAATCTCAAACGGATTACCTACGAGGTGTTCGGTTCTGCCGGGAAAGGCGGGAAACTCGTCTACGTCGATATCGATGGCCATCCGCACGAGGTTGATATCACGTCCTTGCCGTGGTCCCACACGGAGACCACCACGCTTTCAGTGGCATCCGGCAGCATTTCGGTCCACGTCCATGGCGGTCAGGTGGGTTGCCGGATGTTGGTGGACGGCGTTGTCCGCGACGAGCAATCGGGCGAGCATCAAGACGCCGACGTCCAGTGCAGGGTGAAGTCGGCGTGACCGACCATCGCCTCGACGGGCCCCGGGTCAAACGTCCCTTCATCCCCCGGATGGTGCGCGCGTTGGCGATACCGATCATCTTTTTTTGGGGTCTTCTCGCGGTCACTACGAATACCTTTATGCCCCAAGTGGAACGGGTCGCAGAAGAGCTCGCCGGGCCGATGGTCCCGCACTACGCCCCCTCGCAGCGGGCGCTGCTGCACATCGGTGAAAAGTTTCACGAATCCAACTCGACCAACTTGACCATGGTGGTGTTCGAGGCGAACCGACCGCTGGCCGACCAGGATCACCGGTATTACGACGATTTGATGCGCCGTCTCCAGCACGACACCAAGCATGTGCAGTACGTGATGGATCTGTGGGGCAAGCCATTCACCGCGGCCGGAGCGCAAAGCGTCGACGGCAAGTGCACTTATGTGCTCTTGCGTCTCGCCGGGGACATCGGCCAGATTCAAGCCAACCAATCCGTGGACGCCGTCCGCGACATCATCAAGAAGGATCCGCCGCCGCCCGGGCTCAAGGTCTATGTCAGCGGCGCGGCTCCGCTGGCCTCCGACACACTCGCTATCGCCAATGCGAGTCTGAACAACGTCACGATCGTCACGATCATCCTCATCCTCGTGATGCTATTGCTGGTGTACCGCAGCCCCGCCATCCTGTTGGTGCCCCTGCTCGGAGTCCTCATCGAGATGCTCGTCGCGAAGGGCGTTGTCTCGACGCTTGGGCATTACGGGTACATCGAACTGTCATCGTTCGCGGTGAACATTGTCATCGCGTTGACCCTCGGCGCGGGAACGGATTACGGCATTTTCCTGATGGGCCGATATCACGAGGCGCGACAGGCGGGCGAAAGCCGGGAGGACAGCTTCTACATCGCTTACAAGGGTGTCGCACCCATCATCATCGGGTCCGGCCTCACCATCGCAGGCGCGTGTTACTGCTTGACGTTTGCGCGCCTCAACTACTTCCACACCATGGGGCCGGCCGTCGCGATCACCATGCTGTTCACCATCGCGGCGGCGATGACGCTCGGCCCGGCAGTCTTGACCGTCGGCAGCCTTTTCGGGATGTTCGACCCGAGAACCAGCGCCAAAGGAACTCTGTATCGGCGCATCGGGGCGAGCGTGGTGCGCTGGCCGGTGCCGATCCTGGTGGCCAGCTCCGCGGTCGTCATGCTCGGGGCGATCTTCGTGCCGAGCTACCGGCAGAACTACGACGATCGGCAGTACCAGCCGGCCGGCGCGCCCGCGAATCTGGGTTTTCAGGCTGCCGATCGACATTTCCCCAAGAGCAAGCTGTTCTCCGAGATGCTGATGGTCGAGACCGACCACGACATGCGCAACTCGGCCGACTTCATCTCGCTGGATCGCGTCGCCAGGGCTTTGATCCGATTGCATGGCGTGGCGATGGTCCAAGGCATGACGCGGCCTTTGGGCCGGGCGCTCGAGCACGCCAGCATCCCGTACCTGTTCACCACGCAAGGCAGCGGCAACGGACAACAACTCCCGTTCAACAGGGAGCAGAACTCCAACACCGATGCGCAAGCCGAGATCCAGGCGCACTCCGTTGCGGTCTTGCGCAAGGAGATTGGCTTCTTCCAGAAGGTTTCCGACGAGCTGCACCAGACGGTGCTCACCGTCGAGGACCTGGAAAGGGTCAGCAACGAGATCAATGAGGAGATCGCGAACGTCGACGATTTCTTCCGGCCGATCAAGAGCTACTTCTATTGGGAGAAGCACTGTTTCGACATCCCGATCTGTTGGTCGTTCAGGTCGTTGTTCGACGGGCTCGACCAGATCGACCACCTGGCCGAGGACATCAAGTACGCCAGGGTCTCCCTCGTGGAGGTCGATAAGGCTTTCCCGCAGATCATCGCCCAGCTGAAAGCCACCGCAGACGACACCGAGGCACTGCAGTCGAAGTTGATCAACAGTTACGGATCGGCGGATCTGCAGTCCATCCAGACGGATCAGACGTTTGACGATCTGATCAACGTCGGCAACGACTTCGACAAGTCCCGCAGCGACGACTTCTTCTACATCCCGCACGAGGGCTTCGACAACGACGACGTCAAGACGGGCATGAAGCTGATGATGTCGCCGGACGGCAAGGCGGCCCGCTTCATCGTCACCCACGAGGGCGACGCGATGGGCCCCGAAGGTGTGGAGCACGTCGAACAGTTCCCCGACGCAATCAAGACGATCCTGAAAGAGACGTCGCTGGCCGGCGCGCGGGTCTATATCGGCGGTTCGGGCTCGAACGACAAAGACATCAAGCAATACGCGATGTCGGATCTGCTGATCGCGGCCATCGCGGCGTTCGTGCTGATCTTTTTGATCATGCTGTTCATCACGCGCAGCCTGGTGGCGGCGTTGGTGATTCCCGGCACCGTCGCATTCTCCTACGCCGGGGCGTTCGGCCTGTCGGTGCTGGTGTGGCAGCACCTCGTCGGCCTGCACCTGCACTGGCTCGTCCTACCGCTGACGTTCATCATCCTGGTGGCCGTGGGGTCGGACTACAACCTGCTGTTGATCAACCGGGTCAAAGAGGAGCTGCACGGCGGGATTCACACCGGCCTCATCCGGGCGCTCGGCAGCACCGGTGGTGTGGTGACGTCGGCCGGTTTGGTGTTCGCCTTCACCATGCTGGCCATGCTCACCAGCGACCTGCGAACGATCGGCCAGGTGGGTTCCACGGTGTGCATCGGTCTGTTGCTCGACACGCTGATCGTGCGTTCGTTTGTCGTGCCGGCCATCCTGCGGATCCTGGGGCCGTGGTTCTGGTGGCCCACGCTGGTGCGTGCCCGCCCGCTGCGGCAGCCCTGATCTGCATTTTGATCAATCGACCTGAAAGCTCACAACGCTAGGCTGGCGTTTACACAAGCGGTACTGTAAAAACCTCCGGAGTTTGGATCGAGGGAACCTGAAGGAGGATCTTCATGCGGGCAGTAGTGAACCTGGATCGGTGTGAAGGCAACGCCTTTTGTACGAATATCGCACCGGGCGTTTTCCAGCTCGACGACGACGAGTACGCGGTGGTCATCGCCGACCCGGTGCCCGCCGACCAGGAGGCGCTGGTCAATAAGGCCATCGCCGAGTGCCCGCGCGCCGCCTTGTCCCGCGAAGGTTAGGGCCCTACGCGCCAGAAGCCACACCGGCACCGGGCGCCGGCCATGAGCTGACTCGCAGATGCGCTAGCGCGGACGCTAGCACTTTCGAAAGCCACCTCACCTCGGCGCCGTCCGCCGGATCACCCATTCTCTTCCTGGATGCCGAACGTATTGACGGCCAAAGCCAGCAAGAGCTATCCGCCGATGGTGAACGTCAGATCCATGCATTGCTGCTGGGTGAACAACGCGCCCAGGGCATCCCAGATCGCATGGCTGATCGTGCTGTCAGCGGTGAGATCATCGACGGCCCTGATCACCGCCTGATCGGTCCGGTCGGCACAGCGGCCGGACCAGATGTCCTCGAGCTCGGATTCGGTCAGGCCGGCGCGCAGAGCGATCGGGATGTGGTGCGACCACAGGTACGTGCACTTGCTGCGGTGCACCACGCGCAGCAGCGCGACTTCGCGCACCCGGGGCGACAAGGTCGACCGGGTAAGCAGGTAGGCATTGAACGGCAGATAGGCCGCGGTCAGGTCGGGGTGGCGGACCATGGTCGACAAAACATTGCCCGCGCCAACGGGATTCGCCCGCTCGGTCGGAATCAGCGACGCGAGTGCCGAGCGGGCCCTCTCGTCCAACTCGTCGGCGGGCAACGGTGTCAGGCGTGGCGGACGCTGGTCGGCCGTGGTCATGCTATTGGATCGGCTCGTCACCGAGCACGGTGGTGCGCAGCATTTCTCGCTCCGAATCAGGATCGTCGGGGGCGGCGTGGTGCAGCACGCCGCGGTTGTCCCAGATGACCGTGTCGCCGATCGACCAGCTGTGGCTGTAGACCTTGTCGGGCAGTGGCCTTCTGCGGGCATTCGTCACCCAGCGGTGTGCAGCCGTCGATGTGCCAATCGAAGGTGGCCTTCAGGTAGGCGGCCGAGGCATTCTTGGACTTGTCCACCGTGATCGGGTAGATGCCGGCCACCGGATGGTGTCCGTCGGAAGAGTGGTCGATCTCGCCCAGGCGGCGGCAGAAGCCGACCTGAGCCTGCGGGTCGAGTCTCAGACCGCGAAAGACCAGAACCCCGTTGTCTTCCAACGCATCCAGCACCGCTGCCCCGACCGAGTCGTCGCTTGCCAGTGCGCCTGGCTCCAGGCCCACGACCTCGGCGCCGACGGACTCGGTGAGTTTGGTGATGGTGAGCAGACCCATGGTCGCTCCTTTCGGGGATGTATGGTGCGCCGGCCTTGGGCCGAGCGCTTAGGGCACCGGTCCGTCGGTTCGGATCATGACGGCGTCGGCGGCGTCGACCGGGGCGGGTTGATGCATGATCTCCACCGCCATGGCAACCATGATCAGCGAGTAGATCATGTGCAGCAGGTTTAATGCGTCGTCGGGCAAGGCGTCGAGGGGAAACTTGTCGCAGTAGTCAATCGCCTCTTCCAGCCGCGGGAAGAACGCGTCGTAAAAGTCGCGCAGCTGTGACATCGACGCGTTGACGCGGGCATTCCAGCGCTCGGTTTCGGTTGCCAAGCACCAGGTTTGGGCGTAGGCCTCCAGCTCAGCGAAAGCGCTGGGCAGCATGGTCTGCTCGGTGGTCACACTCCTACCGAATCCTGTTCGCGGCGGTACGCTTCGACCCAGTCGACCGCGACCTTGTGCAGATAGCGCACCAAGATCTCCTGGTCGCCCCAGTCCCTCATCGTCACCAAACTGTTGCCCGCGCTGCTGGCCGGCTGCACCGTCGTGCTCAAGCCCGCACCCGAAAGCCCGTTGGACGCGCTGCTTTTGGGCGAGATGCTCGACGAGGCCGGCCTCTCATCTGGCGTGGTCAACGTGCTCCCCGGCGACGCCGCGCTGGGCGCCTACCTCGCTGCCCACCGCGGGGTGGACAAGGTCTCCTTCACCGGCTCCACCACGGCGGGCCGCGCCGTCGCCGCGGCCTGCGCGACCAACCTCACCAAGGTCAGCCTCGAACTCGGCGGCAAGTCGGCGGCCCTGGTTCTCGACGACGCGGCGCCGGAAAAGGTCGCCGCCGGGGTGCGATCGGCCAGCTTGTCCGACAGCGGGCAGATCTGCAATGCGCTGACACGCGTTCTGGTGCCCCAAACCCGCCACGACGAATACGTCGATGCGCTCGCCGCCGAGATGAGCGGCCTTCGCGTCGGCGACCCCAGCGACCCCGAGACCCAGCTCGGTCCCCTGGTCTCTGGTCGCCAGCAGCAACGGGTGCGCGGCTACATCGACGCCGGTCAGCAGGAGGGGGCGCGATTGATCGTCGGCGGCACCGACATGCCCGCCGGACTCGACCGCGGCTGGTACGTCAAACCCACCCTGTTCGCGGCCGCCGACAACGCCATGCGGATCGCGCGCGAAGAGATTTTCGGCCCCGTCATCACGGTCATCCCGTACCGCGACGAGGAGCAGGCAGTCCAGATCGCCAACGATTGCGACTATGGGTTGGCCGGGTCGGTCTGGGGCAACGACACCGACCGGGCCCTGGCACTCGCCACCCGGATTCACACCGGCACCCTCGGCATCAACCAGGGCTACACCATGGATCCGTTTGCGCCCTTCGGCGGTGTCAAAGCCAGCGGTCACGGCCGAGAACTCGGGCCCGAAGGGCTAGACGGCTACCTCGACACGAAATCGATCGCGATCGCGTCGGGCGGCTAGGAAACTAGCTGGTCTCGCTCGTGACGTACACGGCGACGTATCCGATGGGGATGCCGGTCCAGGTCGCGATGCATTCGCGTGCTACCGGCTCCACGGCGATCCGGCTGGTGGCGCGGGTGGCCCGGCCGATCTCGGGAATCCGGATCATCCATCCGTCCGCGTCGCGCGTGATTTCGATATCGAAGCACTGACCGACCATCGGACACTTCACGCGGGGAGCGACCCGCTGTCGGCGGGCACTGCGCAACGATTGGCGGCGCAGCAGAGTGGGCTGAACAGACATGGCTGCTTTCGGTGAGTCGCGAACGAACCGCGGGCAAGATTAATGCGCGTCGAGGCGAAAACCTAATCGGTGATCGCAGTCCGATAACGAGGGATCGTCGGCCGGTGCGACTCGCGCTTCGCTATATTGCGGCGAGACTGGACTCCCCCGTTGCGCCGAACCATCCGAGGATGGCGCCGCCTGTTGTGGCTGCGGTCCAATTGTGTATGCCGCGAAGCGGTTTCGCGTGTTGGGTTCGGCACGGCGAGGGCGTGATCGGCGCGAATGGTTTACCCGTCGATTACGCCCTCGCCGTGCCGAGGGCGTGGCCGACGCTGCCAGTGACCGTTATGAAACCTTGGCCTAACCGGGCGGGGAACTCGGCCCGCCGGTTCGAATCCGCTTCGCCGTGGCGGCACCGTCTTCCTGTCGAGCGTCGCATGGGAACGGCTATCAGTCGCCTCAGACTGTGATGTAGAGCACATCCTGGCATGGCATGTTGCGCACGTCACAAGGCAGGAGATTTCATGGTAGACGTGGATCGCCCCAGAAAAGCCGTCATCACCCCCCGTGCCGGCGCGGCCGTCAATTCACACCGTCTGCTCGTTGCCATCGTGACTGTCACGGTGTTTGTCTGCGCGATCGTGGGCGTGATCGCGGCCGCGGTCATGGGCCAAACCACCGCGGCCCTTTTCATCGCGCTTGTGGCTGGCGGGTGGTTCTCGGCCGCCGCCTTGTGCTGAGCCGCGCTTGATCGGCAGATTCGCGCCGTCTCGCTACCGATGAGTCCCGCTTATTCTTGCGCCTTATTCTCGCGCCTTGCCGGCGTCAAGGGAGCATTGCCGAAGCCGGCGCAGCGTGTCGGGATCCTTCTCAACCCGCAGGCGGCGTCGTCCGTCCTCTTCGGTGCCGACGCGAACCGGTAACTCGTCGCCGCCTCCACTGGCCGGATCGACCAGAAGGTCCAGTTCGTCGCCGTCGACGAACAACACGGCGTCATCGTGCGAAAGCCGCCACGGGTGGCCATCGGTAGGCCACCGGCCACCGATGACCCGAATGGTGTCGCCATCGGCGTCCTCGTCGCCGTCCGCATCAACCATGACGCAATCGATCCACAACTTCGCCGGCACCGGACGGAAGTACACCGCGAGGCGCTGGCGATTGAGGTCCAGGTCGACCGGCATCCCGATCGGTGGAAGCGATGTGCCCTCGGGTTGGTCGTTCAGGGATTTCTTGACCTGACGAGAACCGATGCCGGTGCCGAACCAGTCGATGCTCAGGACGGTGGTGATGTACTGCGCGATCGCCAGGGTCAACAATCCGCCCGCCCCGGCGGCTCCAACCCCAGCAGCCCCCGCTACCCAGGTCACCGGCAGCGCAAGCAGACCGACGACAGCCGCCGCACCTGCAGCCGTGGCCACTTTGCCGGCTGTGGTCAGGCTGAAGTCCGCATTCACGTCCGGCTCAGAGTTCTGCGCCGGTCGCACCCCCACGGTTCGCGGTAACCGATCGAATCGCGCGCTGATTCGCTTGACTTCCGCCTCGTATTCCTCGGAGCTGAGCTGACGGGCGCGCTTCTTCTGACCGGCCAGACTCAGCGTTTGTTCGAGAACCTCGATGGTGTCCACGTCCTCTCGTTGCAGCTCTTTCCCCTTCGGGTCGCGCGGGATGTCGCCGAGGCCCATTTCGTACGTCACCTTGAAGGTGGCCTTGAAGTCGTAGAGCTTGGTTTCGGCGCTCACCGTGCCGTCGACGACCAGTCGGCCGTTCTCGGTTCGCGGCACAATATCGGCGTCGAGAGCGTCGAGGCAGCGGTCTTGCCCGCCGATGCTGATGGTCTTCGGACCCGCCAGCGCGCATGGCGCGTCGGGGTCGAAGTCGCTCTCGTCGAGATCGAAGCTGTTCATCACGGTGTTACGGACCTGCCGCAAAATGCTCCACCCGGTGGCGGCCAAAGCCGCCCTCTCACGAGGGTTTTCGGCGAGGACCGACGCGGGCAGCTCCTCACCGGGCGGCAATTCGCGCAGTGTCTGCAGCTGCACCACCATGGATTCCTCGACGGCCTCGCCGACGTCGAAGCGTTGCACAATGGCATCGAGTTCCTTGACCGTGCTGTCGTCTCGGGCCTCGGGGTCGACGTCCACCGGCGACGGCAACAGCGCCTGAATCCCGTTGTCTCCCATTGCCTCCAGTTGTGGGCGGACCGCATCGGCGATTTGGGCGGCAAGCGAGTCGAGCACCCTGGTTCTGGCTTCCTCGTCGGAGAGGCCGGGGTGCTGCAGTTTCTCGAGGTTCACCATCAGCTCCCCCGCGATGCTGTGGGTTATCCAGTACGCCTCGGCGTAGTCGAGTTCCCAGCTGATCCGCGGATCTTGTCCGGTAAAGACTGTGACCCCGTCGTCACGGCGCTCGATGTGCGGGCCGAACAGCCACCCGGCGTGCGGGTCCGGCAAAGGGGCGGCCGCCAGCACAGGTGCATCCTGGGATGTGAAGTTCAGCGCGATCGTCTGCTTGCCCGGCTCTATCTGGTGCGGCTCGAGCTGCTCGTGAATCGTCAACCGCCCGAACAGCGGAATCTCGTTGTACGGAATCTCGCGCGACTCCCCGGCACGCGGACCATCCGGGATGGTGATGGTGGCCGGGGGCAGCGACACCAGCGGGATACAGGTCACCGAATCGATAACGATCTTCGAATCGAAAATCACCAGGTCTATCGCGAAGTGCCGCAACGGGTCGCGAGGTTCACCGTCGGCTTCCTCCTGCCACAGCCGCTGATGAGAGTCGAGGATGAACCAGACACGATCCAGGGTGAGATCAAGGGTGGCCGTCGCGGCGTATCCGGTGCCGTCGACGGACTGCGTGTACCTGTCGCCGCTGAACATCTCGACCGTCTGATCCTGCACGCGTTCACGATGAATTTCGATGATCGTGTCGGGGCGATGCATGTCAAACTCCGTCCCTCGGCGGTACGCACTCTGCCGTCGTCGCGTATGCGGTTATGTCGGCCCGATCGACTTGTTGTGGATGCTGTACCCAAAAAGGCGTGTTTCGAGTCACCCCCGGGCCATGTGGGGTAGCGGGCGTTCGCCTTTGCTAATCCGGCAAGCTCGGCGGGAATTCGACGCGCTTCTCGAGAGCCTCCCGATACGCATGAACCCGCCCCGGCATCGTCGCGAGCACCGCGATGGTGCGGCCGCCCCGCCCGTAGGCGCCGACGAACTCCCCGGCGTCCGGATTGCCTTCGATGACCTCGACGGCATCGTAATCAGTTGGCACACCTAGCATCTGAAGCTTGATGTCGTATTGGTCGGACCAGAAATACGGCACCGCGTCGAACGGCTCGGCGTGCTCCGGCCCGGCCAGCAGTGTGCGCGCCGCCGCCTCGCCCTGCCGTGCCGCGTCATCCCAGTGTTCAGTACGCAGATGACGCTCGTACAGCGGATGCCACCAGCGCGCCACATCCCCGGCGGCGACCACGTTGCCGTCGCCGGAGTTGCCCTCGGCGGCACCGGTGGCATCGCAGACCACCCCGTCGTCCAGATGCAGACCCGAGCCTTCCAGCCAGGCGGTGGCGGGAGTAACGCCGAGCCCGACGATGACGACATCAGCTGGGACCTGCGAACCGTCGGTGAGTCGAACTGCTTCCACCCGCCCGTTGCCGACGAATGCGTCGACACCGACGCCGACGCGCAGGTCCACCCCATGTTCGCGATGCAGCTTCGCCCAATAAGGCGCCAGCTCGGTACCCAACGCTTGAACCAGCGGTCCGGCGGCCTTTTCAACAAGCACAACATCGAGGCCCAACGATCGGCAGGTCGCAGCCACCTCGCTGCCGATAAAGCCGCCCCCTACCACGACGACACGAGGACGCGAGCCGAGTCGCTCTCGGATCGCCAAGCAGTCCTCTACCGTCCGCAGCAGGAGCACCCCATCGGGGGTAGGGCCGCCCGGCCATTCGCGCGGTTCAGCGCCACTGGCGATGACAACTCCGTCGAAATTCAAGGACAGGTTCTGACCCTCGTCGCGGACCCGGACGGTACGTGCCGATACATCCAGACCAACCGCGGTCGCCCCTCTGAAGACCCGCGCTTCCATGTCTAGCTGCAGCGCCATGTCGACGCCCGCTCGGTGCACCTGACCGCTGAGCAGCTTCTTCGACAAGGGCGGCCGATGATACGGCGCCTGCCGTTCGGCACCCACGATGGTAAGGGCGCCGTCAAAGCCGTAATGTCGCAGCGTTTCCGCTGCCCGCATCCCTGCCACACCGGCGCCGACGACGACCACTTCGTTGAGCTGACGACTCGGCATCGCGTCAGTCCTCCACCACGATCGCCTGGGTGGGGCACGACACTTCGGCGGCCTTCAACGGTCCGCGCAACTCCCGCCGGGGCTGCTCTTGGAGCAGGTGTAGCCCGTCTTCTCGCACGTCGAAAACCTCGTGGCACAGGCTCATACAAACGCCGTTGCCATCGCAGGTATCAAGGTCCACCGAAACCTTCATCGCACTGCGACCTTTCCTTCTGACTGTGCCCGTTCGCGGGCGGCCTTCGCCGCCGGCGATTTCTTGATGTACTCGACCGCCATCGTCGTGACCGCTTCGGGGCCGGGATGATGATGGGGCCGCATATACCTGGCGGGCTGGGTCACCATCAGCTGCCAGGGGCCGGGCAGCTTGTACTCGCGGGCCGCACGCAGCCAGTCGCGCCAGCGCCACTTCTGGTCGGTGGTCGGATCGTGAGCCATCAGATATTTCGCTCCGGCAATCCACCACCCGTAAAACAGCGGCGTCGTCATGAGCATCGAGAAGGCTCTGATGAAGTAGTTGCCGCACACATGCTGATAGACGTCGAACACCAGCGAGCGGTGCTCGACCTCCTCGGCGCCGTGCCAGCGCAGCAAATCAAGCATCATCGGGTCGGTGCCCGCGTAATCCAGACCTCGGTTCTGCAGTACCCATTGGCCCAACATCGCGGTGTAATGTTCCAGCGCTGCGACGTCGGCCAGGCGTCGATACAGCCACCACCGCTTCATCGCCGGCGGAAACCACCTGGGCGGATCACCGAGCGCCACCGACAGCATCTTCCGCAGCCGCGACGTGTACGGCTTGGTGTCGATGCCCTGCTCGGCCAAATGGTCGAGCACCACCTGATGCGCCCAGGCATGCCAGGACTCCTGCTGGATGAACGGTTTGATCGCCGCCTCCAGCTCCGGGTCATCGACCAGCGACGACGCCTCGAGGACGGCCTTGATGAAGTGCCGCTCCCCTTCGGGTAGCAGCAGATGCAACACGTTCATCATGTGCGTTGAGAACGGGTCGTCAGGTACCCAGTGCAGCGGCGTCTCGGACCAGTCGAATCGGACCATCCGGCGATAGCGCGGGTGTCCCTCGTGGTGAAGTTGGACCTCGGGCATCAGAAACTCCTCCCGGCGACGACCGTCGCTTAGTCGGTCGAACCTTTGCCTTCGAAACAAACGAGGCGACCCGCGACCGAGCCGAGACGGCCACCGTTTCGCTGCGGAACAATCGTTCACTCAGCCGCGTACCCACCTGGCGACCCGATCATGCGTGTCAACGGCGCCAGGAAGCTAAGAGTTTCCTTGCTGGGTTAAGGAGCAGTTGCTCTGGCAACGAAGGTGTCCAGCGAGGCTTCAAGGCCTAATACAGCGGAATCCAGACACCGAAGTACCAGAAACCCCATCCACCGAAAACTGGATTGAAGACCGGAATTGCGGTGTAGCCGTAGTAATTAAACGGCCCGAAGTCGCCCCGTGCCAGGGCGATGTCGCGCGGCGGCCCATGCCACGGGCCGTTCCAACCACCTGGCGGCGGGGGTCCGTTCCAGCCACCCGGAGGCGGCGGCCCGAACCAGTTCGGCGGCGGAGCACCGGGCGGAGGTCCATCATTCCAGCCAAACCCTCGCGGCCGCGGCCAAGGCGGCGCCCCGTGGTCGGGTGTGCTGAACCCGCGAGGCGCATCCCACGGGCCCCCCACCCGGTCATTGCCCCTATCGAAAGCACCTCTCGGCGTGTACGGCTGGAATCGAGCTTGCGGTGCACCCGGCCCGGGTCCCCCGGGTCCGACTCCTGGTCCTCCCGGTCCTACCCCTGGTCCTCCAGGGCCATGTCCACCGGGCCCAGGTCCACCCGGTCCCACCCCAGGTCCGCCCGGCCCAGGTCCGCCGGGACCATGCCCACCCGGCCCAGGTCCGCCGGGTCCCGGTCCGCCAGGTCCCGGTCCACCCGGTCCCACCCCAGGTCCGCCCGGCCCAGGTCCGCCAGGGCCATGTCCACCGGGCCCAGGTCCACCCGGTCCCACCCCAGGTCCGCCCGGCCCAGGTCCGCCAGGAATCAGTACTTCCGTATGTCATGACATCCTCGAGGACGCCAGCCTGGCGTTGGTGGGCCACCGATTT
>NZ_LZJR01000123.1 GCF_001667925.1 Mycobacterium sp. E2479 | reverse complement strand
GGTGTCTGAGTTCACGACATAGGTGACAGATGAGTCGGGTCATGGGTGACATCTGTGTCGATGCCTGATGAGTCGCGTCATAGGTGACAGTCATGGATGTCCAAAGCTCGCGTGGTCGTCCTGGAAGTCACTAGTGGTCGTCTCACGGTCACGAAGGCGGGTCAGGTCTATGGGCTGTCTCGCCAACACATCTACCGGCTGCTTGCCCGCTACCGCCAAGGCGGTCTTGAAGCCGTTGATCCCCGCTCACGACGGCCTGCCAGCAACCCTCGCGCCGTCAGCGATGAGGTGATCGTCGCGGTCGTGCTGACGCGTAAACAACTCGTGGACGACGGTCTCGATGCCGGCCCGGTGACCTTGCAATGGCATTTGGCTCACCAGGGGCTGCCGGTGCCATCGACCTCGACGATCCGGCGCATCCTGGACCATCACGGCCTGGTCACCGCCCAACCACGCAAACGGCCCAAAAGCTCATTTATCCGTTTCGAGGCGTCCCAACCTAACGAATGCTGGCAATCAGACTTCACCCACTGGACTTTGGCCGATGGCAGCGATTTCGAGATCCTCAACTGGCTCGATGACCACTCCCGATACCTGCTTTACTGCACCGCCCTGCCCCGCGTGACCGGCCCCGACGTGGTAGCCAGCTTCACCGCCATCACCGCCGAATTCGGCCTGCCCGCCTCCACGCTGACCGACAACGGCGCCGTCTACACCTCACGATTCACCCACGGCCACAACGACTTCGAACGCCTCTTGGCCAGCCTGGGCATCACCCAAAAAAACGGCCACCCCGGCCACCCGCAAACCCAAGGGAAAATCGAACGCTTTCACCACACCCTCAAACACTGGCTGACCCCACGCCCGCGACCCACCACCCTCACCGACGCCCAAACCCTGCTCGATAACTTCCGCGAGCTCTACAACACCGCCCGGCCCCACCGCGCCCTAACCCAACACCGCACACCCGCTCAGGCTTACACCGCACTACCCAAAGCCACACCCCACACCACAGCTCTCGAGCACTTCCGCATCCGCCACGACATCGTCGACCAATTCGGCAAACTCACCCTGCGCCACGGCAGCCGCCCACACCACCTCGGCATCGGAATCACCCACGCCCACACCCCCGTGCTGATCCTGGTAACCACCCACACGGTCACCGTGATCAGCAAAACCGGCTACCACGTCCTCAGCAGCCACATCATCGACGGGGAGAAAAACTACTGGCGCAACCAAAACAAAAACCCCGGCCGATGGCCGGGGAATCTGTAACCCATGAC
>NZ_LZJR01000122.1 GCF_001667925.1 Mycobacterium sp. E2479 | reverse complement strand
CTCGCGGGCGCTGTGGCGCGGTCAGCGCGACGAATGCGATTGCGGCGCAACACGCCACAAACAGCACCGCGACGACGGTGTTGAGCACCGTCGGCGGCTGCCAGAACCCGAGCTTGGGGTCGAATCCCCGCCAACCGGTGAACGACTTGATGACGTTGTACAGCGAGTCCATATCGTCGTCGCGGTGCTGTTTGTGGCGTGTTGCGCCGCAATCGCATTCGTCGCGCTGACCGCGCCACAGCGCCCGCGGGTAACCCAGCTGGTGTTCTTGGTGGTCGCGGCTTTTCTGCTGACCAACAAGGTGTGGAGCCCGCAGTTTTCGCTGTGGTTGGTGCCGCTGGCCGTGCTCGCGCTGCCGCATCGGCGGATACTGCTGGCATGGATGACCGTCGACGCCTCGGTATGGGTGCCGCGGATGTATTTCCTGTACGGCAACCCCAACCGCTCGCTGCCCGAACAGTTCTTCACCACGACCGTGCTGCTGCGGGACCTAGCGGTGATCGCTTTGTGCGCGTTGGTGATTCGCCAGATATATCAGCCCGGTGAGGATTTGGTGCGCTGGGGCGCGCGGGTGGACGATCCGGCGGGCGGACCGTTCGATCGCGCACCTGATGCCCCGCCTGCCTGGTTGCCGGACTGGCTGCGGCCGGTCGGGTCGCGCCGCTCGACCGCGCCGGCACCCGACGACGCCGACGAGCAAGCAGCGGTGGCGAGCGGCGCCAGGCCATGATCCGGGACGATGACAATGTTGCCGCGTAACCGGAATCGGCGGGATCGTGGCGCCGTGACGCAGGTCGTCATCCCGATCTTTCCGCGATTCACCGCGCTCGACGCGGTGGGTCCGTATGAGGTGCTGCAACGCATCCCGTCGATCGATGTCGTGTTCGTCGGGAAACAGCGGGGTGAGGTGCGGACCGAGAACGGACTGCTCGGTATCAGCTGTGACGCCACCTTCGACGAGGTGAACGCTCCCGATGTGGTGGTGTTCCCCGGCGGGATCGGGACCCGCCCGCTCGTTCATGACGAGGCCATCCGGGCGTGGCTGCAGGCGGTACATCCCAACACCAGGTTCACCACCTCGGTGTGCACCGGTGCCCTGCTGCTGGCAGCGGCCGGACTGCTCGACGGGCTCACCGCCACCACCCACTGGCGGGCCGCCGACACACTCAATGGCCTGGGCGCCCGATACGTGCCGGAACGAGTCGTCGAACACCTGCCGCAGCGGATCATCACCGCCGCCGGTGTATCCAGCGGCATCGACATGGCGCTGCGTTTGGTGGAACTGCTCGTCGATCGCGAGGCCGCACAGGCGGCCCAGCTGCTCATCGAATACGACCCGCAGCCACCATTCGATTCGGGAGTGCTTGCCAAGGCCACTCCCGCAACGCTGGCGAGGGCCGAGGAATACTTGGCCGCCCGGCGGTAGTGAATTGCCCAACCGACCGGATTTTTCTGGTCAGCCCGGTATCCGGTAGCCTGATGCGGTTGCCGACGCAGGCGACCCTCCTGCCACGGAACGTCCGTGGCCGCACAGTCCAGAGGAGGTGGTGAGGTTTCCATGCGTCCATACGAAATCATGGTCATTCTTGACCCCACGCTCGACGAGCGCACCGTTGCCCCATCCTTGGAGACGTTCCTGAACGTCGTTCGCAAGGATGGTGGCTCCGTCGACAAAGTCGACATCTGGGGCCGGCGCCGTCTGGCCTACGAGATCGCCAAGCACGCCGAAGGCATTTATGTGGTCGTCGACCTCAAAGCCGAGCCGGCGACGGTATCCGAGCTCGACCGCCAGCTGAGCCTCAACGAGTCGGTACTGCGCACCAAGGTGATGCGGACAGACAAGCACTAACAGCCTTGGCTGCGTCGCGTGCTTCTCGTCGGCGCACCTGCCTAGGCTGTGGAGAGCTCAGCGAAAAGCACGCTCATGACGTCCACCACCGGAGCGGCGAGGAACAGGGTGGAACGAGGAGGAAACTGTGGCTGGTGACACCACGATCACCGTTGTCGGAAACCTGACCGCCGACCCCGAACTGCGGTTCACCCCGTCGGGTGCCGCCGTCGCGAACTTCACAGTGGCGTCGACACCGCGAATCTATGACCGCCAGAGCGGGGAATGGAAAGACGGTGAAGCGCTGTTTCTGCGGTGCAACATCTGGCGAGAAGCCGCCGAGAATGTCGCGGAAAGCCTCACGCGCGGTGCCCGGGTGATCGTCACGGGCCGGCTCAAGCAGCGCTCTTTTGAGACTCGTGAAGGTGAGAAGCGCACCGTGGTCGAGGTAGAGGTCGACGAGATCGGCCCCTCGCTGCGGTACGCCACCGCCAAGGTCAACAAGGCCAGCCGTAGCGGCGGTGGCGGCGGCGGCTTCGGCGGTGGCGGTGGATCCCGCCAGCAGCCGGCACCGGCGAGCAGTGCGCCCGCGGACGACCCGTGGGGCAGCGCGCCCGCATCGGGCTCGTTCGGCGGCGGGGACGACGAACCACCCTTCTGATCTGAGAAAACTTCAGTAATAGAGAACGGAAAGAAAGACAGACATGGCCAAGTCCAACAAGCGGCGGCCGGCTCCGGAAAAGCCGGTCAAGGCGCGCAAATGTGTCTTCTGCGCCAAGAAGGATCAAGCGATCGACTACAAAGACACCGCATTGCTGCGTACGTACATCAGCGAGCGCGGCAAAATCCGTGCGCGTCGCGTCACCGGCAACTGTGTGCAGCACCAGCGTGACATCGCCATCGCGGTGAAGAATGCCCGCGAGGTGGCGCTGCTGCCCTTTACCTCTTCGGCGCGATAGTCGCTCCAGTCCTACCGAAAGTACGAAACGATGAAGCTGATTCTGACGGCCGACGTCGACCATCTTGGCACCGTCGGCGAGACTGTCGAGGTCAAGGACGGTTACGGCCGCAATTTCCTGCTCCCGCGCGGTTTGGCGATCGTGGCCTCCCGCGGTGCGCAGAGGCAGGCCGACGATATCCGCCGGGCCCGTGAGACCAAGGCCGTGCGCGACCTCGGGCACGCCAACGAACTCAAGACGGCGATCGAGGCGCTCGGCCCAGTCTCGCTGCCGGTCAAGACCGCAGCCGATTCAGGGAAGCTGTTCGGCTCGGTTACCACCGGCGATGTCGTCGCGGCGATCAAGAAGGCCGGTGGGCCCAGCCTGGACAAGCGGATCGTGCGGCTGCCCAAGTCGCACATCAAAGCCGTCGGGACTCACCCAGTGGCGGTGCACCTGCACCCCGAGGTCGACGTCGAGGTCGCGCTCGAGGTCGTCGCGCAGAGCTAAGCACCCGGCATTTGCCCGTTCCCGGTGGTGGCCATGATCGGCCGCCGCCGGGCTTCGTTGTGCAGCGGGCATGCGGTGGCACTCCGGTGCCGAGGGTCGCGGGCGCGCTTCCTGGCGAACTGTTTCCGGGGTGTGTGGCGCCCGGGCGATTTACCGGCCCGTAACGCTGGGAAAACACGGTGGAAAGCCAACACGCCCGGGGCAGTAACCTGGCCCGACACGCCGTAGAGATTCTTGTCCACACGAATTTCATGGCGTTGTATGGCCGGTATCTGCAGTGATGTCCTTGCCCTTTGCATTAATCCACAGGTTCTCCACACCCCGCTCAACACAGGTGTCGACGGATATGCACACACGATGCACAGCTCCATAAACAGCACCCCCTTTGCCTGCTAGCCAGCAACGTTTAACGTCGTCCCGGCGCCGCGAGTCGGGCGCCATGCGGCGCGGTTTGTCAGCACCTTGACTTACGCTCGATGTCGGCGATCGAATGTATGTTCGGATGCGTGAATCAGGGGAGGAGGGAATCCGTGGCGGTCGTCGATGACTTGGCGTCGGGCATGGATTCCTCGCCGCCAAGCGAGGACTTCGGGCGGCAGCCTCCGCAGGACCTGGCGGCTGAGCAGGCGGTGCTGGGGGGCATGCTGCTCAGCAAGGACGCCATCGCGGATGTGCTTGAACGGCTGCGGCCCGGCGACTTCTACCGCCCCGCCCACCAAAATGTCTACGACGCGATCCTGGACCTCTACGGGCGCGGCGAGCCGGCCGATGCGGTGACGGTTGCCGCGGAACTGGACCGCCGCAACCTGCTCCGTCGCATTGGTGGGGCACCGTATCTGCACACGCTGATCTCTACCGTGCCGACCGCGGCCAACGCGAGCTATTACGCGACCATCGTGGCCGAAAAGGCGCTCCTGCGCCGCCTCGTGGAGGCCGGCACCCGCGTCGTGCAATACGGTTACGCGGGAGCCGAGGGCGCCGACGTGGCCGAGGTGGTCGACCGTGCGCAAGCCGAGATCTACGAGGTGGCCGACCGCCGGACGTCAGAGGATTTCGTTCCGCTTGAGGATCTGCTGCAGCCGACGATGGACGAGATCGACGCCATCGCCTCCAATGGTGGTGTCGCGCGGGGCGTTCCGACCGGTTTCACCGAACTCGACGAGGTGACCAACGGTCTGCATGCCGGGCAGATGATCATCGTGGCGGCCAGGCCTGGAGTGGGCAAATCGACACTAGGACTGGATTTTTTGCGGTCGTGCTCGATCAAGCACCGCATGGCCAGCGTCATCTTCTCGCTGGAGATGAGCAAGTCCGAGATCGTCATGCGGCTGCTGTCGGCGGAAGCGAAGATCAAACTTTCCGACATGCGTTCCGGCCGCATGAGCGACGAAGACTGGACGCGGCTGGCGCGGCGCATGAGCGAGATCAGCGAGGCGCCACTGTATATCGATGACTCGCCCAACCTGACCATGATGGAGATCCGCGCCAAGGCGCGGCGGCTGCGGCAGAAATCCGACCTGCGCCTGGTGGTGGTCGATTATCTGCAGCTGATGTCGTCGGGAAAGAAGGTTGAGTCGCGCCAGCTCGAGGTGTCTGAGTTCTCGCGCCAGCTCAAGCTTTTGGCCAAGGAGCTGGAGGTGCCCGTCGTCGCGATCAGCCAGCTGAACCGCGGTCCCGAGCAGCGCACCGACAAGAAGCCCATGTTGTCGGACCTTCGTGAGTCGGGATCGCTCGAGCAGGATGCGGACATGGTGATCCTGTTGAACCGGCCGGACGCGTTCGACCGCGACGATCCACGCGGAGGAGAGGCGGATTTCATTCTCGCCAAACACCGCAACGGCCCCACCAAGACGGTGACGGTCGCGCACCAACTGCACCTGTCGCGGTTCACCAACATGGCGCGCTGACCTAGGTCCAACTGCCATCGCGCGCCCGCGAGCTCCCGAGCGCGGGTTTTTGCCGGTCTCGGCGCGCCCGTAGGGGTCCCCGGTAGAGCGGCTCCCTAGCACGTTCCGTCGTTGCCGGCATGGGTGATGCTCCACCGCCGCGGTCCGCTAAATAAGCGCGCAGCCGGTTGATCACTTTGTGGCGGTGGAATTTTGGACGCACGCTTGCCAAGACCGACCGGCCGAGCTATATAAAAATATATGCCGCAAGGCATAGATAATCGATGCTCAGTGACAAATAGATGGGAGTGTTGGAGGTGACGACCATGTTGGTGCGTAGCGATCCGTTTCGTGACCTCGATCGCTTCACTCAGCAGGTTTTCGGTACTGCGGCGCGTCCGGCGGTGATGCCGATGGATGCCTGGCGCGACGGCGAGCAGTTCATCGTCGAATTCGATCTGCCGGGAGTCGACGAACAGTCGCTGGACCTCGATATCGAGCGCAACGTGGTGACGGTACGAGCGGAACGCCCCGACCTCGATCCAAGCCGGGAAATGCTGGCGACCGAAAGGCCGCGCGGGGTGTTCAGCCGGCAGTTGGTGCTCGGAGACAATCTCGACACCGACCGTATCAATGCGCGCTATGACGCGGGGGTCTTGCGATTGCACATTCCGGTCTCTGAGGAGGCCAAACCGCGCAAGATCGAAGTCAAGCGCGGGGATAGGCAGAACGCCGCCATCAGCGCATGATCGGCCGCTCCGATGCTGACAGAACGCTTGTTGGTGATGACACACAACGGCACCGGGGCAGGCGCGGTCCCCGACGGCTCGATGGTCCAGGCCGCGGCGCTGGTTGACGAGGGCTCGGCATTGTCCGTGCTGATCGCAGAGGTCGACGCCATCCTGTGCGATGCGGCGGCGAGCCTGCTTTGCCCCCCACCGTCGCCCCCAGTGGCCGGTTGTGCCCTTGCCGGGCCTCGAACATCTGGGAGGTTCCGGGTGATATCTGGGCGGCCCTGGACTGCGCCCGCGCCCGACGTGCGCGCCGTGCAGCGCAGCCCTCCGTGAGCGCGCATTTGCGAAAAAAGGTGAGACAACAACTAAGGAAGGCAGGTGATGGCATCACAACGAGGATGACCGGGCCAGTCCGTCGGCCGGGCAATACCGTGGGCGCTGCGTGAATCCCGACGAGGCACGCCACTGCCGCAACCAGGCAACTCGTTTCCGGCGCGGACGGCCCGCCCTCACATCCACCGATGACGGTGTGATCAACGCGAAGATGTTGCTAGTTGGTGCTATTCGCCAGTAGGCAAGGAAGGGGTACCCGTGATCAATCAAGCCATCCTCGGCGCTGCACGCGGTCACTCGGGCGCGCTGCGCAACTTTCACCCGCTCGAGGCCGATCCCGCCGACTGGGCCGAGCAGCAACAGCCGGTTCCGCTGCCCGATGACGAATATCCCCATGCTGGTGGTGACCGCCGTGTCTGGTGACGGCGGGTGCTTCGACATCGACTGAGGAAGTATGCCGTTCCGCGGCGGCGACGCTCCCGCCGTCAAGGTATGCGCGGCGGGGCGTTCGCCGCTGCGTGACGGCCGGTATCAAAAGGCCATGTCGTAGCAGACCCACAGCAGCGGGCCTACCAGAATCAAAGCCAGCAGGGTGACGCCGCCGATCAGCCGCCACGTGATGGTCGAGCGAAAGATCACCGCCGCCACCGCCGAGGCGCTCGACAGGACAGTCAACACGGCAGCGACGACGACTTCGGTGCGTGCGGATTGCACCGCCGATTCGGACAAGGGAGGGAAGAAGCCGGCCTCCAGTCTGAATGCCAACGCAGGGTTGCTCAAGGCAATCAGCAACAGCAGGGTCGCCAGCACCATCGTCGCCAAACCGACCAACGACAGACATGCCCCAAAGATGTTGCGGTTGCAGGGGTCTATCGGGCCCGTGTAGCGAGGCATCTCATCCACAACCCAGATCGTAGGGGCTGGATTCAGCGTTGTTCGCCGACTGATCAACAACGGTAAAGCGCCGAAAGCGCGATGAGGTGGCTGGTCTTTCGCCGCTGACCGTGCGCCGGTCCAGCGGTTGTTGGCCGAGGTGTAGCCCTCGCGTGACCTCCCCGTGACGGCGACGAAGGACGCTCTACACGTGACGATAATCGCCGCCATCGCCGGGCTGGCGACAGCGACATGCGTCGGCTACTACTTCGGACGGCGTGCCGCTTCTGCGCCGCCAAGCTGGAAGAAGCGAACGAGCCGGGTCGCGCTGGGCAGGCAGGTGTGCAGCCTGCTCGCGATGATCACGGCGCGCCGGATCCAGCAGCGGTTCCATCCCGAGCGTGTCCTTTCCGACCTGGCCGCCAGATGCGGGTCGAGAGCCATTGCACCGCTTCGCGTTCGACGCAGCGGCGTGGTGCGGTTGCGGTCCTACTAGACGGAACCAAGTAGTGTCTGCCGGATCGACGGTCACGGAGAAGGACGGGTTGGCATGGCCGCACTGCAGGGCAAAGTGGCGTTGGTGACGGGTGCGTCGTCCGGTCTGGGCGCTGAAACGGTCAAGCTGTTTTTTCGCCAGGGCGCAACGGTTTTCGGTATCGGGCGTGATGCGGGTCGCTTGGCCGACGTGTTCACCGGCATCGATGGCGGCGGATTCGCGTCGCTGGACGTCGGTTCGGTGCAGGCCTGCCGAGATGCGGTCGAGCAGTGCGTTCGTGATTTCGGTGGGCTCGACATCCTGGTCAACGTCGCCGGGCGACACCAGATGCGCCGCACGGAGTCGATGACCGACGAGGACTGGGAACAAGACCTTGCGGTCAACCTCAACGGGCCGTTCTACCTCTGCAGAGCGGCGCTGCCTCATCTGCTGAACCGCGGCGGCAACATCGTCAATGTGAGTTCCATCGCCGGAGTCGAGGGCCAGGCGTACTCGGCTGGCTACTGCGCCGCCAAGCACGGCCTGATCGGGCTCACCCGTGCGTTGGCCGTGGAGTACACCCCGGATCGGTTGCGTGTCAACGCGATATGCCCCGGCGGCATGCTCACGCCACAGATCGAGCAGTTCAGCGCGCCGGAAGACCCCAATTACGACCTGATCATGCGCACGGCTTCGCCGCGCGGCATGATGCAACCCCTCGAGGTCGCCAACGTGATCGCCTTCCTCGCCAGCGACGCCGCTGCCGCGGTCCATGGTGCCGTCTATCGGGTCGACAACGGTAAGGGCGCCGGATAGCAACCGGCCCACAGTTCGAGGGGGCGGGCGGATGACCTGACCGGACACCGGGCGGGCGTACCTGACTGCGGTAACGGTTCGGGCACGTTTAGATCACCCACCGACACGTCGTGTGGCATCACGCTTCTCGTGGTTGACAATTCGGGCTATGACGCAACCGCGGGAGTGCGACGATGGCGCGTGAAATCTCGCGGCAGGCGTTTCTGCGGGGCGCCGTCGGAGCGTTGGCCACCGGCGCTGTCCTTGGCGCACCCCGGGTCGCCGCTGATCCGAGACCAACCGGATGGGAGGGTCTATCCGCCACCCTCGGCGGGAAGGTGCTGCTTCCGGATAATCCCCAATTCCCCGGGGCGAAACAAGTTTTCAATACTAACTACAACGGGCTGACCCCGGCTGCGGTCGTCATCCCGACATCGGCGGCCGACGTGCAGAAGGCGATGGCTTTCGCGGCCGCCCACAACCTCAAGGTCGCCCCGCGCAGTGGCGGGCACTCGTATATCGGGGCGTCGACCGCCAACGGTGCGATGGTGCTCGACCTGCGCCAACTGCCCGGGGACGCGAATTATGATGCGGCCACGGGCCAGGTGACGGTAACGCCGGCTACGAGCCTGTACACCATGCACCGGACATTGGCCGCGGTCGGCCGCGGCGTCCCAACCGGTACCTGCCCGTCGGTCGGCGCCGCGGGGCACGCGCTGGGCGGTGGCATGGGGGCCCAATCGCGCCATGCCGGTCTGCTCAGCGACCAGCTGACCTCGGCGTCGGTGGTGCTGCCCAACGGCCAGGTGGTGACCGCGTCCGCGGCCAGCAGCCCGGACCTGTTCTGGGCACTGCGTGGTGGCGGCGGCGGCAACTTCGGCGTGACGACCTCGCTGACCTTCGCCACCTTCCCCACCAAGGACGTCGACGTCGTCAACCTCAACTTCCCGCCACAGTCGTTCGCGCAGGTTCTCGTCGGTTGGCAGAACTGGCTGCATACCGCCGACCGCAACAGCTGGGCGTTGGCGGATGCCACCGTGGACGCGACGGGGATGCATTGCCGGATCCTGGCGACCTGCCCGGCCGGATCGGGTAACAGCGCCGCGGCCGCAATCACCCAAGCTGTGGGATTGCAGCCATCGGGTATCGAGAACCACACTTTCAATTACCTGGATCTGGTGAATTATCTGGCCGTCGGGAACCTCAACCCGTCGCCGCTCGGGTATGTCGGTGGATCCGACGTCTTCGCCACTGTCAACGCGGGCGTCGCACAGGGGATCGCCTCGGCGGTCAATGCCTTTCCTCGGGGAGCCGGCCGGATGCTGGCCATCATGCACGCTCTGGACGGCGCCCTCGCCACAGTGGCGACGGACGCGACCGCCTTCCCATGGCGCCGGCAGTCGGCGCTGGTGCAGTGGTATGTCGAGACGGGCGATCCCGCGGCAGCAACCAACTGGCTGAACACGGCACATCAAGCGGTGCAGCAGTATTCGGTAGGCGGCTACGTGAATTACATTGAAGCCAATCAGTCGCCGTCACGGTACTTCGGCCCCAATATCTCCCGGTTAAGCGCGGTACGGCAGAAGTACGATCCCGGCCGGGTCATGTATTCGGGGCTCAATTACTGAACGCCACCCGGCGCGGTCGCCGCGGCCAGCCGATATCCGATGGTTGCGCCGGCTTGGCACGGGGTATTTCCACTGAGTCTGCGGCGAGTTTAGGGGGTGGCGAATGGCCATCGAGCACGGTCCTGCGCGGTGCCCACGGTGTATGGCGTGGGCGCAATACCGGTTTCTCGAGGGTGCTGGGGACACGCTCGAGTATCAGGTGAATTGCGATACGTGCGGAAACCTGTACTCCGAGGTGACCATCGCATCGACCGCGGCCTCGCCAGCTGCCTAGCGCACCGTCGGCTGTCCCTGTGCGGTGAACCCGCCCGGCGACCTGCTGCGTTACGAAACTTTTTCCGGGTGTAAATTCTAAAACCGCGAGCCAAGACGCCCCCACACCGGAGCAGCGTTTAGCGCGCGTAACGCCGTGCGACACGCGTTGAAAGGGGCGGCGTGAACGAGGTATTGGCGCGAGCCGGCATCTTCCAGGGGATCGCTCCCGATGCGGTCGATGCGCTGGCTCGCCACCTGCAACACGTAGCGTTTCCGCGCCGACGCACCGTCTTCGTCGAAGGCGAGCTGGGTAACGATCTGTACGTCATCTTGTCGGGCGCGGTGAAGGTACGCCATCAAACTGCGGACGGCCGCGAAACGGTCTTCGCCGTGCTGGGCCCGGGGGACGTGTTCGGTGAGCTGGCGCTGTTCGATCCCGGCCCGAGAACATCGACGGTAATCACCCTGACCGAAGTGGAGGCCGTCAGGATGGACCGTCAGGCGTTACGGACGTGGATCGTCGAACGACCCGAAATCGCAGAGCAGCTGCTGCGCGTGTTGGCGCGCCGGCTCCGCCATACCAACAACACCCTGTGCGACCTGATCTTCACCGATGTGCCTGCCCGGGTAGCAAAGCAAATCCTTGACCTGGCAATGCGATTCGGCACCAGCAACGGAGGATCGGTGCTGGTCGAACACCACCTCACGCAGAAGGAACTGGCTCAACTCGTGGGGTCCTCGCGTGAAACGGTCAACAAGGCACTATCCGACTTCGCCCAACGCGGCTGGATTCGTCAGCACGGCAAGGCACTCATCGTCGACCAGCCCGCGAAACTGGCCCGCCGCGCACGGGCTTGACGTCTCGGTAAACCCTTTCATGCCTTAGGTGATCGACCAGAATTCCAAAAGCGTCCGTAGGGTCGCGACCAGCGGGAGCGGTTGGTCCAGCATGGGATGGTGGCCGGCGAGGGCCAACTCCACGAAGGGGCCACGCAGCTGAAGCAGGGAACGGATCCGTTCGGCCATCTCGGGCGGCACCAACCCGGCTTGGCAGCGCAAATACCCAACGCGGCAACGTATCGCAGACAGCATCGTCTCCAACGAATCTTCGTCGGCGGGCGTCGGCTCGAGAAATTCACCATCGAAGACGGCCGGGTCGAACTTCCAGATCCATCCTTCGTCGGTTTTGCGTACCGACTCGCTCGCTATGTGTTGTCGGACGTAGGGCAGGATCAACTCCTGCGAGGGCACGGCCGTAAAGCGGGCCAGGATTTCCTCCCTGGTCTGATACCGGGTGTGTTGGCGCCTGCGCAGTCGCGCTTCCTCGGGTGCACGCTCCCACAACGGCGAGTCGATCACCAGCATGCTGTTGATCTGTGGGCTGTAGTGCATCGCGGCCGTGGAAACCACCCAACCGCCCATGCTGTGGCCGACGATCGTCGGCCGTCCCGCGGGCCCGGCGGCTGCCGCGGCCGCCATCACTTCGCTTGCCCAGGTTCGCAGGTCATAACCGCCACGCGCTTCGCTGTCACCATGTCCGGACAGATCCGGCGCAATCACTCGATGGGTGCGCGACAGGAACGGCGCGATGTGATCCCACCAACCCGAATGCGCTCCGCCGCCGTGGACGAGCACCACGGGGGCTTGGTCAGCAGCGCCCCAGACCCGCAGGTGTATGCGCGAACCGTCGACGTCGACGTCGCGGTGCTCTGGCTTTTGATCGAGTGCCGTGCTGAACCACGACGGTGTGACCGGCGGCCGGCGCGAACGGGAAAACAGTTTCGACCTCCGTGGTTCAAACGCTTTATCTTGGTCCAGCTTTCGCTCGGCTGGAGCCAGTGGCGCTGCGGTAGCGGTACTCAGGAATTCGGTTCGGCGAGCCGCACCGTGACGGTGACAGCCCCCTTTTCGTCCTGCTCGGCGACGGCGTGTCCAGCGCGTTCGGTCTCGTCTAGTCGTAGCGTCAGGGGCCCGCCGGTGTCGAGGAAGTTGCGCCACCACGTCTTCGCCTCGGGCATACCGACGCTGATGACGATGTCGCCACCGGCACGCCGATAGGCCACCGGGATGCTGTACGTGCGTCCAGAGCGCCGACCCTGATAGGTCAGCATCGTGATGTTGCGTTTGATCAGGCGGCCAAACCGACGGGAGTTGGCCAGCGCGGCTACCGGCGCATTGAAAACAGGCGCGCCGCGCACAAGGAGGTGGCCGAGTTTGTTGGGACCCACGTGCAAAGTATCGCAGCAAATACCGCCGGACTGTCGACGCGGGCACTCAACGCGATGCCGGCCGTTGGACACGGAGGTAGCATCCCGCGCAGATAATCCAGCGTTTGCCATCCACGAGGAGAGGGCGCTGATGACTGCTCCTGTCGACCCGTCGGTGCCGCCCAGCGGTATGGGCTGCGTCGAGTGCGATGAGGCCGGTGGTTGGTGGGTGCACTTGCGGCGTTGCGCCGCCTGCGGGCACATCGGCTGCTGCGACGACTCGTTCTCTCGTCATGCGACCAAGCACTGGCAACAGACCGGTCATCCGATAATCCGGTCGTTCGAGCCCGGCGAGGACTGGTTCTGGAACTACGAGGCAAACGACTACTGCGAAGGCCCTCAGCTCGCTCCGCCCGAGTGCCGCCCCGAAGACCAGTCGGTCCCCGGGCCCCGCGGGCGGGTGCCACATAACTGGTTCGAGCTGCTCCGGCATCGACAAGGCTGAAGAGGTTAACCGGCCGGTGTGTGAAGCCCGATAGCGTTGCAGTCCTGCACGCGAAAGGCGTGGCCAATAGGCTCGTCCACCATCCGCTCATCCGCGGCCTCGCGTCTGTGACGATGCACCCTGCGGAATATTCGACGGAGGCGTGGTGAATTTCAACAGTGGGCACCGTATCGGATCACGGCGGGTAATCGCGACGGCGGCAATCGTTGCGTCGGCGACCGCATTCACCGGCCCCGCCATGGCCGGCGCGGACGCGCAATTGTGCAATCCGGCGAGCGTCGATGCGAATCAAATGTGCCATTTCAACGCCTCTGAACCCCTGTCGGACGTCAGCATGGTGTTTCCGGCCAACTATCCCGACGAGCAGACGATGATCGGCTATTTGACCAAGGCCGATGACGATTTTCACAACGCGCGCGGACCACTGCACACGTTGAAATCGCCGAGCGCGCTCAACATTACGGGCACCCGATACAGCTCCGGTCGCCAGGCACGGGGCACCCAGTCCGTGGTCACCGAGATCTACCGGAACCTCGGCACCGCTCACCCCTTGGTCTGGTACAAATCCTTCAACTACAACCTGGCCAATCAGCAGCCGATCACCTTCGATGCGTTGTTCCAACCAGGAACTCAGCCGCTGCAGGCCATCTTGCCGATCGTGCAGAAGACCTTGGCCGACCGGTATCGAGCGACGGTGTCGATTCCGCCGGCTACCGGCCTACAGCCGGCGAGCTACCAAAGCTTCGCGATCACCAATGACGCGATCGTGTTCTTCTTCGACCAAAACGCGCTGCAGCCGGCGATGGAGGCTACGCAAGTATCGGTGCCGCGCAGCGCGATCGCGCCGATGATCAGCCCCGACATCGCGTAGCCGACCGGTATCTGCTCTGGAAGACGCTACCGCGCAAGGGGTTTGAGGGCGCGCGATCTTGTCGGCCAGCCGCCGACCCCGTTGCCGATTCTCCGCGGCAACGGGAAGCGACTCGCCGACCAGGTTCCGGGTAGGCGACAGCTTCGTAGCGTTGGGCGATAGCTGGTCAGTTGCATGCGCCGGAGTCGCGAAGCGCGTTGGCCCAGCCGGTGGCCGAGACGATGTTCGCGTGTGTGACTCCCGACGGATCCATTCTCTTGATGCTGTCGCTGATGCGTGACAGTTGAAATGCCAAGTGGGTCATCGATTCGCCGCCATCCACCGGCGAATACGGCCCTAGGTTATCGGGCTGGTTGGTGATGATCAGCGGCTTCACTCGCGGTGCCAGGAAAGCCGTCGACTGGTCGATATTGGCGACCACAGTGTGCGCGTTCCCCTGCACATTGCCGACCGAGTAGTCGTCATGCTGATCGCCGAGGTACCGGTTGAAGTCATTGATCTGGCCCATCAGCGGGTCGAACTGCGACTTGAACCATTGGCAGGAGTCCGACATGCCGCTGATCATCTCCGGCGTCACCCGTGGCGCGAATATGTTGTACGGCCAGATGTCGAACTTCGGCGACCAGTCGCTGGGCGCCGGCGTGAACACTGGCAACGGCGGAGGGGGCTGACTCGGATCGGCGGAGGCCCGGCCGGAGAACATCATTGCGGCGACCAATGCCGGGCCGGCGCACGCTAGGGCGCACCCGGTCCGGCGCAACTCGGTCAGATCCATCCGCCCTCCCGAACCAATACGATATCGCGCGGCCACCGAATACCGAACCATCAATCTGATCGTCGAAATACCAACCGGTATCCGGGCATTGGTAGGGGACCGTCTCACGAGCGCTCCGGCTCGGCAATTCCGGTCGTCTACCGACCGCCCGGGTGGCCGCCGCTGCGGCTACGGTGATCTGTATGCCGTCGGCTGGCAGCTCGTCCGCAGATCAGGTAAAGCGGCGCCCGAAGGACCGCAAAATCCAGATCGCACGCGCCGCGACCGATGCATTCAGCGAGTTGGGCTATCACGCGGTCAGCATGGAGAACATCGCTGCCCGCGTCGGCATCTCCGCGGCCGCGTTGTACCGCCACTCGCAGGGCAAATACGACCTGTTCCGCGACGTCATCTTGGCCCTGGGCCAGCGACTGGTCGACGCCACCGCGTTTGCCGACGATTTGCCGGACGATGCCGATCCCGAGAAGACGTTGGGCGCACTGACCAGCGCGCTGATCGACAGCACGATCGTCAACAGGACAGCCGGTGGGCTATACCGGTGGGAGGGCCGCTACCTACGTGGCGACGATCAGCGCGCTCTGGCTGACCAAATCAAACTGATCAACCGGCGGCTACAGCGTCCGCTCATGAGGCTTCGACCGAAACTCACGTCGCGGCAACGCTGGGTTCTGTCGGCTGCGACGCTGAGCGTCATTGGCAGTATCACCGATCATCGGTCCCGGTTGGGTAACGCCGAGATCCGCGCGGCGCTGACCGACATCGCAACCTCCGTGTTGCACGCCGAGCTGCCAGGCCAACGTGGCCGCGAACCCGACCAGCCGCGTCCGGTGACGCTGACCAGCGCCGCTGGAAGTTATGAACTTCTTCTCCACGAATCGATGCGCCTGTTCAACGAGCGCGGCTTTCGCGAAACCGGGATGGAAGACATCGCGGCGGCCGTGGGTATACCGGTTGCCAGCATCTACCAGTACTTCCCGAGTAAGGCCGCGATTTTGGCGGTCTACTACCGGCGCGCCGCGGACCAACTTTCTGCTGATCTCTCCAGCATTTTGGCCACCAACGCAGACCCGGAGCAAGCCCTTGCGCAACTCATCGAGGCCTACGTCACCCGGTCGTTCGCCAATCCCGAACTGGCCTGCGTGTACTACACCGAACGGCACAATTTGCCCGACACGGACGCGGTGCTGCTCTACAACATTCAACGCTCCACTGTCGAGTCCTGGGCCAGCCTCGCAGTTGCGGCCGGCCCGGAACTCACCCTGGGCCGGGCCCGCTACGCCGTCCACGCCGCGTTCGCGCTTGCGGTGGATGTCGGGCGCCTCGTTTACCCTGACTCGGGTGCGACGGCCGGCCTCACGGTACGGCGCCTGATGGAGGTGACGGTGCTGGGACGACCGGCCGCAGCATCCCGCCATGCGGCGCGCGGCGGGGGGCGCCGACGCCGCCCTCAATAGAGGTTCGCGGTGGGGCCCACGAAAGTATCTGCTGTTCAAGTGTTCTCGTGCGATACGGCACGCCGGAACTCATCAGCTGCGCTGCTTGGCAGCCGGAACAGGGCATCCGCCGCCGAGGCTGGCCGTCGCTAGCGGCCGGTTCATCTTCAGCATCCGGCCCCACAACGCGGTGTCACTTTCTCGTCTAGCGGCGCGACGCGCGGCGCCGGGCGTGCGATCGAGCAGTCGGCGGAATCCGATGTTGATATGTGCCTTGGCCACCCGCGTCCTGCAACGGCGGCGAAGTGCAGTTTTTCATTTCGCGACGTGACTTCGGTTAGAAGGATTCGCATTGACGGTGGAGGGGTTAGGTACGGAACCGGTTGCGGCGAGCCATCCTTTGCGTGCGGTCGGGTGCCAGGCCAGTTGTGCCGGCATCAACGGCCACGCCCGTGCGATGGTGGTCCGGATCATGCGGTAGGAACGCTCATGCCGATTGGTCCACCTGATAGCGAATTGCCGGCGCACGACTGGTGGCAGCCCGCCGAAGATAACGAGGCGCATCGGCGGCGCCAAGGCAGCCCGCACAGGCAATGTCGGCAGCAGGATGTCAGCTATAGGACGCAGTCGGGGATGAGCCGGGTAGTCGGGGGAGGCACTCATATCGGGAATGGCTGAACGCTTGATGTAGTCGATGAGGTAATCCGATGCCGGGTTGGGGCGCAGCACTTCTCGACAGTAGCGATCAACTTCGCGCTCGAACGCAGCGCGATCAGGCGGCAGCACGCTCTCGGCGACCCCGTAGCGGCGATACCACTCGCATCCTTCGGCGTAGAGGCGTTCACTGTCGCGTGCACTAAGTGGTCGGCGTTGCCAATATTCAGCAATGCGATCGACCATGCGCTGAAATGTTGCGTGCGCCCACCAGAACGTTTCTGGATTCAATGCGTGGTAGCGCTGGCCGTCCGAGAGTTCCCCCTTTATCTCGCGATGAAAATCGCGAACTTGTATTCCCGTCGCGCCAGCTTGCGGACCGTTGTAGACGGTGCCCAGGATTCCGGGCAGGGAACGGAAGACGCGGTCGACGGGGTCGTTGAAGAAATCAGAGTGGTCGATCAGGCCCTGACCGATGGCGGGATGCATGGTCTGTAGCAGTCCTGCGGTGCCACCTTCGAAAGCTATGCGCATATCGCCGGCCCATCGCCACAGCAGTGAATCGGGTCCTAGGTCGAGGCGGTCGTCAGTGGGCCGCGCTAGTTCGTCGGTCATGGCGCCCACTTTCCTCTCGACGTCGATTACTGTGCCGGAGTCGATGTCGCACCCACTGCATATTTGGCCGCTCTAATGATTCATCCATCACGGCCGTTCCTGCCCAGGGGATTTCACGCCGGCGGCGGTAGCAGCTGATGCGCGCTGTAAGGCGCGGGCCATCTGTGCCACCATGATCTGATGGTGACACGAGTAATAACTCACATTCAATTCGCGTTTTGATGGGGGACTCGTCCTCACCGGAGCGGCGCCGGATCCCACGACTAGATCGATCGCGCGCGACGGTCGAGCGCATCCTTGACGCCGCTCAGGAGGTCTGGGGCGCTCCTCGATTCCGTCGATCAGCCGCGATGAAATTACTGTCCTGGCACTCAATTACCTGCGTCCGTCGCCGGCTCATGAGTGCGCATCGACCCGGGACCGACGAACGGACACGCGTGACACCGAAAGACGAATCGAGACCGAGTAGACGACAGCGGCACCACCCACAAGAACCCGATGCTGAATAGTGCGCGTGCATACTGCGTCGAACGCTGCTGCACTTTTTCGCTCAAACACCGTTCCAAAGGCAGCTGGTAATATATGTCGAACCGCTTATATGACCCCATGTTATGGGGTATAAAAGGCAATTCGTGACGCGGTTGATCGGGCCGCGGCACTACCGAATGATCCGAGCGATCATTAACATATATGGCGTCTAGTCCGCACGCCGAGACGCGGTGGGTCCTGATTGCTTGGTGAGCCGCCTTCAAACTCGGCAGCCCGCGCGAAAGGCATGCCCATGCTCAGCAGGATTCGCACCCTCCTGGAGTATCAATTGACCATCGCTGAACTGCTGGGGCTGGCGATATTGCTGGGGACGCCGTACGTGATCGTCGGCGTGATCTGGTCGAGCACCCATACCCAGCACCTGCACGACGTGCACGGCGCCGATCTGGTGGTGTCGTTCCTCGGCTCGATCGTGTCGTGGCCGGTGCTGCTTTTCGCCAACGTGTGCATGACTTAGGGGCTCGCATGGCCAACCGTGGGCCGCTGATCGTCTCCGCCGCCGTATTACTCCTCGCCGGCGGGCTCTTGGCACTGTGCTTCCCGGTGTTCATCGACGCCTTTGATCAGTTTGGTTGGCAAGTCAAGTGCGGCAACGGCTTTGTGGCCGAACTCATCCAAGCCTCAAGCGCGGTCGGCACGGCGAGCAACAAATACGTCGACCAATGCAATAGCGCGTTGATGGTCCGACGGTTGTGGGCGATTCCGATGGCGGTCCTGGGCGGCATGACGCTCACGTGGCAGGCGGCGGTGGCAGTCGCCCACGACCACCGGCGATCGACGCCATCAGGGCGTGGGGCGCAACCACCACGACGTGGGCAAGTGGCATCTCGGCAAGACGGAAAACCGTATTGACAGCACTTTCCACCGTCTAACAGCAAAGGGAATCGCTTACCGCGTGCTCTCGTCCGGTAAGTCGTGCCGAGACTGGTGCAATCCCGGCCCGGCCGGGTCCTCGTCCTGGTGTTCGAGTTGCTCCTGCAACTTGCGCTGTTCTTCGGTCGCCTCGCGTGCATCCTCAGGTGCCGCGGGCGGGTCGAAGTTGACCTGTTGATCCACCGAGATCTCCTCTGAACGCCTGCACTGCCTGTTCCAGGATCTCCCGAATAAGGGGCGGCGAAACGCGGTCCGGTCCCGCGATGTCGATTGCGCTGCTCACGGCGCCGCGGAAATCAATACCGCTTGACCAGCGCGCGCGGCACCGTCCGCCACCCTCTGCTTCCATCGTCTGGCGACTCGAGCAGCAATACGGCCCGGCGTTCCCGCCCCCATCCCCGGCCCTGGTGACCGGGGCCGAGGGCTTCGGCTACATGGTTGGCGGCGTCGGCCTCAACATGGAATCGAAAGCGCAGACAGAGGCCAGAAGCGCGGTACCCACCGGGCAGACCGCCGCATCGGCGGCGAGCCTGACGTCTGCGGAGCATGCGCAGGGACGCTCACGTAAGCGTCCGCGGTCGATCGTCGACCCCGGTTACCGCTACGAATTCATCGAGGCCGACGAGGATGCCGCGCTTGCATCGGCATTGCCGGATCGATATCGGCCCTCGGACTCCAGGGCCTCGATACAGGGCTTCACCGGTACGTTACCCAAGCCTGTTGCGCGCGTGGCAGGCCTGATCACGCTGACCGGCAAGGAATCCGGTGACCGCACCTGCATGCCAATGGTGCCGGAGAGCTGGGAGGGGTCGTAGGCCGCGCGCTTCGGCGCCGTCAGCCGAGGTGCGCGGACAGTAGCCAGGCGCCCACGGACTTGCGACCGTTGTCCTCGTCGCGGATGTCGGCGCCGGCGAAGGCCTCAAAGCCCGCCAGGAAGCCCTCGGGCACGTTGGCGTGGATGCGGGCTGGCCGGATCTCGTCAATCACCCAGTATTTCGAGACCACATCGCGCAGCTCATCTTCCGTGACCGCATTGATGGGGCCATCGGGTGGCATCGCCGCGCGGTCGAAGACGAGCACGAAGTACGAGGCTTCTGGAGCGGCTGCCCGCACGATCGACTGCTGATATCCCTCGCGCAATTCAACGGGCATCGAGTGGAAAAGGGTGCTGTCGACGACGGTTCCGAAACGGCCGTCGTAGCCGGTGAAGGCGCTGATATCCGCGACGTCAAAGGTGGCGCTGGTCAGGCCTCGTCGAGCGGCTTTCTCGGTTGCCAGCGCGATGGCGGTGGGCGACTGGTCGAGACCCACCGTGGTGAAACCGCGCTCGGCGAGGTAAAGCGACACCGCCGCCTCGCCGCAACCCGCATCGAGCACATCGCCATGGAACTTGCCTTCGTCGATGAGGGCCGCGATCTCTGGCTGCGGCTCACCGATGCTCCACGGCGGTCGATTGCCCTCGCCCATCTCGGGGGCCTCACCCCGGTAGGCGGCTTCGAACATCTCTTGAGTTGGTTGCGTCATGATGCGTTTATATCAACCGCACTGATATATGTCAATAAGGCTGATATGCTGGGCGGCCGCCAGCGCTGCGCATGAAGGCTGGGTCCTGCAAGGCGAGCGCTGACAACCCGCGACCGCGCGGGCTACCCGATCGCGACCTGTGCGAAAACCTGCAGCGGTGCTCCTGCTCGCAGCGGTCATTGGCTCGAGCGGTGTCGGCCGGTGTAGGCGAGACCCGGGGAATGCAGCAGCGGTGCGCGGGTGTTCGCTGTAGGTATGGCTGACGAAATCGAACTGAGCCCCAGGGGTTGGGTGCGCGACCAGACCGAACAGATCTTGAGTCAAGGAACGACCGACGGAGTCGAGGTGTTCGACCGGCCGATTGTGCTGCTCACGATCACCGGGGCGAAGTCCGGCAAACAGCGCTACGTACCGTTGATGCGGGTTGAGAAGGATGGCCGCTACGCCGTAGTCGCGTCGCACGGTGGCGCTCCGGAACATCCGGTCTGGTACTTCAACCTCAAGGCGAATCCGATGGTGACGCTGCAAGATGGCGACAAGGTTGTCACACTGACCGCCCGCGAGCTCGACGGTGCCGAGCGGGACGATTGGTGGGAGCGGGCCGTTGCAGCCTTTCCGCCTTACGCGGAATACAAGACGAAGACCACGCGCGCGATTCCGGTTTTCGTTCTGGAGTAACCACTTTCCATCTCATGCACCGTCGCCTGCGATGGGCATCACAAAGATTTGCATTCAATATGCGCTCGGCCCGTCAGGTTGACCCTGGTACGCGCCCCGCATACCTTCGAACGCATAGGCCAGGCATGTCCGCCGAACAATGACGTTCGTGGTATTTCTAACCGCCTGTGCTGCACGGCTTTACACAATTTTTACCTGCCGTGACCGGGTGGATATCCAAAGCTCGCCGCTAAAGACCAATTCAGGGGAGGGCCGGTGCAACACGTCGAACAGCCAGTTGGCCAGGGTGCGGAGGACGCAGTCCCGTCCCGCATCGGCCGGATGCGCGAGACGCTCCCGTATGACCTGCCGGCCTCGTTGGTGGTCTTCCTGGTGGCGCTTCCGTTGTCGCTGGGCATCGCGATTGCCTCGGATGCACCGGTTCTCGCCGGTTTGATCGCGGCGATCGTTGGGGGCGTGGTCGGTGGATGGATCGGCGGTTCACCGCTGCAGGTGAGCGGACCGGCCGCAGGACTTACCGTCATTGTCGCCGATCTGGTGGCCCAGTTTGGTTGGGCAATAACGTGTTTCATCACGGTGATCGCCGGTGTCCTGCAAGTCATGTTGGGGCTCAGCCGGATTGCCCGGGCAGCTCTGGCGATCTCGCCGGTGGTGGTGCACGCCATGCTGGCCGGCATCGGGATTACAATCGCCCTGCAGCAAGTGCACGTATTGCTCGGTGGTGCCTCGAAGAGCTCGGCTTGGAGCAACGTCATCGGTCTGCCCGCACAGATTCTCGGTGCTCACCGGCCGGGACTCGTCCTGGGCCTATTGGTGATCGCTATTCTCGTTGCCTGGCGCTGGGTTCCGGCCCGGGTTTCCAAGATTCCCGGACCGTTGGTTGCGATCGTCGTGGTCACCGCTATCTCGATAATCTTCCCGTTCAACGTATCCCGAATAGTCCTGGACGGCTCTGTCCTCGAGGCGCTGCGCCTGCCATCGCTGCCGCACGGGAACTGGGGAGCAGTCGCCGTCGCAGTCATCACCGTCACCCTGATCACGAGCGTGCAGAGCCTACTGACGGCGGTATCGATCGACCGGATGCACACCGGGCCACGAACAGACTTCAATCGCGAGCTGATTGGCCAGGGCGCGGCGAATATCGCGTCAGGCGCCGTCGGTGGGCTTCCCATCGCGGGCGTAATTGTGCGCAGCGCGGCCAACGTGAGTGCCGGCGCAAAAACCCGCGCCTCGACGATCCTGCATGGCATTTGGATATTGCTGTTCGCCGTACCGTTTGCGGGACTCGTCGAAAAGATCCCCACGGCGGCCCTCGCCGGCCTTCTCATCGTGATCGGCATCGAACTGCTGAAGCCCGCACATGTCGAAACCGCTTTGCGGAATGGCGATCTCGTTGTTTACCTGGTGACCGTTCTCAGTGTCGTCTTCCTTAATCTGCTGCATGGCGTCATGATCGGACTAGCCTTGGCCGTCGCCATGACCGGATGGCGGGTGGTGCGAGCCAGGATCGATGCCAAACCCGTTGGTGACGGATGGCACGTCGTTGTCGAAGGTGCGTGCACCTTCCTGGCGCTGCCACGGCTGACCGGCGTCTTGGCCTCCGTCCCCGAACGTACTTCGGTCACCATCCACCTGCTCACGAATTATCTCGATCATGCAGCACACCAGGCGATCAGCGACTGGCAACGACGGCACTGCGCTACCGGCGGTCAGGTCCACGTTCGTGACACGGTCGACACGAGCGACTCTGACACCCTGGCCACCAGCGGCCTTATGGAATCGGTTGGCCCCAAGAGGAAGTCGCCGAAAACCAACCGCCGCAACGTGCACCTGAGCCTGGTCGAGGAGTTGTCCGCGTCCGGGGGCAAATAAGACCGACTATCGTGTCGGCGCCGCTAGGTCAAGTCGGTGGCAACCTCCTGCAAGGCGGCGAGGTGTTCATCGACACTCGCGAAGCCGGCCTTCATGGTGTTCACCGACAGGTGGCTGGCGCCGGCTCCGCCCTGATCGACCACGGTCGTCAGCGGGATTTTCCATTGCGGGCTGAGCGAATCGGTAATCGGTGTGAAGCATGATGTAGTCGTGACGGTAAAGAAGGTCAGTGGGGTGCTACGGGTCGGCGAGATGGAGCCGACATTCGAACACGAGTTGGCCGCGCGCTACGCGATTCCGAAGCTCCCCGACGGAACAGCGCGAACGCAGTTCCTTTCCGAGCATGGCGCCGAGGTGCGGGTGCTGGTGACGTCGGGATCACCCGGTGTCGATGCCGCCACCATTGCGGCACTGCCCAATCTGGAGGTGATCGTCAACAACGGCGCCGGGGTGGATCTGATCGATTTGGGTGCGGCGAGGCGGCGCGGCATCGGCGTGAGCAACACTCCCGATGTGTTGTCGGACACAGTCGCCGACACGGCAGTGGGTCTGATCTTGATGACGCTGCGCCGTTTCGGTGCCGCCGATCGGTACGTGCGCGCCGGCCGGTGGGCCCGTGAAGGCCCATTTCCCTATGCCAGAGATGTCAGCGGGCTGCAGGTCGGAATTCTGGGCATGGGCCGGATCGGTTCGGCTATCGCGACCAGGCTCCTCGGATTCGACTGCGCCATCGCCTATCACAACCGCCGCCGCGTCGAGGGATCGCCATTCCGCTTTGCCGAGTCCCCCGTGGAACTCGCCGAATCGGTAGACGTGCTGGTCATCGCCACGACGGGTGATCGCCACACCCGCAAGCTGGTCGACCGCGCTGTGCTGCGAGCCTTGGGCCCCGAGGGTTACCTGATCAACATCGCGCGGGGCAGCGTCGTCGACGAGGACGCGCTGGTGGAGTTGCTGGTCGCCGGGCAACTGGCCGGTGCGGGGCTGGACGTCTTCGCCGAAGAGCCGCAGGTGCCCGCGGAATTGCTCGAGTTGGACAATGTGGTGCTTCTCCCGCATGTCGGCAGCGCCACCGCGCGGACCCGGCGGGCCATGGCACTGCTGGCCATCCGCAACCTCGACAGCTACCTCGACAGCGGCGAATTGGTCACACCTGTCTTACCGCCGCGCCATTAGAACTTGCTAACGACGCGGTCCGCGGCCATGACCTGGTGATTCTGTACGGGTATCGGTCTGTGGCCGAAGCGATACTGGCAGAAGGTTATTGCTCCGAGCGCATCTGGGTATGCGACCTTCATGAGTCCACTACCGCCGGAGATTGCCATGCCAATGCGGCTGACGCTTGCCGGCACAGCTCGCCCCGATACGGCAGCGGAGTGGCGTCGTGTGCTGCAACGGTGGTTGCAGCAAGAGGTGCGCGCACCGGACGAAATCCGTGAGGACGTGGTTCTGGGCGTCAACGAGGCGCTGGCAAACTGTGTTGAGCACGCCTATCGCTCGCATAGCCAGGTCGGTGCCATGAGACTTCAGGCCAGCTTCGATCCCGAAGCCGAGTCGATTCGGGTCTGTGTCAGTGATCGCGGGAGCTGGCGGAAGCCGTCATCCAGGCACTCCAGCGACCCTTACGCGTCGCGCGGCATCATGCTGATGCACGGCGTCGCCAATCACTGCACCATCCATGCCCGTCCCAATGGCACCAGCGTCTACCTGGATTACGCGACCGACGTGGAGGCTGGCGCTCGCCAACAAGATTGGAGCCCGGCCCAGCCCGGATCAGACGCCTGACCGCGCCGATGGCGTGAACTTGACCGGCATCCTTTCCAGACCGCTGACGAAGTTGGCCGGACGCAGCGGCAGCGATTCCTCGGAGGCCAGCTGCATATCGGGCAGGCGCCTCAGCAACCGCTCCAGCATCGTCGACAACTCCAAGCGCGCCAGCTGGTTGCCCAGACAGAAGTGGGTTCCGAAACCGAACGCCAGGTGATTGTTGGGGTAGCGGTCGATGCGGAAGCTGTCCGGATCGCCGAAGACCGCCTGGTCGAAGTTCGCCGATTCGAACAGCAGGATTATCTTCTCGCCCCGCTTGAGCTGCGCACCGTGAAAGTCCAGTTCGGCGGTCATGGTGCGGGCCATGTTCTTGACCGGGGCGGTCCATCGCAGCATTTCCTCGATTGCGTTGGGTAGCAGCGTCAGGTCGTTAACCAGCTGCCGGTGCTGCTGTGGGTGCCGCAGAAGCTGCGCGGTTCCGCCGGACAGCGTGTGCCGGGTGGTCTCATCGCCGCCGATCAGGAGCAACAAAACTTCGGTGACGATCTCGTGCTCGGCCAGCTTCTCGCCGTCGACCTCCGCGTGCACCAGCACGCTGACCAGGTCATCGGTCGGATCCGCCTTGCGCGCGGCGATCATGCCCGTCATGTACTCGGTGTATGCGGCGAAGGCGTCCACCGAGACCTGAAAGTCCTCCTGCGCGGTCGTGCTGCTGAGCAGGGTCACCATGTCGTCAGACCAGCGAAGGAACATTTGACGTTCCTCCGGGAGCACCCCGAGCATGTCGCCGATCACCGCCATGGGAAGCGGAGCGGCGAGGTCCCAAACGAAGTCGCACTCCCCTCGCTCGCAGACGTTGTCGATCAGCGCATCGCACAGCGTGCCGATCGAGTGCGCCCGGTCCTTGACGCGCTTGCGGGTAAAGCCCGCGTTGACGAGCTTGCGCCGCAGCAGGTGCGCGGGGTCATCCATCGCGATCATCATCGGCGGCGCGTCCTGGTCCGGCCGGATCCCGCCGGCGTTGGAGAACAGCTCGGGCGCACGTTCGGCTTCGATGACCGCCTGATAGGTCGCCGCGGCCGCCAATCCGTTGCGGTCCCGAAAGACCGGTTCGTTCTCGCGCATCCACTGATAGACCGGCCTCGAGTCGCCCGCGTAGAAGGCGCCGTCCGTCAGATCAATGTCGGGCCGCAGCTGGCTGCGCGTATCAACAGTGCTTGGCACGGCTCACCCTCCCAGCATGCGCTCACTACCGTGAACCTTACAGTAGGAGCTGTGGTATTTCCCACAAGCTTCAACCGGTTGGTGACAGACAGCGTTGAGGCCGGGTAAGCGATGGCCGCTCAGGCCCGCGAGGTGGCGTGTCGGCGGGCCTCACACGCGCACGCGGTACGGCAAGCGACGCAACGCATCTCAGATGCCTGATCGTCAGATGCCTGCGATGAGTTCCAAGTCCTTCAGAGCCGCCTCGAGGTGACCGAGCATCCGCTGTAGGTGCGGGACGCTGCGGCGACAACCAACGAGGCCGAAGTCCAGGTTGTCTGCATTGTTGGTTACGGTGATGTTGACCGCCTGGCCGTCGAGCGGGATCGACAGCGGATAATTTCCGTCCAATCGCGCTCCGCGCCAATATAATTGGTCGCGGTTACCGGTCGATACGTTCGAAATGACGATGTTGAACGGCGGTGCGGCCGCGGACAGGTAGCCGGGGATCAGACCGAAAAACAGCCCCCCGATGTTGAGCGCTGACAGCGCCAACTGCTGAACCGGTGGAAGCTCCCAGAACACCTCTTTGGTTTGGCGGATGGATGCGCTGATCGTCTCGAGCCGGTTCGCCGGGTCGTCGAGGTCGGTCGCGAGATTGCATAGGAAGGTTCCGACGTTGTTCCCGCCGCGGTCGTCGTCGTCCTTGCGCAGATTGACGGGCACCATGGCGGTCAGGGGTGTGTCCGGCAGGGCGTTCTGGTCGATGAGATAGGCGCGCAGGGCTCCGGCGGACATCGCGAGCACGATGTCGTTGATGGTCGCACCGGTTGCCGACTTGATCGCCTTGATGCGCTCCAGCGAGTAGGACTGGGCCGCAACCCGGCGGGCGCCGCCGATTCGCACGTTGAACATGGAGCGTGGCGCCCGAAACGGCAGGGTCAATTGTTGTTCGAGCAGCGCCGCACGTGCGAGCTTTAGCGTGGACGGCGCCAAGGCGAGCGCCGACCCCGCGGTGCGGCCGAACCGGTCAAAGAGGGATGGCTGGTGCCGGCGTCCGCTGCGCTTGCGCGGACCGAGGTTCCACGGAACGCGCACCTCGTCGTCATTTGGGTCGGACGTGAACGCGCGCTGCATCAGGCGTAACGCCGAGACGCCATCCATCAGGGAGTGGTGATACTTCGTGTAGACCGCGTACCGCCCGTCCTGCAATCCCTCGACGAGGTGCGCCTCCCACATCGGACGGTGCCGGTCGAGCAGCCCGCCGTGCAGCCGGGAAGCCAACTCGAGCAAGTCTCGGACCCGTCCGGGTTCGGGCAGAGCCGATCGGCGCAAGTGGTAATCGAGTTCGACGTCCTTGTCGAAGGACCACGCGACATTCGTGATGCCGCCGAAGAAGGCGGGGTGCTTGCGGAACGTCGGCTGTAGGTCCGTGCGCTCGAGCATCGCCTGATACGCATCGCGCACGAAATGGGGACCGGCATCCTCCGGGGGTTCGAAGAGCTGCAGCGAGCCCACGTGCATCGGATGCTCGCGTGACTCACCGAGGAGGAACAACGCGTCCGTCGGTGATATCGGTTCCATAGTCGTTCCCATTCCCTCCGCTGTGCCGCTCGTCCAGCGCATGCCCCCTTCGTATTAGCCACATGGGGCGATTGCTAATCCCGAATAGCCGGTCTGTTCACTCGCGGCCGTCAGAGCGCTTGCACGGGCATTCGTTTGGGTACTGACGCTCCAGGGGGTGAAAATGCCGGCGGATTCGGGTTGTCCCAAGCGGATGGAGTTTGGACCGTGCGGCGGTGTGCGCCCGGACGGACAATGCGAGATGCGCCCGAGTCCTTGTGTGTTCGACGACGTCGTACCGTGGTCGGGCGATCGCCCCACCCCCCGTCCCGCGCGTGCTCCGCGGGTGCTCACCGACTTCAGTGCCACCCCGTTCGATCCTGACGACATTGCGGCCACCGCGGCCATCCTGGCGCCCGGGTGCGACGCCGTCCTCGTCGGCGAACATCAGAACAAGCCCGACTTTCCGCCTACGCTCATGGCCTCGCTGCTGCTCGATGCAGGCGTGACGCCGTGGATCACGTTGTCGTGCCGGGACCGCAACCGGGTGGTCCTCGAGCAGGAACTGAGGGGATTGCGCAGCATCAATGTCGACACGGTGTTGTGCGTGACGGGCGACGGACGCGGCTACGACGTGCGTCCAGAAGTCACGCAGACCTTCGACCTCGACGGGCCCCGACTGGTGTCGCTGGCCGCGTCGGTCGGCATGGCCGCGGCGGTACCCGAGACGCCCACCGCCCCACCTGTGCACCGCCGACCGGCTCGCTTGGTCGAGAAGCAGCGAGCCGGAGCGAGCCTGGCGATCCTGAACCATGTGCCTTTTCCCGACATGGTCGCCGGTTTCATGACGGCCGCGCGATCGGCCGGCTTGACAATCCCGGTGATCACCTCGGTGGCGGTGTTCACCGACAGCATCTCGGCGGCGGTCCTGGAGAACTTGCCCGGACTTGAGATCGACCCCGTTGTGACACAACGGGTTTTGAGTGCAGCGGATCCGGTGGCCGCCGGTATCGCGGCGGCGGTGAGCGAGGCTCGAGCGTTGTTGGCGATCGAGGGCGTCGAGGGTGTCAACGTTTCGGGGCTGGCATCCGCTTCGGGCCCTCGCGTTGGCGCGGAGATCAAGGCCGAGGTCGGTCGTCGGATCCGGGCGGAGGCGCCTATGACGCGCGTCGCCGACGATGCAGAGCGTAGCGATGAGGAGGAGCGGCGCCTATGACGCGCGTCGCCGACGATGCAGAGCGTAGCGATGAGGAGGAGCGGCGCCTATGACGGACGCAATGGAGGCCGAGTTCGACACCGTAGCCGAATGGACCGCGCAGGTCGCGGCGGAACTCGGGCCGGACTATCACCTTCCTGCCGGGTGCCGGGGAAGCGGGAGTCCGGCCGCACTCGACTGGCTCATCGAGCGGATGGAGTTGGCGCCCGGGGCCGCCCTGTTGGATTCCGGCGCGGGCGTCGGAGGCCCCGCCGCCTACGCCGCCCGATCCGGCGCGGCGCGGCCCTTGCTCGTCGAACCCGAAACGGGCGCCTGTCGCGCGGCGCAGAAGCTTTTCGGTTTTCCGGTGGTGTGCGCTCTCGGATCGGCCCTGCCGGTGCGGGATGGCAGTTTCGACGCGGCCTGGTCGCTGGGCGTGTTGTGTACGACGCGGGATCAATTGGCGCTGCTCACAGAGTTGGGCCGCGTCGTGCGGCCGGGTGGGCGCATTGGGCTGCTGGTTTTCGTCGCGCACCGGGAAATACCGTCAAACATTTTGGAAGGCAATCACTTTCCGACGCCCAGCGAATTGCGTGAGCTATTGACCGGCGCCTCACTTCACGTCGAGCAGTGGTTAGGCACGGCGGCCCTGCCGCCGATCGACGACACGTGGAACGAGCGCGTCGATACCGTAGAGAGTGTTCTCGGTGAGCGGCACGGCCACACGGAAGCCTGGCAGCTCGCCGAACGTCAAAGTTCCAGGATCGGACGGCTGTTGGGCGATGGAACCTTGACCGGTGAGTTGCTGGTGCTACGTCACGCCTGAATGATGCGGCGGCAACACGTCGTGTCGGGCATGTCCTCGGCGGAGTGTGCGGTACCCGGGCGGTTGTCACCGACTCCGAGGGCGGCTGGCACCGGTGGCCAGGAAGATGACCCGTCGCGCGATCTCGATCGCATGGGCGGCGAAGTGTCGTAGGAGCGGCCCAACAGGGTGGCCTCCACGGCGGCGGCGACTTCGTGAGTCCGGTGTCGTACGTCGTCGGGAACGGCCGAATAGGGGTGACGGGTGCGGACGATCTCGGCGGTCGGTCAGCGCGTCCAGGCGCTGCTGGAAAGCGGTCCGCATCTTCAAGGGATCAGCCCGTCAGCGCCAAAGAAACGTTTTCGTCGAGAACGGCCGTTAGCTGATTTCCTCGGCGAGCGCGCGGGCCTCCCGCTCGGTTTCGACGGCAGGCCCGGAGCCGGGCAACGGCTTTCGCGCTACTTCCGGGGTGAATAGCAGCGTGATGGCGCCCACTACGCCGCCGAATATCAGCATGTAGGCAGGCACCATCACGTTGCCGGTACCCGATACCAGCGCTTGGGCGATCAAGGGTGTGATACCGCCGACGAGCGATATCGAGATGTTGTACGAAATCGCCAGCGCCCCATAGCGCACGTTGGTCGGAAACAGAGCCGGCAGCATGGCCGGCCCGGTGCTGTCAAAGCACAATTCCATCAGGCCGATCGTCAGCACCCCGATGAAGATCACCGGGTATATGCCCCCGAAGCGGATGAGCAGGAACGCCGGGACGGACGCCACGATCAGCAGCCCGCAGCCCGTCCACATGATGGGTTTGACGCCGATGCGGTCGGACAAGCCGGCGACGAGCACCACGGTGACCATCAGTATCGCCAAGGTCGACACGATCATGACCAGTCCTGCGGTGCGCCCGACGCGGACGAAGAGCCTGAGGTACGTCGGCAGATATCCGGTGAGCATGAAGTCGGCGACCTGGGAGGTCAGCACCAGCGCCGCGCAGATCAGCATCGGGCGCCATTGGGTCGCGACCGTGCGCAGAATTTGCTGCCGACCTTGGCCACCCGATGCGGACGCAGCGTCGTGCGCACTCTGGTAGGCGGAGGACTCCTTGAGCCGAAGCCGCAGGTACAAGGCGACCAGACCGAAGGGCAGCCCCAGCAACAGCGGAATCCGCCAGCCGTAGGTCAGCATGGCGTCATCCGGCAGCCAGGTCTGCAAACCCGTCACCAGCAACCCGGCCAGGACGAATCCGACCAGGTTGCCCATGGGCAAGAACCCGACCATCATGCCGCGTTTGTGGTCGGGGGCCTGCTCGACGAGATAGGTCATCGCGCCGACGTACTCGCCACCGGTCGATAGGCCCTGGAAAATTCGTGCGACGACGAGCAGGATCGGCGCCCAGATGCCGATGGCGCTGTAGGTGGGCAGCAGGCCGGTCATGGTGGTGCTCACCGTCATCATGAGGATGGTGACCACCAGGACTCGGTGGCGACCGATCCGATCGCCCAGCGGGCCGAAGATGAATCCGCCGAGCGGGCGCACGACGAATGCCGCCGCCAGCGTGCCGAAGGTCGCGATGAGGTGAACGCCGCTGACGTTCTTTCCGGGATAAAACACCTGGGCGATCGTGGTGGCGATGTAGCCGTAGACCCCGAAGTCGTACCATTCCATGAAGTTGCCGATCGCGGTGCCCATTATGGTTTGGCGCATCGCCGGATCGGCGACCCTGATGTCTTTACGTGCCCACTTCCTCCGGCGGCGTCGAATAACCATCGAGTGATGGCTTACCCGAAACATTTCGCGGACGAACCAGCGGGGTGGGGGTAATCACGCGCATCGACGGGAGATGCCAGTTAGGCGAGCGTCGCCGGAGTCACCGACGTCGGAATCCCGCCGCCGTGCAGGCCGAAATCGGTTATCCGCGTCACGCCGGCTCGTTCGCGGGCGCCGCTCATTGGCCTTTGAGGCTCCCGATGCGCAGCGAGAAATCGGCCGGCTTTCCCTGTGTCGGCTCGTCGAACTGTTCGACGTAGCGCTGCGGGTCACGATCCGTGATCGACAACCCCTTGGTGGTGGGGTGCTCGGCCATGAACTCGCTGTATTGACGGCCGAGCGCTTCCCGAAGCCCGATGGGCGCATTGCGGCGAAAGTCCGACAGGCCTTCTCGTTCCTCCTCGCCCATGTGATCGTCGTTGGCCACCCGGGTGCGGCCTACGGCCGCCCACCACTGCTCGCTGCCGAGTGGGGCGGCGTCGGCGTCGCGCACACCGTCGCGGATGTCATTGTGATCGCCGATCGCGTCGAGCGTCTCGCCTTCGGCGTCGTCACCCCCACGTTTCAGCAGTTGGGGGTAGAAGATCTTTTCTTCGATATAGGCGTGCACGTCCAGTTTGTCGGCGAGCGCACGCCACACTCGTTTGAGCGCGGGCCGGTCATCGGGGCGCTGGGCCTGCAGATCGTCCAGTCGCGCGAACTGTTCCCGAAACCACTCGTGGTCGGCGAGGATCAACATAGTGATGTCGTCCATCGCAGTGTCCCGCCTCTCTGAATGTCGGTCAGCCGGGCTTACCCCGCTCACCAGCTGAGGTAACAACTCGGCGCGGGATTCGTCAACCGCGTGTGCCGTCGGCGCCGCGGTCATCGGCGCTATGGCCCTGAACTGGAACTCGGCGGCAGGGCGCAGGCATCCGGGCGGATACACTGGGGCGTCAGTCAGCGGTCAGCTTCGATCGCACCCGTACGCCAATAAGATCAGTCAGAGGTTGTGCCTTGTCCGAAAAATCCGGCGATGCCGTCAGCTTGGAACCGCATTTCGAGGACGTACAAGCGCACTATGACCTCTCCGATGAGTTCTTCGCGCTCTTCCTAGACCCGACGCGGACCTATAGCTGCGCCTATTTCGAGCGCGACGACATGACGTTGGAGGAGGCGCAGTACGCCAAGGTTGACCTCTCGCTGGGCAAGCTTGGACTGCAACCTGGCATGACGTTGCTCGACATCGGGTGCGGGTGGGGCACCACCATCGTCCGCGGTCTCGAAAATTACGATGTCAACGTCGTGGGCCTCACGCTCAGCCGCAATCAGCAGGCACACGTGCAGCGGCGTCTTGACAGCCATCCGTCGCAGCGGTCCAAGCGCGTGCTGCTGCAGGGCTGGGAGCAGTTCGATGAGAAAGTCGACCGGATCGTGTCGATCGGCGCCTTCGAGCACTTCGGACGCGACCGGTACGACGACTTCTTCAAAAAGACCTATGAGGCGCTACCGGCCGACGGCGTCATGATGCTGCACACCATCATCAAGCCCAGCGACGAAGAGTTCGCCGAGCGCGGGCTGCCCATCACCATGAGCAAGCTGCGCTTCATGAAGTTCATCATGGACGAGATCTTCCCGGGCGGGGACCTGCCACAGGCCAAGGGCGTCGTGGAGCACGCCGAGCGCGCGGGCTTCGGTGTCAAGCTGATCCAGCCGCTGCGCCTGCACTACGCCCGCACCCTTGACACTTGGTCGGCCGCGCTCGAGGCGCGCCGAGACCAGGCCGTCGCGATCCAGTCCGAAGAGGTGTACGACCGGTACATGAAGTACCTGACGGGCTGCGCCGACCTGTTCCGTGAGGGCTATACCGACGTCGCACAGTTCACCCTGACCAAGGGCTGACGCGCATCTCCCACCGGCCCGCTTGGCCGGAGTGCGGTTTACCGGTCCGATTCGGCGGGTAATTGGACGGCAACAACCTGATTCGGTGGGCGCCGGTGTTCTTCGGTGTGACGCCGCTGGAAGGATTAGACCGTGAGCGCCAAACACCGCATGCCGGATGCACCGGAGCGCAGGCCGACTTCCACTCATCGGGGTCGTCGGCGCGGGCTGTCCGGCGCCGGCGCGGTGTGCGACATCGTCTCCGCGTCACTCTTGTGTGCCGCCTGCGTGACGGCGCTGATGCTCAACCTAGGCCAGCCTGAGAAGCGCGCTGTAGCCGCCGATCTGGAGCCGCCGGCGACTTTGCAACCGGTGAGCCAGGAAGGGACTGTGGTGGCCGTGTCGGCGAACTCGGTGACCATGCGCAGCGCCGACGGGCACATCCAGACCTATCGATTCACCCCGGAAACCACCGTCGTCCCCCATGGTGCGCGCCAACCCATCACCACCGCACCGCATTTCGCGGTCAATGACAACGTCGTTGTGGTTGGGACGATCGAGGGTGCAACGGCGCTGGCTACCGCGGTCGCCTACCGCGGTGCAGGACATGGCGAGGCTTTGCCAATGGATTATTCTGACGGCCAAGCGATTCCATCTTGGCGTCACCTGAGCTTCGACTCCTAGAATTCGCGTTTCCTCGCAGAAACTGGTAACCCGGCCTGATCTGGGAGCGAGTGGGACACGGGAGGCGCCATGAGTGAGCACGAAGCGAAGATGATCATCTTGTCGACCGACGACCTGGACGAGTCGATCAGGTTCTACAGCGAGACCTTGGGCATGTCACTGAAGTTCCGCGACGGTGCGCACTTCGCGGCCATGGACGCGGGCCCGATCACGTTGGCGTTGGCGACCGCGATCGACCATCCCATCCCGGGCCAGGTCGTGGTCGGGATCAAGACCACCGACGTCGATGCCGCGGCGGAGGCTGTCGAGGCCAGCGGCGGCGGCATCGTGAAGGGCCCTTACGACGACGCCCATGAACGGCGCGCCGTGGTCTATGACAACAAGGGCAACGGCTTGGTGTTCTATAAGCCGTTGGACCGATAGCGGCCCACCTCCCCGAGAGTTCCGGTGCGCCTTTACTTTCCGGTGCGCTCGCGGTGTTTGCAACCCGGCCAGCAGCACGGCCGGCGCTTGCCCTCTTCCAACTCCTCCTGGGTCCGGCGGATGCGGCGCTCTCGGGTCACCTGTTGCTTGGCGTCCTCGACCCAACAGATGAACTCGTTTCGCGCCAGCGGCGTGATGTCCTTCCACGCGGCTAGTGCGGTGGCATTGCCGATCAGCGACTCGCGCAGATCCGCCGGCAACTTGTGCACGACACCGCCCGGCACGCGCTGGCCGCTCATCGGCCCACCAGATGCGCGCTGTCATCATGTAATTCGTCGCGGCGTAATGTCATCGGCGTGCGCGCCGGAACGTCGCCTCCCGCGACCACCGTGCGGGTGATCGGGGTGAGTGTCTGAAACAGCGTCTCCACCTCGTCATCGTTGAGGGCGTCGAGTGCGGACAGCGCCAGCGTGTCGGTCGTCGATTCGATGTGATCCTTCAATTGCCGTCCGGCCGCGGTCAGTGTTCCATCGCTGCTGAGTAACCCCCGCTCGGCGAGCGCTTGTTCGTGTTGACGCCAGGACGTCTCGTCGTAGTCACGGGTGCGTGCGATGTAGTCGCGAGAGACGTTGCCCGCCGCGGCGTGTAGGACGTTGGATTCTCGGCCTGAGACGCCGGCCGCGGCCAGCACCGCCACGTGGGCGTCGCCGCGCTGTTCGCGCAGCAGCGTGGTGGCGTGCCACAGGGCGGACAATGGATCGTCCGGCCAGGGCAGCGCCACATTGGCCGCGAACAGCGGGCGCGCATCGAGGGGCGCGTGCCGGGCCGCCCTGCTCGCCAGTTCGGCTGCAACGCGGACATTTTCATTTAAGCCCAGGCCGTAGCGGCGTAGCGCCGCCACCGCCGACTCTTGCCGAGCACGCAGTGCGGCCTCTGGACCCGCGATCTCCCATGCCGCGGGCAGTGCCTTAGCGACCCGTTCGGGCGCGAAGTTGTAGAACACCGCGGTGACCACCTCGCGGGGTAGGGCGCCGAGCGGTGCCGAGCGAGCCGCGAAATAGCCCATCCAGAAACCCCGGTAGCCCAGTGCGTCCAGCGCGGCCCGTGCCTCCGGTGCGAAGTACGTGACTGCGTGCACCGGTTCGTAGCGATCGAAAAAACGTCGGGCCAGCAGCGGTTGTCGTCGCATGTTCGCAGTTAACCACTGGCGCAGCCCACCACCAAGCACGGACCTGCGGTAGAAAAGCTCCTCAGTTTAGGCTCGGGTGGTGACCATCCCCTATGACCAGGCTTTGCGTGTGCGGATACGGAACCATCTGGACGGCCACGATCGTCGCGTGCTGACCGATCCGACAAAGCGGCACGCGGCCGTCGCGGTGGTACTGGTCGATTCGGAGGTGGGGGAGGATCGGGTCGATCCAGTGTCGGTGGACGAGTGGAATGGCGGACGTCCGATGCCCGCCACCCATTTGGACGGCCGCATGGTCGATGTCTCCGGCGGGGCCGCGTTTTTGCTGTGCCGCAGGGCGTCTCGTCTCAGTTCACATGCGGCCCAATGGGCACTACCGGGTGGTCGGCTCGATCCCGGCGAGACGGCGGTCGACGCCGCGCTGCGAGAACTGCGTGAGGAGGTCGGCGTCGAGCTGTCCGATTCGACCGTGCTGGGTTTGCTCGACGACTACCCCACCCGGTCCGGGTACGTGATCACACCGGTAGTCGTGTGGGGAGGAGGACGGCTGGAGCCTCGCCCCGCGCCCGACGAGGTGGTGGCCGTTTACCGGGTGGGGCTCCACCAGCTCCAGCGTGATGACTCGCCCCGGTTCATCACAATTGCGGAGAGCCCGCGACCGGTCGTGCAGATCCCGTTGGGAAATGACCTCATTCACGCACCGACCGGCGCCGTGCTGCTGCAGCTGCGCTGGCTGTGTCTGGAAGGGCGAGCCGACCCGGTCGACGGGTTGGAACAGCCGGTTTTCGCGTGGAAGTAAACCAGTCGGCGCCGGCTCAGCGATCTCCTCGACTCCGACCCGGTGCACCGAACATCAACGTGGCCAATTCGACCAGCGATGCGCCCGAGAGGTCGACGCCCGTGGCTTCGAGGTATAGTTCCCGGCCGGGGCCGTATTCCTGCGGTCGCGCGACGAAACCGGTGGCCAGGCCGCTGTTCTGAGCCGCCTCGAGGTCGGTGGGGTGCGCCGCCACCAGCATCACCTCACCGGGTTCCAGACCGAGCAGATGCGCGGGCGTCTGGTAAGCACGCGGATCGGGCTTGTAGGTTTTGCCGACATCGGACCCGAGCACCACATCCCATGGCAGACCGGCGTACTTCGCCATATCGACCAGCAGTCCGGTGTTGCCGTTGGACAGCGGCCCGACGATGACGTGTCGCTTCATGGCCGCGATGCCGTCGACACTATCCGGCCACGGTGGCAACCAGCGCCACGACCGGGCGAGTGCCTCCACCTCCTCGCTCGGCAGCACTTCGGCGGCGACACCGAACTTCTCAAACGATGCGAGGAGGTTTTCTTCATGCAAAATGTCCAGCGACACGAACTCGCGACGGCCCGAAAGGACCTCGGACATCGATGGCAGGTACCGTCCGCGCCATTCCAGCGCGAAAGCCCCGGAGTCGACGCTGAGGTGGTGGCGCTGCGCGAAATCGCGTACTGAGGCGGCGATCCCGGAACGCCAGTCGACGACCGTTCCAAAGGTATCGAACAAAACGGCACGTACAACCCGGCCGGTCGAGGGCGAACGATATTCGGTCATTCCTCAGGCTAACGTCGCCGGCCTTCGATCGGCCCATGCGCGCCCTCCGCGAACGCTGACCCGTTCCCCGGACTCATCGGCGGGCAGCAGCGCGGCGCCGTGATCGTGCGGTACGCGCAACGCCGTCGGACAGGCGACGTTCGACGATGCTCAGCGCGCGCTCGGCCCATCGAATGTTCTCCTCTTCGAACGAGATTCCGCGCGTGAGTGTCAGGTAGGGGCCAACTCGGTCGACCTGGGCGAGATAATCCTCTTCGCTGCGGCCGTCCAGCATTCGCGCCCGCAGCCGTTCGTAGCGTTGTGCTTTGGCGACCGCCCAATCCCGTCGTTCCCGAATGAATCCGCGGACCGCCTCGAGGTCTCCGGCGTCGGAGGCCTGGACCTTGACCAGCAATTCATCGCGGATGACCGACGGCTTCGGCGCCGTGGTGGTGAACTGCCGGATCGCGTCACGGCCCGCCTCGGTCAGCGAGAACATGCGCTTGTTGGGCCGGCGTTCTTGCTGCACGATTCGGGCCTGGATGAGGCCTTGCTCAGCCAGCCGGTCGAGTTCGCGATACAGCTGCTGGGGGGTGGCCGGCCAGAAGTTGGCGACCGAGGCGTCGAAATCTTTGGCCAGGTCGTACCCGGATGATTCACCCTCGAGGAGGGCGGCCAACACCGCGTCACGCAGCGACATCGATCGATGCTACAACAACACGATTATTCAATAAAGTGATTAATCGCATCTGGACATTTACCTGCCGGCGCCCTAGCGTCAGATCCACCTACTCAACTAGTTGACCATGTGAGGTCGCGATGCACCCGTTCCGCAAAGCCGTCGAAGACCGCGACGAGAAGGGCATCCAAGCGATGTTGGCCGACGGCGTGGTCTTCACCAGCCCGGTGGCCTTCAAGCCCTATGTCGGCAAACCGATCACCGCCGCGATCCTGCGCGGTGTGTTGCGGATCTTCGAAGACTTCCGCTACGTCCGCGAGATCCACGACCCCGGCGGTCGGAATCACGCCTTCGTGTTCGAGACCGGGATAGCGGGGGCCCCGGGCATGAAGATCACCGGTTGCGACTTCCTGCACTTCGACGACGACGGCCTCATCGACGACTTCATGGTGATGGTGCGGCCGCTTTCGGGCGCGACGGCGCTGTCCGAGGCGATGGGTGCCCAGTTCGATCGCATCCAACGGGAGGCGCTCGAATTGGCCAATCAATCCGGTACCGCGTAAAAGTAATGACCATGCGGATTGGACTGGGCATCAACTATGCCGGCGGCTTCAAGGACGTTGCCGCCGAAGTGGCCGACCTGGAACGCGCCGGATTGGACATTGTCTTTGTCCCCGAGGCGTATTCGTTCGACGCGGTGAGCGCGCTGGGCTACCTGGCGGCGAGCACCGAACGCGTCGGGTTGGCCTCGGGCATCCTGCAGCTCTACACCCGTACCCCCACCCTGACCGCGATGACCGCGGCCGGCCTGGACTACGTCTCCGACGGTCGGTTCACCCTCGGCCTGGGCGCCTCCGGCCCGCAGGTTATCGAGGGCTTCCACGGTGTTCCCTACGATGCCCCGATCGGGCGGACACGTGAGGTCATCGACATCTGCCGCCAGGTGTGGCGCCGTGAGACCGTGCAGCATGAGGGCAAGCACTACACGATCCCGCTGCCCGCCGGCCAGGGCACCGGGCTCGGCAAGCCACTCAAGCTGATCAATAAACCTGTCCGCGAGCGCATTCCGATACTGATTGCCGCGCTGGGGCCCAAGAATGTCGAACTGGCGGCCGAGATTGCCGAGGGCTGGCAGCCGATCTTCTATCTGCCTGAGAAGGCGCGCGACGTGTGGGGGGATGCGCTGGCTGCTGGCCGGGCCAAGCGTGACCCCGACTTGGGTGAGCTCGACATCTATGCCGGCCCCGTTCTGGCCATTGGCGAAAATGTCGAGGCACTAAGGGAATTCGTCAAGCCGCACCTGGCGCTCTACATCGGCGGAATGGGCGCCAAGGGCAAGAACTTCTACCACACCCTGGCCACCAGATACGGCTACGGCCCCCAGGCCGACCGGATTCAAGAGCTCTACCTTGCCGGTGACAAAGACGGCGCCGCCCAGGTCGTGCCCGACGATCTGGTGCGAGACGTCAACCTGATCGGCACCCGTGAGTTCGTCAAGGAACGATTGGCGGCGTTCCGCGAGGCAGGGGTAACCACCCTCAATGTGGCGCCTATCGCCTCCACGACGGGTGAGCGGATCAAGCTGATCGAAACGCTGCGCGAACTCGTTTGATCCGGGGCAAGACCAGATCAGTCTTGCCGGTGACTATCTCGTCGTAACCGCACCGCTCTGGTGACCGCCACTGTCGAGGCGAGCACCGCCATCACGGCAAGAATCACCGCCGAGGCCGCGGAGCCGACGGTGTCCAGGACCAGCGGAAGCGCGAATCCGACGTACGTGACGACGTAGAACACTCCGGTCAGCGCGCCGCGCAGGTGCGGCGGGGCGGCGGCCTCCAGGTCGATCAGTCCTTCCCGCAGGCACAGGCCCGAGGCGCAGCCGAGGACGAACAAGACCGGTAACCCCAGCGCCGGGCTCAGGGCGGGCGGCGCGATCGCGGCCAGCGCGTAGCCGAGCGCGGCCAGCACCGCTCCCGCGGTGCCGGCCCGGGGCCCCCACCGGAGCACGCGGGCCAGTACCTGGACGACGCCGCTGACACCGTTGACGATCAGGGTGGCCGTGCCTGCCGCCATCGGAGCCGCGAGCGCGGTGTGTAGCCGGGTGGGGATGGTGACGAATCCCAATGTCGCCGAGGCGTATACCCATGGTGCGAGTGGCATGGCCCAGCTCAAGGCCCGGCTGATTCCGCGCGCCGCCGGTGCGGCCGCTGCCGCTTGCCCCGTGTCGTGGGCCGTAACCGGCCCGGTCACTTCGGCGCGTCGGGCCGCGCCGACGACGGCGAACGTAGCCAGCACGACGATGGCGGCGGCGACACCGAAGGAGAGCCGGATGCCGGACCGGCCGGACCATACGATGAACCCCCCGGCGAATGGACCGAGGGCGAAGCCGGCCGTCAGTACCGCTCCGGCGGTCGCGGCACCCGCGGGCCCTCTCAGATCCGATGCCCACGCAGTGCACGAGCTGATGGCAAGGCCCACACCGATCCCGACGGTCAGCCGACCCAGCAGCAGAGAACTTGTGTGCTGGGACAACAGCATCACCGCCGTCCCCAGCAGTGCGGCCCCCGACCCCGTCAAGGCCACAGACCGGCGCCCGAGCGCGTCGGACGCGCGTCCGCCGACGAGCAACCCGGGCAGCAGCCCGACCGCATAAATGCCGAAGATCCCGTCGAGGGTGGCCGTGCTGAGGTGCTCGCTGTCACTGATGACCGGCATCAACCCGACGAAGTGATTGGCCACCCAGCCCGTGGTCAGCAGCAGCGTCAACACGCTGACAAACAGCGCCCTGGTCCCCGCCGGCTCCCACCTCGACCGGAGCCTGCCATCGTGGCCGGTGCGCACATTCGACGAGGTCACAAACGCCCTCCCCTCTCCAAATCCACGGTGCGTACCCGGCCGATCGACGATGATAGAACGCGATGTCACCTGGGCAGTTATTCCCGCTGGCGGCGATCGCGCCGCCACGTCGCCGGTTCGGCGCCCGCCTGCAAACGCGGCGATCACCGGTCCGGAGTCCCCTGCGGGGTTTGAAATCAGGCGATTTGGTGTACTGATACCACTACTCGCACCCAGGAAGGCAAATGATGAAGTACATTGCGGCAGCCACGATCGCGATCTCCGTCTTGCTGTCCAGCGCGTGTTCGGCCTCACAGGTCATCAACACCGGCGGCGACACGAAGTGCAAAGATTTCACCACTCAGGACGAGAAGAAGCAGAACGACGAAGTCAGCAAGATGCTCAAAGACAAGAACGGAACCGATCCGAGCAATGTGGAGATCTCCGCAACGCGGCTCTCGGCGATGACGTATTGCCAGACGCTCGGCAAGCCCGACACCAAGATCTCCGAGGCACCGCACGGCTGACGCCTGCCGGCGGTTTCCGATCGGCAGCCGGCTACACGCAATCACGAACTGTTCAGCGGAAATTCGTGACGACCGGGGTTGACGTGGCCGCGACGGCGCGACCGTGCGCGGATCGGCAGTCGGCCCGAGCTCACGCGGATTGGACGCGGTATTCGGGCACGACCACCTGGAGCCTTCAGCCCCTGCGGCAATGTCCTAGGCGGCGCGAGTAGTTCGCGTCAGCAGGCAAGCGGCGGTGAGCAATTGCCAGGTGGTGATCGAGTACACACTTCCGCGTTCCCATGCGCCGTCAGGCAGCAGGGCCGTTTTTGCCGTCGCCGAATTCATCATCAGCATCGCAAGAGAAGAAAAGCCGAGCGTCGCGAGCGCTTTGGAAGCCAAGCGATACCAACGCCGATCGGCGAGTGCGCCGATGGCATTGGGTCCGGTCACGATGGCGGCGTTGCCGCCGACGATCGCGAGCACAGCGCCCTCGATGTGCACCGCGCCGCTGTGCACCGTCCCGATCACGACGTTGCCTACCGCATTCGCGGCGACGGTACCCAAAAACACCCGCGCCCTTCGGTTGTCGGGCACACCCACGATCAGAGATGCTCCGAGCAGGAACAGACTGCCCTGCAGGTAGAACGCCGCATGCATCAAGTAGGCCCGCGCTGGGTAAACCGTCCGTCCGCGAACCGGCCTGCCGCTGGGTAGGCCGAGATCGCTGATGTAGTCGCGTGCATAGCTATAGGTGGGCTCGAAGCCCGCGGCGGCGACGGCCTCGAGGACAAGGTAACCAACGGCCGCCACGACCCAGAGGGCTGCTCCACGTGTGCTGGCCAACTCGGGCCGCTCCTCCCTGGCGGGGCCGGACGAGGGACCACTCGGTGCCCGTCTTTGCCGCCACGCTTTCACGTGGGGCCCGCTTACCCGCACAATAACGCGATGCGTGCAGTGCGGGAGATCTTAGAAGTCGTGACGTATCCGTCGCGCGCCGCTGCGGGTGCCCGCCGATGCCTGTTGAGTGCCGCACTGTTCGTCGCGCTCGTGGGCTGCGGCGGAGCGACGCACAATGCTGGCGCACCGGCGGCGGGCGGCGAGTTCGCCGGCCCGATCGACATCGGCAACGGCCGGCACCTGTATCTGGAGTGCTACGGAAGGGGCAGTCCCACAGTCATTTTAGAGTCGGGATATCACAACTCGTCGGATCCGTGGAGCCAGTCCGACGCCGCTGCGCCTGCAACGGGACCGGCCGTACTGCCGTCTCTCGCGGCGGATCACCGCGTATGCGCGTACGACCGGCCCGGCACTTTGCGCTATCCCGATCCACCCAGCATTACCGACCGCAGTTCGCCGGTCGAGATGCCGCGGAGCGCGCAAGACGTGGTGCAGGATCTGCATGCGCTGCTCGCCGCCGCCCATCTGCCGGGTCCGTACGTATTGGTCGGGCACTCGCTGGGCGGACTGTTCATCCGGCTGTATGCCCAGACTTATCCCGACCAGGTGCGGGCACTGGCGTTCGTCGATGCCTTTCCGGTCGAGATACCGGGCCTGATGGGACCGGACTGGCCGGCCTATCGCCTCGCGTTGGACCAGCCGTTGCCCCAGTTCGCGAATTCGCCGTCGTTTGAGAAAATCGACATCGACAAGAGCGTCGCCCAGGTTGGCGCGGCCCCCGCTTTTCCGCCCATCCCCACCGTCGTGCTGACCAGGACCGAACCGTTTGCGATCCCTGGCAGCGTCTCGCCCGAGCAGGGCGAGCGACTCGAGCAGGCGTGGCGAGAGGCCTCTGCGGATCTGATTGCGCTGCGGCCGCAGACACCGCACATGATCGCGACCGGCAGCGACCACTTCATTCAGGTCCACCAGCCCGACTTGGTCGCGGCGGGTGTGCGTCTGGCGATGCAAAGGTCGGAATCGAACCGCTGATCCGCCGGGCACCGTGCTTCGGTTAAAAGAACGTTCCGGCATGTGGTGCTTCGGGGACCGCGAACAGTTCATCGGCCGCAGCCAGCACCGCTGGATCGTCAGCCCGGGCCAGTCCGGCTGCGGCAAGACTGCGCCAGCTCGTGCCGCCCAGCAGCGCCGCGCCAAGACCCTCGATCCCGACACGGACGTCGGCGCGGTGGGTTGTCGGTTCGGCGCCGGCCCCGGTGATCGTAAAGCTCGTTGAATTCCGTGGCAGCAGTGGGTCGTTCACCGCGATCGTCACCGCTCCGCCGCCGCGGTAGGATCGCGCCGCCAGGGCACGTTCCGCGTCGATGACACGCAGCCACGTTTCGTCGTACACCGCGGTGACCTTCGCCGCGCGGCGATCGACGAACAGCCAGGGTAGCGGGTCGTCGATGGGTCGCATCCAAAACGTCACGCGGTGAACAAGATCCAGGTCGAGCAGGAAACGCAGCAATCCGAAATATGCGTCCGCGCTCGGCGCGAAGAAATCCTCGACCACGATGGTGCGCTGGTCGCTGACAAACCAATCCTCGGTGCCGATCGGGTGGTAGCGGGCGAAACCCGACTCGGCCCCCGGGTGGCCGTGTACAGCGACATACCAAGCCCCCGAACATGATTCGGCGCGGCGCCGTGCGCTCTCCCACCACACCCCGGGGCGGTCGATCGTTCCGGGACGCGGCGGACGATTGGCGTCATAAACCCGGGGCAAAATCTCCCATACTTCGGCGGCACCCAGCAACCGCACCGGACCACCCAGGCCGACCTGCGGGCGAAACGTTGCCCGCGCGCTCGTAACCTCCACGGTTTGGGCGCAACTCGCTACCCCGTAGCCGTACCGCCCATAGATGGTGGCCTCCGACGCGCGCAGCGACGCGACGACCTCACCACGCTCCGCGATGTCGTGAAGCTGGTGCTGGATCAATTCGGTGGCGTAGCCACGTCGGGTGAACGATGGCAACACTGCGATGTGGGTCACGGCGGCGTGGCCGACGGTCGCTCCGCCGGGAAGTGTCAAAGTGCTCGTCACGGCATCCGCGGTGCCGACAAGTTGTCCATCGATGAACGCGCCGAGGGTGCGTCCGGGCTCGAACAGCTTCGTGATCTGGCCGGGCGGCAGCTTCTGCATGGGCGGCAGACCCACCATCGCGGTGCGAAACAATTGAGCTGCGCCGACGAGATCGTCGTCGGTGTCCAGGGCCCGGATCTCGGTGGTCATCCGCCCATCATGTCGTGCCCGGCGCGTGGGGTCACTAGATCGGTGTGATCAACGGGGCGAAGATCGACCGCGATCGCCCGGCACGACGCCACGCTGCAGCCACCGACGACGACTCCGAGTCGTCGCAGAAGCTCTTGGACGCAGTCGAATTGCGCGTACTAACGGATGGGCAGGCCGGTCACCGCCCGCGAAATCACCAACCGCTGAATCTCGCTGGTGCCCTCGAAGATCGTGAAAATCTTTGCGTCGCGGTGCATGCGCTCCACGGGGTAGTCGCGGGTATAGCCGTTGCCGCCCAAGATCTGGATGGCCTCGTCTGTGACATAGACCGCGGCCTCGCTCGCGACCAGCTTGGCCATCGAGCCCTCCGCCGAGTCGAAGTTCTGGTTGTTGCGCGCCATCCAGCCGGCCCGCCACACCAGCAGGCGGGCCGCATCGATGCGGCTCTTCATGTCCGCCAGCTTGAACGCCACCGCCTGGAATTCGCCGATCTTGCGGCCGAATTGCTCACGCTGGCAGGCATAGTCGAGAGCGTACTCGTAGGCGGCCCGCGCCACGCCGACGGCCATCGCCCCGACCGTGGGCCGAGTACGCTCGAAGGTCTTCATGGCCGCCTGACCGCCCGAGGAGGCACCGGACTTGACTCGGGCGATCCGCGCCTCGAACTTCTCCCGGCCGCCGAGGATGGCGTCCTCGGGCAGGCGGACGTTGTCGAGCACCACCTCTGCGGTGTGCGACGCACGGATGCCGTGCTTCTTGAACTTCTGACCCTGCGCCAGACCTTTGGTGTCCGGCCCGATGACGAAGCTGGCTTGGCCGCGGGTGCCGAGTTCAGGATGGACTGAGGCGACCACGATGTGCACGTTGGCGATGCCGCCGTTGGTGGCCCAGGTCTTGGTGCCGTTGAGCACCCACTCATTGGTCGCCTCGTCGAAGCGCGCCCGAGTGCGGATGCCGCCTACGTCAGAACCCGCGTCGGGCTCGGACGAGCAGAAGGCACCGAGCTTGGGCTCGTCGGACGTACCGAACATCTCGGGTAGCCAGCGCCCCAGTTGGTCGGGAGTCCCGTTGCCCGCCAACGCCGCTGCGGCCAGGCCGGTGCCCATGATGGACAGCGCGATGCCGGCGTCACCCCAGAACATCTCCTCGAACGCGGTCAGCATCCCCAGCCCGGTGGGCTCGGCAGCCTGCTGCGCGAAGAAGTCTGGGGAATACAGGCCGACCTTTGCGGCCTCTTGGATCACCGGCCACGGGGTTTCCTCGCGCTCGTCCCATTCGGCCGCGGCCGGACGGATGATGTCGGCGGCGAACTTGTGCACCCAATCGCGCACCTCGATCACGTCGTCGCTGAGTTGCAGTGAAAATGTCACAGCTGTGCTCCTGAAATAGATTGCCGGTTAGCGGTTTCTGTATTGGTTGAGGACGCTGACGGTTTGGTTGACCCACGCCTGGAAGTACCGTCCTTCATCGGTGTTGCCGGGCAGGCGACCGGTCAGCGCTTGCAGCGTCGCGGCATACGACAGCGACCCGATCGCGACGGCCGCGGCCGCTTCGGGATCGGGGATGCTGGTGCGGCCGGACCGATTCAATGCCGCCAGCTCGTCCGCGAAGCGTTGATAGGCGTTGTCGGTGATCACCTGCCACGTCTTTTCGTCGAGATCACCGAGCTCGTCGGGTTCACGCAGCATGACCTTGAGCAGATCCTCGCTCTGTTTGAGGTTGTTCCAGATCAACTGGCCGGCGGTGCGCACGGCCCGCTCAACGCTGCCCGGTTGCCCGGCGTCGTATTCCTCTCTCGCGGCCACGATGCTGTCGATCCGGTGCGCAACCGCCGCTTCGAGAAGCTCGCGCTTGGAGCCGAAGTGCTTGTAGAGCGCGCCCGAGCCGGGCGCCAGGCCCGATTCGCGCTGAATGTCGGCCACCGACGTCGCCGCGTAGCCCTTCTCGGCAAAGAGCCGCAGTGCGGTCGAGAGCAACCGGTCACGTCCTGAGACGAGCATGGTGAGAGAGTACTCACTCACCAACGCTGGGGCAAAATCGGTCGGTTTTGGCACGTGAGGGAGGAGACGGCGATGCCGTTAGCGTTAGATTCTTGCGAAACGCCACTGCGCCTGCCGGACCGGTACTGCTGTGAGGGTTGTACTCAGGTTGGTTGACATAGGATCAGCACCCACTGAAGGAGCCTGACATCCGCGTCCTACCGCGCGTACAGCTGCCCATGCGGGTGCTGTCGCTGCGCACCATCGTCATCGTCGCCGCCATATCGGTGATGACCCTCGTTGTACTGCTGGGCACCTGGGTATGGGTGGGTGTGACCAACGATCAGTACAGCCAGCTCGATCGGCGTCTCGATTCGGTCAGCAGCCTGGGCGACATCAGCAGCCTGCTCAACAACGCGGAGCACACCAATCCGGACCGCCCCGCTCCGGATGGCAACCTGGTGCGCACGGCCCGCATCGGCGGGGTGACCGTGTCGGTGCCCACCAGCATCGTGTTGCCCCGGCTTCCCGATGGCTACGCCAACACCACCATCAACGGCGTGCAGTACCGCGTCCGCACCTTCACCGCGGGGCCCGCCTCGATCGCGCTGGCCGCTCCGTTGGCCGAAGCTCAGCATCGGATCAATGAACTGCACCTGCGGGTGCTGCTGATCTGTGCAAGCGTGATCGGCGGCACCGTCGTCGTGGGCTGGGTGATCTCGTTGATCATGGTCAATCCGTTCCTGCTGCTGGCCCAGCAGGCCCGGGCCATCAACGCCCAGTCGAGCCCCGACGAGGTCCAGGTTCGCGGCGTGCGCGAGGCCGTGGAGATCGCAGAAGCGGTGGAGGGAATGCTGGCCCGCATAGGCAAGGAGCAGCAGCGCACCAGGGCCGCGCTCGAGTCGGCCCGCGACTTTGCGGCGGTCGCCTCCCACGAGCTGCGCACCCCGTTGACCGCGATGCGCACCAACCTGGAGGTGCTGTCCACCCTGGATCTGCCGCTCGAGCAGCGCCACGAGGTCATCGGCGACGTCATTCGCACCCAGAGCCGCATCGAGGCGACGCTGACCGCGCTCGAACGGCTGGCCCAGGGTGAGCTGACGACCGTCGACGATTTCGTCCCGTTCGACATCACCGAACTCTTGGACCGTGCCGCGCATGACGCGCTGCGCATCTATCCCGATGTGGACGTGTCGCTGGTGCCCTCGCCGACCGTGCTGATGATCGGATTGCCCACGGGGCTGCGGCTGGTGATCGACAACGCGATCGCCAATGCCGTCAAACACGGCAATGCCCGCAAAATCCTGCTGGCCGTTGGCAGTTCAGGTGAGGGTGTAGAGATCACGATCGACGACGACGGCACCGGGGTCCCGGAATCCGAACGCGCCACCGTCTTCGAACGGTTCGCCCGGGGCTCGACGGCCTCACGGTCGGGCTCCGGGCTGGGCTTGGCGCTGGTCGCCCAACAGGCCGAATTGCATGGCGGCACAGCGGCATTGCGGAGCAGTCCGCTGGGTGGCACCCGGTTGCTGTTGCGGCTGGCCGGCGATGGGCGTGGTCCGGCGTAGCAGGGGGCTAGTTCTCTTCCGTTGCCAAAGGCGAGTTTCTCGTGGGCGTGCGAAAACAAGCCGGGCACTTACCCGTTCTTCTAGCCGGGCATTAATGAGCGGCGCTGATGCCGAGTGCATGACCGCGATGACCGGGTCGCCGAATCGGCGACCCGGTCATCGCTTCGGCCATTTCGCCAATTACCATCGACTTTCGGTAGCAAACGCGCGACCAAACGCCGTCACGCAACGACTCACTAAACGCGTATAACGCGATCGCGCAAGGGCGACGGAGGTGTATTTGTGACTACCGAGTCTTGAGTTGCCTCTGAGGTCTACACGACTTCTCTTGTTAATCCAATGCTTTCACGCTGGAGACCGGAGTCGGGAAACAAAATTTCCGCGCCCTGAGCCCGGCCAAAACGGAGTGAATACAAGATCAACGAAATCCCATTACACTAAGCCCCCAGCACGGCTGGGTTGAGCGTTCGGAGGGAAATGATGGGTCCTGTCACCTCGGTGCAGTCAGAGGCGGTGCTGGCGTCGGCCGGCGCCGAGTCGGCGATCAGCGCCGAGACCGAGGCAGCGGCTTCGGCTGCCGCGCCTGTCCTGCTGGGAGTGCTGCCGATGGGCGGCGACCCCGACTCTGCCATGTTCGCAGCGGCACTCAACGCCTGCGGCGGCAGCTACCTGGGCGTAGTGTCTGAGCACGCCGCCCAGCGCGGCTTGTTCGCAGGCGCGCAAAGCATCGCCTCGAGCACGTACGTCGTCACGGAGCTCATGCGCAGCTTGACGATGGCAATCGGGGCTTAAGGCCCGGCGACGTAAAAGAGGGGGAAAGTACGCATGGCCGATCCGGGATGGGCTGCGCGTACGCCTGAGGAAAACGACATGCTGCTCAAGGCGGGGGCCGGCGTCATCACTCACCTGGCGAACCAGGCCGCCTGGACCGCCCTGGCTGCCACCCATCACGGCTCCAGCATCGCGTCAACGATCAACACCGTCGCGACGTCGGCGAGTTGGACGGGCTCGGGTTCGTTGGCCTCCGCGGCGAACGCAACTGCGCTGAACGCGTCACTGCATGGGCTGGCCGGCTGGGTCGACGTCAAACCGGCAGTGGTGTCGACCGCGGTCTCGGCGTATCAAATGGCGTACGGCTCTATGCGTCCCGCTCCCGAATGCATCGAGAACCGCACCGAGACCGCCACCGATTACGGCATCAATCCACTGGTTCTCGGCGCACTAACCCCACGCATCACGTCGCTGGAGCTTGAATACTTCGGGTCGATGTGGCCAAACAACTCCGCAGTGGGGGCCAGCTACGGAACGATTCTGACGGCCTTGTCGCAAAGTCTCACCATCCCTCCGCCCATCGCAACCATGGGTGCGTCACCGGCCGCGCCCGCGCAAGCGGCAGCGGCAATTGGCGAATCGGCAGCGGAGCAAGGGGCGGGAGACGGCATGCGCGCCGCCATGCAGGGCGCACAGACCGGGACGCAGGGTGCCGGCCAGGCAGCCTCGGGTGGGCAGGACTTCATGAATCAGGCCAGCACGTTGATGCAGCCGGCGCAGCAACTAATGGGAGCGGTCCCGCAGGTGATGCAGGCTCCGATGCAAGCGATGCAGGCTCCGATGCAGATGATTCAGCCGCTGATGGGCATGTTCGCCAATCCTGGTGCCATGGGCATGGGAGGAGCGACGCCGGCGGTGTCGGCGGTCTCGGCCACCGGACTTTCCGCGGCGGAAGCCGGGGCCGGTGGCGGCGCATCCCTGGGTGGCGCGGGAGTCCCCGCGACCACCTTCACCCGTCCGGTCAGCGCCTTCGAGCCCGCCACCAGTGGTCGGCCGGTAGGGCTGCGGCCGGCCGGCGCATTAGGCGCCGAGGCCATGCGACCGCAGACCACTACGACGGGTGGGGCGCCGGTGGGCGGCATGCCGGTGGGGCACGCGGCGGGCGGCGACCGCGGCCCGCGCGACAAGGCGGACCAACCGGCGACCGTACGAGTCGTCGACGCTCGAGTGTGAACCGACTGGTGAAAGGTGAATCGACAGGTCCAATTAGCCGCCATACACTTCGCGTCATGCCCTCACGGGGGGCGGCCTACCGGAGAAGGAGAATTCCGTGACAATCAAAGTAACACCGCAAATGCTTCGCGATGCTTCCAACGCCATTCACGCGAATATGGAGCACGCGATCGGGATCGGCCAGGGATACGTTGCGAATCAGGAAAACGTGATGAACCCGTCCACCTGGTCCGGTGCGGCGGTGACCGCGTCGCACGCGACGGCCATCGAAATTCAAAACGACTTGAACAAAGTCTTGACCGGCGGCACGCGGCTGGCCGAGGGCCTGACGAAGGCGGCGGCCTTGATGGAAGGCCACGAGGCCGATTCTTCGCATGCTTTCAGCGCGCTATTCGGCGGCCACGGCTCCTGACCACTTACTCATTCGCAATTTCATTAATGGTTTTCTGAAAGGAAATTCTCTATGTCCGACCCGATCACCTATAACCCGGGAGCCGTCGCGGACTTCGCCACCGACGTCGCCTCCCGCGCGGGCCAGCTGCAGTCGATTTTCGACGACACCTCTAACCGCACGCATGCCCTGCAGGAATTTTTCGCCGGCCACGGCGCATCGGGCTTCTTCGAGGCTCAGGCGCAGATGCTGTCCGGGCTGCAGGGACTCATCGACACCATCCGCCAGCACGGGGTGACGACATCCCACGTCCTGGACAACGCGCTGAGCACCGACCAGCACATCGCCGGTCTATTCTGAGCCGCTCGACCACACGAGGACGAGCGAAGGTGGGGCAGATGCGCCGAGCGTGTGTGCCCCACCCTTCGTCTGACATCCACCGGTCGGCGGACTCACTCATCGAGGGCGAGGCCACATGCTGACCACGACGGTCGACGGCTTATGGGTGTTACAAGCGGTCACCGGGGTGGAGCAAACCTGTCCTGAATTGGGGCTGCGGCCGATGCTGCCGCGTTTGGACACCCCGGAGCGCGCAAGGGACCACCCCGCGGCGGCCGAATTGGTGGCCGCCGGGGCGCTCGATGAGGCTGGCCACGTCGACCCGATGATTCGTGAGTGGCTGACGGTGCTGTTGCGGCGAGACCTCGCGCTGCTGGTGATGATCGGTGTTCCGGGTCGCGAGCCGACGCGTGCGTCGATTTGCCGCTTCGCGACGTGGTGGGTGGTGCTGGAGCGCCACGGTGACGTGGTGCGCTTGTATCCCGCCGGCACGGCCGGCAACGAAGCGTCGGCCAGCGATCTGCTTGTCGGACAGATCGAGAGGCTGTGCGGCGTGGCCGAGGCGGCGCCGCTGAAGCCGGTCACATTGGATACCGAGCAGTTACTGAACTCAGTCCGCGACACCGCCAGCCTGCGATCGTTCCTGCTAGAACAGCGCCTCGACGCCGATCAGCTGCAGCTGGTCCTGACGGCCGCCGACCCCGCACGGTCCGCGCACGCGAACATCGTTGGGCTCCAGGCCGGTGTCGGGCCGGACGAACTGGCGCGAATAGCCGTCGGCGAGTCGACGGTATCCATCGTCGACACCCCGGCGGGACGGATCTGCATCGAAAGCGTCACCTCGGGGCAGCGCCAATACCAGATACTCTCGCCCGGCTCGCGCACGGACATCGGCGGCGCTATTCAACGGCTCATCCGCCGATTGCCGGCCGGCGAGGAGTGGCACTCGTATCGGCGAGTCGTGTGATCCAGCGCTTTGCTATCGGCGGCCAACCGTAAGGGCGCAGCGCAAGCAAACTGACGAAAGTCACTTAGATAACCAAAGTCTTGGAATAGCAATGTCTGTCGTACTTGGAAGGATTTGAACGGGGTAAACGCGGTATCGAAGACCGTGTTAGCATCGCGTCGTGACGAGCCCCTGGAATGACCCGAATATGTCGGACGAAGGCGCGCTCAGGCGGGGGGAACCGTCAAGGGCCAGCAACTTCCCTGATTCGGTATCCGACACTATGCGTATTACCGATCTGGCCGCGCCGCGAAAAATTCCACCGGGGTCCGGCTGGCGGAAATTCATCTACTCCATATCCTTTCATAAAATAAATCCCGGTGAATCTCCTCGTGAGCGGCACTACCGGGATTTGCAAAATCGCATCCGGCGGCATATTCGACGGCAATACGTCATTACGGTCGTCTCCGGCAAGGGCGGGGTGGGCGTCACGACGCTTGTCGCCTGCCTCGGGGGTGTCTTCCGGGAATGCCGGCCGCAGAACGTGATTGCGATCGACGCCGTCCCGGGTTTCGGGACACTGGCCGACCGCATCGACGAGTCCCCGCCCGGGGATTACACCGCAATCATCAACGACACCGATGTCCAGGGTTACGCGGATATTCGAGAACATCTGGGACAGAACGTCATCGGCCTTGACGTCCTGGCCGGCAACCGGACTTCCGACCAACCCAGGCCGTTGGTGCCTGCGATGTTCTCCGGGGTGCTGTCGCGCCTGCGGCGCACCCACACGGTGATGATCGTCGACACTTCTCCAGACCTCGAACACGAGGTGATGAAGCCGGTATTGGAAAACACCGACACCCTCGTTTTCGTCTCCGGTATCACCGCGGACCGGTCACGCCCGGTGCTGCGCGCGGTGGACTACCTGCGTTCGCAGGGTTACCACGAGTTGGTATCGCGCAGCACCGTGATTGTGAACCACACGGACCAGATCACCGATAAGGACGCGTTGGCCTACTTGACCGAGCGGTTCACCAAAGTTGGGGCGACCGTCGAGGTGCTGCCGTTTGATCCCCACCTCGCCAAAGGCGGCATCATCGATACGGTTCACGAATTGAAAAAGAAGTCGCGACTGCGCCTCTTTGAAATCACCGCGGGGCTGGCGGACAAATATATTCCTGACGCCGAGCGGTCGATGCCGTGACAGCGCCGCATAAGGTCGCCTTCCCGGCGCGTTGTGCGGTCAATATTTCTTACGAGAAGCATCTGTGTTCGCAGGTTTTCCCGGCCGCGATCCCGATGGAGGGATTCTTCGAGGGAATGGTGGAGCTGTTCGATGCCGACCTGAAGCGCAAAGGCTTCGACGGTATCGCACTGCCCGCGGGCAGCTATGAACTGCACAAGATCAACGGGGTTCGGCTCGACATCAATAAGAGCCTCGACGAGCTGGGCGTCCAGGACGGCGACACCCTGGTTCTGGTGCCCCGCGTCGACGGTGAATCCTTTGAACCGCAATACGAGTCGCTGTCAACGGGGTTGGCGGCCATGGGTAAATGGCTGGGTCGCGACGGCGGGGATCGGATGTTCGCGCCGGTAACCCCGTTGACCGCCGCGCACACCGCGGTCGCCGTGATCGCGATGGCCGTCGGTGTGGCCGTGGCCCTGGCGCTTCGGGCACGGACTTTCACCGACGGACCGATGCCGGCTGCGGTGGCGGGCGCCGTGGGCGCCTTGCTGCTAATGGCCACGTTGGTCGTACGAAGCGGTTGGCGGGGCCGGCGGGACCTGTTCAGTGGATTCGCATGGCTGGCGGTGTTGTCGTTGGCTACCGCCGGCGCGTGCGCGCCCCCGGGCATGCTGAGCGCCGCCCATGGACTGATTGGTGCCGTCGTGGTGATCCTGGGCGCCATCGCCATCGGGGTGACCGCGCGAAACCGTTGGCAGACAGCGGTGGTCACCGCGGTGGTGACCGTGTGCGGGATCCTGGCCGTCGTCGCCGCCGTCCGCATGTTCCGGCCGGCTTCGGCTCAGGTGCTGGCGGTCTGCGTGCTGGTCGGACTGCTCGTCCTGGTCCGGATGGCCCCACTGATCGCGTTGTGGGTGGCGCGGGTCAGACCGCCGCACTTCGGATCGATCACCGGCCGGGACCTGTTCGCGCGGCGGGAGGGAATGCCCGTCGATACCGTGGCTCCGGTCAGTGAGGACGAATCCGAGGACGAGGACAACGAACTGACCGACATCACGGCGCGCGGCGCCGCGATCGCCGCGTCGGCACGGCTGGTCAATGCGGTCCAGGTGGGCCTTTGCGTCGGGGTGTCGATAGTGCTGCCCGCCGCGGTATGGGGCGTGTTGACACCGGGCCGCCAGTGGGCGTGGTTGGCGCTGGTGGTCGCCGGGCTCGTCGTGGGCATCTTCCTCACCCAGGGGCGCGGATTCGCCGCCAAATATCAGGCGATCGCGCTCGTGTGTGGGGCGTCGGCCGCGGTGTGCGCGGGCGTGGTCAAATACGCCGTCGCCGCCCCGAAAGACGCCCTGACGGGGCTGATGTGGCCGGTGGTGGCCGTGACGATGTTCGCCGCACTGGGTTTGGCCGCAGCACTTTTGGTACCGACCATGAGGTTTCGGCCATTCATCCGGTTGACGGTGGAATGGGTGGAGGTGCTCGCGTTCATCGTCTTGCTACCAGCCGCGGCGGCCTTGGGAGGGCTTTTCACGTGGATTCGCCACTGAAAAGGGCCGCGGCGGTGACCGCCGCCTTCGCCCTGGTCGCGATGTCAGCCAATATCCCTGCCGCATTTGCCATTACGCCACCCTCGGTGGATCCGGGGATGGTTCCGCCGGATGGGCCGCCAAGGCCGGACCAGCCGATGCGCCGCGCCAACAGCTGCTCGACCCCGATCACCGTGAGAAACCCCGATGTGGCGCAAATGGCCCCGGGTATCAACATGCTGAACATCAGCAGGGCGTGGCAATACAGCACCGGTAACGGTGTGCCCGTGGCGGTGATCGACACGGGAGTGTCGCCGAACCCGCGGCTACCGGTGGTACCCGGTGGCGATTACATCATGGGCGAGGACGGCCTGTCGGACTGTGACGCCCACGGCACGATCGTCAGCTCGATCATCGGCGCTGCACCACAAGGGATTCTGCCGATGCCACGGCCGATGCCCGCCACGCCGGCATTTCCTCCGCCGGCCGGTCCGCCGCCGGCCGCCGGCGCACCGCCCCCACCGGTCGAGGTACCACCCCCGCTGGCGTCAACCGCGCCCACCGATAGGACGTAATCGGAAAACCACGACGGCGCCGAGACGATCTTGACCTGATGCCAGTCCCGGGGATCCGATGGGTCAAGTGGGTCGTACATCGGATTGTTGTTACACCCGGCTTCCCCATCGTTGCCTGCGGCCGCGACGATCACCGCATCCTTCGTGGTCGACGCGTACCACAGCGCCGCACCCAACGCTCGCTGATCGGCCGGGGAGGCGGCGGGCAGGCAGGCGGTGACCGAAACGTTGATCACCTTGGCCCCCATGTTCGCGGCGTGAACCACCGCGCGCGCAACCGAATTCAGCGTTCCGGCCTTCACCTTCTCGTCGGAGTACGGGTCTGCCGGCGGCGGATTGACCGGTTCGAAGGCGCGTGACGATTGCCGGATCGAGATGATGGTCGCGTGCGGCGCCACCCCCACCACCCCGTCGGGTGCTCCCGGGGGAAGGGGCGGTACCGCGGGTTCGTCCTCGGTTTGTGGATCGGCGGGGCCGTTCGACGCGGCGGTGGCGCCGCCGCCCTCCGGCGGCGGGGGCGGCGGCGGTGGTGGCGGCGGCGGGGAGCGGATGTTCGCGCGGCTGACCCCCTCCGGCGCGCTCACCGAGGTCGCCGTGATCGCGATG
>NZ_LZJR01000121.1 GCF_001667925.1 Mycobacterium sp. E2479 | reverse complement strand
AGGCGCGCCGTGCTGCGCTCCTGGGTAGCCTGCTCGCCGCCGCCACCGACGCCGAGCAGACCTTTTTGGTGCGGCTCCTCGGCGGCGAACTACGCCAGGGCGCACTGGCCGGGATCATGGCTGACGCCGTGGCGAAGGCGGCCGGCATCCCGGCCGCAGCGGTGCAGCGAGCCGCACCAAAAAGGTCTGCTCGGCGTCGGTGGCGGCGGCGAGCAGGCTACCCAGGAGCGCAGCACGGCGCGCCTGCGCGCCCTTGCCCGAAACGCCGCCGATGTCGGAGAAGGCGGCATCGACGCCGGCGACGGTCAGCGATGGGTGCGACGCCGCCGGCGGACGCGAGCGCAGCGCCGCCCACCCGACGCCGATCTGGCGCTGCCGCAATTCGCCGGAAAGCCACGACACCACGATGGCGACCACCGCGGCATCGGGTGCGGCACGGGTCAGCAGCTCGGCGATGTGGGCGACTTTCGTCAGCCGCGACGACGTGCTCCCGACGTCGTCAGACGTCGTTGCCACATCGAGAAGGAGCACGGCTGCCAGCTTGGCATGGCTCGGTGACAAGCCTTAGGAGCGGACACGCTAGCGTGCCTACGTAACGTTACAGATCGCATGAATTCTGACAACCACAAAGGAGACACCCGGATGGAGATCAGTGGCAAGAAGGTCGTCGTCATCGGCGGCGCGTCGGGAATGGGCCGGGCCAGCGCCGAGCTGCTGCACGAACGCGGTGCGGATGTCGCGATCCTCGACCGCGAAGGCTCCGACGGCAAGACCGTTGCCGAGGGCGTCGGGGGTACCTTCTACCCCGTTGACGTCACTGACTTCACCGGCACCGAAGAGGCGTTGCAGGCCGCGGTCGACAAGCTCGGCGGGCTGCATGTCGTGGTGACCACCGCGGGTGGCGGTATCGCCAAGCGGACGCTGACCAAATCGGGTCCGCACGACCTCGAATCCTTCCAGTCCGTGATCGACCTGAACCTGATCGCCACCTTCAACATCAGCCGGCTGGCCGCCGCGCACATGGCCAAGAACGAGCCCGAAGATCCTGACACCGGCGAGCGCGGCGTCATCATCAACACCGCCTCCATCGCGGCCTTCGAGGGCCAGATCGGGCAGGTCGCCTACACCGCCGCCAAGGCGGGGATCGCCGGCATGTGTCTGACGATGGCCCGCGACCTGGGCTCGGTGGGCATCCGGGTGCTGGGAATCGCGCCCAGCCTGTTCGCCACGGGATTGACCCAAGGCATCCCCGACGAGTTCGTTACGCAGCTGACCAAGGACGCGGCGTTCCCCAAGCGCCTCGGCCGTCCCGAGGAGTACGCGAAGCTGGTGGTCGCCATCGTGGACAACCCGATGCTGAACGGCCAATGCCTGCGACTGGACGCGGGGCAGCGGTTCGCACCCAAGTAGACCCGCGGCTGGCGCCCTCCTCGCATTAAGTACACTCTTTAGGCAGCCGCCCCGCTTCCCCTCGAAGCGGGGCAGGCCACCCAGCTTCAGCTCCGAGGATGCGGACCGCCCGCGGTCCGCGGGGAGCGGGACAATCAAACCCGGCTGGCATGCGGCGCGAGGAGGGCCCTCATGGGTATCGCAATAACCGACGACCATCGTGAACTCGCCGAGGTAGCCCGCGGGTTCTTGACCTCGCAGAAAGCGCGCTGGGCGGCGCGATCGCTGCTCGACGCCTCCGACGAGCCCCGCCCTGGGTTTTGGCCCAACCTGGTCGAGCTCGGATGGCTCGGCCTGCACGTCGGCGAGGATTACGGCGGTTCAGGATTCGGATTGCCCGAACTCGTAGTGGTGATCGAAGAACTCGGTCGCGCAGTAGCGCCCGGGCCCTTCGTGCCCACCGTGATCGCGTCCGCAGTGATCGCCAAAGACGGTACCGCCGAACAGAAGTCGCGGCTGTTGCCCGGCCTGATCGATGGAACGGTCACCGCCGGCATCGGGCTGGACAGCCAGGTGCGGGTCAATGACGGTGTAGCTGCCGGTGAGGCCGGAATCGTTTTGGGTGCCGGGCTGGCCGAGCTGCTGCTGATCGCCGCGGGTGACGACGTGCTGGTGGTCGAACGCGGCCGCGAGGGCGTCTCGGTGGAGGTGCCGGGGAACTTCGATCCAACGCGCCGATCCGGGCGGGTCCGCCTGCAGGACGTGCGGGTGTCCGACGACGATGTCCTGACGGGGGCACGCCAGTCGGCGTTGGCGCGCGCTCGCACGCTGCTGGCCGCAGAGGCGGTGGGTGGGGCGGCGGACTGTGTCGACACCGCCGTCGACTACGCAAAGGTGCGCCAGCAATTCGGGCGCACCATCGCGACTTTTCAGGCGGTCAAGCATCACTGCGCAAACATGTTGGTGGGCGCGGAGTCCGGGATCGCCGCGGTGTGGGACGCCGCCCGTGCGGCGGCCGAGGACGAGGAGCAATTCCGGCTGGTCGCCGCGGTGGCCGCGGCGCTTGCCTTCCCCGCCTACGTCCGAAATGCCGAACTGAACATCCAGGTGCACGGCGGCATCGGCTTCACTTGGGAACACGACGCACATCTGCACCTGCGCCGGGCGGTGGTGAGCGCGGCACTGTTCGGCGGCAGCGGCCCTTCAGCGCCGGCCATCGACGTTTTCGAGCGCACCGCTGGCGGCGTCGTCCGCGAGAACAGCCTCGACCTGCCGCCGGAAGCCGAAGAACTGCGGACCGGCATCCGCGCCGACGCCACCGAGATCGCCGCCCTGGATAAAGAAGCCCAGCGCGACAAGTTGATCGAGACCGGCTACGTGATGCCGCACTGGCCCAAACCGTGGGGACGCGCTGCCGACGCCGTCGAGCAACTCGTGATCGAGGAGGAGTTCCGTGCGGCCGGCATCAAGCGGCCCGACTACGGGATCACCGGCTGGGTGATCCTGACCCTGATCCAGCACGGAACGCCTTGGCAGATCGAACGATTCGTGGAGAAGGCGCTGCGCAAGGACGAGATTTGGTGCCAGCTCTTCTCCGAGCCTGACGCCGGCTCGGACGCCGCATCGATCAAGACGCGCGCCACTCGGGTGGATGGTGGCTGGAAGATCAACGGCCAGAAGGTGTGGACCAGCGGGGCGCACTACTGCGCGCGCGGCCTCGCCACGGTGCGCACCGACCCCGACGCCCCGAAGCACGCCGGCATCACGACGGTGATCGTCGACATGAAGGCGCCCGAAGTCGAGGTGCGCCCGTTGCGGCAGATCACCGGTGGTTCGGACTTCAACGAGGTCTTCTTCAACGACCTCTTCGTTCCCGACGAGGACGTCGTCGGGGCGCCCAACTCCGGGTGGACCGTCGCGCGCGCAACGCTGGGCAACGAAAGGGTCAGCATCGGCGGCAGTGGATCGTTCTACGAGGGCCTGGCCGAGCAGCTCGTGCGGCTCACCGAGCAACGCCCGGATCGGTTGGCGGGCAGGCGAGTTCGGGTCGGCACGTATCTGGCCGAGGAAACGGCGCTGCGATTGCTGAACCTGCGGCGCGCCGCGCGCAGCGTCGAAGGCGCGGGCCCCGGCCCGGAGGGCAACGTCACCAAGCTGAAGCTGGCCGAGCACATGGTGGAGGGCGCAGCGATCATGGCAGCCTTGCTGGGCCCGGAGGTCGCGCTGACCGACGGCGCCGGCGCCCTGGCCGGCCGGCTGATGATGGGGGCCCGGGGCATGGCGATTGCCGGCGGTACGTCGGAAGTGACGCGTAATCAGATCGCCGAGCGGATCCTCGGCATGCCGCGTGACCCGCTGATCAACTAGCGAGCGTCAGGCCGGTGCGAACTGCGCCGCGCCGCCACTGCCACGTTCGGGCCGCAGAGTCACGGGCATGCCGCAGCTCACCGAGTCCGGTTCGCAGTCAACGATATTGGCGGCGACCCGCAGGCCAGTCTGCTCGGCGAGCTCGACGATGGCGATGACGTACGGGGTGGGAATCTCCGGGTTGTACGGGTGATGGTTGACCGTATAAGTGAACACGGTGCCCCGCCCGGAAACTTCGCGCGCCTCGAGCGTGCCGCCGCATTCGCGACACTGGCCGCTGGCCGGATGCACCCAGCGGGTACAGCCGTCGCAGTAGTCGATGAGCAGTGGGCCGTCTGGCACGACGAATACAGTACACTCAATTGATTCGACGCGGTGCGGTGCGGTCTGACGGGCGGTGTACATTGGCGCATTTCGAGAAAGACGCGATCTTGTCCGGCATCGGGATCTCGCACATCGGCCGCCGCACCGGCATCCCCGGCCTGGAGCTGACGATGGAGGCGGTGCGCGTCGCCATCGAGGACGCCGGGCTGGCCCCGACCGACATCGACGGCATCGCCACGCTGGGTGACACACCCGCGGTGGACGTCAACGCCGAGCTGCGCATCGATGCCGCCGACTGCGGGTCGGGCTTCGGCACCGGCGGCCTGCTGTCGCCGGTGATGTCGGCCTGCCGCGCGGTCGCCGAACGCCGCGCCCGCCATGTGGTGGTGTACCGGACGATCCAGATGCTCGGCGGAACGGTCCCGGTCAAGCAGGAGGCGAACGCGTCTGCGCCGCCCCTGGCGCGGATGTTCCAGACACCCGAAGGTGAGCCGAAGCCCGCCGTCGGGGCAATGGACGACGTCAACGATCTCGTTGCGGCACACGCCTATTCGGCCGCCAACTGGCTGGCGCTCAACTGCCGTCGTCACATGGAGCTGTACGGGACCACCAAAGAACAGCTGGGCTGGATCGCGCTCAATGGCAGGCGCAACGCGGCGCTGAATCCCCGCGCGGTGTACCGGGATCCGATGACGATGGCCGATTACCTGAGCGCGCGGCCGGTCTCGACCCCACTTGGGCTGCTGGACTGCGACGTCCCGATCGACGGATCGATCGCGGTGGTGGTGTCGCATGCGGAGCACGCCGCCGACTGCCCCCACCGCGCGGTGACGGTGGAGGCGATCGGCGGGTCCGACGGCGCCGGCGGGTGGTTTCACCGCGCGGACTATCCGAAGATGGCGATGTCGGATGCCGCCGCGCAGATGTGGTCGCGCACGACGCTGAAGCCCGCCGACCTCCAAGTCGCCCAGTTGTACGACGGATTCACCTACCTCACCCTGGCATGGCTGGAAGCGCTCGGGGTTTGCGGCGACGGCGAGGGCGGACCGTTCGTCGAGGGCGCGGCGCGGATCGCCCGCGACGGGCAGCTGCCGCTGAACACCTACGGCGGCCAACTTTCGGCGGGGCGCATGCACGGCTACTGGGCCCTGCACGAAGGGTGCCTGCAGTTGCGGGGCGACGCGGGGGAGCGGCAGGTGTCGCGTCGCCCCGAGGTGGGCGTCGTTTCCGTCGGCGGCGGGCCCGTCGCGGGGTGCATGCTGCTGACCTGTTGATCCAGAGCGCGATCGAGCCGGGGATGACTGAGGAGCCAAGGACAGGCCAGGAGAACAAACTCGCTTCGATCCTCGCCCGCGACATCGAAGCCGATATCGTTCGTCGCGGTTGGGCAGTGGGCGAATCGCTGGGCTCCGAACAGGCTCTGCAGCAGCGCTTCGGGGTGAGCCGGTCGGTGCTGCGAGAAGCCGTTCGGCTGGTCGAACACCATCAGGTCGCGCGGATGCGCCGCGGCCCCAACGGCGGGTTGTACATCTGCGAGCCGGATGCGGGGCCCGCCACCCGCGCGGTCGTCATCTATCTCGAATATCTGGGCACGACGCCGGGCGACTTGCTCAACGCGCGTCTGGTACTCGAACCGCTGGCGGCATCGCTCGCCGCCGAGCATATCGACGAGGCCGGCATCGCGCGGCTGCGGGCGGTGCTGCGCGCCGAGGAACAATGGAAGCCGGGCCTGCCGGTGCCGCACGACGAGTTTCACGTCGCGCTGGCCGAACAGTCGAAAAACCCGGTGCTGCAACTCTTTATCGATGTCCTGATGCGGCTCACCACTCGCTATGCCCTGGCGTCGCGGACGGATTCGACAACCGAGGCCATGGAGGCGGTCGACCATCTGCACGCGCACCACTCCGCGATCGTCGCCGCCGTCACGGCCGGCGATGCCGCGCGAGCCAAGACGCTGTCCGAGCGCCACGTGGAGGCCGTCACCGGCTGGCTGCAGCAGCATCACGTGGGCGACGCCAGCCGGGGGCGAAAGAGGCGCCGGCGGCTCGATGCCGAAGCGCCCGGGGGGAAACTGGCCGAGATGCTGGCCGCCACCATCGGCGACGACATCGCCGCCAGCGGCTGGCAGGTGGGTTCGGTCTTCGGCACCGAGACGGCCCTGCTGCAGCGCTATCGGGTGAGCCGCGCGGTGCTTCGCGAGGCGGTGCGGCTGCTCGAATACCATTCGATAGCCCACATGCGCCGCGGACCCGGCGGCGGACTCGTGATCGCCGAACCCGCGGCGCAGGCCAGTATCGAAACGATCGCCTTGCACCTGCAGTACCGCGGCCCCAGCCGCGAAGACCTGCGCTGCGTCCGCGACGCCATCGAAGTCGACAACCTGGCCAAGGTCGTCAAGCGGGTGTCCGACAAGCAGGTGGCGGGGTTTTTGGCCGCGCATCGGTGCGCGCCGCCGGAAAACTCCCGGCCGACGGCCGACGACGTGCGGCAGGCAATCGCCGAAGAGTTCAACTTCCACGTCGGCCTGGCGCAACTCGCCGGCAACACGCTGCTGGATCTGTTCCTCCGGATAATCGTCGAGCTGTTCCGCCGGCACTGGTCCAGCAGCGGCCAGGCGCTGCCGACCTGGTCCGACGTGCTGGCCGTGCACCACGCTCACCTGCGGATCGTCGAGGCGGTCGCGGCCGCCGACGAGAGCGTCGCCTCATATCGCCTCCGGCGTCATCTCGACGCGGCCGCCTCGTGGTGGCTGTGACGGCGTGATCACGAGTCATCGACACGGTGCCGTCAGTGAGGCGCGCCTGAATGTGACCTGCTCCGCGGTATAGCGAAGGGCCGTCTTGGGTACTGGGAATAGGGGGAGGCGTCAGCCGACCCAGCAGGGGGTTGGCGCAGGTGATCGAAAGCGAGAGCGCTGAAGTGAGGGCGGATAACGAAACCAGACAATACGGTTTCGTCCACTCCGCATCGATTTATCACTCTCAGCGGGAATTCCTAAATTTGGCAAGCCGCTTCGTCGGCGAGGGTCTGGCACAGCACGAGGCGGTGCTGCTCGCCGTACCCGCCGAGACGCTGGCGCTGCTGCGCGACGGGTTGTACGCCGGTGGCGACCCACCGGCCGACGTGCGCATGGTTGATATCACCGAGTTGGCCCGCAACCCGAGCCGGTTCATGGCAATGCAGGGCGCCTTCATCGACGAGCACCCGGACCGGCGAGTCCGGATCGTCAGCCAACTTGCGTGGCCCGGCCGCACTGAAGAGGAGTTCGTCGCCTGCACGGAACATGAAGCACTCGTCAACGAGGCCATGGACGGCTACCCGGCGACCAGCCTGTGCCTCTACGACGCGGGTCGGCTCCCCGGCGGTGTCCTGTCCGACGCGCGGGCGACACATCCGCTGCTGTGGGAAGGCGGTGTGCTGCAACGCAGCCGCGACTACGCTCCCGCCGACGTTCTGGACCGCTGCAACCGGCCGCTGGCCGCCGGTCCCGGCGCGGTCACGTACATGGTCCGTAAGTCGGCTGACCTTCGGCCCGCGCGTTCCTTCGCCGTCGACTATGCGGGCTGGATGGGGTTGTCCCAGGAGAGCATCGAGGATCTACAGCTGGTCGCCACCGAGTTGGCCACCAACAGCCTGATGTATACCGGGGGCGCCTGCCGGCTGGCTTTTTGGCAAGACAACGGGCATCTGGTCTGCGAGGCGCGTGACACCGGACGACTCGACGACCCGATGGTGGGGCGCCTGGACCCCGGTCCGTCCGGCCCCGCGAGCCGCGGCCTGTATCTGGTCAACGCCATCTCGGACCTGGTGCGAACCCACACCACCAGGACCGGTACGACGATTCAGGCGTATCTACGGTTCGAGCTTGCTACCGGGCCGGCCGGGTAAGAGGACCCGAATCGGCCATCAGGCCCACGAATTCCGGACCGGGAGCGCCTGCGGCGACGGGCTATTCGCTGCCGAGGGAATTGCTGCCCAGATCGATGGGTGAGTTTCATGTGCGCTAGCGCCGGTGATAGCGCACATGAAACTCGGCCCTGCCGCGAGGCGCCGCTCGGCGGTCGCGGACGTGCTACAGGGGACGCAACACAATCGGCATGCCGTCTTTCGGCACGGGCATGCCGCCGTAATCCCACTCGCATGTGTAGCCCGGTCGGGGTGGCTCGAGCCGGTACCTGCGCAGCAGGCGGTGCAGGATCGTCTTGATCTCCAACTGCCCGAACGTCATCCCGATGCACTTGTGCGCGCCGCCGCCGAAGGGCGTGAACGCGTAACGGTGCCGCTTGTGCTCGTTGCGCGGCTCGGTGAACCGCTCGGGGTCGAATTTCAGCGGGTCGGTCCACAGTTCGGGCAGCCGGTGATTCATGCCCGGGTAGGCGATGACGTTGGTGCCCTTCGGGATGAAGTAGCCCAGCAGCTCCGTGTCGCGCACCGTTTGACGCATTGCCCACTGCACCGGCGTCACGATCCGGATTGATTCGTTCATCACCAGATCCAGCGTCTCCAGCTTCTCCAGCGAATCGATGTCGAGTGGCCCGTCGCCCAGGCGATCCGATTCCTCGCGGCAGCGCTGTTGCCATTCCGGGTGGGAAGCCAGGTGGTAGGCCATCGTTGTCACCGTCGACGTCGATGTGTCGTGCGCGGCCATCATCAAAAAGATCATGTGGTTGACGATGTCGTCGTCGGAGAATTTGTTGCCGTCCTCGTCTTCGGTCTGGCACAACACCGACAACAGGTCGGTGCCCGGGTTCGCGCGCTGCTCCTTGACCCGCTCGCGGAAGTAGTTCTCCAGCAGCTCACGCGCCTTGAGCCCGCGCCACCAGGTGAACGGCGGCACGGGAGTGCGGATGATCGCGTTGCCGGCGCGCGTGGTGACCGCAAAAGCCTTGTTGACCTTGGTCACGAGATCGCGGTCGGTTCCCGGCTCGTGGCCCATGAACACCATCGACGCGATGTCGAGCGTCAGCTCCTTCATGGCCGGGTAGAGCAGGAACCGTGCGTCATTGGCCACCCAGTCATTGGCGATGGTCTGGGAGACCACCTGGTCCATTCGCTCGACATAGCTGACCAGGCGGGACCGGACGAAGGCCTCCTGCATGATCCGGCGGTGGAACATGTGCTCTTCGAAGTCCAGCAGCATCAGACCGCGGTTGAAGAACGGCCCGATTACCGGCACCCATCCCTGCTGGGAGTAGTCCTTGTTGCGATTGGAGTAGATGACCTGGGCGGCGTCCGGGCCCAGGGCGGCGACGCCGGGCAGGACGGGCGAGTCCCCGAAGACCACCGGACCCTTGGTCTGGTACATGTGCAGCAGGTAGTCGGGGCCGCCGCGCAGCATCTCGATGATGTGCCCGATGACCGGCAGGCCCGCGTCGCCGAGGACGGCCTTGAGCCCGCTGCCCGGTGGGGGGTCGGCGAGTTTGCGCTCCGGGAACTCGGTGTTCAGCAGCCTGCGCTCGACGATCCCCATGCCGGGAAAGTTGTTGATGGATGGCGTGAACCGGCGCCGCGCCTGATCCAGCAGGTAGTGCGGGGTGCTGATGGTGGCGGTCATGAACGCTCCTTTGCGTGCCCTCTGGGTGACGGCCGTCACTGATTTCATAACCTTCGCCGAAAAACTTGACGGCTGTCAAGTTTGCTTTTTTCGTGGCGTGGTGCAAGGTCAGGGAGTGACCAGCCACCCCGCCACTCCAGAGCCGGGCGCACGACGGCGTGGCGACAAGCAACGCCAGGCGATCTTGCAGGCGGTGCGCGAACTGCTGCAGGAGAAGCCATTTGCCGAATTGTCGGTCAGCACCATCAGCCTGCGGGCCGGGGTGGCGAGGTCCGGCTTCTACTTCTACTTCGATTCCAAGTACGCGGTGCTGGCACAGTTGATGGCCGAGGCCGCAGAAGAACTCGAGGAGCTCACCGAATACTTCGCGCCCCGACAGGCCGGCGAATCACCCGAGCAGTTCGCCAAGCGGATGGTTGGCAGCGCCGCGGCCGTCTACGCACACAACGACCCCGTGGTGACCGCGTGCAACGAGGCCCGCAACACCGATGTAGAGATCCGCAACATGCTGGATCAGCAGTTCGAGGTGGTGCTGGGCCAGATAGTCGGGATCGTCGAGGCTGAGATGAAGGCGGGGACGGCCAGTCCGATCAGCGACGACCTTCCGACGCTGATCCGCACCCTGGCCGGCACCACCGCGCTGATGCTCACCGGCGACCCGATCCTGACCGGGCGCGACAGCGACCGTGACCGACGGGTGCGCCTCCTCGAGCAGTTGTGGCTGCACGCATTGTGGGGCGGTCGGTCCTAGGGCGGGTGTTACCGCCGGTATCGTCACGGCAATGGCGCAGAGGGGATCCGGGCGGTCTTTCGCGGGAAAGCGGTGCCTTGTCACCGGCGCGGCGAGCGGCATCGGCCGCGCCACCGCGTTGCGGCTGGCAGCGCAAGGTGCCGAGCTCTATCTGACTGACCGCGACAGCGATGGCCTCGAACAGACCGTGGCGGACGCGCGGGCACTGGGCGCCCAGGTTCCCGAGCATCGGGCGCTCGACATCGCCGACTATGACCAGGTGGCCGCGTTCGCCGCCGATGTCCACGCCGCACATCCGAGCATGGACGTCGTTCTCAACATCGCCGGCGTATCCGCGTGGGGCACCGTCGACCGGCTGACCCATGAGCAGTGGAGCAAGATGGTCGCCATCAACCTGATGGGGCCGATCCACGTCATCGAGACCTTCGTCCCGCCCATGGTGGCGGCCAAACGCGGCGGGCACCTGGTCAACGTGTCCTCTGCCGCCGGGCTGGTGGCACTGCCTTGGCACGCCGCCTACAGCGCCAGCAAGTACGGATTGCGTGGCCTGTCGGAGGTGCTGCGCTTCGACCTGGCCCGCCACCGCATCGGGGTCTCGGTTGTGGTGCCGGGTGCGGTGAACACCCCGCTGGTGAACACCGTGGAGATCGCGGGGGTGGACCGGGAAGACCCCAACGTCGCCCGGTGGGTGAAGCGGTTCGCCGGCCATGCCGTGTCGCCGGAAAGGGCCGCCGACAAGATCCTGGCCGGGGTGGCCAAGAACCGATACCTGATCTACACGTCGGTCGACATCCGCGCCTTGTATGCGTTCAAAAGGCTTGCGTGGTGGCCTTATAGCGTGGCGATGCGACTCGTGAACGTGATTTTCACCCGCGCGTTGCGGCCCGGCCGGCCGACGATGCAGGCCGTGCAGCGGGCTGAGGAGGAGGCGGACTGTCAGCCCTAGCCCGCCCGCGCTAGTCCGGCATTACCAGCTCGAGACGCACTCCCAACAGCCGGACGGGTCGGTCGAGCTCGAATAGGTCGAGAACGCGAAGGGCCGCGGCCACGATGACGTCGCGATCGGTGCTGGGCGCATCGAGCTTGCGGATCTTGGTGCGCGTGTAGAAGGTTGCCGTTCGCACGGTGACCGCCACCCGGATCACGATTCGGCCCGTCGCCGACACATCCGCCAGGGCCCGCTCCGCTAAATCCGTTACGGCCCCGTCTATCTCGGATCGATCGGTGAGATCGCGCGGAAAGGTGACGACATGGCTGCGCGAGCGCGGCACCCACGGTTCGGCGCTGACCTGGCTGTCGCCGCCGCCCTTGGCCAACAACAGCAGCCACAGCCCGGTGCGCGGTCCGAACGTGGCCGTCAGTAACTCCGGATCGCAGTGGGCCAGTTGCCACACCGTCGTAATGTTAAGTTCTGCAAGTTTTTTCGCCGTTTTGGGTCCGACGCTCCATAGCGCGTCGACCGGACGATCGGCCATCAGGGGCATCCAGTTGGCATCGGTGAGCACAAAAATGCCGCCCGGTTTCGCGAAGCCGGTGGCGACCTTCGCGCGCTGCTTGTTGTCGCTGATGCCGACCGAGCAGGACAGCCCGGTCTCCGAGGAGATGACGCTGCGGATCTGCTGTGCGACCTCGCTCGGATCCTGTGCGGTCACCGCGACGTAGGCCTCGTCCCAGCCCCAGACTTCGACTGGATGCCCCAGGTCGCGCAGCACACCCATCACCTGATCGGACGCCGCGTCGTAGGCTGCCGGGTCCGAGGGGAGGAAGGTCGCCTCGGGGCAGCGACGGGCGGCGGCACGCAGCGGCATGCCCGCCCGCACGCCGAACTCCCGGGCCTCATAGGAGGCGCAGGTGACGACCTTGCGGGGTTCGTTCGGGTCGCCGCTGCCGCCGACAATGACCGGCAGCCCGGCCAATTCGGGGTGCCGGCGCAGCTCGACCGACGCTAAGAACTGGTCGAGGTCCACATGCAAGACCCAAGCCGGTGCCACGGCGGGCGCGGCGTTCATCGCCCGCAAAGCTTGCGCGCCAGGCTTTCCCACGCGTCGCCCAATGTCGCCAGGGTGTGACCGCCCTCGGCCAGTTGGTGCTCGACGTAGTCCACGTCCAGCAGCGCGAGCAACGCGTCGGTCTGGGCGTCGAGATCACCGGTGGATTCGGCGGCCTTGAGCAGCACCCGCACGTGCGTGCGCTGCACCATCGCCGGTGCGTTGTGCCGGTTGTGTGGGTCGCGGTTGGCCGCCGACAGCAGTTCGCAATGGTCGTGGGCGAACCGGATCCGTTCCCGGCCGAACGCGACCAGCCGATCGGTCGGCGGAGCACCGGGGCCCAGGGGCGGCGGGCCGAACAGGAACGCCTGCTGAACAGCTTGTTCGTCCTCGTCCAGCAGCACCATCATCAGGCCGGCCCGGCTGCCGAAGCGACGGAACAGCGTGCCTTTGCCGACTCCGGCGGCCGCGGCGATGTCGTCGGTGGTGACGGCATCGGCGCCGCGCTCGGCGACCAGGCTTCGGGCAGCCTGGAGGAGCAGGGCGCGATTGCGCGCCGCGTCACCCCGTTCCTGGTGCACAACCCGCGGGGCGCACGCGTACACCTCGCCCGACTGCTCGCTCACTCCTGCACCTTAACGCCGAGGGAACAAAGCGGACTATAGTCCGGTTAGTGCGTGCGAGGATGTACACCAAGACCGAAGGGAAACTTCAAGAGTGGCAATCAAAATCTTGGCGTTAGTGGGAAGCCTGCGGGCGGCGTCGATCAACCGCCAGATCGCCGAGTTGGCGGTGGCGGTCGCCGCCGACGACGTGACCGTCACGATCTTCGAAGGGCTTGGTCAACTGCCGTTCTATAACGAAGAGATCGACCCCGCGATGAACGCCGGAGCTCCGCCCCTGGGCCCGGTGGCCGCGCTGCGCGCCGCCGCGGCCGACGCCGACGCCGCCTTGGTGGTGACCCCGGAGTACAACGGCAGCTACCCGGCCGTCATCAAGAACGCGATCGACTGGTTGTCCCGCCCGTTCGGCGACAGCGCGCTGAAGGGCAAGCCGCTGGCGGTCATTGGCGGATCCTTCGGCCAGTACGGCGGAGTGTGGGCGCACGACGACACCCGCAAATCCTTCGGCATCGCCGGCGCACGGGTGGCGGAGGCGATCAAACTGTCGGTGCCGTTCAAGACGCTGGAGGGCAAGGCACCGGCCGACCACGCCGAAGTCTCGGCGAACGTGCGTGACGTGGTGGGCAAGCTGGCCGCAGAGGTCGGCTGATTGGCAGAAGTCGACAACCCACTCGCCCGCGAGCAGCGAGGTTGGCACAACCGAATAGCAGAAGCCGCCAGCTCCGGCTGGCGGCTTTGCTGGCTGCGGGCGGTCCCAGCGCGGCCGGCGGCGATGTCGGTGGTCGCTGATATACCGGAACGCATGGCCCGCCCCGCCGCGATTTGTGATCTGCGACACGCCGAACGGCGGTCCAGATCTGCTCGCGACCGAGCTCGCGACCAGGGAATTTCAAAATTGTTATTCAGAACATCTTGTATCTCGACATCTTGTCACCCACTAGGTGTAGTGTTTCGAGCACCGGCAGATCCCAGGATCACCAAGCAAGCCAGACTCGGTGGACCCCCCGAAATGGGCGTCGACAGGTCATTCGACCTTGACCGCCGCACGACGGGAATCAAGGGGGCTGACGGATCGCTGAACGTAGCAAAGACGCAGTCCAAAAGTAGTTGCCAGTCCGTTGGGTCCCCTCTTCCGCAAAGGAGCGGCATTCTATGAACGTCACCGTGTACACCAAGCCGGCATGTGTGCAGTGCAGCGCAACCTATAAGGCGCTGGACAAGCAGGGCATCGCCTTCGAGAAGGTCGACATCTCGTTGGACGCCGAGGCGCGTGACTACGTGATGGCCCTGGGATACCTGCAGGCTCCCGTGGTGGTGGCAGGCAACGACCACTGGTCGGGTTTCCGCCCCGACCGCATCAAGGCGCTGGCCGCGGCGGAACTGAGCGCTTAAGGCAAGACGTTAGGTAAGGAGGTTGCGGTGCAGTCGCGCAACCCGGATTGGATCAGTGGCGACCCGCTTCGCCCGGCTGCGCCGCGCTTGCGATCGCCACTGGATCGGATCAGTGGCGACCCGCTACGCCCGGCTGCGCCGCGCTTGCGATCGCCACTGGTCTATTTCTCCTCCGTGTCGGAGAACACCCACCGCTTCGTGGAGAAGCTGGGGATTCCCGCCACGCGGATACCAGTGCGTGGCCGGATCGAGGTAGACCAGCCCTACGTCCTTATCCTGCCCACCTACGGCGGCGGGCATGCCACTCCCGACCTCAACGCCGGCGGTTACGTCCCCAAGCAGGTCATCGCCTTTTTGAACAACGAGCACAACCGGTCGTTGATCCGCGGCGTCATCGCCGCGGGCAACAACAACTTTGGCGCCGAATTCGCCTACGCGGGCAACGTGATCTCGCGCAAGTGCGGCGTTCCATACCTCTACCGCTTCGAACTGATGGGAACCCAGGACGACGTGGATGCCGTCCGCGCGGGCTTAGCCGATTTTTGGAAGGAACAGACGTGTCACCAACCGTCGCTGCAGAGCCTGTAACCACCGGAGCCCACGCGTTACCGGGGGAAACGGATTATCACGCGCTCAACGCGATGCTGAATCTCTACGATGCGGACGGCAAGATTCAGTTCGATAAGGACCGCGAGGCCGCGCACCAGTACTTCCTGCAGCACGTCAACCAGAACACGGTGTTCTTCCACAATCAGGACGAGAAGCTCGACTACCTGATCAAGGAGAACTATTACGAGCGCGAGGTTCTCGACCAGTACAGCCGCAACTTCGTCAAGACGCTACTGGACCGCGCCTACGCCAAGAAGTTCCGATTCCCGACATTTCTGGGTGCGTTCAAGTACTACACCTCCTACACGCTGAAGACGTTCGACGGGAAGCGTTACCTGGAGCGCTTCGAGGACCGCGTGGTCATGGTCGCGCTGACGCTGGCCGCCGGTGACACCGTCCTGGCCGAGAAGCTCGTCGACGAGATCATTGACGGGCGATTCCAGCCGGCCACCCCGACGTTCCTGAACTCGGGCAAAAAGCAGCGCGGCGAGCCGGTGAGCTGCTTCTTGCTGCGCATCGAAGACAACATGGAATCGATCGGGCGATCCATCAACTCCGCACTGCAGCTGTCCAAGCGCGGCGGGGGAGTCGCGTTGCTGCTCAGCAACATTCGCGAGCACGGCGCCCCGATCAAGAACATCGAGAACCAGTCCTCGGGCGTCATCCCGATCATGAAGCTGCTCGAGGACTCGTTCTCCTACGCCAACCAGCTCGGGGCCCGGCAGGGCGCGGGTGCGGTGTATCTGCACGCGCATCACCCCGACATCTACCGGTTCCTGGACACCAAGCGCGAAAACGCCGACGAGAAGATCCGCATCAAGACGCTGAGCCTGGGCGTGGTGATTCCCGACATCACCTTTGAACTGGCCAAGAAGAACGAGGACATGTACCTGTTCTCGCCCTACGACGTCGAGCGGGTCTACGGGCTGCCGTTCGCTGACATCTCGGTCACCGAGAAGTACTACGAAATGGTCGACGACGCCCGCATTCGCAAGACGAAGATCAAGGCGCGCGAGTTCTTCCAGACGCTGGCCGAGCTGCAGTTCGAGTCCGGCTACCCCTACATCATGTTCGAGGACACGGTGAACCGGGCCAACCCGATCGACGGCAAGATCACCCACTCGAACCTGTGCTCGGAGATCTTGCAGGTGTCCACGCCGTCGGTGTTCAACGACGACTTGTCGTACGCCAAGGTGGGCAAGGACATTTCGTGCAACCTGGGGTCGCTGAACATCGCCAAGACGATGGACTCTCCCGACTTCGCGCAGACCATCGAGGTGGCGATCCGCGCGCTGACGGCGGTGAGCGATCAGACGCACATCTGGTCGGTGCCCTCGATCGAGCAGGGCAACAACGAGTCCCACGCGATCGGGCTCGGGCAGATGAACCTGCACGGCTACCTGGCCCGCGAGCGCATCCTCTACGGCTCCGAAGAAGGCGTCGACTTCACCAACATCTACTTCTACACCGTGCTCTACCACGCGCTGCGCGCCTCGAACCGCATCGCGATCGAGCGGGGGACCAAGTTCGGTGGCTTCGAGAAGTCGAAGTACGCCTCCGGTGAATTCTTTGACAAGTACACCGAGCAGGTGTGGGAGCCGGCCACCCCGCGGGTCCGGGAGCTCTTCGCTGAGGCGGGTATTCGCATTCCGACACAAGAGGATTGGCAGCGGTTGAAGGAGTCGGTGCAACAGCACGGCATCTATAACCAGAACCTGCAGGCGGTCCCGCCGACCGGCTCGATCAGCTACATCAACAACTCGACCAGCTCGATCCACCCGGTGGCGAGCAAGATCGAAATCCGCAAGGAAGGCAAGATCGGTCGCGTCTACTACCCGGCGCCGTATCTGACCAATGACAACCTGGAGTATTACCAGGACGCCTACGAGATCGGCTACGAGAAGATCATCGACACCTACGCCGCGGCCACCCAGCACGTGGACCAGGGGCTGTCGTTGACCCTGTTCTTCAAGGACACCGCCACCACCCGCGACGTGAATAAGGCGCAGATTTACGCCTGGCGCAAGGGAATCAAGACGCTGTACTACATCCGGCTGCGTCAGATGGCTTTGGAGGGAACAGAGGTCGAGGGCTGCGTGTCCTGCATGCTCTGAGCTCGGTGGCTCATCACGCAGTCAGGCTTGTCACGCCTGGCCCCTTGATGAGAGCCGCTGCTCGTTCGGCAATACCGTAGACGGTTGCCATCGGGTTCATTGCCGGCAGCGAGGGCATGACGGACGCATCCACGACCCGGAGTCCAGTGAGGCCGTGGACGCGAAGCTCGTGATCGACCACTGATTGCTGAGTGCGCCCCATGGCACAGGTCCCGACCGGGTGGAAGTAGGGGCCTACCGTCTGTTTGACGAAGTCCCGCAACGCTTTCCTGCTGCAGGCGTGGGGCCCCGGCGCAAGTTCCACGCCACGCCAGGCACTCAATGCGGGCGCGGTGCCGATCTCTCGGGCTATGAACAGACCGTCCACCAACGTCTCCAAGTCACGCGCATCCCCGAGGTAGTTCGGGTCGACGACGGGTGCCGCTTCAGCGGCCGCCTCCGCCAAACGCACGCTGCCGCGACTGAACGGCTGCATGGCAGATACGCCTATCACGTAGACATTCGGTAGGTCGACTCCGGCCAGGGCGCCACTGTCCACCAATAGAATCTGTAAGTCAGGCGCCAAGCCGGCACGTCGGGAGCGGATTACGCCCATTATTTCGCCGTGGTTGTTCCGCGGCGTCGGAATAGGCTGTGGTGCTTGAACTATGACCCCGGTGAACGGATGGTCTTGCAAGTTCGATCCCACACCCGGCAGGTCAAGTACAACGTCGATGCCGAGGTCGCGGAGATGGCCCTGTGGACCGACCCCCGAAACCATCAACAGCCGCGGCGAGCCGATCGCACCGGCGCACAGCAAAACTTCGTCCGCCATGGCTATCGTCGGACCTTGACCGGCGGCGCGGTACCTAACTGCGGTACAGCGACCGTCGGCGATATGTAGCCGATGCACGACGGCATCGGTGACCAGGGTCAAATTCTCGCGAGGAAACACAGGCCACAGGTAAGCGTCGGCCGCGCTCTGCCGGCGACCACTGGAAATGGTCACATCCGGCGCTGCAAAACCTAGCTCACATCCGCTGCTCAGGTCTTGGGCAACCGGATGGCCACGTTGCGATGCTGCGCGCAGCCCAGCCGCAAGTACCTCGTTCGGTGACTCCACCGGAGCCACGTGCAGGGGCCCTTCCTTCCCGCGCAACGCGGGATCACCGTCGCGCGCATTCTCGCTCGCTTTGAAGTGAGGCAGGAGATCGTCGAATTGCCAGCCGGGGGGCCAATCGGCGTAACTATCGCGGTGGCCGCGGCCGAACATCATGCCGTTGATTGCCGAGGACCCGCCGACACCACGCCCCAGCGGTAGATGCACCGCCCTGCCGGTTGCCGCCTGCACCGTGGTGAGAGTCCCGCTGTCGGACGAACTTCCGATCAACGTCGGCCATTGCGGCGGCTGCGCGCTGGCCGGCGGAAGGGTAGCGCTCCCCGCCTCGAGAAGCAAGATGCGGACGTTGCTGTCATCGCTCAGCCGGCGCGCCAAGACGCACCCGGCGGTACCTGCTCCTACGACGATGAAGTCGTATGACTCGAATTTTGGCAAGGCCTGGTCTCCCATCAGGCCCTGAGGCCCAACCGATTTCGTTCAGACATTGACTTTCGGACTATCAGCGGTTCGATGATTCGTCGCCGATGCCGAGCACCATACGACGGCGAGTGGCGGGCCCTCAAGACCAGAGGTCACGGCCGGCATCCCCACCGCGTATTCCGGCCATCGGCCGCGTTATGCGGGTAGACGCGGGGCGCCCATCTCCATAGCTTTAGTTCACAGAGCGGCCAGTACGAGCGAGACTCGTTTGGCGCATAGCTGACCGTCCAACTTCGAGAAGGATCTAATTTCGTGAAGCTCACTGAGCCTCAACATTACTCAGCAAGGAGCAAAAAGCCCGGCTCGGCGACATCGACGACCTCCGCGCGTGTCCCGATGGGCGTTGGCGGGATGGGGGTACAACTGCGGCGCTTCGCCCCCCATTTGGTCGAATGATCGGCTCACGCCACTGCGTGAGCACCAAGCACGTCGAAACTGTTGCCAGCAGATGGAATCCGCGTCGTTGGTGGAGCCCGGGCTGGGTTCGTGCTTTGCATGTTGTCCAACCCCCTTCGGAAGGTCACATCAACCATGGTCGTTTCTGCAGGTCGACTGGTCAGCCGGCTTTGGCTGCCAACGCTTGTGATCGCCGTTGCCGCTATGGCGGGACTCATCATCGACTCCGTTCACGGGAGCTTCGGCTCGCACGACAGAACACGAAGCCCGGGCAACAAGTTCTCGATAACGCAGTTCAATCCGAAACGCATCGAATACGAGGTGTTCGGCGATTTGGCGGGATGGGGCAGAGCCAGCTATTGGGACGTGAACTCTCAACCCGTGGTGGTCGACTTCACGGCCTTGCCATGGACGCACACGGAAGTAACGATTTTGACCACGGCCACCGCCGATATCATCGCGCAGGTGGCTGGCGGAAACGTCGGCTGCAGGATCACCGTTGACGGGCTGGTGCGCTCTGAACACGTCGCGACCGGCGAGCATGCCGGAGTCTGGTGCCAGGTGCTGTCCGCATGATTCATGACAACGCGACCATCGACACGCCTAAACCGTTTGTCGCGCAGGCCATCCGCAAGTTTTGTTTGCTCGTGGTACTGGCCTGGGTCGCGCTCGTGGTGCTGGTCAACACGATAGTCCCGCAGCTCGAGCCGATCACCGAGGCGAACCGAGGGCCCCTGGTTCCGGTGGACGCACCCTCGTCACATGCGCTCATCCACATCGGAGAGGTGTTCAAAGAATCCGATAGCAACAGCCTGCTGATGGTTGTGCTGGAGGGCGCGCACAAACTCGACGAATCCGACCACTCGTTTTACAACAAGCTGGTCGCGAAACTGCAGCGTGACAGACACGTTCAATACGTGATGAACCTATGGGGAGAAGGAACGACCGCTGCAGGAGTGCAGAGCAATGACGGAAAAGCCTCTTACACGCTGGTGCGGGTTGCTGGTAACCAAGGATCGTCGCTGTCGGATGAGTCGATCCATGCGGTGCGAGATTTGGTCTCGCAGATCAGCGCCCCACCAGGACTGAAAGTCTACGTCTCGGGTGCGGCGCCGCTGTCGGCGGACATGCTCGAGGTCGGCAACAAGAGCCTCGCCACGATCATGTTCGTGACCATCATCCTGATCACCGTGATGCTGCTGATCGTCTATCGTTCGATCACGACCGCGCTGCTCATCCTGTCGATGGTGATGATGGAATTGATCTGCGGGCGTGGCATTGTCGCCTTTCTCGCGTTCCACAGGTGGACCCAGATATCGGAGTTCGCCTCGAACATTCTTGTCTCCCTGATCCTGGGTGCGGGCACCGATTACGCGATCTTCTTGATCGGCCGCTACCACGAAGCACGGCATGCCGGCGAAGACCGCGAAACCGCTTACTATTCCGCTGTGAGCGGCGTCTCCCACGTCATCTTGGGATCTGGTCTCGCGGTGGCCGGCGCAACATTCTGCCTTAAATTCACCAGGCTCAACTATTTCAATACCTGTGGCATTCCCTGCGCCGTGGCCATGCTCACCGCAGTCACGGCTGCCTTGACATTTGGTCCGGCTCTACTCGCTCTGGGTAGTCGCTTCGGTGCATTTGAGCCGAAAAAACGGGCCGGGGAAGGGATTTGGCGCAAAGTCGGAACGCTGGTCGTGCGCTGGCCCGGCCGCGTCCTGCTGGCGAGTTGCGCGGTAGTGCTGGTGGGGTCGGTCACTCTGCCCACCTACCGTCCAAATTATGACGACCGGCTTTACATCGCCGATAACATCCAATCCAAGCAAGGGTACGCGGCGAGCGACAGGCACTTTCCCGTCAGCAGGCTCAACGGCGATATGCTGCTGGTGGAATCCGATCACGACATGCGGAACAGCACGGACATGATTGCCCTGGACCGCGTGGCGCGCAGTGTTTTTCACACGCCCGGCGTGGGGATGGTCCAGAGCACCACAAGGCCGTTGGGGTCCCCACTCGAGCATTCGTCGTTCACCTACGCCATGGGGACGATGGGAACCAAGATCAAGCAACTCCTACCGTTCCTCACTGACCTCAACACCCGGCTTACCGACATGGCCGCCGTCACCGACCGCATGACGAGCCTGATGCGTCAGCAACAGGAGCTGACGTCACAACAGGCCGGAGCGGCTCATATCGCCGCCGACGCCGCCCGAGGCATGAAGGACGTCACAGAATCACTGCGGGATAACATCGCCGACTTCGACGACTTCTGGCGGCCGATCCGGAGCTATTTCTATTGGGAGAAGCACTGTTTCGACATCCCAATCTGTAATTCGATGCAATCGCTGTTCGACGCGACCGACAAGATCGACCAGTTAGCGGACCAGATGGACAAAAATCTCAAGGCGGCAATGATCCAGGATGCCGTCACGCCCCAACTCGTCGACCTCCTCGGCCACAACGTGGAGTCTCTCGAGGAGCTACACAAGATCATCCTGACCGAGCACAACACGATAGTGCCGCAGTTGGCTCAGCTTGATGAGCTGAGCCGGCAGATGATGGACCTCGGGTATGCCTTCGACAGTTCCAAGAACGATGAATTCTTCTATCTGCCACCGGACGCATTCAGCAATCCTTATTTCCAGATCGACTTGAGATTCTTTGTCTCCCCAGACGGCAAGGCCGCGCGATACATGGTCTACCACGACGGGGAAGCCCTGACCCCCGAAGGGATCAAACACGATCAGACCTACCTTCCGGCAGCAAAGGAAGCCTTGAAGGGCACCGCGCTGGCCGGAGCCCGGGTGTATCTCGGAGGCGCCGCGGCGACGTATTGGGATATCCAGGAAGCGGCGAGAATGGACCTGATCATCGCGGCCACAGCAGCTTTCGCATTGATCTTCTTGGTGATGCTGCTCATCACCAGAAGCGTGATCGCGGCCCTGGTCATCGTTGGAACAGTGGCATTCTCCTATTCCGGCGCATTCGGACTGTCAGTCCTCGTGTGGCAGCACTTCCTCGGTATCCCACTGAGCTGGTTGAACCTGCCCTTGACCTTCATCATCCTGGTCGCGGTTGGTTCGGATTACAACCTCCTGCTCATCGTCCGCTACCTGGAGGAAAGCAAAGCAGGCCTCAACACCGGTCTGATCAGAGCGGTGGCCAATTCCGGCAAGGTGGTCACCACCGCCGGACTGGTTTTCGCAGTCACGATGACGGCGATGGTTTCCAGCGACCTGGTCAACATCGGCCAGATGGGTTCCATCATCGGCCTGGGTCTGCTGCTGGACACGCTTATCGTTCGTTCGTTCATCACGCCCGCGCTCGCGCGCCTGCTCGGGCCGTTCTTCTGGTGGCCCAGAGTGATTCGCACCAGGCCCGTGCGCAGGAGTACCAGACGGCAAGCCACCTTAGTCGGCGCAACCGTCGGGCCGTGAACGGTGTGCAGACAGTTACCACGCCGAGCGTCAGATCCGGAACCCCAGTTGCCTGCCCGCAAATGTATCCCGATACGAAAGAGGTTGTCCGCCATGAGCGTCGATGACGCGTCCTTACCACCAGTTCGGCCCGACGCCACCGCAGCCCTGGCAACGGCGGTGGCCGGGTCGGTTCTGCTGCCGGGTGATGCGGGATATGACGACGAACGCGCGGTTTTCAACCTCAATCACGAGCTCCTGCCCGCTGTGATTGTGGTGGCGCACAGCGTGATTGACGTTCGGGCGGCCGTTCGTTTCGCGGCGGGACAGCGCCGGCCGGTTTTGGTGAAAACTACCGGCCATCAGGTCGTCGGCACGGCACAGGGTGCCGTTTTGATCACGACCCACAAGATGAATGGTGTCGTCATCGACAGGGTGGGCCGCACCGCGAAAGTCGGCGCCGGAGCCATCTGGGCGGAGGTTGTCCAGAAGGCCACCAGGGTCGGGCTGGCACCGTTGAATGGGTCCAACCCGACGGTGGGGGTCTGCGGGTACACCCTCGGAGGCGGTCTGAGCCCGACCCTGGGCCGCTCCCACGGTTACGCTGCGGACCACGTGCGTTCGCTTGACGTGGTGACCGCAGACGGCGAATTGCGCCATGTTGACGCGGAATCCGACCCCGAGCTGTTCTGGGCGCTGCGCGGCGGCAAAGGTAACTTCGGGGTGGTCACGTCACTGGAATTCGATTTGTTCCCGGTGTCCCGCCTCTACGGCGGCAGCCTTTATTTCCCGGGGGAGCGGATGGCCGACGTGCTACACGCCTGGGCCGCGTGGCACCCCCACACGCCGGAAACCATGGGCACGTCTTTCGCCGCGTTGCGGCTGCCGTCGATGCCTGGGGTGCCCGACCAGTTACGTGGCGTCTTCACTGTGGCTTTGCGGATCGCCTACACCGGCACGGCCGAGGACGGCGAACGAATGGTGGCGCCGCTGCGGGCGATAGCTCCGGCGATCATGGACACGGTCGCGGAGATGCCGTACAGCGACGTCGCATCCATCCACAGCGAGCCAACCAAGCCATTGCCCTACTACGAACGCAGCATCATGTTGCGGGAGTTCCCCGCCGAGGCACAGGATGAACTGGTCGCACTCGTCGGTCCGGATTCCGACACAACGATGTGGATAGCTGAATTGCGTGCCCTGGGGGGCGCATGGGACCGGGAGCCGGCGGTACCCAACTCGGTGGCGACCAGGGGCCTGCCATATGTCTTGTTGGGCGTTGAAGTTGGCCCGCTGGCGGAGGAGCAACGGCTCAAAGAGTCGGTCGCAGCGCTGCTCGACGGCATGGCGCCGTGGCGGGGCGACCGGCGGCTGGTGAACAACCTTGCTCCAGACGAAGCGGGTGACGGGCTCGCGATCTACGGTCGTGAGCGCTACGAGCGCCTGGCGGCCGTCAAAGAAATGTACGACCCGACCAACATGTTCCGCCTCAACCACAACGTGTTGCCGGCCGTCGGAGCACCGACGGTCGCCTGAACACGTTCGTGGGTCAGCGCGGGCGAATCCTGCGAGGTTAGGATCGCCCAGATCTCTTGGCGCCATGACGGATGTTGCCCCAGAACGGATGAAGTAACGAAGATCACTGCGTGCGCCGCCCGAGCGGAGCGATGCGGTCCCGGCGTCCTAATAGAATTGCCGAATCCGAATAACGGGGCGGGCGCGGCCCGCGGTAGCGCCACCAACGGGAGCAATCATGATCGAGAGTCTCCGCATCCGGACGGATACCTCCGATCCAGACGAGGCGCGCACTCAACTCACGTCCGCCTACTGTCCCCACCGGTTGACCGTCGGCGGCAGCCTGTCAAGGTTCCGGGCGCGGCATGCGGAGGGGGGCGCCACGGGGTTCGGCGTCAATTCCACGTCCTTCGGATCCGGTACTGCTTGGGTTGATCCGCTGCCGTTCGACGAGTTCGTCCTTGTGTCACAACAGATTAGCGGGCGCTTCGTGGCCCGTGCCGGGCGCGCCGAACGGCTCGTGCCGCCCGGCGAGCACGTGATCCTGGATGCGCACACTGTGTACCAGCTGCGCTGGGAAGAAAACTGCAACCTGTTCAACGTGATGCTTCCTCGGACGGAATTCGAGACGGCGGTTGCCGAACTCGTTGCGATGGATGAGCCGGGACCGATCCGAATACCCTTGAGCCGGCGTCCGTCGAAGACGGGAACGATGGCTGTTGCGAAGATGATGCACTTCCTGCTTCGTAATGCCGGGCCTAGCGGACTCCTGACGTCCGGGGCGCTACTGCGCGGCCAGTTGATTCGGACGTTGGTGGCCAGCGTCGTCGAGGCCTATCCCGAGATCGCTCACTCCGCCGGCATGTGTCCCGGCGGCAACGTCCGACCGGCGGCCCTCCGCCGCGCGATCGCCTATCTCGAGGCGACCGCCGCCGAGGATGTCCGCATAGGTGACGTCGCGGTCGCGGCGCGGGTGAGCACTCGCGCCCTGCAGGAAGCTTTCCGCAAACACCTCGATACGACTCCGATGGCGTATCTGAGATCTGTTCGTCTCGCCCGCGCGCATACCGATCTGCGGCAGGCCTCCGTCGAGGAGGGAGTGACCGTCGCGGCCATTGCCTACCGCTGGGGGTTCGGCAACCTGGGCCGGTTCGCCGCCGATTACCGCAGACAATTCGGCCGGTCTCCCAGCGAGGTGCTGCGGGCAGCGTACTGAGATGGCCGCAGAGCTCTGCGCCAGTCTGCCCAGGTCAGAAGCGGCGACGAGGTAAAGTGCTTGACGTGGTGAGAATGCCTCGACCTTCTAGACCCCACCCCAGCGCCAAGCCCGGGGCCAAGGTCGACGCGCGCAGCGAACGCTGGCGCGAGCACCGCAAGAAAGTGCGCAACGAAATCGTCGACGCGGCCTTCCGCGCGATCGACCGCCTCGGGCCCGAGCTGTCGGTGCGAGAAATCGCCGAGGAGGCCGGCACCGCCAAACCGAAGATCTACCGCCATTTTCACGACAAATCGGACCTGTTCGAGGCGATCGGGGAGCGGCTGCGCGACATGCTGTGGGCAGCGATCTTTCCGTCCATCGACCTGAGGACCGACTCGGCCCGCGAGGTGATTCGGCGCAGCGTCGAGGAGTACGTGATCCTGGTCGACAAGCATCCCAACGTGCTGCGCGTGTTCATCCAGGGCCGGTCGGCGGCCACCCCCCAGGTCCTCAACGAGGGACGTGGAATCACCCTGGCCGTGGCCGACATGTTCGACAGCGAGCTCAGCGAGATGGAGCTCGACCACGCGGCGGTCGAACTCGCCGGGCACGCGGCGTTCGGCTGTGCCGCGTCGGCCACCGAGTGGTGGCTGGGTCCCGAGCCGGACAGCCCGCGGCTGATGTCGCGCGAGCAGTTCGTCGCGCATTTGACGACGATCATGATGGGAGTGATCGTCGGCACCGCCGAGGCCCTGGGTATCACGATGAATCCTGACCTGCCGATTCACGACATGGTGGCCGGCAACCCGGCTGTGAGCTGAGCGAGCAGCGCCGTTGACAACCGTCGCGGCCATCGATAACACTCGTCCCAACCGATACCCTGGGTACTGGGTATCTGCGTCAGCCGGGGCGCAGGCGAATACGCTGGCTAACGCCGACCCGTAGGCCTGGATAGAAGGACCGATCGACCGTGACCGACGTCGTGACACAAACCGAGACAATCCCGGGGGCTACCGCCCAAAGGCCGGTGCACACGCGCGCCGTCATCATCGGGACCGGATTCTCCGGCCTGGGGATGGCCATCGCGCTGCAGAAGCAGGGCGTCGGTTTCGTCATCCTGGAAAAGGCCGACGACATCGGCGGCACGTGGCGAGACAACAGTTACCCCGGGTGCGCCTGCGACATCCCGTCGCATCTGTACTCGTTCTCGTTCGAACCGAAGCCCGACTGGAAAAACCCGTTCTCTTTCCAGCCCGAGATTTGGGACTACCTCAAAGGTGTCACCGAGAAGTACGGCCTGCGCCGCTACGTCGAATTCAACTCGCTGGTTGACCGTGCCCACTGGGATGATGACGAGAACCGCTGGCACGTGTTCACCGCGGACGGGCGCGAGTACGTCGCGCAATTCCTGATCTCGGGTGCCGGCGCGCTCCACATCCCGTCCATGCCCGACATCCAGGGACGAGACGAATTTCGCGGCGCCGCTTTCCATTCCGCGGAGTGGGACCACAGTGTCGACCTGACCGGAAAGCGGGTGGCGGTGATCGGAACCGGCGCGAGTGCGATCCAGATCGTGCCGGAGATCGTCGGACAGGTCGCCGAACTTCAGCTCTACCAACGCACTCCGCCGTGGGTGGTCCCGCGCTCGAACCCCGAGATCCCATCGGCCGTGCGCCGGGCCATGGAGAACGTGCCCGGCCTGCGCGCGATGGTCCGGCTCGCGATCTACTGGAGCCAGGAAGCGCTGGCCATCGGCATGACCAAACGGCCGAACCTGCTCAAGTTCATCGAGTCCTACTGCAAATACAACATTCGCCGCTCGGTCAAGGACAAGGAGCTGCGGCGCAAGCTGATCCCGAACTACCGCATCGGCTGCAAGCGAATCCTGAACTCCTCCACCTATTACGGCGCGGTCGCCGACCCCAAGACCGAACTGGTCACCGACCACATTTCGAGGATCACCGCCGACGGCATCGTCACGGCCGACGGCACCCACCGCCAGGCCGACGTGATCGTGTACGCCACCGGCTTCCACGTCACCGACTCCTACACCTACGTCCAGATCAAGGGACTGCACGGCGAGGACCTGGTGGACCGCTGGAACCGCGAGGGCATCGGCGCGCACCGCGGCATCACCGTCGCCGACGTGCCCAACCTGTTCTTCCTGCTGGGACCCAACACCGGGCTGGGACACAACTCGGTGGTGTTCATGATCGAATCCCAGATCCGTTACGTCGCAGACGCTATCGCGACTTGCGACAAGCTGGGCGCGCAGGCGCTGGCTCCAACCCGCGCCGCCCAGGACAAGTTCAACGACGAGTTGCAACGCAGGCTGGGCCCGTCGGTGTGGAACAGCGGCGGTTGCAGCAGCTGGTATCTGGACGAGCACGGCAAGAACACGGTGCTCTGGGGCGGCTACACCTGGGAGTACTGGCGGGCGACTCGCTCGGTCAAGCTCGACGAGTACCAGTTCTTCGGGGTTGGCAAAGGTTCACACGCCGACCGCCGCGCGGCGGCCGTTTAGAGCCGGGCCTTTGGTAAAAGACCGAAGATTGCGGCGCACGATGCGGTCCAGGACCCGGTCGGAGATGACGCGGCTGAGTCGCACGAGGATCGCAGCGTCGCGTCCGACGGTGTAGCGAGTCCGGGGGCGAGACGCGGTCGCGGCCTTGGCGATCACCTTCGCGGCGTGTTCGGCCGGAACGCCAATATCCTTGAACGACCGCGCCTGTGCCGTGACGGCCGTCGTGACATCGCCGTAGCGGGCGAGTTGGCCGGCGGTCATGTCGGCCATCAGTTCCTCCGCCGTGGCGATTCCACGCTCGGCGATCTCGGTCTTGACCGCGCCGGGTTCGACGACGACCACCTTGACGCCCAGGTCTGTGACCTCACGACGCAGGGCGTCGCTGACGGCCTCGAGGGCGAACTTCGAACCGGCATAGGCGCCGTAGGTCGGCAAGACCACCTTGCCGCCGACGGAACTGATGTTCACGACCGTGCCCGAGCTGCGCAGCAGGGCCGGCAAGAGCGCCTGGGTGATCGCAATGTGGCCGAACAGATTCACCTCGAACTGCCGGCGCCACTGGTCGATCGGCAGCGTTTCAACCGGCGCATTGATCGCGATCCCGGCGTTGTTGACCAGCGCGCGAAGGGGGCGCGGGTCATCGGCGATTCGCGCGGCGATGGCAGCCACGTTTGATTCGACGGTGATGTCGAGGATGCGCGGCTCGATCCCTTCGATGCCCAAGCCGCGCAACGTTTCGGCGTCGGCCTCGCGGCGTACGCCTGCCAGCACATGAAAACCTTTGCGGGCCAGCTCTTTAGCCGTGGCCGCGCCGATGCCGGTCGAAGCGCCGGTCACGACGATCAGTTCGTGACGGTCGGTATGCGAGGAATTCATGGCGGGCTCCGTCCGGGTGGGGGGTTTGAGTTGACGCTGTCATCTCAAAATAACAGTTGAGTTGACGTTGTCAACTGCAAGTCGGCGGCCACGCATCGGCTTATGCTCGCCGAGTGACGACACGGGCCGAGAGCGCCGCGGCGACCCGCAGGTCGCTGATCGAGGCGGCCGGGGTCCTGCTCGACCTCGGCGGGGTCGAGGCGGTCACGCTGCGTGAGGTGGGTGCTCGCAGTGGGGTGTCGCGCTCGGCGGCGTATCGCCACTTCGCCGACAAGGATGCGCTGCTGGCAGTCCTGGCCACCAACGCTTTGAGCGAATTGGCCGACGCGCTCGAAATATTGGCCAATAGCAGCGAACCGCCCGAAGAGTCGTTGCGCACCGGCCTGCTGTCGCTGATCGCGATCGGGCGCACCCGCCCGCACCTCTACCGCCTGATGTTCACCCCACCCGCCGGTGATCCGACTGAAGCGATCCGGGTGGCCGAACGCGCGCAGGATCTGTTTCTCGAGATAGTTGGTCGCATCACGGGTGCGCAGCACGCGCGACGCTACGGGGCCCTCATTTTGACCAGCGCCCACGGCATCACGGGTTTGGACTTAAGCGGCCACATGGATCTGGACAAGTGGCACACCAACGCCGAGGAACTCGTCGACACGCTCATCTCGCTGCTGCCAAGAGCCCGATGAATGCCCGCGCGGCAGCGTCCACGCCGGCCTCATCGTCGGTGGCCACCAGGTCGAGGAGCAAGCCCCGGGTGACGGCAAGCCCCAACCTCACCATCGCGGGGTCCACTGGGGCGTCGGCGATTTTCTCGACTTCCCGCAGCCAGCCGTCGACGGCACCGGGAACCATTCGCGCGAAAGGCTTTTCGCCCTGGGCAGCGCGCGCGTAGCACTCGAAGAAGAGCCGCTCCAGCTGGCGTAGGTCGGGAAGTCGAACGTCGGCCCACATCGCGGCGAAGCCGTCGGCCGGGTTCATCGGCAGATCGGGGACGACAGCCATCTGGCGGCGCTCGACCTCCTCGACGATCGCCACCAGCAGATCCTCGCGGGACCCGAAGTGGTGCAACAGCATTCGATGGCTGGTGCCCACCGCGCCGGCCACCTCGCGTAGGGAACGGTCGCCGATGCCGCCGGCGGCGAACTCTTCGATCAGCGCGTCGAGCAGTTGCCGGCGCCGCTGGGCGTCAGGAGTGCGCGCCATCGGCGCGGCTGAGTTGCTCAGACCGCGCCTTGAGGCCCCGGGCCTCCATCTCGAGGAAGCGCTTGGTCTTCTTGACCATCAACCGCCCGACCAGCGCGCCAAGTACGCCGCGCTGGTCGAGTTCCTGGCGCACCAGCGTGCCGCCGTCGGGCCGGGCGGTCACGAAGTGGCGCGCGATGACCTTCGCGCCGGGGGTGCGCTGGACCCAGGTCCAGGACGTGCCCGGGTCGACCCCGGTGACCTGCCAGACCAGCTTCTGCATGCCGGGCTGCTTGATCGCGAACCGCCGGCCCACGGCGAGGGCGGGACCGTCCTGCCCCACCAGGGAAGTCACCGACGCGGTCCACTCCGGCCAGCGCTCGACAGCGCTGAAGACGTCCCATACCAGCTGCGGTGGCGCGTCGATCTCGATGCTGTCTTCGGTAAACATGTACCAAATGGTACATGTTTTGGCCGGCCTTGCCTACCCCTTATGCGACGCGGGGGTTGAGCGCGCGTGCATCGTTATGCCGGGCCCGTTCCAGCGATTCGCCGAGCGGCGTCGCGCTGGATTGGCATGCCGGCGGGATTTCGCGTGGCTGGTCGCGCGGATCCGGTCCGGCCCGCCCGTCGGCTTCTTCCGGATCGGATGGGTGCGCCGCAGCGCGAATCTCAACGAGTTCTTCCATCCCGAGGACGTCCGCCACGCCAACGGGCGAGGTCCCCGCAACCTGTTTCCCGCGATGGACGCTGGCCTGTGGCACAACGTTTGCCGCGGCGGCCGCTTCCTGAGTCGGCGGCTGCGCGTGTGCGGGCTCGAGATCGAGTGGGCCGAAACCAAGGAGCGGGTGACGGTTCGGACGGGTAAACCCACGGCGCGACTCAGCGGTGGGCAGGGCGAACTCGTACTGTATCTTTTCGGGCGCCAGGGCGCCGCGCAGGTCGACGTGAGTGGGCCGCCGGAGGCCGTCACGGAGGTGCTTCGCACGCACTTAGGCATGTAGGCAGTGCCGGTTCGGGCGACACGCTGAACACTACTTCTTGTGCTGCGGCGGCTTGTCGGCCCCCAGGGGTAGTGTTTGAGGTCCAAGAGCAGCAAACGATCCGGCTGCAAAAATGGCGTATGAAGTGGGGTTCTGGTGAGCGAAAACATGAAGCTGATCGACCGCGTTTCGGCGATCAACTGGAACCGACTGCAAGACGAAAAGGACGCCGAGGTCTGGGACCGGCTGACCGGCAACTTCTGGTTGCCCGAGAAGGTGCCGGTGTCCAACGACCTGCCGTCCTGGGGCACCCTGACTGCCCACGAAAAGCAGATGACCATGCGGGTCTTCACCGGCTTGACGCTGCTGGACACGATCCAGGGCACGGTCGGGGCGGTCAGCCTCATCCCGGACGCGTTGACCCCGCACGAAGAAGCGGTCTACACCAACATCGCCTTCATGGAGTCCGTGCACGCGCGCAGCTACAGCAACATCTTCTCCACGCTGTGCTCGACCGCCGAGATCGATGACGCGTTCCGTTGGTCGGAGGAAAACCCCAACCTGCAGCGCAAGGCCGAGATCGTCATGCAGTACTATAAGGGCGACGAACCGCTCAAGCGCAAGGTCGCCTCCACCCTGCTGGAGAGTTTCCTGTTCTACTCCGGCTTCTATCTGCCGATGTACTGGTCGAGCCGCGCCAAGCTGACCAACACGGCCGACATGATCCGCCTGATCATCCGCGACGAGGCCGTGCACGGTTACTACATCGGCTACAAGTACCAGCGCGGCCTGGCGCTGGTCGACGACACGCGCAAGCAGGAGCTCAAGGACTACACCTACGAGCTGCTCTTCGAGCTCTACGACAACGAGGTCGAGTACACCCAGGACCTCTACGACGAGGTCGGGCTGACCGAGGACGTCAAGAAATTCTTGCGCTACAACGCCAACAAGGCGCTGATGAACCTCGGTTACGAGGCGCTGTTCCCGCGCGACGAGACCGACGTCAACCCGGCGATTCTGTCCGCGCTGTCACCCAACGCCGACGAGAACCACGACTTCTTCTCCGGCTCGGGCTCGTCGTACGTGATCGGCAAGGCCGTCGTCACCGAGGACGAGGACTGGGACTTCTGACTCGTCAGTGACCCTGCTGAATGACGCCGCCTATGCTCGGCCGCGAATCAGGTGAGGCGAGACTGCAGTAGAAGCAACCCCGGGGCGGCGAGTCGGTCGAATGCGACGGGGCGTCCGCATACTGCCGACATCAGCGCTTCTCCCGGCCCCTGGATCGCTTCGCCGTGCCCCCCGATCGATGCTGCCATGGCGAATGCCGCTGGTCAGTAAGCGCCAGAATCCGTCGACGAAATCGCTAACCAAATGCGCGGCAACGGTTTTGACATCCCATCCAGCGCGGAGGCTTGCCGTGGACGGGCTCGATCAGGCTTCGGCACTGCCCGGTGAAGTCCCGTCCATTGTGCGCATGTCATCGTCGTGGTGGCGGAAGATACTGACGATCGCCTGGATAAACGACGTCCGGCCGACCTTCTCGCCACCCGGTAGGTCACTGTATATGTGGAGTGCTCCGCAGGTAAGAAACGACATGACCACGCTGAACACCTCAAGACCCACGTTCACGGCCTGCGTAGCGATGCTTTCGCCACCCGAATCGGTGGGGATGCTCACGTCGCGCCCGTGCTCACCGTCATTCTCGGCTACCATGCCCGTTCCCCCGGTTGATTTACCTTGAACAGCGGAATCACGTACTCGATCAAGCTACGGGTAGGCACGCTATTCGGAGAGATGTTGCGCCTGCGTCGGCGAATAGATCCTGGGTTTGAAAGTCGCCATCACCGGCAAGCGCAGCGTTACGCCGCCGGCCACCGGCACGCGGACCATGAAGTAGACAACCTGCATGTCCAGACCCATTTGGAGGCGCATCTCCCGAAGGGGCTGAGTCTGCACCCCCAGGCCCATTCCCCGCAAGCGGGCGCCGATGCCGCGTTGAAACGACTCGGCCGGATCAGACGGCCTCGGAACGCTCGGCGCCGAATTATTCGGGTTCCCAATACTCACAGAAACAATGGGGGGTTTCCGGTTCTTCGCGGACGGAGTCGTCATGGCTCGACTGTACTCTGCAAGAAGGGCGCCGACCTTAGAAAATCACGTTGACCAGTGCCAGTAGCCCGTGGTCCTCACGAGAGCACTGCGCTTGCTGTGGCCACATGGCGCACTCGACAACCAGGCGTAACTGCCAGCGGGATCGTGCACGGCGAAGGACAGGTCTAGCCGGGTAAACGGCGTATGAATTGTCTGGACGGACTTGCGCCGCGGTAGCGCGGGCGACACGGCTGCCCTGACACTGTTGGGGTGACGAATACCGCCGCCTCTCACACCAGCAACTTCTGCCGCTCCGTGCTGCGCTGGCTGCGCGCGGGCTACCCCGAGGGCGTCCCCGGGCCCGACCGCGTGCCGCTGTTGGCGCTGCTGCGCAGCACCCCATTGACCGAGGAACAAATCGCCGAGGTGGTCCACAACATCGCCGTCAACGGCTCCGCGGCGATCGCCGACGGCGTTATCGACCGTGACGAGATCGCCCATTTCATCTCCGACATGACGCACTACGACGCCGGGCCGGAGAACATCATCCGGGTCGCCGCCAGGCTTGCGGCGGCCGGATGGCCGCTGGCCGGCATCGACGTCAGCGAAGTCATCCCCGGTGACGAGTGGGGTGAGGCCGCGGAGATCGCCGCTCGCGGTGTGGCCTCGAACAGCGCTCCGGGCGTCGCGCTGTAAGCACGGCAGCGTGCCTACAGCTTCGAGATATCGATGACGAAGCGGTAGCGCACGTCGCTGGACAGGACGCGCTCGTAGGCTTCGTTGATGTAGTCGGGCTCGATGAGCTCGATTTCGGGCGTCACGTCGTGCTCGGCGCAGAAATCCAGCATCTCCTGGGTCTCGGCGATGCCGCCGATGTTCGACCCCGATAGGCTGCGGCGCGCCAGCGCAAGCGAGAACGCACCTACCTCCATGGGGTGTTCGGGAATGCCCAACTCGACAAGCGTGCCGTCGACGTCGAGCAGGCTCAGATAGTCATTGAGGTGCAGGTTCGCCGAGACGGTGTTCAGGACGACGTCGAAGCTGTTGCGCAATTTCTTGAACGTTTCGCGCTCGGCGGTGGCGTAGTAGTGCTTGGCGCCCAGCCGCAGCCCGTCCTCCATCTTCTTTAGTGATTGCGACAGCACCGTCACTTCGGCGCCCATCGCCGCGCCGAGCTTGACGCCCATGTGGCCCAGCCCGCCGAGGCCGATGATCGCCAGGCGGGTGTCTTGGCAGACTTTCCAGTGCCGCAGCGGGGAGAACAGCGTGATGCCCGCGCACAGCAGCGGCGCCGCCTTGTCCAGCGGCAGCGAGTCGGGGATGCGCAAGACGAAGTTTTCGTCAACGACGATCGCCTGGCTGTAGCCGCCCTGGGTCGTCGTGCCGTCCTTGTCAGTGGCGTTATAGGTGAAGATCGTGCCTCGGCTGCAGTACTGCTCGAGGCCGGCATTACAACTCCTGCACTGCCCGCAGGAATTCACCATGCAGCCGACGCCGACGTGGTCGCCGACCTTGTGCTTGGTGACGTCGGATCCGACTGCGGTGACGACGCCGGCGATCTCGTGGCCCACCACCAGCGGGTAATGCGGTGTGCCCCATTCGCCTTTGGCCGTGTGGATGTCGGAGTGGCAGATCCCGGCGAACTTGATGTCGATGGCCACATCGTGTGGACCCGGCTCACGTCGCTCGATGGTGGTCTTGGTCAGCGGTGCCGTCGGCGAGGTGGCCGCGTACGCCGAAACTGTGCTCATGAAAAATCCCTCTTCGATTCGATACGTCAACTAAGAAGTTTAGCTAGGGTAAAAGTTATTCCGCCAACGCCCGGGCGAATATCACGTTGTGACGATGTATGCGTTTTGGTCGGGCGCCGTCAGTTGATCGGTGCGTTCACCAGGCGCAAATCGTCGAGGATGCCGCGGGCGGCGATCAGGCCTTCGCCTGTTTGCCATATCTCGTTGTTGACGATGTAGACCCGGTTATCCCGGTTGGCCGACAGCTTGCGCCACGGGTTGCTGTCGAGGATCGTGGCGGCCCGATCGGCGGCGGCCGGGCTGTCGCAGGACACGTAGACGACGTCGGCGTCCGCCATCGATAGGTCAGGATTCTTCACCAGGTCCGCGTCGGTGGCCGCGATCTCGATGTAGGGCTTGTCGGTGAACCGCTGAGAGGCCGGCCGGTCCACGCCAACCGCACCGAGCACGCCGGCGGGAAAGTTGTTGGCGCCGTATACCCGGATCGTGCCCGTCGTCAGCTGCACGATCGACGCCTGGAAATGGGAAGCGTCATGCCGCGCGCCGACGTCGGTGGCACGCTGGGAAAAACCGCTGATCAACCCGGTTACCGCGGCACCGCGGCCGGTTGCGGCGCCAACGGCGCGCAGGTTGTCCTGCCACGCCGCGCCCGGTGCGGCCGTGAACACCGTCGGGGCGATCGCGGTCAGCTGCGGATACAGCGTCGGCGTCAGACCCTGGGACCCCAGGATCAGGTCGGGGTGGGCGGCGGTGATCGCGTTCAGGTCCGGGTGGGAGCGGGTCCCGACCGCGGGTACGGCGTGCACCGCGCCACCAAGATACGCGGGTTGACTCGAGGACCCGTCCGGTAATGCCGCACCGACCACCCGCGACTGCAGGCCCAGCGCACATATCGTGTCGAGCTGGTCGCCGGAGAGCACCACGATGCGCTGCGGGTCGGCGGGCACCTGCACGACGTCCGGTTCGACGCCTGCGGCGTTGTGGACTGGCCGTTTCGCGGAGCCCGGTTCCGCCGCGGCGGCGTCTCGCGCGCACGAGTTGTCGGGGCGGCGGTCGTTTCCGAGCACGCCGGCGCCGGCGATTTGGGTGGTGGGGGTGACCAGGGAACGGGCCGGCGTCTCGCCGGTGTGCTTACCGGATCCGCAGCCCCCGCAGGCCACGATGAGCGCCGCCGCAACCGCGGTCGTCGCGGCCGGCCGGGCGGGCCTGAGGGCGCCGAACAACACGCGTCAGACGCTAACATCCGGCCAGCATGGCGATCGCGAGCGCGGCGGAGCCGGGCGACGCGGGTCGCCACCATTCAGCCAGCGTGACGGCTCCGCGCCGACGGACACGCCGCATCGGCGAGCCATTTACGACAGTTTGTAGGACCAGCCCTGACGGCACCATAATCGACGGCTAAGATTCGTCTCAATACCGATTTTTGGGCCAGTGTCCGATCTGGATGTTTGGAGAAGCTGTTGACAGCCGAAGCGCCCCCCTTGGGTGAACTCGAGGCCGTTCGTCCGTACCCGGACCGCATGGGCCCCAAAGGGAACCTCGTCTACAAACTGATCACCACCACCGATCACAAGATGATCGGCATCATGTACACGGTCACCTGCTTCGCCTTCTTCTTCATAGGCGGGCTGATGGCGTTGCTGATGCGCACCGAGCTCGCCGCTCCCGGGCTGCAGTTCCTGTCGAACGAACAGTTCAACCAGCTGTTCACCATGCACGGCACGATCATGCTGCTGCTGTATGCCACCCCGGTGGTGTTCGGATTCGCCAACCTGGTGCTGCCGTTGCAGATCGGCGCGCCAGACGTGGCCTTCCCCCGACTGAACGCCTTCTCCTTCTGGCTGTTCCTGTTCGGCGGGTTGATCGCGGCCTCCGGTTTCATTGTGCCGGGCGGGGCCGCCGATTTCGGCTGGACCGCATACACGCCCCTGTCTGATGCCGTGCACTCACCCGGCGCCGGGGGCGACCTCTGGATCACCGGCCTGATCGTCGCGGGTCTGGGCACCATCCTGGGTGCGGTCAACATGATCACCACTGTGGTGTGCATGCGTGCGCCCGGGATGACGATGTTCCGGATGCCGATCTTCACCTGGAACATCCTGGTCACCTCGATCCTGATTCTGATCGCGTTCCCGATCCTGACAGCGGCGCTGTTCGGGCTGGCCGCCGATCGACATCTAGGTGCCCATGTCTACGACGCGGCCAATGGCGGAGTCTTGTTGTGGCAACACCTGTTCTGGTTCTTCGGTCACCCCGAGGTGTACATCATCGCGCTACCGTTCTTCGGCATCGTGACCGAGATCTTCCCGGTGTTCTCGCGCAAGCCGGTCTTCGGTTACACCACCCTGGTCTACGCGACCCTGTCGATCGCCGCCCTGTCGGTCGCGGTGTGGGCGCACCACATGTTCGCCACGGGAGCCGTTCTGCTGCCGTTCTTCTCGTTCATGACCTATCTGATCGCGGTGCCGACCGGGATCAAGTTCTTCAACTGGATCGGCACGATGTGGAAGGGGCAGTTGACCTTTGAGACGCCGATGCTGTTCTGCATCGGCTTCCTCCTCACCTTCCTGCTGGGTGGTCTGACCGGCGTGCTGCTGGCCAGCCCGCCGCTGGACTTCCACGTGACAGACAGCTATTTCGTGGTCGCGCACTTCCACTACGTGCTGTTCGGCACCATCGTGTTCGCCACGTTCGCAGGGGTGTACTTCTGGTTCCCGAAGATGACGGGCCGGCTGCTCGACGAGCGATTGGGCAAGCTCCACTTCTGGCTGACCTTCATCGGGTTCCACACCACCTTCCTGGTGCAGCACTGGCTGGGCGATCTCGGCATGCCGCGTCGCTATGCCGACTACCTGCCCAGCGACGGCTTCCAGCCCTACAACGTCGCCTCCACGGTGGGCGCCTTCATCCTGGGCGCGTCGATGTTCCCGTTCGTCTGGAACGTCTTCAAGAGCTGGCGTTACGGCGAGGTCGTCACGGTCGACGACCCGTGGGGCTATGGCAACTCTCTGGAGTGGGCGACCAGCTGCCCGCCGCCGCGGCACAACTTCACCGAGCTGCCCCGGATCCGTTCGGAGCGCCCGGCATTCGAATTGCACTACCCACACATGGTGGAGCGGCTTCGCGCTGAGGCGCACGTGGGCCGCCACGCCACGGCTCTCGAGTCGCCCAAGGGCTTCGGTCCGCGAACCGAACCCGATCGCTCGACTGCTGAGCAGTAGCGACAGCTGTCGGGAGTGAACGCGCCACCGAAAGTGTCGGTGTTGATCACCGTCACCGGCGTGGATCAACCAGGCGTGACAGCGAACCTGTTGGAGGCGCTGTCGCGGCACGGAGTCGAGTTGCTCAACGTCGAGCAGGTGGTGATCCGGCGCCGTCTGACACTGGGCGTGCTGGTGTGCTGCCCGGCCGAAGTCGCCGATAGCGCGCAGTTGCGCGATGACGTCGAATCGGCCATCCGCGAGTTGGACCTCGATGTCAGCATCGAGCGCAGCGACGACGTGACCATCATGCGCGAGCCCTCGACGCACACCATTTACGTGCTGGGCCGGCCCATTACCGCCAGCGCGTTCGGCGCGGTGGCCCGTGAGGTCGCAGAGCTGGGCGTCAACATCGACCTGATCCGCGGTGTTTCGGACTATCCGGTGATCGGTCTGGAGCTGCGGGTCTCGGTGCCGCCGGGCGCGGACGGGGCGCTGCGGACCGCCCTGAACCGGGTGTCCAGCGAGGAACAGGTCGACGTGGCGGTCGAGGCCTACAGCCTGGAACGACGCGCCAAGCGGCTCATCGTGTTTGACGTCGACTCGACGCTGGTGCAGGGCGAGGTCATCGAGATGCTGGCGGCCCGGGCGGGCGCCGAGGGCAAGGTCGCCGCGATCACCGACGCCGCGATGCGCGGCGAGCTGGACTTTGCGCAGTCGCTCGAGCAGCGGGTGGCAACGCTGGCGGGTCTGCCCGCCAGCGTGGTCGACGAGATCGCCGATGCTTTGGAACTGATGCCCGGCGCCCGCACCACCATACGGACCTTGCGGCGCCTGGGTTTTGCCTGCGGCCTGGTGTCCGGGGGGTTCCGCCGGATCATCGAGCCGCTGGCCGAGGAGCTGATGATCGATTATGTCGCGGCCAACGAACTGGAGATCATCGACGGCACACTCACCGGCCGGGTGATCGGGCCGATCGTCGACCGGGCCGGAAAAGCCTCGGCGCTAAGGGAATTCGCCAGCCAGGTTGGGGTGCCGATGGCGCAGACCGTCGCGGTGGGCGACGGCGCCAACGACATCGACATGCTGGCCGCGGCCGGACTGGGGATCGCGTTCAACGCCAAACCCGCGCTGCGCGAGGTCGCCGATGCGTCACTGAGCCATCCTTATCTGGACACGGTGCTGCTCCTGCTAGGTGTGACCCGTGGCGAAATCGAGGCCGCCGACGCGGTCGACGGCGAGGTTCGCCGGGTGGAGATCCCGCCCAACCCGTAGCGACCGCAGCCGCGGTGCTGCCCGGGCTGGCGGGGGCGCCACGCAGTGAGGCGCACGACCCGGCAGGCATTCGAGCGTCGGGGTACGGCACGATGGTCGGGTGTCCGAAAACGGAAGCGAGTCAGCCGACCCCGATCTGCTGCTCGACTTCAGGCAGGTGTCGCTGCGGCGCGGCGGAAACGTCTTGGTCGGCCCGCTGGATTGGGCGGTAGAACTCGACGAACGCTGGGTGATCGTGGGGCCCAACGGAGCAGGCAAAACCTCGCTGCTGCGGATCGCCGCGGCGGCCGAACACCCTTCGTCCGGCACGGCTTTCGTGCTCGGCGAGCGGCTGGGCCGGGTCGACGTGACCGAGTTGCGGTCGCGGATCGGCCTCAGCTCCTCGGCGTTGGCGCAGCGAATACCCACCGACGAAGTGGTTCGCGATCTCGTCGTCTCGGCCGGCTACGCGGTGCTGGGCAGATGGCGGGAGCGCTACGAGGACGTCGACTACCGGCGGGCGATCGACATGCTGGAGAGCCTTGGCGCCGAGCACCTCGCGGATCGCACCTACGGAACGCTGTCGGAAGGCGAGCGCAAGCGCGTGCTGATCGCCCGCGCACTGATGACCGACCCCGAACTGTTGCTCCTCGACGAGCCCGCCGCCGGCCTGGATTTGGGCGGCCGCGAGGAGTTGGTCGCGCGGCTGGCCGACCTGGCCGCCGACCCCGAGGCTCCCGCCCTGGTGCTGGTCACCCACCACGTCGAGGAGATCCCGCCCGGGTTCAGTCACTGCATGTTGCTTTCGGAAGCCGAAGTGGTCGCGGCGGGATTACTGACCGACGTGCTGACCTCCGAGAACCTGTCCACCGCGTTCGGCCAAGCGATCGCGCTCGACGTCGTCGACGGTCGCTACTTCGCGCGGCGAGTGCGTACCCGCGCAGCCCATCGGAGGCCGTTATGACGCCACCCGACGAAGCCCCGCTGATCGCACGGCCGGCCGCCACGGTGATGCTGGTCCGCGATGACCCGGCGGGCATCGCGGTCTTCCTGATGCGCAGACACGCCAAGATGGAGTTCGCCGCGGGGACGATGGTGTTCCCCGGCGGCGGTGTCGACGACCGCGACCGCAACGCCGACATCGCCTGGTCCGGCCCGCCGCCAGCGTGGTGGGCCCAGCGCTTCGGCATCGAACCCGACCTGGCGGAGGCGCTGGTCTGCGCCGCAGCCCGCGAGACGTTCGAGGAGTCTGGAGTGCTGTTCGCCGGGCCGGCCGGCGACCCGGACGGCATCGTCGACGACGCTTCGATCTATGGCGATGCCCGGCAGGCGCTGGCCGACGGGACGTTGTCTTTCGCGGACTTCCTGCGCCGGGAGAACCTGGAGTTGCGCTCGGATCTGTTGCGGCCGTGGGCCAATTGGGTGACGCCGGAGGCCGAGCGCACCCGGCGTTACGACACCTATTTCTTCGTGGGTGCATTGCCACAGGGCCAGCGTGCCGACGGGGAGAACACCGAATCCGACCGGGCGGGCTGGACGACGCCGGAGGCCGCCATCGACGACTTCTCCGCCGGCCGCAGCTTCTTGCTGCCCCCGACCTGGACGCAGCTGGACTCGCTGGCCGGGCGGACCGTCGCCGAGGTGCTGTCCGTCGAACGCCAGATCCTGCCCGTGCAGCCGCACCTGGAGATCCAGGGCGACAACTGGGTCTTCGAGTTCTTCGATTCCGACCGCTACCACCGGGCGCGGGAGGCGGGCGGCCTGGGATGGCGGCATTGAGAGAGTTCGTCAGCGTGGTGGTCAGTGACGGCTCGCGGGACGCCGGGCTGGCCATGTTGTTGCTGTCGCGCCCGCCGACGAACGCGATGACCCGCCAGGTCTATCGGGAGGTCATCGCGGCCGCCGACGAATTGGGCCGGCGCGACGACGTCGCCTCGGTGATCCTGTTCGGCGGCCACGAGATCTTCTCCGCGGGTGACGACATCCCCGAGCTGCGGACGCTGCGAGGCTCCGAGGCCGAGACTGCGGCAAGGGTCCGCCAGGAAGCCGTCGACGCCGTGGCGGCGATCCCCAAACCGACCGTCGCCGCGATCACCGGATACGCGTTGGGAGCCGGGCTCACGCTGGCCCTGGCGGCCGACTGGCGGGTCAGCGGCGACAACGTGAAGTTCGGCGCGACCGAAATCCTGGCCGGCCTGGTGCCCGGCGGCGACGCGATGGCGCGCCTGACGCGGGTGGCCGGCGCCAGTAAGGCCAAGGAGCTGGTTTTCAGCGGCCGCTTCTTCGACGCGGAAGAAGCCTCGGCGCTGGGCCTCGTCGACGAAGTGGTGGCGCCCGACGACGTGTACGACGCCGCCGCCGGGTGGGCACGCCGTTTTCTCGAGGGTCCCCGGCAGGCGCTGGCGGCCGCCAAAGCCGGGATCAACGACGTTTTCGATGTAGAACTTCCCGAGCGGCTCGCCGCCGAACGCCGGCGCTATGTCGAGGTGTTCACTGCTGGTCAGGGCGGCGGCGATAGGGCGGATCCCGACGGCCGTTAGGCTGCCCTGCATGACCAGTTCGACCGGCGCCGTTCCGACGCCCCACGCCACCGCCGAGCAGGTGGAAGCCGCCCGGCACGACAGCAAGCTGGCCCAGGTGCTCTACCACGACTGGGAAGCCGAGACTTACGACGACAAGTGGTCGATCTCTTATGATCAGCGCTGCATCGACTACGCCCGGGGGCGCTTCGACGCCATCGTGCCCGACGAGGTGGTGCGCGAGCTGCCCTACGATCGGGCCCTCGAATTAGGCTGTGGCACAGGGTTTTTCCTGCTCAACTTGATTCAGTCCGGGGTCGCCCGGCGCGGATCGGTGACCGACCTGTCGCCGGGCATGGTCAAGGTCGCGACCCGCAACGGACAGTCGCTGGGCCTCGACATCGACGGCCGGGTCGCCGACGCCGAGGGGATCCCGTACGAGGACAACGCCTTCGACCTGGTCGTCGGCCACGCCGTGCTGCACCACATTCCCGACGTGGAGCTGTCGCTGCGCGAGGTGATCCGGGTGCTGCGCCCCGGCGGCCGCTTCGTCTTCGCGGGCGAGCCGACCAGCGCGGGCGACGTCTACGCCCGCGAGCTGTCGACCCTGACCTGGCGCATCGCCACCAACGTCACCAAGCTGCCCGGCCTGGGTGCCTGGCGGCGCCCGCAGGCCGAACTCGACGAATCCTCTCGGGCTGCCGCGCTGGAGGCGATCGTCGACCTGCACACCTTCACTCCGGGTGACCTGGAGCGGATGGCCGCCGACGCCGGCGCCACCGAAGTGCGGACCGTCAGCGAAGAGTTCACCGCCGCGATGTTCGGCTGGCCGGTGCGCACCTTCGAGGCGTCGGTGCCGCCTGGACGCCTGGGCTGGGGCTGGGCCAAATTCGCCTTCAACGGCTGGAAGGCGCTGAGCTGGGTGGACGCCAACGTGTGGCGGCGCGTGGTCCCGAAAGGCTGGTTCTACAACGTGATGGTGACCGGGGTCAAACCCTCCTGAGCGTAGGCCTGCGCTTCAGCCCGAACGACGTAGGCTACCTGCGGTCGCACGCGGGTACCGCGGCGCTTGCGGCGATCGCCGACCTCGAACTGACCGACGCCACCCGGATCGGAGACGTCGCCGCGGCGCGCACCCAATTCGGCGACCGGGCCGCGGTCCTGGTGGAGACGGTCTTGTTGCGCCGCCGCGCCGCGGACAAGCTGGGCGAGCTGGGAGTGTCGGATTGGTTGTTCACCGACGAGGCGTTGCAGCAGGCCACCGCGGCGCCGGTGGCCCTGTACCGGGCCAGACGGCTGGCCGGCGGCGGCAGCGGCGTCGTGCACGACGCGACCTGTTCGATCGGCACCGAACTCGCCGCGCTGAGGGCCTGCGGGATTGCCGCGGTGGGCAGCGATATCGATCCGGTGCGGCTGTCGATGGCGCGGCACAACGTGGGGGAGTCGGCCTGGATTTGCCGCGCCGACGCGCTGCGCCCGGTCACCCGCGATGCGGTGCTCGTCGTCGATCCGGCCCGGCGTGTCGAGGGTCGACGGCGGCTGCGCAGCGACGACTACCAACCCGGCCTGGGCGCGCTGCTAGCCGCCTACAGTGACCGCGACTTCGTCGTAAAGTGTTCTCCCGGAATCGATTTCGATCAGACGCGACGGTTGGGATTCGACGGGGAGATCGAGGTGACGTCATATCGCGGCTCGGTCCGGGAAGCCTGCCTCTGGTCGGCTGGACTGGCGCAGCCCGATGTGCGTCGGCGGGCGAGCCTGCTGGATCGCGGCGAGCAGCTCACCGACAACGACCCCGACGACTGCCCGGTGCGGTCGGTCGGGCGGTGGATCGTCGACCCGGACGGCGCCGTGGTGCGGGCCGGACTGGTGCGCCATTACGGCGCGCGGCATGGACTGTGGCAGCTCGATGCCGACATCGCCTACCTGTCCGGCGATCGACTGCCGGCGGCGGATCGCGGGTTCGAGGTGCTCGAGCAGCTGGTCTTCGACGAACGCCGGCTGCGCCGGGCCCTGTCGGCGCTGGACTGCGGGTCGCTGGAGGTCCTGGTGCGCGGGGTCCGGGTCGACCCCGACGCGTTGCGCAAACGGATGCGGCTGCGCGGGAGCCGGTCGTTGTCGGTGGTCATCGCCCGCATTGGCGCACGGAGCTCCAGCCGGGCGATGGCGTTCGTTTGCCAACCCTCCCGATAGCGCCGGTACGCTGGCGGCGTCACTGCTGAGGGTCACCGACCCGGGCTAGTCTGCGAGGACACTTCCACGATGCGTTATCTGATAGCCGCTGCGCTGCTCGCGGCGGCGGCCTTGGTGGGCTGGCCGGCCGCGGCCGAGCCGCCGTCGTGTGCCGGCCTGGGCGGCATCGTCGAGGCCGGCCAGATGTGCCGTCTGCGCGCAACCGGCCCCAACTACATGCTCAACATGAGCTTTCCGGTCGACTATCCCGACGGGCAGGCGCTGGCCGACTACATCACCCAGAACCGGGACGGCTTCGTCGCCGTCGCGCAGAGTTCCGGGGGGCGCGACCAGCCCTACCAGTTGGAGGCCACCACGGAGCAACACTTCGCCGGGCAGCCGCCACACAACACCCGCAGCGTCGTGCTCAAGTTCTTCCAGGACGTCGGGGGAGCGCACTCGTCGATCTGGTACAAGGCGTTCAACTACAACCTCGGGACCAGGCAGCCCATCACCTTCGACACTCTGTTCCTGCCCGGCGCGACGCCGCTGGACGCCATCTACCCGATCGTGCAGCGCGACCTGGAGCGCCAAACCCCCTTGGGCGCCGCGGTTTTGCCGTCGACGGGACATGACCCGACGCACTATCAGAACTTCGCCATCACCGACGATCAGCTGATCTTCTACTTCGCTCCGGGCGAGATGCTGCCCGCGCTCGGCGGGCCATTGCAGGCCCAGGTGCCGCGCAACGCCATCCCGCCGCTGGCGATCTAGTCTCGCCTGGTGGCGACCCGCTTCATCCGGCTGCGCCGCACTCGCGATCGCCACGGGTCCTGATGGTGGCGACCCGCTTCATCCGGCTGCGCCGCACTCGCGATCGCCACGGGCTCAGGCCGGTCCGGCCTGCAACTCCATCGCCACAGCGGCGAGCGCCAGCGCGACCTGCGCGACGCAACCGATCAGCGGGATGACGAAGGCCCGTCGTTTCTGCCGCACCAGGAAGTACACGGCGACCACGATGTCGACGACCAGCAGGGCTGCGCCGCCCCAGGTGCCCAGGTCCATGGCGCGGTTGATCCAGGCGGGGTCGCCGCATTTTCGGTACCCACAGGGGTCGGTGGTCATCACGAGCAGACCAAGCAGCACAAAGCTCGCCAGGTACAGCCCGCCATGGATGACCAGCAGGACCGACGTCGCCACGATGTCGGCGGCGCTGGTCCGCGGGTTTGCTGTGGTGTTGGTTGTCACGGCGCCCGGCGCCGCGGTCTCGTCGATGGGCACCACAGGGGTATGTCCGGGTCAGGCCGGCGCGAAACCGTAAACCTGGCCGTCGCTGGTGGCCGCCACCACCCGGCGATCGGTGCCAATTGACACCCCGACCGGATATCCGGTGGCCGCTGGCATCGGATAGCTGTCCAACGTGCGACCACTGCCCGGATCGAAGACCAGCAACGACATGCCTGGGGCGCCGTTTGCCGGGGGCCCGCTGGCCACCGTGTAGCCGACGCCGGTACCCGCCAGGCTCGACGTCGACAGAGGCAGGACGTCGTCGCGGCGCCACGCTTGGTCGGCGTGATCGCCGGCATCCTTGAACGCCACCAGTTTCGTGTCGGGGCCGCCGCCGGCCACGATCAACCCCTGCGGGGTGACCGAGGGCGGCGTTTGCGCCAGGAACCCCAGCGGCGCCGACCATTTCACTTTCGCGTCGGCCGCCCGCAGCGCCCACAGTCGTTGGTCGCGGCCGTTGACATAGACGGTCGATCCGTCGGCTGACAGGACCGGGCTGGCGATGACACCGGCGCCCACGGCGTCGCTGCTCCATTCGCGGGTCAGCAGCGGCGTCTGTCCGGGGTGGTACTTGAGCCCCACTAGACCCGCGGCGGGAGCCCCGGGCTGCCAGACGCCGAGCACCACCATCCCGTTAGCGGTCGAGAAGGCGGGGGCGGCGGCGACGGGACAGCCCTGCCGGGCCGGCGTGCAATCAGCCAACCCGCGTGCGGCGTCGGTGGGGTCGACGCCGTCGACCAGGTCGAGTGGGCTGCCGGCCACCTGGCCGCGATGGGAGTCGAAGACCAGTACCTGCCCAAGGTGTGTGGCCACCAGGAGCTGGCCCTGCCCGACGAACCGCGGGGTGGTGGGCATGCCGATGACCGGCTGGCGCCACCGCGTCCACTGCGTTATCGGGAAAGACAGGAGCGCTCCGGGCTGGCCGACGTAGAGATTGTCGAAACCGTCGAGCAGCGGGCCGCCGAAGCCGCCGCCCTGGACCAGACGCACGCACCAGCGCTGCCGCCCGTTGTCGTTGTTCTCCCACTCCATCAGCGAGCATCCCGCCGAGGTCTGGGCGTTGAGGACCAGATAACCGCGCGCGCTCAGCGCCGGCCCGGCGGCCAGGCTTCCCTTTACCGATCGGGTCCACTCCAGCGAGAGCTTGGTGGCCCCGCTGGTCGTGGTGTAGCTGCTGTTGGTGGCGTCGGCGTACGGTGCCGGCCAGCCCTGCGCGGCCGACGCCTCCACCCATGAGTCGGTGTTACCGCAGGCGCCGAGCATGACCGCGAGCGCGGGAGCCAGCACTACCGATGACCAACGCCGGAGCCCATTGACGAGTTGTCGGGCAAGCACCTTCGGTTTTCCAAATCCTTATTGGGAGGGCGGGTCGCGCGGGCAGACCCCGCCGTGCGGCGGCAATCGAGTACAGGTGAGGGTAACCCGTGGCGGTTGGCCGGCTCGCATACGACCGCGTTAGGCTGTCCGGCCATGACGAGCATGTGGGGTGCCCCGGTCCATCGCCGCTGGCGTGGATCGAACCTCCGCGACCCGCGCCAGGCCAAGTTCCTCACGCTGGCCTCGCTGAAATGGGTGCTGCGCAACCGCGCGTATACGCCGTGGTACCTGGTGCGCTATTGGCGGCTGCTGAAGTTCAAACTGGCCAACCCGCACATCATCACTCGCGGCATGGTGTTTCTCGGCAAAGGCGTGGAGATCCATGCGACGCCCGAACTCTCGCAGCTCGAGATCGGCCGGTGGGTGCACATCGGCGACAAGAACACCATTCGCGCGCATGAGGGCTCGCTGCGGTTCGGCGACAAGGTGGTGCTGGGTCGCGACAACGTCATCAACGCCTACCTCGACATCGAACTCGGTGATTCGGTGTTGATGGCCGACTGGTGCTACGTCTGCGATTTCGATCACCGCATGGACGACATCAACATGCCGATCAAGGACCAGGGCATCATCAAGTCCCCGGTCCGGATTGGCCCGGACACCTGGGTGGGCGTGAAGGTCTCGGTGCTGCGTGGCACGTCCATCGGACGGGGGTGCGTGCTGGGATCTCATGCGGTGGTGCGCGGGGTGATCCCGGACTACTCCATCGCGGTCGGCGCACCGGCCAAGGTGGTCAAGAACCGCCAGCTCGCCTGGGAGAGTTCGGCCGCGCAACGCGCCGAACTTGCCGCGGCGCTGGCCGACATCGAACGCAAAAAGGCCGCCCGCTAACCGGCGGCCTGCGGCTGTTCGTCCACCTTGAAGTGGAAGTTGACGTCGCCGGCGTCGACGTCCGTCACGGTCACCAGCACGCCGTACTTGTCCGCGCCGTCCGTGAGCTGACACCGTAACGTCGCGCCCGCAACGCCTTTCAAATTGTCGGGGCAGGTCACCGAATCCGGTCTTCTGCCCACCTGTTGGCCCACCTGGGTGCTGATCGCGTTCGCAACCTGGTTCTTGTCGACGGTCTCGACCATGTCGAACTTGACATCGTTGCCATCGACACTGGTCACCGTGACATTGACGTTGAAGGGCCGGTCTTTGACCTTCATGTCGCAGTTGATCTGTGCCCCGACTTTCCCGGGCAGATCGGTCGGGCAGTTCACCCACTCGGGCTTGTTGCCGGCCGCATCCGTCATTTTGGCGGTGATCTGGCCGGCGACATCCTTCTTGCTCACCGAGCGTGAGGACCCAACCGAACACGAACAGGCGTCGACGCCCGCGATGAGACCGGCCGCCACGCCCGAAATCAGCAGCGTCCGAGTGGTGAAGTTGGTCATTGTCGCCTCCCGAGTGACGGTGAATTGGCTGATCCTGTCACGGTCAATCGGCTTGGTGACGACGATTCAGCAAACGTCTGGTGGCCGGTATGACCGTTGCTGTATCAAGGGCCATCAAAGGTCACTCAGGCCACATCAGTAACGTCTGCGCACTATAACCCGCTTCTCGAATCCGCTAGCGCGGGAGCTAGCGACTCCGAAAAGGCGCCCGTCAGTTCGCGGAGCCGACGCCGACGGGCAGGATGGCGAATCGCGGTCAGATGCTCTGGTAGCGCCGCAGCGCCTCGGCGCGCTCAGCGGCGTGGTCGACGATGGCCTCCGGGTAACCGTCCGGCCGCTCGCCTTTGCGCAGGTGCGCGTCGTCGGCGGAGCGCAGTTCCGGTACCCAGCGCCGGATGTAGTCGCCCGAGGGGTCGAACTTCTCGCCCTGCGTGGTCGGGTTGAACACCCGGAAGTAGGGCGCGGCGTCGGTACCGCAGCCCGCACACCACTGCCAGCCGTGCTGGTTGTTCGCCATGTCGCCGTCCACCAGCTGGTCCAGGAACCATCCGGCGCCCCATTGCCATGGCAGATGAAGATCCTTGACCAAAAACGAGGCCGCGATCATCCGCACCCGGTTGTGCATGAAGCCGGTGTCGCGCAGTTGGCGCATCCCAGCGTCGACGAAGGGAAAACCGGTCTCGCCTGCTTTCCACGCCTCGAAACGGCGGTTGGCCTCGTCGCCGGTGTCGGTCTGGATGCCATCGAAATCACCGTTCCAGTTGCGCCAGCTGGAGGCCGGCCAATGGTGCAGCACGTCGGCGTAGAAGTCGCGAAAGGCCAACTCCCGCAGAAAGGCTTGCGCCCCCCGGTCGTGCAGGTCCAGATCGGCGACCAGGGTGCGGGGATGGACGGCGCCGAACTTCAAGTGCGCCGACATGCGGCTGGTCGAATTCAGATCGGGCCTGTTGCGCTCCTTCGTGTAGCTCTGTAATCCGTTGTCGACGAAGGACTTCCACTGTTTGCGCGCCGCAGCTTCGCCGGCGGCCACCTCGCGCGCAGCGCCCGGATCGGGGATCGGGTGCTGCGCGACCCGCAGCTGCGCCGGATCCAGCCAGCGTGCGGCGGTCGCGTCCGACTTCGTCGGCTCGCGCCAGCCAATCGTTTGCCACTGACGCTGGAACGGGGTGAACACTTTGTAGGGCGAGCCGTCCGGCTTGGTGACGCGGCCGGGCGAGACCAGATACGGCGACCCCGTCGCCACCAGCGGCACCGGGCCCAGCGCCGCGCGAACCCGCTCGTCACGACGCTTCCCGAACGGTGCGAAGTCGTCGGAGATGTGCACCGAGGCTGCGCCGATCTCCGTGGCGATACGCGGAATCTGCGTGTGGGGCTGTCCTCGGGTGACTAGCAGCCGGCCGTCAAGGTCGTCGCGAAGCCGCCGGAGTGCGTCGCCAAGGTATTGCAGGCGGCGTTGCCCCGACGACTTTTCCAGGCGCGGGTCGAGCACGAAGCAGGCGAGCACCTCATCGTTCTCGGCCGCGGCAATGAGCGCCGGATGGTCACGCAACCGGAGATCGCGGCGAAACCACAACAGTGCCGGCATGATCTAGCGGTTGAGTCGCCAGATGTGCGCGGACAGGATGGTCGCGAAGCCACACCACAGCGGATAGGGCGACAATGCCAGCGCGCCGCGGGGTGTGGCTTGGGCGGTGCGCCTCACCAGATCCGCGCTGCTGGCGGTCAGTGCCGCGGCGCCGACCGCGGAAGCGCCGAGTTTGTGATAACCGAAGAACAACCAACTCCATCCGGCGTTGAGGATCAGGTTGATCGCCAGCGCCACGGTGTAGTTGCGTGCCTCGTCATGCTGCCCGGTCGCGCGGAACCGATCGATAGTTACCGCCGACGTGGCCGCGATGTCACTGTAGAGCGTGGTCCACACGGTGGGGAAGGCCGCACGAGTCGGCTGGTATGAGGGTTTGCGAAGCCGCGCGTACCACGGGGAAACGGTGTTTCGGCTGGCGACGCTTCCGGTTCCGGCGGCCGCGGCGACGGCCAGGCTGGTCGCTGTCAGTATCGACCTGTTCACGGTGTACTCCGTTCTGGTTGTTTGCGGTCAGTTTGTCGCTCAACGGGTTTCGCGCGGGTAGGGCTGGTCGGCCACCAGATCCGGTCGCCGATGAGGGCGAACAGGGCCGGGATGACCAGTGTGCGTACCACGAACGTGTCGAGCAAGATGCCCAGGCCTACGATGATCCCCAATTGGGTAAGGACGATCAGTGGCAATACCCCGAGAACGCAGAAAACAGCGGCCAAAACGATTCCTGCGCTGGTGATTACGCCGCCGGTGGCCGAGACCGCACGCACCATCCCGGCGCGGGCGCCGAACTGAGCGGATTCCTCGCGGGCCCGGGTGACCAAGAAGATCGTGTAATCCACGCCGAGCGCCGCCAGGAACAGGAAGGCGAACAGCGGGGTGGTGTTGTCCAGTGCCGGGAAACCGAAGATGTGCAGGCTCGCCCAGCCGCCCATGCCCAGCGCGGCCAGCGCACCCAGAATGGTTGCGGCCAGCAGTGTCGGTGGCGCGAGTGCCGACCCCAGCAGCGCGTACAGGACGATGAGGATGACGGCCAGGATCGCCGGGATCAGCAGCGCCCGGTCATGCGTGGCCGCGTCACGAGTGTCCAGGGCCTGTGCGTCGGCCCCGCCCACCAGTGCGCGGGGCTCGGCGGCCCGCGTCGAATCTCGCAGCGCGGCAACGATGCTGAATGCCCGCTTTGACGACGGCGGCGCGTCGATCACCACCGACCACTTCGTCAGTCCGGATCCCGATCGGCCCGATTCGGTCACCGAGACGACGCCGGGGGTGGACGTGATTGCCCGCCGCACCGGTGCGGCACGGTCGCTGGGGCTGACGACGAGTGTCGGGTTGGCCAGTCCGGCCGGGAAATGTTCGGCCACAACGTTGTAACCGGTCACCGAATCCGCGCGTATCCGGAACTGCTCGGTCTGCGACAAGCCGATCCGAGTGCCCAACAGCCCGGTCCCGAGAGCCGCCAACACTGCGATCGCGACCGCCGCGACCAGTGCGGGACGCCCGCCTACCCATTCCGCGACTCGATGCCAGCCACCGGAATCCAGGGTTTCGTCGTCGCCGGCGTGCGGGATGAACGGCCAAAACAGTCGCCTGCCGCACGCGGCCAGCAGCGCGGGCAGTATCACCAGGACCGAGATCGCGGCAACCAGCAGGCCGCATGCCGCCAACGCGCCCAGGCTGCGGGTGCTCGGAGTGGACGCGAACAGCAGGGTCAGCAGCGCCAGCACCACGGTGGCGTTGCTGGCGACGATGGCCGGCCCCGCCCGGCGCACGGCCCGGCGCAACGCCACGCGATGCGCGGAATGGTGCCGAAGTTCTTGGCGATATCGAGAAATCAGCAGCAGTGCGTAATTGGTCCCGGCACCGAAAACCAGCACGCTGGTGATCCCGGATGTGGCGCCGTCGAAGTTCAACCCGGTCAGCGACGCCACCGCCGTGCCGACGGCCGCGGCCACGCGATCGGCGAAGCCGACCACGAGCAGCGGGATCAGCCACAGCACCGGGGAGCGGTAGGTGGCGATGAGCAGGAGCGCCACCACCGCCGTCGTCACGGCGAGCAAGGTGATGTTTGCGCCTGTGAAGGCGCTGGCGATGTCGGCGCCGAATGCCGGACCGCCCGTCACGTGAGCCTGCAGGTCGGCGGGCAGACCATTGGCCGCGGCCGTGCGCAGCGCGGCCACGGCGTCGGCTAGGGCAAGCCCGGACATGTCGGCGCTGATCGGCACGACACCGAAAGCAGCTTTTGCGTCCGAGGAAGTCCTCAGAGGCGCCGTCGGCGCGATCGCTTGGGCTTGCGCCTCCTGCATCCGAGTGCGTGCGGCCTCGGCGGCGGCGACATCGGAGGGGCTGAGAACCCCACCGTCGGTGCGGCTGACCACAATGATCAGCGGGGGTTTGTCGCCCCCCGGAAACTGCTTGGCCAGGGAGTCGACCTGCGCCGATTGAGCATCGAGTGGAAGGGATCGCGGGGACTGGCCTGCGGCGGCGTTGCCGCCGATGAGAGCCATGGATGCGACACCGAGCAGGGCCGTGACCAGCGCGAGCAGCCATGAACGCCGGCCCGTCACAGCGGCGGCCACGGAATCCCACATCACCAGTAAAACCCTTTCATTTTGTTAAATATTAACCGACTGAAATGATGCGTCGCTGCGTGGCAGTGCCGGCGGTGGGTAACAGGGGGCACTATGGACATTATGAACGCGGGGCTGCAGCGGTGGCGGATGCGAGGGGGGACCTGCGATGGCTGCTGACGGTGGGGAGATGAAGAGCCGCAAGCGGCGGCACATCGACGTCTGCCTGAACGAGCCGGTCGGCTATGCGGGCGTCACGAACGGGCTGGACCGCTACGAACTGCCCTACAACGCGCTGACCCAGACAAATCTGGGCGACATCGACTTGTCCACCAGCTTTTTCGGCGTCAATCTGCGGTCTCCGATTCTCATCGGTGCGATGACGGGGGGCGCCGAGCTGTCGCGGACCATCAACCGCAATCTGGCCGCGGCCGCCCAACAGCTGGGTCTGGGCATGATGCTGGGTTCGCAGCGGATCATGTTGGACAGTGCGTTGGGGGAGCGCGCCGCCGAGAGCTTCACGGTGCGCGATGTGGCCCCGGATGTCTTGCTGTTCGGCAACATCGGCCTGGCTCAACTGACCACAAGCGCGGTACCGGATCTGGCCAAGGCCCTCGACCGGGTGGGTGCCGATGCGCTTGCCGTGCATACAAATCCGCTGCAGGAGGCGATGCAGCACAACGGCGACACGGATTTCTCGGGGTCGCTGAGCCGGTTGCGCCGGACAGTCGAAACCCTTGACTTTCCGGTGCTGCTCAAGGAGGTTGGGCACGGGATCGGTGATGCGGCCGTCGCGGAACTCGTCGGGGCTGAAGGCGAATTGCCGGTCGCCGGAATCGATGTCGCCGGCGCCGGAGGCACGTCGTGGTCGCGGGTCGAACAATTCGTGCGATACGGCGAACTGCGCTATCCGCACCTGGCTGATTGGGGTATCCCTACGGCTCGCGCCATCGTGGAGGTGCGTGCAGTTCTGCCGGCGATTCCATTGGTGGCATCCGGTGGCATCCGTACCGGCATGGATGCGGCCAAGGCGATCGCGCTGGGCGCCGATGTGGTGGCGATGGCGCGGCCGCTGCTGTCCGCCGCCATCGAATCGACTGCCGCCGTGGTCGATTGGTTGCAGCCCTTCATCGACGAGCTTCGCATCTGCTTGCACGGCTGTGGGGCCGCCAAGTTGGCGGACTTGCGCGATGTCGACCTCATCCGCGTGGCCTAGGTACGCGCGACGTGGCTGTCATCCTGGCGTACGGGTCGCCTGCCCTGGGGCATATGCTGCCGACTGGGGCGCTGCTGGCCGAGCTGGCCCGGCGCGGCCATGACGTTCATCTGCGCACCATGTCGGCCGGCGTGTCGACGATGCGATCGGCCGGCGTGCACGCCGAGCCGGTTGACCCGGGAATCGAAGCCATCGCCGGCAACGACTGGCAGGCACGAAACGCTATGGGAGTACTGAAGTTATCGATCGACGTGCTGTGCCGGCGGGCGGTGCTGGAGGTCGACGATTTCCGACGTGCGGTGGACGAGGTCCGGCCGGATGCGCTCATCGTGGATGCGAATTGCTGGGGGGCTTTGTCGGTCGCGGACGCCGGGAACATTCCGTGGCTGATTTTCTCGCCGTTCACCCCATACTTGCGCTCGAATGGGGTGCCACCTTTCGGTCCCGGTATGCGTCCGCTACCTGGCATCGCCGGCTACATTCGTGACGCCGGGGTGCGACCGGTCGTCAGGCATGTGTTCGACCGGCCGATGTTGCCCCGTATCAACGCTATTCGCGCCGAGCTGGGCCTGCCACCGGTGACATCGGTGGACGGCTTGTTACGACGGGTGCCACTGCTGTTAGCGGTCGGGGGTGAGCCGTTCGAATACCCGCATTCCGGCTGGGCCGGCCTCGTGCACCACATCGGTGCCTGCGTATTCGAGCCCACTCCGACGGCAACACCGGAGTGGATCGACGCCATCGATCGTCCGATGGTACTGGTGAACACCTCCTCGCTGCGGCAGGCCGACGAGGCCCTGGGACGAATCGCGTTGCGCGCGCTGGCCGACGAGGACGTTCACGTGGTTGCGACATTCCCGGCCGGCATACCCGCCGATCTGCCACGTACGGCGAACGCGACGGTACGCCGATTCATGCCGCACGCGGCCATACTCGGCAAGGCAAGCTGCGCCATCACCCATGGCGGGATGGGCACGACGCTGAAGGCACTCGATCGTGGCGTGCCGGTGTGTGCCGTGCCATTCGCACGCGACCAGGCCGAGGTCGCGCGGCGGGTGGAGGTTGCACGTTGCGGTACCCGCCTGCCGGCCAAAAGGCTCACGGAGGCGCGGCTGCGGGCAAAGGTGCGCCAGGCAATGACGATGGTCGACGGAGCGCGCCGGGTGGCCGCCGGACTCGCCGCAACGGGAGGCGTCGGCCGCGGTGCCGACCTGATCGAGCAGCGGCTACTGGGCCGCGTTGCCGGGCGGCCGGCGCACTAGCCGCCACGCTTCGCGGGACTGCGACGGCCTTTCGCCGCAGAGCGCTTCGGCTCGGCGGCTGACGCTGCGGGATTTGTTGCGGCGAGCCGCGATTCGAAGCGGGCCATTGCCTCGATCATCGACGTGAACACCCGATGCGCCGCGGCCAGGTCGCGATCGGGAAGATCGGCCAGCGCGGTGTGTAGTTCGGCGCTAAGCGGAGTGAAAAACGAGCGGGCCAGGGCCATCCCCTGTTTCTCGTAGCGCAGCAGGGTCTTGCGCCGGTCTTTGGGGTCGGGTTCGCGCCGGACGTGGCCGGCGTCGATCATTCGATCGACAAGATAGGTGATGGCGGCCGGTGACACGTCCATGCGCCGTCGCAGCTGTGCCGCGGTCAACGGTTCTCCGGCGGTTTCGGCAACCATGATGTGCAGCAAGGCGTGGAAGTCGCTGCCACTGACATCGTTCTGGCGGGCGAAGTGCCGGCCAATACGGTCGGATTGCGCAGTGATCGCGCGCATGTCGGCCGACATCGTTTTCTCGAGTTCGGCCCGGTCTAATCGCCGGTCAGCGGCGGCGCGCTTGGTCACTTACCCGCATCCTTCTTGCAAGATACGCCGGCCAGCGTATCGGCGACCGCTAATCGCGGCCGGCGAAGCGCCCCGGTGTTTCTCCTCTCGCCCATGTCGGGCAAACGCAGAGAGCAAACACGCGCGCAGCGTTCGCAGTGCGATCGGCGGCCCTCAGCCTACGGCATCCGCGGCGGGCGGCGGCTCGACCGCACCCAGCGGGCACTGTCAGGACTTCGTGGGGTCGTGGCCCCAGTTCATCAAGGAGTATCGCCACGGACTCTCGTCGACCTTGCCACGCGGACGTTGCGCCAGGTGGCGTTTGGCGTAGCCGACCACCTTTCGCATGTGTGCGTAGTCGGCATCGGTGAGGTCGGCGCGTTTGGCCTCGAGGATCTCGACGATGTGCCGGCCACTGGCGTGGCCGGTGGACTCGTCGCCGCCCTTCTTTTCGCCGACACTCTTCGATTCCTCGGTGTCGAGCCATTTATCCAGCTCGCCTGCGGTCATGTTGACGGTGTCCCGGAATTGTCGCCAGGCGGTTTCTCGGTCGTCTGTCATGGTAAGCCCCGCTCAATCCTGTTGAGGCGCATCACTTTGCGTGGCGCAGCGCATCTGGCTTGTGCACGGCATCCGCGCCCGTCTTGTCGCTGCGCACCTTGTATTGCGGGTCATCCTTGGAGGCCCGCACCGTGCGTCCGGCCGCTTCGGTGTCGGAGGTGATTTTGCCCTCCACGGTGCCCCGGACGGTGGTGCCGTGGCTTTGCCACTCTACTTTGTCTCCCTTGCTGAATTCCTTGTTGCTCATAGGGATTCACCTTTCGCCGATTCATCATTGGGGGACGCGGTGTGCGGCGGGTGGCCGGCGGTGCCCCGTCGCTTTTTCAAGCCCATCTCATGGACGTGACGGCGACCGTCGGTGAGCCGGGTTCGCACCAGCTGTTCGGTCTCTTTGAAACAGCGGTAGTAGCCGTCGTCGTACTCCTCGATGACCTGGAAGCTGCACCTGCCCGCAGGACGTTGCGCCCGATCAGCTCGCAACTGATGTGTTGCGCCAGATCGGCCTCGCCTATTTCGTTCAGTCGCGCCACCGCCTCGTCGAGTCGCAGACCGGCGCGACCGGTGAGCTGATGGAAGTAATACAGATGCCCGCGGGCGGGCCCGATGGTTTCCAGCGCCTCGGTCACTCGTCCTGCGGCCTGCACAACGCCGTCGATGTCGGTGCCAGACCCATCGCTCAACACGTTCCTCCCCCGCACTGGCCTATGGCATTCCCGCCGCAGGGCGGCCCGAATCATCGAGATAGGGATTCGGTTACTCCTTGACCCAGCAGGTAAGCCTTCGGTAATAAGCGAGTGCCGTGGAGCACCATGTCGCGTTTGAGCGGGTGCCCCTCGGGTATCTGGTCTGACGATGACCGTGATCGAGACTTCCCGGCGCCTGGGGCGGGCGGAGTGCAAGGCGTTGCGGTTGCAACGACGTTTGTGGCTAGCGCAGCTGGCCATGTGGCCCACCGTGGTCGTGCTGGCGCTCGTGCTCGTCGGTGGGGTGCTGTGGGTGGTGCGGCGCCGGTCAACTGGCGGTCGGCATGCCGCGGCGCCCGCGGTCGCCGCCCCTGCGGGCCAACAGACTCCATGAGACGGCGGCGGCGGTGAACGCGAGCGCCTGCGCAGCGCCGACGCGGCCGGGCGGCACGAAATGTCCTGTCACATAACGGTCTATGAATCCGGACGTGGGCAGCGGATCCATTTCAGCGCGTCGGCGCGCCCACGATTCCACTGACGTCAGTGGGCAGCGCAGCCTGAGCACCACGACTGCGACGCCCCAGGCCACCGCGGGCACGTGCAGGACGATGGACTTGGGCCAGCGCAGCGCGAGGAAACCTCCGCACGGCACGTACAGCAGGTAAGCCAGGTGAGCGCCGACGGTCACCGCGACGACAGCGACGTAGGGCTTGCGCACGGTTGGATTCTTCCACGCGTAGCGTCCGGTCCCGGGCTACTTGTGGCCGGTGCGCACCTGGTAGCGGCGTTCGGCATAGGCGAGATCATCGCGCCACAATTTGGTGGCCGCATAACGCATAATCGGTGTGATCAACGGCGCCACCCGGGAAGCGCGCGTGAAACCGGGCCGCTCTGAATGCGCGATGGTGGCCTCCAGGACGGCGGTACGCGGGCGGCCGTCGGGACTCGAACCCATTGGCGTCGCGTGGGTTTCGACGACACTGCCGGTCCCCTCCCCGTCCACGATGCGCATGACGATCGTGCGGGCTTCCGGGCAACTGAACTCCGCGACGACGGGCACTCCGAGGCGTCCCATCCGGAAGGTCACCGCCACCAGGAATCGGTCGGCCTGTTCGGTGGGAGTCGTCAGCACGTCGAGCCGGGTGAACGAGTAGGGGTGAAACCACGCGCCGTGCCACGGGTCGAGGCGGTTGGCGATGATGTCACTCGGTTCGCACACACCTACCATGCGGGCGACCGCGCTCAGGGTGTCGCCCGCCGGCCGCTGCGGAATCACCGGCCGATCCAGCGGTTCCTCCTTGCCCACCGCGTCGAGCCGCACCCAGGCCAGGACGCCGTCGTCGTGACTGGGCAACGGGCTCCAGCCGAATTCGCGAGCGCGTTCGTCGAGGGTCAGGCCGTGCCAGCGGCAGACCAGCGCGCCCTGGTGCACGGTGCCCGTGGCGAGGTCCGCCCCCAAATGGGGACAACTGCGCGGCCCCACGCACAACCGGCCCCGGTCGTCGCGCCAGGCGACGACGTCGACCCCGGCGACGCGCGTGCCGAAGGGTCGCCCGCCGGGCACCTGGTCGCTGGCGGCGAACACGTACCAGTTGCCGGTGGGTTTGCGCTGTGAGCGCCGCAGTGCGGCCTCGATGATGGCGGGTTTCGCGTCGCGATATGTCGGGCGCTGATCCGCCCATGACATGCGCGGAAGCACCTGTAGCGGCCACCCTTTGGTCCGGGTGACGGCCAGGCGTTGTTGAAGCTGTTCGCGGAACTTCATGATCGGCTGGATCTTTCGCGGTCGGCAAGCCATCGCAGCAGTGGCGACCGGCCCTGGGTGGGTACCGTGGCCAACGGGTGTCCGGCCAACCCCCATCGTTGCAGGAGTTGGTTCGCGGCGCACCAGCCGGTGGTGGCTGCCCGCTCCATGAGTGCCACCGGCAAGTCGATGCGGACGGCGTCGCCGGCCAACAACAAGCCCGGCGTCGGCGTGGCGACCGGTGGCCGGCAAAAGTAGGAGCCGGGCGAAAACAGCGGGCAATCGCTGCGATGCAGCAGCTTCTCGTGGACGATCTGTGCCGCAGCGGTTTCCGGATAGACCCGGTGCAGTTGGCGTAGCGCGGCGGCGCGGGGCGGCTCGGAATCCAATGCGTACGAATGCAGTTCGACAACCGAACCGTGATGCGCGGCGGCCCAGTCGCGGGCTTCGCATTCGTAGCGCTCCAGCACGCTGATGTTGTCGAGCGGCTCATGGCCGGCCGTGCCCAAAAACGCCGGCCGGTGCGCCGCGACCGGGCGGTCGAGCCACAACCGGTGCACGGCGAACGGCGGCGCGGTGCGCAGTCGCGATATCTGGGCGCGCCAGTCGTCGGTGCCCAGGTCCCTCGACGCCGCGACAATCCGCTGCAAACCCGCGATATCGGTGGCCAAGACGACGGCATCGACCTCAAAGTGCTCATCTGGATCGGTAAGCACCTTGAAGCGCCGCGTCGAATCCGCGTCGATGCTCAGCACCTTGGTGGCGAGCCGGAACCGCACGCCCCGCCCTTCGAGATAGGCGCGCAACGGCTGCCACAGCGCGCTGTCATAGTTCGCCGAGGGCACGTCGAAGATCAGGCCTTCGGAGGACCCCAGGAAGTAGATGTGGAACATGGTCGCCAACTCGGCCGCGGAGAGCTTGGCGGGGTCGGCGAAAAAGCTGCGGGAGAATACCTCGAACGCCAGATGCCGTGCGGCCTCGGGGAAGCGGATGTCTTCGAGAAACGTGGCGGCGTCGGTGTGATCCAGGCGCTCATACGTGCCCGGCACCGAGACGGCGGCCAGCGGTGCGGCGGCGCGGGCATCGATGCGGGTGAAGTCACGCAGCCGGAACGTAGGGCTGCGCGCCGCGAACACCACGGCGTTCCACGGTGGGGTACGCGGCAACCCGCGGAAGCTGTCACGCCGGCCCGTTCCGTCGATCAGCGGGTAATCCTTTACGGGAGTAAGCATCCGCAGTTGCGGGTCGATCCGGCTCAGCAGCGCGCGCAGGTTGTAATACTGTCGGAAGAACGCGTGGAAGCCGCGGTTCATAGCGAGCTCGGCGCCGCCGTCCCGCTCGGTCCAACCCCCCACCCGGCCCCCGAGGTAGTGCTCGCTTTCGATGATCTCGACGGCGACGCCACGCTCGGCCAGCCCGGTGGCGGCCGCCAGCCCGGCGATCCCGCCGCCGACGACGGCCACCCGCGGGCGCGACGCCAGCGCCTTTGCATCGGGCAATCCCGTTGGCGCGGCGAACGTTCGGCGATGCCGGTCGGCTGTCATCGTGGCGCATCCGCCAGGAAGGTGTGCACAATGTTGGCTTCCCAGCCGGGCATCGTTTCGCTGTGCACCGCGGTGAAGCCGGCGTCGGCAAGGCGAGTCCGGAATCGCTCGGCGCCGTCGAACGCCAGCACGCTGCGCCACAGGTAGCGATACAACCCGGTGTCGCGGGTGCGCCACCACCCGGCGGGAATGATGATGCCCCAACACACGGCGTGCCAGATACGGGTGGCCGCAGGGGAATCGCGCACCGAATATTCGTGCACCGCCAGCGTGCCGCCGGGGCGCAAGAGCTCGCGGAACCTGCACAGCTGGGTGTCGCGGTCGGCCACGTTGCGGATAAGGTAGGCGGCCAGGATACCGTCGAACGGTCCGGTGATCCCGTGCTGTGCAAGCTCTTCGACCGGGGTGTGCACGAAACGCACCGAACCGGGCCAGTGCTTGGCGAGCGCCGCGTCGAGCATTCCCCGCGACGCGTCAATGGCGACGATGTCTGCCTCGGGCGCGACGGCCAGCAGCGCCGCCGTCGAAGCGCCCGTGCCGCATCCGGCATCGAGTAACCGGAACCCCTTACCGCGGGCGGGAATCCGCATCCGTCGAGCCGATAAAATCAGCTGCGCGTGGTAGCCCGGGCTGGCACCGACCAGGCGGTCGTAGGCCGCAGCTCCCGCGTCGAACGCGGCCGCCAACTCACCCGGGCCCGCGTCACCCACGCGCACGCTGCCGCTCCCACAGCAGTAGCACGGCGGTGACCAACGCGAAGCCGAATAGAAAGTCTTCGACCGGGATGTCAAAGGGGAAACGCACGCCACTGAGCCCTCGATCGTCATAAATGACGATGGGGGAGCTGAGTTTGGTCAGCCAGCCGTCGACCGGGATCTGAAATCCCAGCACGATCAGCATCGACAGCCAGTACGCCGGGCGCCGAAACAGGCCGGTCCGAAATACCACCAATTCCATGGCACAGACCAGCAATACCGCCAGCGCGGCCGGCAGGGTGTAGCCAAGGCCGTTCATCGGCGGTGCACCTTTTCCAGAATGGTGGTCACGGCGTTGTAGGTCAGCAACGCGCACACGGGAATGACGAGGAAGAACAGTACCTCTTCGACCGGCACCCGGAACGGGATGCTCAGCCCGCACAGGTAGGTAGGGTCGTACGCCCACACGTGCGCGGCGATTGCGATCTCATCCCAGACCAAAAACACCACGGCCACCGGCACGACCGCCTTGATGACCCGTCGGTACTGCCGGTAGACGCCGGGGCCGAAAATTTCCAGCGGCGCGGTGATCACCAGGCACGCGGCAAGCACAGCCAGGTATTGCCACCGATCGCTCATGCGGCCCCCGATTGACGAACGCCCTGCGCACTGTTGCGCGCCCGCCACGACCGTATCAGCCCCGCACCGGCGACTCGAAGCCGTCGCGCCTTGCCGACGGTGGCGCGGTGATCGAACACGGCGAAGTCGCTTCTTTCGATGCAGTCCAAGATCTCGGAATACAGCGCGGCCGCGGTCGCTACGCAAGGTCGCGATCGGGCGGCCAGCGTGGCGATTCCTTCCGTCGCGAATTGGTAGGTTTGCCGGGCGATTTCGTGTTGGGCCGTCAGGGCCCGACGTACCCGGGGATCGGTGCGGCGGTGCGTGTGGCACCAGGTCAACAGCTCACGGTCGACGCCGTCGGCGGCCAGCTCGTCGGCCGGCAGATACACCCGGCCGCGCTGCAGGTCCTCGTCGACATCACGCAGGAAATTGGTCAGCTGGAACGCCCGGCCCAGTGCCGCGGCGTACGGCGCGGCCTCCTGGGCGGGCGTCACCGTGCCCAGTATCGGAAGCACCTGCAACCCAATCGCTTCCGCGGAGCCTCGCATGTATAGGTTGAGGGCCTTTCGGTCGGGATAGTCGGTGACCGTGAGGTCCATCCGCATCGAAGCCAGAAAGTCCTCGAACAGCCCTGCGCTGATCTGGTAACGCCGCACGGTATCGGTCACCGCCGCCACCAACGGATCTTTTAGGTGAGCATCGCCGGAGAAGAATCGCTCCGACAGCTGCTGCAGCCGGCGGCTGCGGACGTCGGCGCCGACCTGCGGGTCGAGATCGTCGAGGATGTCGTCGGCGTACCGGGCGAATCCGTACAGCGCGTGCACCGGCGGCCGCTGGTCGGGCGCGAGCAGCCGGGTGGCCAGAAAGAAGGTGCGGCCATGGGTGGCGTTGAGTTCGCGGCATCGGCGGTACCCGTCGCGCAGCCGCGGATCGTCGATTCCGGCCGCGGTCAACTCGCTGCGTATCATGGCGAGCCGGCTTTCATGTCGAAGTATGCGGTCGATCGTGTGGGGATGCCGGTGACGCGGTCGGCGGCGAGCCGCCCGGAGATCAGCGTGGTCGGAACTCCGACGCCGGGCACCGTGGAGGACCCGGCGAGCACCGCATTGTCGATGCCTCGCACCATGTTGCCCGGACGAAACGGCCCCGTCTGACCGAACGTGTGGGCCAGCGCGAACGGACTGCCGGCCGCCATGCCCTGCCGCGCCCAGTCGGCCGGTGTGACGACATCCAAAACCGTTGCGTCGTAAGGCAAACCGGGTAGCATCCGGTCAGCGACGTGCGAGATCATGTCCTCGACATAGGCGTCGCCGGTGCTGACCCAATCGATGGTGCCCCGCTTTAGGTTCGGCGCCGGGGCAAGCAGGTAGAGCAGATCGCGGCCCTCGGGAGCCAGGGTCGGGTCGCTGGCCGTCGGCCGCGTGACCAGCAACGACGGGTCCCGCATGAGTTGCCCGTCGTCGACGATGTCGGTGAACGTCTGGTCCCACGCGTCGCCGAACAGGATGGTGTGGTGGGCCGTCTCGGATGCGACGGCAGGACAACCCAGGTGCGCCACGACTGCCGAGGGTGACGGACGCAACCGCACCGGGCGACGCGGTGTGCGGCCCAACAACCCGTAGGTCTGCGGCAGCTCGGTGGTCAGCACCACCGCGTCGCAGGGGATGCGTCCGGACTGCTCGCTCAGCGCGGCGCTGACCCGCCCGCCCGTGCGTTCGAGCGCGGTTACGGTTGTGCCGTAACAGAATCGGACGCCGGCGTCGGCGGCGGCCGCGGCCAGTGCATCGGGCAGCGCGCGTACGCCCCCGCGCGGAAACACCACACCCGAGATGGTGTCCATGTAGGCGATCACGGCGTAGACCGCCAGGGCATCACGCGGCGCCACGCCGGCGTACAGCGATTGGAAGGTGAAGATCCGCTGCAACCGTGGGTCGGTGATGTACCGCTTGACCATTCGGTCCCACTTGCGGAAGCCGCCGATCGCGATCAGCTGTGCCAAGTGCGGGGTGAGCAGCGACAGCGGCGAATCGAAGTTCGCGGCGATGAAGCCGTCGAATTCGGTGCGGTACAACCGTGTCAGCCATTGTCGAAGCCGTCGGTAGCCCGCCGCCTGATCGACGCCGGCGAAGTCTGCCACGGCGTCGGACATCCGATCGGCGTCGCTGTGCACGTCGAGCGCACTGCCGTCGGCGAACACGGCGCGGTAGGCCGGGTCGACCGTCATCAACTCCACGCGGTCAGAGAGCCGCTCGCCCACGGCCGCGAACGTCGCGTCGATGATGTCCGGCATGGTCAGCACCGTCGGCCCGGTGTCGATCCGATAACCGTCGATGTCGAGGCGACCGGCCCGCCCGCCGGGCCACGGCTCGCGCTCCACCACCGTGACCGCCCGCCCGCGGCCGGCCAGGTGCAGTGCCGCGGAAAGGCCGGCCAGCCCGGCGCCGATCACCACCACGTGATCTGAGCGCCCTTCGATGGTCCGCATGATCAACAGGCTCCCTGGTCGGTGCTACTCATTCAACGCGATCCGTGCAGACGGCCGCCATTTCGGCCAACGCGGTGCGAACGGGCTCGCCGATCGGCAAGTCGCTGAGGTGGTCGCGTGCGGCAGCGACACGGTCGTCGATCATCTGCTCGATCAGCTGCACCGCTCCCGTCTCGACGATCAGCGCTTTCCACCGGTCGATCGCGTTGTCGTCGAGGTCTTCCCGATCCGCGAGCTCGACGAGTACACGGCGGGCCGGCGCATCGGCCAGTTGGTGGGCGGCCACCACCACGCTTGTCGCCTTGCGCTCGAGCAGGTCGCCGGCAGCGGGTTTGCCCGTTACAGCCGGCGAGCCGAAGACGCCGAGGACGTCGTCGCGAAGCTGGAACGCCTCGCCTATCGCCGCGCCGTAGCGGCCCAGCTGGGACAGCGTTCGATCGTCGCATTCGCCCATGGCCGCGCCGATTTCCAGCGGCCGGCGCACGGTGTAGTTGCCCGACTTGCGCCGTGCCACGTCGAGCACGACTTCCAGCCCCGGCGCCTGCCGCGCATCGTTCGTCAAGTCGGCGAATTGCCCGACGGCGAGCTCGGTGCGCATGGCGTCATAGCGTGGCCACGCGCGTTGGAGACGCCGGGGGTCGACGCCGCTCTCGCGCAGCATCTGTTCGGCCCAGATGAGGCAGAGGTCGCCCAGCAGAATGGCTGCCGATTCGCCGAATCGTTGCGACGGGCCCGACAGTCCGCGTTCGCGATGCCATCGGCCAAATTGCCGATGCGCCGACGGGCGGCCGCGCCGTTGGTCGGCACCATCCATGACGTCGTCTTGAAGCAATGCGAAGGCGTGCAGCAACTCGAAACTGGCCGCGGCCCGCAGGGCCGCATCGTCGGGCGGCGCGCCGCACAGCCAGCCCAGGTACACGAATGTCGACCGCAGGCATTTACCGCCACCGATGAACTGAGCCAGGATGTCGCCTGCGGCGTCGATGCGCACATCGTCTAGTTCGCCGGCACGCCGCTCGGCGACGAAATGCGCGACATCGCCCAAAATCATCCGCCGTACGTTCGACCGCCATGCGCCGAAGTCGTCGGCGCTGAGCCAACCGATCGCCACCGGCGGCGACGCAGTTGCGGGTGAAAAAGACAAAACCTTCATATGCCCAAGCGCTCCCTCCCCGACGGTTTGGCGTGCCCAGGCGCGCGGCCAAACACACGCGTCATACCCGCTGCTGAGGCGGGCAAAACACCAGCGCCGACCGCCAGGCGCGCCCTCGCGTCGTGGCTATGACGTACCACTTATTTCAATAAATTAAACATTAATTTACTGAAGGTAATCGTTATGCGCCATCGGGCGACGACCGGTGTTCCGAGGGGGGCGCCAGCGGCCACTGCTCGGAAAAACTTTAAGTATCTGAAATGTAACCCGCATCGGCGATATGCTCACAGCGTTATGGACGCTGACGCGCAGCGCTGGGGCCGCGATGAGCTGGAGTCGATGATAACGGCCGATCTGCGGGAGCTGTCGACCGAGTCCGATCAGATCGGTCGGGTGTTCGCGCTGGTTCATAACCTGCGGCCCAATGACTTTCGTGCCCTGCTTTACATCATGGTGGCGGAGATAGGCGGGCGGCCGATGACATCGAGCGACCTCAGTCAGCGGCTGGGACTGTCGGGTTCGGCGATCACCTATCTGGTTGACCGGCTCATCGGCGCCGGCCATATCCGTCGCGATAATCACCCTGCCGACCGCCGAAAGGTCGTGTTGCGCAACGATGAATCCGGTCTGGCCACCGCGCGGTCGTTTATCAGCCCGCTCGATGCGCACACCCGATTAGCCCTCGACGACCTACCCGATTCGGACCTGAGCGCCGCGCATCGGGTCTTCGCCGCGCTGATCACCGCGTTGCGCTGCTTCCAGGATGAACTGGGCGACAGGCCGAAACCCTAGGCGCCGCAGGGAACCGTCCGACCACTACGACGCGGCGCTGTGTGGGGACTCTGGACTGAGCCGGTTTCCGATGCGCCAGGTCCGACAGGAGCCGTCGTCTGGCGCGCAGGATGTCTTCGAGGTTCTGAAAGGCCTCGGGCACCGAACCGGCGACCTGCAACCCGTTGTGATGCACGATCCGCAACAGGGGACTAACCGCCGTGCCGCCGATCACGCCGCAGTACACCCGCGCCTTGCGGAGCTCGTCGTTGAGCAACAGCAGCGCACGAAAACCCTCCACGCTGATAAAGCGCAGATGACTGAGGTCGAGCACCAAGGGGGTCTTGAGCCGGGCGAAGTTTCGGATCGCCGCAGTGAGGTCCGTCGCGTTGGAGGCGTCGATCTCGCCGTCGACGCGCAGGACCGTCCCGAGACTGCGCGCATAGACGAACAGGTGTGCTCGGCTGAAATCAGCCATGTACCGGCAGCGGGTGGGGAGGTGTTGATCCGCCGAATTTGCGGAGCGAATAGCGGCCATGAGAGCGCCTATCGACGTTCGTGAGGCGGGAGTGAAACAGTGTTTTGCGCACCGCTCCCGTTGGAGACGCAGCTGTGAACTCAACCTGTTAGCAGCCTACCGCCGAGGTGAGCGCTGAGATATCGGTTCGCCGAAACACCCAGGCGTGCGCAGCCGACACGACGCGAGCCAGATCCCTGCCTTCCAGCGCAGCTCGAGGCGGCGGGCCCGCGCAGTTCGTTTCCCGGCCTTTTGGCAAACCGCTCACGTTCGCTTTCCGACCGGATTCAAGGCCGTTTGGCCCGGTAGACCGCGGGTATACGCGTGTCGAGTAAGACACGCGATGGACCCCGGACGTGAGGGGTGATGCGTCCTATGGCAGAGCCCAGCTGCCGGCTGCGCCGGTTTGCGATCGCATCCGCGCTCACGGCGATGCTTTTTGCCGCACCGGGTCCGGCGGCTGCCGATCCGGGCAGCACCGTTTACCCCGGAATGGAGATCCACCAGGGCAGCACGGTCTGCATGGTGGGATTGGTCGAGCCGCGGTTGCGGGTCGCGTTGACCAGTGGCCAATGCGACGGAGGGCAGTCGGTAGTCACCGATCGCGACCGCAAGCCGATCGGCAACGTGGTCCTCGGCCGCCGCCAGGACGACGCAGACTCCACAGCGGAGGTGTCGATGCTGCCCGTGGAGTACGAAGTCATTGCGATCGCGCCCGATGTGACGGCCAGCGATGTGCTTCCGACGGGACGCCGTTTGGGATCCGCGCCCGGTATGCGCGCGCAACCCGGAATGCCCGTATGCCAGCTGCGCAGCGCCACCGGCCAACTCTGCAGCTCGGTCGGCTGGGTCGGCAACGGCCGCTTCGCCATCACCGACATGGTCTCCGACAGCCGGGACTACGGCGGTCCGGTCTACACCCTGACCGACGAACACAACGCCTTGATCGTGGGATTGGTCGAGGGCATCTGGAAGTCCTCGCCCCAGATCGAGTCTTGGCAGGCGGTCATGGCGCAGGTCTACATCGACAGCCACACCTACCACCCGCAACAACAGCCGCCCGCACTGCGAATGATCAGCCGGCACACAAGCGCTTCCGTGTCGCCGTGACTTCCCCCCACCAGCGCTGGCGCGGCGGTGTTGAACGGCATGGTTTCTCCCGCCGAAGAATGGGAATCCGCCGCCGGTGAACGTTTTCGATCTTGTGGCGTTGCCGTTTCGCTTGGGCTCCGCGATCCGGGGTAAGCGGTTCTTCCACCCGATCGGGGTGCTCGCCGAGGGCTTCATCGAGCGCGTTGCCCCTGTGGCCCAAGGATTGCCGATCGCGTCGTCGGAGATTGTTGCGCGCGTGTCCAAGGCCAGCGGCACGCCAGCGGCGCTGCCCGACTTCATCGGGTTGGCCTTCCGGCTGCCCGCGCCGCCGCCCTCCGAGAAGCCGTGGGACATCCTGCTCGTCTCGTCCGGGTCGGGGGTGTTGTCACGGGTGGTGGCGCTGCGGCCGGCCACGTCGTGGAACGGTCAGACGCTGACCACGCTGATGCCGTTGCACTATCAGGACCACAACTGGTGGCTTCGGGCTCGCACCTCCAGCGAGATCGGCGGCATGGGCTTGTCCCTGGACAGCGTCCGGTCCAAGCTCGAGCGCAACAACATCGAGGTGACCCTCGACCAAGCTTGCGGCAGAGCCGATTTCACACCCTTGGCCCGCATCACGCTCACCACCGCCATCGATCCCGACGGCGACCGGGACGTGTCGTTCGACCCCGTCCTCAACACGGCGCCCGGCTTGAGCCTGCACCCCCGGTGGCTCGCGGACCTGCGCGCCCGCGCCTATCAGCACAGCCGCGACGGCAGAGACGCCGAATAGTAGCTGCTCGTGCTGGGGAGGTTGCCGGCGTCCAAGCGGATCGTCATCACCGGGGCAGTGGCAACGTCGGCACCGCACTGCTGCGACGTGTCGCCGAAGGCGGAAACTGATTACGAGATCGTCGGCGTCACCCGTAGACGCCCGCCGCCGGACGGCGTGTACCGATCCGTCCAATGGCATCAGCTGGACCTCGCGGATCCGGGCGCCTCAACGTTTTTCGCGGCGCGCAGTGTGTGATCCATCTGGCGTGGGGTTTCCAGCCCACCGCTAACCGGCGATATCTGGATGCGGTCGCCGTCGATGGCAGCGCGGCGGTGCTCAGCGCGGCGCATAACGCCAAAGTGCCTCAGCTGGTGCACATGTCGTCGGCGGGCACCTACGCGGCCGGGCGGTACGCGGAGCAGGTGGACGAGTCCTGGTCGACCGCCGGCATCAGATCATCGGCATACAGCCGGGCGAAATCCACGGTGGAACACATGCTCGACGACTACGAACGCCACAATCCCGATGGCGTGGGCATTACCCGGATGCGGCCCGGCTTCATGCAGCGCGACGCCGCGCCCGGCCTGCGGCGCTCACCCTGCCCGTGTACCTGGATCCGCAATGGCTGCGCTGGCTGCCCGTGCTCCCGCTGGACCGCTCGTTATGTGTGTCCATCGTGCACGCCGACGATGTCGCCGACGCCTGTGTGAAAGCTGGCGAGCGTTGTGCGCTGGGCCCGTTCAACCTCGCCGCCCAGCCGCCGGTGTCCCGTGACGACATCGCAAAGGCATTGCGGGCACACCCGGTTCATGTGCCCTCTGCCGTGCTCGGGTTGGCTGTGGAGGCATCGTGGCGGGCGAGACTGCAGCCCATCGACCGGGGCTGGCTCGATATGGCGTTTTCGTTGCCGCTGCTCGACCCAAGCCGCGCGCGCGACGTGCTCGGCTGGTCGCCACGGTGGGAATCGGTGGCGGCCCTGCGCGACCTCATTGACGGGTTCCTTCATGTCTCCGGGACGCCGAGTCCGGTGCTGCATTCCCGGTCGTTGGTCCAAGCGATCACCCGTGATGTCAGCGACGGGCCGCTTACCACGCGACCCGTGCCCTGAAAGTCCTGCCGGAGTCAGCCGGCGCGCCCCAACAGGTGACGCAACGCCCGATCCAGATCCGGTTGTCGAAACCGATGCCCGGCAGCGGCGAGTTTGGCCGGCGCCACTCGCTGGCTCGCGCACGCCAGCTCGCGGGCGCCCTGCCCGCCCAGGAGCAGCCGCGGACCCAGCGAGGGCACGGGCAACACCGCCGGCCGGTGCAACACCGCCGCCAGGGCGGCGGTGTATTCGCTGTTGCGAACGGGTTGCGGTGCAACGGCATTCACCGGCCCAGACAACGTGGAGTCCCACAGTGCGCGGTGGTAGACGTCCACCAGATCGTCGATCCCGATCCAGGACAGCCATTGTCGGCCGTCACCAAGACGGCCACCCAGCCCGGCGCTGAACAGCGGACGCATCAGTTTCAAAGTGCCGCCGGCGGGCGATTGCACAATGCCGGTGCGCACCGGCACCACCCGCATCCCCGCCTGCTGGGCGGGCGTGGTCGCCTCCTCCCAGTCGGTCACCACCTCGGCCAGAAACCCGTCGCCGCGACCGCTGTCCTCGGTGAGAGTTTCATCGCCCCGGTCGTATCCGTAGAAGCCGATGGCCGACGCCGAGATCAGCACGCCGGGGCGACGCTCGCTGCGGCCCAGTAGTTCGGCCAGCCGCCGCGTGGGCCCAATCCTGCTGTCCCGGATGGCCTGCCGGTGTCTCTCGGTGAAACGACCGGCGATCGAGGCGCCCGCGAGATGGATCACCGCGTCAATCCCGTCGAACAGCCTCGGGTCGGGATCGTCGGGGTTCCATTGTCGCTCATCGTCGTCGCGTGCGACGTGTCGGACCAGCCGGATCACCCGATGCCCACCGGTGCGCAGGAAAGCGGTCAATGCCGAACCGACCAATCCCGACGATCCGGTGACGGCGATCGTCATCGGCCGCAGTCCGTTCTCGGCGGCCAGCCGGTGGGCCGCCAAGTCGTCGGCGAGCTGGCGGTGCCGGTAGACGAACATGGGCCGCAGCAGCCGGCCGGGCACTGGAGTCTCGACCCTGTCGATCACCCTGGTGCGGTTGCCCCCGAGGTCTTCGAATTCGTGAACGTGGCGCCAGCGCACCGCGATTCGCATCGGGAGCGCGGCCAGGCCGTCGCCGCCGACGGTGTCGACGAAACGCCGCGGCGGGTCATATCCGTCGGGCTGATGGACGGCGACCCAGCGCAGGCCCCCGGGCAGCGCCAGCGTGGCTCGCCCGTCCTCGAGTGAGGCGGCCTCGGTGACCAGCCGCATCGGCTGCCACGGCGGCGAAAGCCGGGCGAACGCCCCAGGCCTTGCGTACCAATCGAAAACGTCGCTGATGGGAGCGTCCACGACGCTCGAATAGTCCAGGCCCATGCCTGAACGTTAGCGCCTACCGGTTCGGCAAGGCGTGTTCGGCGATGGGCAGCCGCGCGTGCGGCTGGCGCACGCCACGCTTGGCCGACAGGTAAACCTGCGCGGTCTTGTCGGCCACCGTGCGCCAATCGAAATCGGATGTGAGTCGTTCGCGGGCGGCGTGGGCGCGCCGCTGCGCGGCCTGCGGGTCGTCGAGCACGGAGCGCACCGCGGCGGCCAGCCGGGCCACGTCGCGAGGCGGGCACGACACGCCGGTCTGACCATCGATCACCGCTTCGCCCAGGCCACCGATGTCAGAGGTCACCAGTGGAGTGCCCGCCGCCGCCGCCTCCAGCGCCACGATCCCGAACGGCTCATAGTGACTGGGCAGCACCGCGGCGTCGGCGCGATGCAGGACGGCCAGCAGCTCGGCATGTTCGAGGTGCCCAGAAAACCGAATCGCCTTGAGTACCCGGTGTTTACGAGCCTGCTCGATGAGCCAGCCCTGCTGGGTCCCCTCACCGGCGATGGTCAGTGTGGTGCCGGGGTGGCTGCGCCTGATCCGTGGCAGCGCGGCGATGAGGTCATGCACACCCTTCTCGTACTCGAGCCGACCCAGGTAGAGCAGCTCCGCCGGTCCGGTGCGCGGCCGGCGCGCCGCAAACGGCCACCGTGCCGTCTCGATGCCGTTGCAGATCACCGTGATCTCGGCCAGGCCGGGACCGAACAGCTCGGTGATCTCGTCGGCCATCGACGCCGAACACGTGATCAGCGAGTCGGATTCACGCACCAACCACGATTCGACCGCGTGCACCTGACGGCTGATCGCACCGGTGACCCAGCCGGAATGACGACCGGCTTCGGTGGCGTGGATCGTGGAAACCAGTGGCGCATCGTAAAATTGGGCGAGCGCGATCGCCGGGTGGGCCACCAGCCAGTCGTGGGCGTGCACGACGTCGGGCCGCCAGGCGCGGTTGGTGCCCGGCTTCGTCAGCGGCAGACCGGCGCGAACCATGGAGTGGCCCATCGCGAGCGTCCACGCCATCATGTCGGTGCCGAAGGCGAATTCGTGCGGGTCCTGAGCGGCCGCGATTACCCGAACGCCCTCGCTGATGTGGTCGGTGGACGGATGACTGCGTGGATCGGTTCCACTGGGACGCCGCGACAGCACGACGACGTCGTGACCGGCGGCGGCCAGCGCGGTCGACAGATGATGCACGTGCCGGCCGAGCCCGCCGATCACCACGGGCGGATATTCCCACGACACCATCAGGATTTTCACGCCGCGGCCCGCCTCATCGGGGCAACCTGCGGGCATCGAGGGCGCCGAACAGCCCGTCGGCGCGGTTCCAGCCCTCCGCCAGGCGCTGCGCGGTGTCGCGCCGCCCCGATGCCAGCGCATCGGCGATTTCGCGGGTGGCGTGGGCGTGCAGGTGGGCGCGGTAGCGGGCGTAGTCGGCGGCCGAATCCTTGCTGACCATGAATGGCCAGTCGCTGGAGACGGTGAGCAGCGTTTCGCGCAGGATCTGATCGGCGACGTGATCGCGTGGAGTGGGCCCGTCCAGGGACGCGGTCTGGGACAGCGCCTTGTCGACGGTGCTCAGCGCCATGTCGACCACTTCGCTGTTCAGCGCGACCAGATCGGCGACCTGATCGCCGGCCCACACCTGCCAGTCCTTTCCCGAACCCCACGAGCTGGGCGGCAGGGCTACCGCGTTCCCGACGAAACCGTCGGCGAGGGCGTCGTTCAGCGTGCCCACCCGGACGCCGGCCTCCGGCAGGGTCCGCAGCACCCGCTCCAGCCACGTCGGACCCTCGTACCACCAGTGGCCGAACAGCTCGGTGTCGAACGCGGCGACCACATGCGCCGGACGCCCGATGCGGTCGGACTCCGAGAGTAGGCGGTTGCGAACCACGTCGACGAAGTCGGCGACGTGGGTATCGACCGCGTGGTCGGCGCGCTCGGGATCGTAAGGCGCCTTGTCCTGCGAGGACACGTTGCGGCCCGTCACCCTGGCCGGCTTGAGGCCGGTGAGGTGGTCATAGGTATGGAAGTCGCGATATGCGGCGTGCCCGGGGTAGCCGGATTTCGGTGACCACACCCGGTAGCTGACCTGGAGATCACGCCCGAACGCGACCACATCGGTGTCGCCGACCGGCCGGCCCAGGGCCGTGTCGCCGTGTAGGGAGGGGCCGTCGACCATGAAATGGGTGATGCCGGCGGCGGAATAGTCGTGCTCCAGGCCGGGCGCGTAGGCGCATTCGGGCGCCCAGATCCCGCCGGGGCTTTGCCCTTGTCGCGCCCCTAGGCGCATTTGCGCGTCGGCCAGACCCTCGCGCAGTGCGAACTCACGCAGTCGCGGCGCCAGCAGCGGTTGAAACGGATGCGCCAGCGGGCCGCCGAGCAGCTCTAACGCGCCGGCGTCGAGCAGGCTGCGCAGCAGCGGGCTGCCCCCGTGCCGCCACAGGGTGGCGAAGTCGTCCAGTCTCCGCTGCGCTTCGGCCGATTCACGAATCCCTAAGGCGCGCAATGCTTCCGGTGTGCATGCCTGGTAGCCGACCGACTTCGAGCGGGGAACGGACCGCACGCTGGTGGCCTCCAGGGCACGCAGCTGCCAGTTGGCCAGCCAATGGTGCATGCCGTCCAGGCAGTACGGGTCGTCGAGCTGCGCGTTCACCACGGGCGTGACGCCCAGCGTGATCACGCCCCGCCGGTCTTCGCCGGCCAATGTATTCAGCACCCGCATCAGCGGCAGGTAGGCCGCCGCCCAGGATTGATATAGCCATTCCTCGCCGACCGGCCAGCGGCCGTGGTGGGCGAGCCAGGGCAGGTGGGTGTGCAAAACCAGGGTGAAGAGGCCGGGAACCCGGTTCTGCGGCGTGCTCACGGGGCTACCGCGATCGCGATCAGGTCGAGGCTGTCGTCGATGTGGTGGCCGGTGGCCGCGCCTGCGTCGGCCTCGAGGAGGTCGAAGTCCCCGGTGGTGACCGTGGCGACGTCGGCAGCCAGCTCGGGCGGCCACGGTACCCCCTGGTCAGCGGCCATTGCCTGCCGGATCTGCGCGTCGATGATCGAGCCGCCGTGCCGGGCATCCAGCTCGCGAAGCCGCGGGCCGTGGAACAGGCCGCTGATCGACACGTCGGCGAAGCCGCCGTCGATGAGCAGCTGGGTCAGTTCGGCGGCGTTGAGTTCGCGGGTGTGAAAGGGGTTGACCGGGGTGTCGCGACCGGGGGAGAAGGTGATCCGGTTGGGGGTGGACATCAGCAGCAGGCCCGACGGCCGCAGCACCCGGACGCACTCGATGACGAACTGTGTTTGGTCCCACAGGTGTTCGATCACCTGGAAGTTGACCACAATATCGACCGACGCATCGGGCAGCGGTAGCTGCGCAAGGTTCGCCCGCATGACGTCCACTCGGGGGTAGCGGTTCCGGACATGGGCCACCGCGGCCTCGTCGTAATCGACTGCGATGACGCGGCGGGCGACCCCGGCGATCAGGTCGGCGCCGTAGCCCTCGCCGCAGCCGGCCTCGAGCACGTCGGCGTCCGCGCAGCGCTCGGCAAGGCGCTGGTAGACGACCTCGTGGCGGCGAAACCAGTAGTTCTCGATGTCCAAACCCGGGATGGTGCGCTCACCCGTCAGCATCATCACGGCGTCACCCGCCGACGCGGTGTCGCCGGCGGTGTGCTGCGGGACGTCAGGCACGAGTGCGCTCATTGCATAGGCAGGCTAACGCGAAGTGTCGGATTCGCGAACCGGGGAAGTGGACCCCCGCTCGCGAAGCGGCGGACGGGCTGCAGGAACGTGCACTACGACCAGCTATGGTGTGAATGCATACCGCACAAAGTTACCGGGTAGTAACACGGCCGTGCGTTGCGAAAACGCGTACCGAGGTTTCGTAGTCGATTGCTGCGAGCCCCCTTCTAGGAGGACGAACCACACTCATGACGAACATCGTGGTCCTGATCAAGCAGGTCCCAGATACCTGGTCGGAGCGCAAGCTATCTGACGGCGATTACACATTGGACCGTGAGGCCGCCGACGCGGTGCTGGATGAGATCAACGAGCGCGCGGTGGAAGAGGCGCTGCAGATCCGCGAACGCGAGGGCGGCGAAGGCGCGGTGACCGTGCTGACCGCGGGTCCCGAGCGCGCCACCGAGGCGATCCGCAAGGCGCTGTCGATGGGCGCCGACAAGGCCGTCCATCTCAAGGACGACGGCATGCACGGTTCGGATGTCGTGCAGACCGGATGGGCCTTGGCCCGTGCGCTGGGCACCATCGAGGGCACCGAGCTGGTCATCGCCGGTAATGAGGCCACCGACGGGACCGGTGGCGCGGTGCCGGCCGTCATCGCCGAGTACCTGGGCCTGCCCCAGCTCACCCATGTGCGCAAGCTCTCCATCGAGGGCGACAAGGTCACCGGCGAGCGGGAGACCGACGAGGGCGTGTTCACCCTCGAGGCCACCCTGCCCGCGGTGGTCAGCGTCACCGAGAAGATCAACGAGCCGCGCTTCCCCTCCTTCAAGGGCATCATGGCCGCCAAGAAAAAAGAGGTTACCGTGCTGACCCTCGCCGATATCGGGGTCGAGAGCGACGAGGTCGGGCTGGAAAACGCCGGTTCCACCGTGCTGTCGTCGACGCCCAAGCCGCCGAAGACCGCGGGTGAGAAGGTCACCGACGAGGGCGAGGGCGGCAACGAGATCGCCAAGTACCTGGTCGCCCAGAAGATCATCTGACCCGAGTCCCCCAAGACGAGAAGAGCGAAATAACCCATGGCTGAAGTACTTGTGCTCGTCGAGCACGCAGAAGGTGCGCTGAAGAAGGTCACCTCCGAACTGATCACCGCCGCCCGCGCGCTGGGCGAGCCCGCCGCCGTCGTGGTGGGCGCTCCCGGGACCGCCGCGCCCTTGGTCGACGGGCTCAAGGAGGCCGGCGCCGCCAAGATCTACATCGCCGAGTCCGACGACGTCGAGAAATACCTGATCACCCCGTTCGTCGACGTGCTGGCCTCGCTCGCCGAGTCCAACTCGCCCGCCGCGGTGATCCTGTCCGCCAACGCCGACGGCAAGGAGATCGCCGGACGGCTCGCGGCCCGCATCGGTTCCGGCCTGCTGGTCGACGTGGTCGACGTCAAGGAAGGCAACAAGGCGACCTATTCCATCTTCGGTGGCGCGTTCACCGTGGAGGCGCAGGCCAACGGGGACACCCCGGTGATCACCGTGCGCGCCGGCGCCGTCGACGCCGAGCCGCAGGCCGGTGCCGGCGAAGAGGTCAAGGTCGAGGTTCCGGCCCAGGCCGAGAACGCCACCAAGATCACCGCCCGCGAGCCTGCCGTCGCCGGTGACCGTCCGGAACTGACCGAGGCCACCATCGTCGTCTCCGGTGGTCGCGGTGTGGGCAGCGCAGAGAACTTCAGCGTCGTCGAGGAGCTGGCCGATTCGCTGGGTGCGGCCGTCGGCGCGTCGCGCGCCGCCGTCGACTCCGGCTACTACCCGGGCCAGTTCCAGGTGGGCCAGACCGGTAAGACCGTCTCGCCGCAGCTCTACATCGCGCTGGGCATCTCGGGTGCGATCCAGCACCGCGCGGGCATGCAGACGTCCAAGACGATCATCGCGGTCAACAAGGATGAAGAGGCGCCGATCTTCGAGATCGCCGACTACGGCGTGGTGGGCGACCTGTTCAAGGTCGCCCCGCAGCTGACCGAGGCGATCAAGGCACGCAAGGGCTGAGTCTGTCGGCCGCGAAGGCCCCCGGCACCGCGGTGCCGGGGGCTTTTGCATTCCGGCACGGCACGCACCGCGTCTCGACCACTGAATCGAATTCCGAATCCGCCGGTGCCGGTTCTAGCGGTTTCGAAGTCCGACAACGGTTCTCGGGACCGGCCGCCGACATCCATCCCCACCATCCCCGCTGCGTATCCGCCGACGGCGTTCCGGCACCGGACGCAGCTCACTTTTCGCGACAGTTCTTTCATCTCACGTGCACCGACACGTCATAGCCGCGATGCCGACTAGCTCATCAACTACGCCACGTTGGGGTTCATGAGCATTGCTTCTGTCCTCATACCCAGCGAGAAGACCACCGGTACGGCCACCAGCTCGTCGGCCGCACCCCGCTACTCCCTGTTGCTGTCCACCGACGCCGTCATGATCGAGGCTGCGCAGCGACTCCGGTATGACGTGTTCACCAGCACGCCGGGCTTCACCCTGCCGGCGGCCCACGCGGATAGACGGGACGTCGACAGGTTCGACGAGTTTTGCGACCACCTCATGGTCCGCGACGACGACACCGGTGAGCTGGTCGGTTGCTACCGCATGCTGGCGCCGGCGGGGGCCATCGCGGCCGGCGGGCTCTACACCGCCACCGAGTTCGACATCCGTGCGCTCGATCCGCTGCGGCCGTCACTGGTGGAGATGGGACGCGCGGCGGTGCGCGAAGGGCATCGCAACGGCGGCGTCGTGCTGCTGATGTGGGCGGGCATCCTGGCCTACCTGGACCGTTACGGCTATGACCACGTGACCGGGTGCGTGTCGGTGCCCATCGGCGGCGAATCCGACGAGCCTGCAGGCACTCAACTGCGCGGCGTCCGAGACTTCATGCTCGGCCGGCATGGCGCACCGCCGGAATGCCGGGTCTACCCGCACCGCCCGGTGGTGATCGACGGGAGGGCGATCGGCGACATCGCCCCGCCCGCGCGGCCCTCGGTGCCGGCGCTGATGCGCGGTTACCTGCGCCTGGGCGCGCAGGTGTGCGGCGAACCCGCGCACGACCCGGAGTTCGGCGTCGGCGATTTCTGCGTCCTGCTGGGCAAAGCGCACGCCGATACCCGATATCTGAAGCGACTCCGATCGGTAGCCGCCGCTTCGGAGATGCGAACGGCGGGCGGCCGGCGATGAACGGCGCCGCGCACTCCTGGCTGCCGCGCGCATCGTGCGACGCAGGTTGTGTGGGAGCGGGCGAGGCGGTGACGCCGCGGCCGCTGCGCGGGGCGCTGCGGGTGACCCTTCGCCTTTCGCTGGCCCTGCTGCTGGCCCCGGGGCTGCCGCTGCTGGCCGTGCCGCTGCCGGGCCGCACCCGCGTGCAACGCATCTATTGCAGGTTGGTGCTGCGCTGCCTGGGTGTTCGAATCACCGTGACGGGCAACCCGATTCGTAACCTCCGCGGGGTGCTGGTAGTGAGCCCGCACATGTCCTGGGTCGACGTCTTCGCTATCGGATCGGTGCTGCCCGGATCGTTCGTGGCGCGCGCCGACATGTTCACCGGCCGGGCCACCGCGGTCGTGGCCCGCTTCCTGAAAATCATCCCGATCGAGCGGTCCAGTCTGCGGCGCCTGCCCGGCGTCGTGGATGCCGTCGCCCACCGGCTGCGATCCGGACAGACGGTGGTCGCGTTCCCGGAGGGCACCACCTGGTGTGGTCGGGACCGCGGCGCCTTCTACCCGGCGATGTTTCAGGCGGCCATCGACGCCGGCCGTCCGGTGCAGCCGCTGCGGCTGACCTACCACGATGTCGATGGCAGCCCGTCTACGGTCCCGGCCTTCGTCGGCGACGAGACCCTGCTGAGCTCGATCCGCCGCATGCTCGTCGTGTCGCGCACGCTGGCGCGCGTGCATGTCGGGTCTCTGCAGCTCCCCGGGACGGACCGGCGCGCCCTGGCCGGCCGGTGCCAATCCGCGGTGGGCGTTAAAACCCCGCGGCGTGCTGGTCACGGGCACGTGCTGGTGGCCTGAGCCAACCGGCAGGCCGGTATCGTGGGTCGCGTCATGGTCTACCTGGATCACGCCGCCACCACCCCGATGCACCCCGCAGCCGTCGAGGCGATGACGGCTGTGCTCGGCACGGTCGGCAACGCCTCGTCGCTACACACCAGCGGCCGCGCGGCGCGGCGCCGCATCGAGGAATCCCGTGAGTTGATCGCAGACAGGCTCGGCGCGCGCCCCTCGGAGGTGATCTTCACCGCCGGCGGCACCGAGAGCGACAACCTGGCCGTCAAGGGCATCTACTGGGCTCGCCGCGACGCCGAGCCCCGGCAGCGGCGCATCGTCACCAGTGAGGTGGAACATCACGCCGTGCTGGACTCGGTGCACTGGCTCGTCGAACACGAGGGCGCCGAGGTCACCTGGCTTCCGACCGCCGCCGACGGCTCGGTGTCGCCCGCGGCGCTGCGCGAGGTCCTGCAGACCCACGACGACGTGGCGCTGGTCTCGGTGATGTGGGCCAACAATGAGGTCGGAACGGTCATGCCGGCTGCCGAACTCGCTGGCGTCGCAGCCGAATTCGGTGTTCCGATGCACAGCGACGCCGTGCAGGCGGTTGGGCAGTTGCCGGTCGATTTCGCCGCTAGCGGATTGGCGGCGATGAGCGTGACCGCGCACAAGTTCGGCGGACCGCCGGCCGTTGGTGCGCTGCTGCTGCGTCGCGAGGTCGCGTGCGTGCCGCTGGCACACGGAGGTGGCCAGGAGCGTGACATCCGTTCGGGCACAGCCGATGTCGCAGGCGCGGTCGGAATGGCCGCGGCGGCCCGGATTTCGGTCGACGGGCTCGAGGTCAACAGCGCTCGGCTGCGGGCTCTGCGCGACCGGCTGGTCGACGGCGTACTGGGCGGCATCGAGGATGTCAGTCTCAACGGTGCCCGCGATTCCCTGCGCCTTCCGGGCAACGCGCATTTCACGTTTCGCGGCTGCGAGGGCGATGCGCTGTTGATGCTGTTGGACGCGAACGGAATCGAGTGCTCGACCGGGTCGGCGTGCACCGCCGGTGTCGCGCAGCCCTCGCACGTGCTGATCGCGATGGGCGCCGACGCCACCAGCGCTCGCGGCTCTTTGCGACTCTCGTTGGGACACACCAGTGTTGACGCTGACGTCGATGCAGTATTGCGGGTACTGCCCGGGGCGGTGGATCGGGCCCGTCGCGCCGCATTGGCCGGCGCGGGGGCTTCCTAAGTGAAAGTGCTTGCCGCCATGAGCGGTGGCGTCGACTCGTCGGTCGCCGCCGCGCGGATGGTCGACGCCGGACACGACGTGGTCGGCGTGCACTTGGCGCTGTCCAGCGCGCCAGGCACGCTGCGCACCGGCTCGCGCGGGTGCTGCTCGAAGGAAGACGCGTCCGACGCGCGCCGGGTCGCTGATGTGCTCGGAATTCCGTTTTATGTGTGGGATTTCGCGGAGCGGTTCAAGTCGGACGTGATCGACGAATTCGTGTCGTCTTATGCGCGCGGCGAGACGCCCAACCCGTGCGTGGTGTGCAATCAGAAGATCAAGTTCTCCGCGCTGTCGGCGAAGGCCGTCGCACTCGGGTTCGACACGGTGGCCACCGGCCACTACGCCCGGCTCCGCGACGGTCGGCTGCGTCGCGCCGTCGATCACGACAAGGACCAGTCCTATGTACTGGCCGTCCTGAGCGCCGAGCAGTTGCGCCACGCGACGTTCCCGATCGGGGACACCCCAAAGCCGCAGATCCGCGCCGAGGCCGCCCGGCGCGGTCTGACGGTTGCCGAAAAGCCGGACAGTCATGACATCTGCTTCATCCCCTCGGGCAACACCCGCGCCTTTCTGGGCGAGCGCATCGGGGTGCGCCGCGGGGCGGTGGTCAATGCCGACGGCACGGTGCTCGCCGAGCACGACGGCGTGCACGGTTTCACCGTCGGTCAGCGCAAGGGGCTCGGCATCGCCGGGCCGGGGCCCGACGGCCGCCCCCGTTACGTAACCTCCATCGACGCGGAGACCGGCACCGTGCGGGTGGGCGAGGCGGCGGATCTCGAGATACGCGAAATCGTGGGCCGGAAACCGATTTTCACCTCGGGCGTCACCCCGGCCGGCCCGGTGGAGTGCGCGGTCCAGGTGCGCGCGCACGGCGAAACAACCGACGCGATAGCCGAACTGGTCGACGGCGACCTCGTCGTTCGGTTGCGCGCGCCGATGCGCGGGGTGGCCCGGGGCCAGACGCTGGTGCTGTATCGGCCCGATCCCGACGGTGACGAGGTGCTCGGCAGCGCCACCATCGCCGGCACCACCCGCTGAATAGGGGCTACCGCGGCATGTTCGCGGAGATGTTCGTCATCACAATGTCGGACACCGATTGCGCGAAGCCGCAGAAAGTCACCTCCAGCATGGCCACCGACACAATCCGGTAGTCGCGGCCGCAGCCCCCGGGCCGCAGGTGCAGGGAGGTGGCGTCGGCGTTCCAGTCACCGACGTAGAGCTGCCCGCTCGAGCCGTTCGCGCAGTCGCCCACCGTGCTCACCAGGGCGCCGAACACGCGACGGGCGGTGTCGGCATCGCGATAGGCCGCGGCGCCTTCGGAGATCAATGCGCCATCGGGCGGGTCCTGAAACGTCGTCTTGTGGAACGCCTCGAGATCGCGCCCGAACGTTGCCGTCTCGGCGTAGATGAACCGGCACTCGCGCGGCGCGGAATCGACCAGCGCGTCGATGTCCACCGGGCTGGTCCCGTCCATCGAGGGGATGATGGTCAGATGCTCACCGGCGCCGGTGATCGCGCGCATTCGCGACTGGTCCAGCAGAATCGTGTCGACGTCGACACCCTGCACCACTCTGCGGCCGGCACCGGAGCCCGCCACGGCCGCACCGTCCACCACCCGAGTGCACGACGCCACCAGCGCCACCACCGCGCACAACAGCGGTAGCCAAACTGATTTCGCCTTCTGCGACACGTTTTCGCACCCCTTTTGGTGTTGAACCTACCCGCGCCGCCCGGCGGCACACAGACCCTGCCGACCGGCGCGTGGCGTGGCGTCGAATACGGTTGCCCGGTGAGTCTTTTCACCCATCCCTTTGCCACCGCCAGCGGCGTCGGATCGTGGCCCGGCATCGCCGCGCGCCAAGCCGCCGAAGTCGTGGTGGGTGAACTCGCGGGCGCGCTGGTGCACATCGTCGAGCTGCCCGCCCGCGGAGTGGGTGCCGACATGCTCGGGCGCGCCGGTGCGCTGCTGGTCGACGTGGCCATCGATACCGCGCCCCGCGGCTACCGGCTTGCCGCCCGGCCCGGGGCGGTCACCCGCCGAGCCATCAGCCTGCTCGACGAGGACATGGACGCGCTCGAAGAGGCCTGGGAAGCCGCCGGCCTTCGCAACGATGGTCGGGTGGTAAAGGTGCAGGCTCCGGGCCCGATCACCCTGGCGGCCGAGGTCGAGCTGGCCAACGGCCACCGGGCGATCACCGACCCCGGAGCGCTGCGCGACCTGGCGGCGTCGCTGGCCGAGGGCGTGGCGACGCATCGCGCGAGACTGGCCGGCCGGCTCGAGGCGGAGGTGGTGGTGCAGTTCGATGAGCCGTCGCTGCCCAAAGCCCTGGGCGGCGGGCTGAGCGGGGTGACCGCGCTGAGCCCCGTGGCGCCAGTCGACGAAGAGGTGGCCGCCGGGCTGCTGGACACCTGCGCCCGGACGGCGGGCGGTGCGGTGCTGCTGCACTGCTGTGCTCCCGACCTCCCATGGAACCTTTTGCAGCGCAGTGCCTTTCACGCCGTATCCGTTGATGTCGGCGCGCTGAACGCCGCCGACCTGGACGGTGTTGCCGAGTTCGTGGAGTCCGGCCGCACCGTCGCGCTGGGGGTGGTCGCTGGCGACGCCCCGCCGCGTCGCCCGTCGGTGCGAGAGGTGGCGGCCGCGGTGGTCGCGGTGACCGATCGTCTCGGCTTCGCCCGCTCGGCGCTGCGCGACCGCATCGGCGTCACGCCCGCGTGTGGCCTGGCCGGCGCGACCCCGGAGTGGGCGCGCAGCGCGATCGAGCTAGCGCGCAAGGCCGCCGAGATGTTCGCCGAGGATCCGGACGCCATCGAATAGGCAACC
>NZ_LZJR01000120.1 GCF_001667925.1 Mycobacterium sp. E2479 | reverse complement strand
GGACATGGCCCTGGCGGACCTGGGCCGGGCGGACCTGGGGTGGGACCGGGTGGACCGGGACCTGGCGGACCGGGACCAGGGCCCGGCCCGGGGCCTGGTCCCGGCCCCGGGCCGCCGGGACCGGGGCCCTCGGGAACCGGACCCAATTCCGGTCCGCCGAGGCTTGGTACGCATTTTTCGCAGGGCGGATTCAACGGGACTGCGTTGGCAAGCCCCTCGCCCACCGTCAGTCCCGAGATGCCAAGACCCGCGGCAATGGCCGCCCCGGCCACACGCTTCACATACATTCCGTTCGTCCCTCCGACTGCTCGCCGACGATCACGGTGGCCTCGGCGATTACGCTGACCGATATCTCCCACTTACCCGCTGGTCCGAGCGTTCTTATAGCGAAGGTAACACCTCTTCGGTCAGCCAGCAACGCTGTTAAATGTTCTAAGCAAGTCCATAGTTATTTGCTGCCGCCGACCAAAGTAAAGCATTGAGAAAGGGCAGTTCGGCCACGCACATCTTTTCCTACAGATGCGACTGTCCGAGGTTTCAGCGGAACCCCTGCATTCAGTAACCACTACTGCCCAGTACCAGTAGGCCGTCGCCTTTACCTGGTGAAAGCAATAATTTACGGACCTACTGAGTTCCGACCAGTACATCAGTATTTATTACTTTCATTGATCGCTCGCTTGCCTATATTCGCGCTATTAGTCAATTAACTTAGAAGAAAATAATTACTACACATCCTGGCCTAAGATCTTTCAGCTCAATTAGCACGGGCTGCGGGTCAGCAATCAGATGTATAATGCCTGCTAATAGCGCGTTCGCCTTTGGCAGGTCCCCGATCGTTATGGGCAGGCCGAGCGTGGTTGAGCATGGCCCGGGGCTTCCGAGCGTAATCCACGATCACGCGCAAATCGGTGGCCCACCAACGCCAGGCTGGCGTCCTCGAGGATGTCATGACATACGGAAGTACTGATTCCTGGCGGACGAAATCTCCGGGCGACGAGACGACCCATCGACGCCGATCGCTTGAAGGGTGACGTCGAACCATCCCGCGGCGCCGGTGCACCACCACCCGCCGCCTCGCCACCGGCCGAACCTGCCGCCGTGCGGACCCGAAGCGCGGTTCGTCGACTGCGACTGCGACTCACTCACCGCTTCGGAATGGGTGCCTTGCGAAAGTCTCGAACATTGGCTGCGAATAGCCGCCTGAGCAGGGCTTTGTATGACATCCTTTGCGGATGTTTACGGGGGTGGCCCCTTCGGGGGTGGTGACCTTTCTGTTCACGGATGTGGAGGGGTCCACCCGTCGGTGGGAAGCCGACGCCGACGCTATGCGGGCCGCACTCGCCGCGCATGATGACGTGTTGCGCTCGGCGATTGAGGCCAATGGTGGCTTCCTGATCAAGCACACCGGTGATGGCGCGGTAGCAGCGTTCTCGTCGCCAAGGGCGGCGGTGAATGCGGCCATCGCCGCCCAGCGCGAACTGGAGTTGCCGGTCCGAATGGGGCTGGCCACCGGGGAGGCAGAGCTGCGGGATGGGGATTACTTCGGAGCTGTGCTGAACCGTGCGGCGCGGATCATGTCCACCGCGCACGGCGGGCAAATCCTGGTGGCCGAATCGACGGCGGTTCTGGTCAGCGGAATCGACCTGGTCAACCTGGGGCCACGTCGGCTGCGGGATGTGCCGATGCCGGTCGGGGTCTACCAAGTGAGGGCGCCCGGTTTGGCCACCGACTTTCCGGCGCTGCGAGCGCTCGATACAACGCCCGGGAACCTGCGGCCGGCGACCACCAGTTTGATCGGACGCGAGGCAGCGGTCGCGGACATCGCAGCGGCGGTCAAGGCGCGACGGTTGGTGACGCTGACCGGCGTCGGTGGGGTCGGTAAGACCCGCCTGGCGTTAGAGGTCGCGGCACGACTGGCCGATGAGTACCCCGATGGTGTGTGGGTTTTCGAACTGGCCGCGGTAACCGATCCCGCAGCCGTGCCTGACATGGTTGCGTCGGTCTTGGGGGTAATACAGCAGCCCGGCAAGAGCGTGAGCGAGTCGCTAGCCGCCGCGTTGGAGGGCCGGGTTCGGCTGTTGGTATTCGACAACTGCGAGCACGTTCTCGATGCGGCCGCCGATTTGATCGAGGCCATACTCGCGCAGTCGGCGACGGTACGAATCCTCGCTACCAGCCGAGAGGGGCTCGGAGTCCCCGACGAGCAGGTGTGGCCGGTGCGCTCGCTGGACTCGGCGGCGGGTATCGACTCCGCAGCGGTGCGGCTGTTCGTCGAACGCGCCCAAGGCACTTCGGCGGGCTTCTCGTTAGTCGACGGCGGTGAAGCCGCCGCGGTCACCGAGATTTGTCAACGTCTGGATGGGATTCCACTGGCCATCGAGCTAGCGGCGTCGCGGATGGCGTCGATGACCGCCAGTGAAATGCGCGATCGTCTCGATCACCGGTTCAGGTTGCTGGTCGGCTCGCGGCGCGGCCTGGAACGCCACCAAACCCTGCGCCACGCAGTGGCCTGGTCCTACGACCTTCTCGATGGCACCGAAAAGACGCTGCTGGGACGCTGTTCGGTGTTCGCGGGCGGGTTTGACCTCCAAAGTGCCTGCGCGGTAGCCGGATCAGCTGAGCGCGACGAGTACGCCGTGCTGGAGGCACTCGACGCTTTGGTGCGCAAGTCACTCGTGCTCGCCGCGCGGTCTGGCGGGCGGACCCGGTATTCGATGCTGGAAACGATCCGCCAGTTCGCTGAGGAACAACTCGTCACATGCGGTGCGGCAGAGGCGGTCCGGACAGCGCACGCACGCTACTTCGCCGGACGAGAAGCCGACGTCATGGACCTGTGGGACAGCCCGCGCCAACGCGAGTCGTATGACTGGTTCGCAATGGAGTTGGCGAATCTGCGAACCGCGTTTCGGTGGGCCGCCGATCACGCCGACGTCGATGCGGGCGCGACTATCGCTGCGTGCTCGGCTTTTCTCGGCTTCCTTGTCGAAAACTACGAGCCACTGGCCTGGGCCGAAGAGATGATCGAACCCGCCCGAGCCGTCAACCATCCCCGGCTCGCTCCCCTGTGCGTGATGGCAAGCCAGTGCTTTTTCCAAGGGCGCATCGAGGAGGCTGTCGGCTACAGCGACATCGGAGCGTCGGTCATCGCCGGGGGCGGTGATACGGCGCCGTATGACGCGGCCGAGAGTTGGCTCGGCAGTTCATACCTGTCGATTGGCCAACCCGAGCGGTCGGTCGAGCTATGCCGAGCCCGGCTTTCACGCGGTGGTCGCACCAATACAGCCACCTGGGCAAGCCTAATACTCTGGCTCACGGTTACCGGCGCCAACGACCAGGCGATGGTCACCGCCGATGGCCTCATCGATGCCGCCGAAGCGATTCCCAATCCGTGCGAGCTGGCGTATGCGCTTCTCGCCTACGGGTGGGTCTTCCGCGACACGGATGCCGACCAGGCACTGAAGGCTCAGCGCCGGGGGCTGGCCATCGCGCAGGACAGTGGCAACCGTCTGATCGAGACACAATTGTTGATGACGCTGTCCGGGCTTGCGGCGCAACATGGGAACCCGTTGGAGGCGTTGGAGTTCTCCGCGTTGGCTATTCGCAAATTCCACGAGTCGGGCAACGTCGGCATGTTGCACCTGCCCTTGGCCCTCCTCGCAGCATTTCTCGACCGGCTCGGACGGTACGAAGCGGCGACCACTATCGCCGGCTTCGCGGCACTCAATCCGGTGACAGTGTCGGGATTCCCCGAACTCGTCACCGCGGTCACTCACCTCCGTGAGGTCCTCACCGACCAGACCTACGAGTCGCTCGCCCGCAAGGGCGAAGCGATGACGGTATCCGCCATCGTGACATACACCTTCGACCAAATCGACCAGGCCCGAGCAGGATTGGATGCTATCTCGAAATAAACCAGACCACCGCCTACGCTCATATCGGTGCGTTAAGCCGCGTCGACTTCCACCATGCTGAACGGCGAGGCCGTCGGCATTATTCACGTCATGTGAACGCCCGCCTGCTGCACCAGATTTCGATACTCATCACCGGTGTGTTCCCGGCCCGCATTACTGACCAGCATCTCCAAACCCGGCCAGCTGGCGACCCAGTCCCGGTCGTCCGCAGTTATAAAGATGCTTTCTCAATCGGTGACGCGCAGCGCCTTCCGCTCGTCAAGCTCCTCTTCGGTCACCCGTTCGATCATCGGTTTCCCTGGCACGCGAAACAATGTGAGGACGAAGCGACAAGGGACGTCAGTCCGGTTGTTAGCGTCCCGATAATGGATCACGTCGCCACCGGGTCCCCAGAACGCATCCCCGGCGCGGAGAACGCGTGGCGCCTCGCCCTCGATCTCGAACAACATCTCACCGTCAATCATGTAACCGAAGCCCGGACCGCCAGGAAGGCGATGTGGCGGGTAGCCAGGGGCGCCCGGTGGATGGTTGATGAGCACAGTCATCACCTGGGCATCGCCAGGAATCAACGGTGACCGCACTTCCTGGACTACTTTCATCGTGGATTCCGATTTGGACTCAGTCGTATCCTGCGGCATTTGTGATCTCTCTGCTGGTCGTGAAGCACGGAGCGGACGATGGGAACTTGGAACCTCCCCGCCGTGCAAGCAACATCACGGCAGGCGTGATCAATTCGCTTGCCGTCCTTTAATTCTCCTGAGCGCGGCCGGAGTATGCGTTGATCCAGTCGGAGTAGCGGGTTGTGAAGATGGTGGCTTTGTCGTCGGGGGCAAGCGTGTGATCGTCGATCACCGCACCGAAGTACGGCGCCTGAGAATCAGTCACGACCTGTCGTTGATCGCCGATGGCGGCGAGGCCCGTGCGGACAAAGTCGTCCATCCCCATTGTTTCGGGTCCAGCGATCTCCGTTACCCCATTGATGGGACGTCCGACAGCCGCGCGGGCCACGGCGGTCGCGACGTCGTCGGCGGCTATAGGACGAAACATCGCGTGCGGCAGCCTGACGATCTCGCCATCTGTCGCGGAATCGGCCAAGCCAACCGCGAATTCGTAGAAGGGAGTTGCTCGCACGATCGAGTAAGGCCGGCCCGAATCCTTGATCAGGTTTTCCTGAGCTGCCTTTGCCGTGTTGTAGCCGCTGTCCGGCATGACCTGCGCGCCCACTACGGACAACGCGACGTGGTGTTTGACTCCCGCTTCCCGTTCAGCAGAGACAAGATTCGCCGTTGTGGTTGTGAAGAAGTGCAGCACGGGTTCATCGTCGAACAATGGTGAATCGGCGACGTCGACCAGCACCTCCGCACCGGCGAGGGCGTCGGCGAGGCCTTCACCGGTGAGTGAATCGACACCCGTCCGACGCGAGGCGACGATCACGTCGTGTCCCTGCGCACTGAGCTTGGACACTACTTTCGAGCCGATCAGCCCACGACCGCCGATGACAACGATCTTCATAATGAACCTTTCAGAATTGGGTCATTCCTCGCGGCGGTCAGTCTCCGACCTGGACTGAAGACCGCCGGCGCGGGTGGGTGTTCGTCCCACCGATCGATGTAGGAATGAGCTCTGGCCGGAGGTGGACGAGAATCCCAACGGTTTTCTCGAGTGATTGTTACACGCGCTATTGGGTAGGTCAACCCAGTAGTTTTAAGATGCGGGCAGTGTTGGACTGACCCGGCGATCTATTCCGGACGGTAGCCCAAATGACTGAACAGTTATGGCAGTTTCGGGTGGAAGTGGTTGCGGAAGAATGTAGTTGACCGGCCGATTGCTGGGCGTTGAGCGCAGCCTCGGATCACGCGGCTGCATCGCTGATTGCTTGGCCGATATCGGCGGCCGATACTCGCCTACCCGAGGGCACCGATAGCCCGACTGGCGATCCCTCTGGGGCATTAGACCCAGTTAGCGAAAACGCGGAGTATTGTCGGTGGAATGACCAAGGACGATTCCGACTGCCTCACCCTGTCTGCGCGGGCCGGAGGAACACGCGACGGGATCCCTGGTTACCCCGCTGGATTGGCCCGCGCCCCCAGGGATCGAAGCTTTGAGTGCATGTGGTGTGGGGCGAGTTGAGGTGTCGCGTGCCCTTGACCGCCAGCCGTCCTCGCCAGGCTCCCGCATGTTGTGACATGGAAGGAATATTTGACTGTGAGTGAAACGCCAACGCCGATGGGCAGTGTCGAATGCAATGCCCACGATGGACTCCGGACGATTGTCACCGACAACGCCGAAGAAGACCGGTTCGAGGCCGCTGTTGACCACCAGGTGATCGGTCGACAGCCCTACCGCCGCTACCGCGGACACATCGTGTTGATGGCCGCCCACGTCGATACGCAGTGGCGTGGTCGGGGTGTGTCGTCTGCGATGATCGGCGGTGTGCTGACACTGATCCGGAGGGCCGGACACACGGTTGTTCCGCGATGCAAGATTACGGGTGACTACATTCTGCGCCATCCTGAATACCAGGACCTGGTCACCGACGAGTATCGGGGATTGCTCCGCCCGGTGTCGCGTCCCGCCGCGCCGGCGGCTCCGGATAGCCCCTAGCCGACCGCGCCAGGCACACGAGGGTCGCTCGTGCAGACCTAAATCACCGAAGTCGCCCGAAAAGTGCGAATCGGCCACCTTGTTCAGCGCGCTTCGATGACGGCGCTCACCCGGGTGAATAGCTGGTTTGGGCGATGACAGCTCACCCCACCTGCCTGCAGTCTCAGTACCACCAGGACCGGAGGGAATTGTCATCCCGTCTGCGAGGCGACTCAGCTGAGCCCGTCAGTAGTCGCAGCCGCCTGAGAATTGGAAAGGCGCGCACATGCATTTCGAGGCCAAGAAGGTCATCGTCGTCGACGGCAGTGCCAGCAGCGGCCGACAGGCCGCAGTCAACGTTGCCAACTCTGTGACATATCTGCCGTCCGATGAGATCAATTGGCTCACCGGCGCAATTCTCATCATCGATGGCGGCATCATCGCGGGCCGCAACACATCAGCTAATACACCTTCAGGAGACATTCAATGCCTGTGACACGTTTTATGACTGACCCGCATGAGCTGCGGGCGATGGCGGGACGTTTCGGCGTGCACGCCCAAACCGTGGAAGACGCTGCCCGCATGATGTGGGCGTCGAGCCAAAACATTGCCGGCGCCGGCTGGAGCGGCATGGCTCAGATCACCTCCTACGACACCATGGGCCAGATGGATCGGGCCTTCCGCAACATTGTCAACATGCTGCACGGAGTGCGCGACGGGCTGATCCGCGACGCCACTAACTACGAGCAGCAAGAGCAAGAATCCCAGCAGATCCTGAGCAGCTAGCCAAAGCGGTATGTCCCGCGATAGGAGAACACCGACAATGACAATAAACTACCAGTTCGGCGACGTGGATGCGCACGGCGCCACGATCCGGGCCCAAGCCATGGCATTGGAGGCCGAACATCAGGCCATTATTCGTGATGTGCTTGCCGCTGGGGATTTTTGGGGCGGCGCAGGGTCAACGGCATGTCAGCAATTCATCACCGAGTTGGGCCGCAACTTTCAAGTGATCTACGAACAAGCTAACGCCCACGGCAACAAAGTGCGCGCGGCCGGCAGCAACATGGCAAGCACAGATGCTGCCGTCGGCTCCAGCTGGGCCTAACAAACTCTCACCGGCACAACCATTTCCGTGGTTCGGCTCGCAACAGCGTAATCATTCCAGCACGCATCGGGTCCGCCAGGGCAGGAGCAAAGATGAACAATTCATTCCTAACCGCGCAGCCGGAGATGCTGACGATAGCGGCTGATAGCCTGCAGATTATCGGTTCGGACGCCGTCGCCGCAAACACTGCCGCGGCCGCTTCGACCACCGGGGTGATACCTGCGGCAGCTGATGAAGTGTCGGCGCTGATGGCGATGCAATTCGCCGCGCATGCCCAGAACTACCAGACGATCGGTGCCCAGGCGGCGGCTATCCACCAGCTGTTCGTAACCACCCTCGGGACGAGCGCAGCTTCGTATGCAGCGACCGAAGCCGCTAACGCGGCAGCGCTCGGCTAATTCAACCAATACTCGTGTTACGACAACGCGTTTCATGCCTTATCGACCCCGAGACGGACGCCGCGGCTGGTACACACTTACAACCACCCTCGCGTCCTCGCTACTGGGTCAGCCGACGTCCTCGTCGTCCTCGTCAAACTCTTCGCGCGCCACGGTGTAAAACGACGCACCATCGTTTGGGCTCCCACTGACCTGACCACGGTGGCGCCGGGGCCACGGCGGCGGGTCCTCGGTGTAGCGAAGCTCGGGCTCCTCAGCGGCTAGTCGCTTGTCCAGCGTCAGATTTTCCACCGGCGAGATCCAGCGCAATGGTGCGTCGACCACGATGTCCCCATCGTCGTTGCGCACCTCGTCGGAGTCCAGGGATTCGCTGGGGCCCAGCGTATTATCGGGTCCCGGGTCGTCGTAATCGCCGTCCATTGTTGTCCTCCTCGGAAGCTTCGTCAGCCGCTCACCACCGGTCGAAATGCAACACGTCGTCGAGCGGAATCCGTTTGGCACGGCGGAAGGTCGTGCCGGTGTAGTAAGCGGTGGGGATGGTTGTGGCGTGATAGACGTTGTCGGGCAGGCCGAGAATGGCCCGCATCTCCTCATCGGCCATTATGGTCACCCCGGTCCAGGTGGTTCCCAAGCCCCGAGAACGCGCCGCGAGCATGTAGCTCCACGTAGCGGGCATGATGGAACTCCAATATTGGTTGGCGTTTTCGCCCGTCAGCGTGCCGTCACCGTCGATGACCTCGACGCACGGGATCATCAAGACGGGCACCTCGCCAATGTGCTCAGCGAGATACGTGGCACTGTCGGACACTTTGCGCTGCTGGCGATTGCGCTCGGGGTCGTCCTTGAACCGCTCGGCGACCGCGAAGGGGGAGGCGACGATCCAGTCCCATGTGCGGCGGTACACATCGGCGATTGCCCAACGCTGTTCGACATCGGTGACGACGATGAAGCTCCAGTTCTGGACGTTGGACGACGTCGGTGCCTGCACGGCGATGTCCAGGCATTCCCGGATCAGGCCGATGGGAACAGGTTTGGTCAAATCGAGACGTTTGCGCACGGAGCGGGTCGTAGTCAGCAGGGCGTCGGTGGACAAGTCGACGATGGGGTAATCGCTCATGCCGGCAGGATGGCGATGACTTCGACTTCAACGCGGATGTCGGGCCACACCAGCCCGTCGATGATGCTGAACATGCCGGCGGGCTCGTGGCGGATGATTTCATTGCTCACCGCCAGGTAGGCGGCCGCATTGTCACGACTGGTGACCCATTGGCGCATGTAGACGATGTCGGTGAGCTTTGCGCCGGCCTTGCCGAGCGCGTCTTCGACATTGGCCCAGCACTGCCGGGCTTCGTCGGTGAAGTCCTCGGGCAAGGTGCCGTCTTCACGTACCCCGGGCGTTCCCGCGACGAAAATGTATGTGCCGCTCCCGGATACGGCGACAGCGTCGGCATATTTGCCGATGTGATCGGCCACTCCGGTGTGGATACGGGAAATCGTGGTCATCTCGAGACTCCTGGTGATGTGGGGTTTTATTCGGTGTGTAATGGCTCAGCGGTGGACCACACAGAGGCCCTCCGGTGGCGTGCTTGTCGCGCGTCAAAGAGGTTCGCCGGGAAATCTCAAGTTGAAGCGTTTGCATAGTTCGGGGATGCTGTCGACATCCATCTCCAGGTCGTACCGCCCGCAGAGTTCATCTAGGGCCTCCGTCGATATTTTGTCCACACCGCCGAGGTCAGAAAGCTCGTCGAAGAACTGCTCAAATCCTGCGGGGGAAATGATCTCTAGGATGCGCGCGGGCTCATCACCGGCGTTCCAGAATGTGTGCCACTGGCCTCGCGGCTTCAAAATGAAATCACCGGGTCCGCCGTAGAGCACCTCGTCGCCAAGCAAAGCGCCTACGCGTCCCTCGATGATCCAGCTGTATTCATCTTCGTTGCGGTGGCGATGAAGCGCTGAGGCCAGCGCTCGGGGTGACATGGGATGCTCGAGGACGGAGAAACGCCCCTCGGCCTGAACCTTATCGAGAATGTGGCGGACACCGACCGTCCCAAGGAACACGGACTTGCCTTCGGTGCGGCCAACAGACTTGGCCGGCGGGCCGCCCGGCCTGAAGATGTCGTTTGTCACTGCAATCTCTCCTTCTCGCGGTTCAACGCGTCGACCGCGGCCAGGTTGCGTTGTATTCGTGTGACACGGATGCCCCTAAGCTGAGTGCGCGGTCGATTGTCCAGCGCGCCAGATGTTTTCGCGCTGATTCACCGTCGACCAAGGTCGCCATGGGGTTACTTGCGGCCGGCCATGAAGCCGCCGTCGACGTTGAGAATCGCGCCGGTGACCCAGCTGGCCTGGTCGGAGAGCAGATAGATGACCGCGTTGGCGACGTCGGCGGCGCTGCCGACTCGTCCCAGGGGATGCAGCGGCGCGAAGGCGTCAAGCGTCGAGTCGATCTCATCCTTCGGGACCCATCGCTCCAGAGCGGGGGTCTTCACGGCGGCCGGTGCGACCGCGTTGACGCGGATCTTATGCCCGGCAAGCTCGATGGCCAGGTTATGGGTGAGCGCATGCAGTCCGGCCTTTTGCATCGAGTGCCCGGCCGACGGGGTCACGCCAACGGCCTGATGCGCCCACATGCTGCCGATGTTGACGATGGAGCCGCCTTCCCCCCGGCCGATCATGCCGTCAACGACGGTCTGGGTCAGGAAGAACAGGGCATAGTTGAGCTCCAGGTACGAGTCGTAGAACTGCTCGTCGTACTCCAGAAAAGGCTTGGGGATGAAGAATCCGGCCGCGTTGACGAGCAGTGTCGCGTCGCCGTGCTGTTCGGAAAGCTCGCGCTGCACATCGGCGATAGCGGCGCGATCCGTCAGGTCGGCGGCGATACCCCACGCTTCACCACCCCTGCTCGTCAGCTCCGCGACCGTATCGTCCACCCGGTTTTTCGAGCGTCCGACGATCACCGCGCTGCCGCCGTGATCCACGACGTCGGTCGCGGACTGCCGGCCGATGCCGGCGCTGCCGCCGACGACGACGGCCTTCTTGGCCTCAAAATGCATTCGGGGTCCTTCCTGGTTCTATTACCGGCTTCGACTGGACCGCCGAACTTCGATCGACAACGCCTAACGGCCTCACTGGGACGCTCCGCTAGCGGGCCGACTATCCCGCTCGGTTGTGGTCGTACTGAGCCTGCGGCCGCGCGGGGTGAGCTGTCATCACCCCAGCGACCGGTTCACCCGGGTGACTAGCGCGCCACGGCGGACCGAAGGGTGGATGCGAGGAGGTTGGACAACTTCGGCGAGCTCAAGGGCACTGAAAAGGTTGTTTGCCGTCGTCGCGCAGCGCAGTACTGGATCGACGCCGATCGGTCTACGCTTTGGAGTGCGACGCCTTGGCGGCTTCGCGCCGCGCCTTCTCTTTCACGTGGGTGGAGCAGCAATGCCCCACTTCGCAATGGAATCGGTCACTGCAATCATGCGAGCAATAGACTGATGCGGCCGGAAGCCAGTCGGGATCGGACAGGTCGCGCTGCCGGTCGTTCGGATCGAACGTATGGCCGCAATGCACACAGGTCTTGACCTTGACCATAAGGGCTAGGGTACGCCCCATCGGCCCAAATCTGTGCTGGTTTCAGTTCGACGGCAAACAAACTACGTTCGCGCGAGCGCATGCCGCGGCTGGTGCAACAGTGCACGAACCAGCGGGCGCGGCCCGACGGACCGAAGCATCTCGCTGGCCGGGCGGACGCGTACCCGCTTCGGCCACCAGAACCAGCGCCCCATCACGGTCATGATCGACGGGGTGATGAGCGATCGGACTACGAAGGTGTCGAACAGGAGGCCGAGCCCGATCGTCGTGCCGAACTGACCGATCGCCCGCAGATCGCTGGTGATCATCGTGGCCATGGTGACAGCAAACACCAAACCGGCGGCAGTCACCACCGGGCCGGTGAGACCCATGCCGCGGATGAGTCCAGTTTTCAGACCAGCTCCGATCTCCTCCTCGATTCTGGACACCAGCATCAGGTTGTAATCCGAACCCACCGCCAAGAGCACGATCAACGCGAATTCAGTTGCCACCCAGTGCAACTGGAAATTGAGAAGGTGCTGCCAGATCAGTGTCGAGAACCCGAAGGCAGCCCCCAGCGACATCACGATCGTGCCGACGATGACGGCCGCGGCGATCAAAGCGCGGGTGACGATCACCATGATGATGAAGATCAGCATGATTGAGGCCACCCCGGCGATCATCAGGTCGTACTTGGCGCCGTTGGCGATGTCGTAAAACGTTGCGGCGGTACCGCCGAGGTAGATGTCGGCGTTCTGGAGCGAGGTGAGTTTCAGCGCCTCCTTGGCCGCTTGGCGTTCCTGATCGACGGACGAGATTCCGGGCGTCGTCGCCGGATCCACCGAGTGAGTGATGATGAAGCGAGCTGCTTTGCCATCCGGCGATACCATCAAACTCAGACCGAGCAGGAAGTCCGGGTTCTGGAAGATCTCGGGCGGCAGATAGAAGAGGCTTTCGATCTGAGAGTCGTTGAAGGACTTGCCCATCACGGCGTTCGTATCGGTCAGCCGGTCGAATTGATCGACTAGATTGTCGAATGTGCTGTAGATGGTCATCGTGGTGTCACGGATCGCCTTCGAGGTGGCGATATTCTGAGGAATGATCGCCAGCAGTTCGCGGGTGGCTTTCGCCGTGTCGCCGAGGTCGTTGGTGAGATTGTGGAACTGCTCGGCGAGCTGATCGAATCCGTCAAGGGCGTCGAACAAACTCCGTAGCGACCAGCAGATCGGGATGTCGAAGCAGTGTTTCTCCCAGTAGAAGTAACTGCGAATCGGTCTCCAGAAATCGTCGAAATCTGCGATATGGTCTCGGATCTCGTCCGTGATGGCCGCCGTGTTGCCCGCGGTTTTCGCGCTGTCGTCCGCGGCGTTCGCGAGTTTCTGGGTCACCGCGTACTGGCGCTCTAATAGGGAGATCAGGGTATCCAGGTCACCGACGATCTTCTTGATGTCGGCGATGCGATCCTTCAGGTAAGTCAGGTTGCTGCGGATCGGCGCGCTTTGCACGCTGAGCTGAAACGGAACGGATCCGTCTTGGATCGGGGGCCCGAGAGGTCTGGTGATGCTCTGTACCCGTTCGATGCCGGGCACCCGGAAGATGGCTCCTGCGACCTTGTCCAGGACCAACATGTCGGTCGGATTGCGCAGATCGTGGTCCGATTCGATCATCAGAATGTCCGGGTTCAAGCGGGCCTGGGTGAAGTGTTGATCGGCCGCGTCGTAAGCCTGGATCGAGGACGCGCTCTTCGGTAGGTAGTACAGGTCGTTGTAGCGCGGATTGAAGCCCATCAACCCGATCGCCCCGACGATCGCCAGGATGACCGAGCTGGCGAGGATGGGTGCCGGCCACCGCACGATGGCCGTCGCTAGACGGCGCCACCGGGTGTAGTTGAACTTTCGCTTCGGATCGAATAGACCGAAACCGCTCGCGACCACAATGAGGGCCGGTGTCAGGGTCACCCCGGCGGCAACGACGACCAGCAGACCGACTGCGCACGGAAACGCCAGCGAACTGAAGTAGGGCAGGCGCGTGAAATGCAGACAGGCCAGCGCACCGACGATCGTCAAACCCGAGCCCAGCACTACCTTGCTGACCCCGGCGAAGGTGTCGTAATACGCGGCTTCGCGGTCCAGCTTCCGTTCGCGGGCTTCTTGATAGCGGCCGACCATGAATATCGCGTAGTCGGTCCCCGCCGCGATGGCCAGTGCCGTCAGTAAGTTGACGGCAAAGGTTGAAAGCCCCATGATGCCGGTTGCGCCCAATAGCGCGACTACGCCTCGGCCGGTGGCCAGTCCGACGAACAGGATCAGCATCGTCAACAGCACGGTGCCGATGGATCGATAGACGAACATCAGCATGATCGCGATGATGACAATGGTGATGATCGTCATCTTGAACAGGCTGGCGTTGCCGACCACGATCGTGTCGGCGGTCAGGGCTCCCTGGCCCGCGACGTAGGCCTTCACCCCGGGCGGCGGCGTTGAGTCCGCGACGATCTTGCGAACCGAAAAAACGGACTTGTCCCCGACCGCACCGCCTTGGTCGCCGCGCAGGTTTACCTGGACGTAAGCCGACTTATGGTCGTGGCTCTCGACACCCGACGCCGTGAATCTTTGTCCCCAGAAATTCAATACGTGCTCGACGTGTTCGTGGTCCTGTCGCAGCTTGTTGACCAGATCGTCGTAATACTGGTGGGCGTCCTGGCCGAGGGGATGATCACCGACCAGGGTCACCAGCACTAGATTGTCGGAGTCGTACTCCTTGAATTTCTGCCCGATGTGCTTCATCCCGGTCACCGACGGCGCGTCGGACGGCGAGAGCGGCACCGAGACGTCCTCGGCAACCGCTTCCAACTGGGGCACGAACACGTTGACGCCGACGGCGATCAGCAGCCAGATCACGACGATCGGCAGCGCCAGAACGCGAATGGTGTGGGCTAGCCGCGGTTTTCGCGCGACTTCGATGTGTGGCGCGACCGGAATCTCGTCGGTGTCGGTCGTGTCGTCCGTGTCGCTCGTGTTGTCGGTCATGCGGATTTGTCCAAGCACGAAACTTGCGCGTTGCGCGTGGTGGCCTGCTGTTGATCAACCAATTTGCCGTCAACGGTGATTCGGCAGCCAATGGAGGGGCTGTCGCCCTGAGCGACGACGTAAGCGAAGATGCCGGGCATCTCGGCGACGATCGTCTGAGACCACGGCAACGTGGTGAAGTTGGCCTTTTGCGGGAGTGCCTCGGCATCCATCCAGTTGACGACGCCGGTTGTCCCGGGCGGTCCCAGGATTTCGTAGATGGCGGTCTTGGCTGCATACGGCGGGGTAGCGTCCCGGGGATCGGGTTTGGGCAAGCCGGGTCCCGGGAAGACGCCGTGGAGTCGGTCCACTGCGACGCCGCCGATGATCAGTGCCACGACCACAACCAGCGGTACCCATATTCGCTTGATAAGCGTCAACACCGTGCACCCCGCTTCGGAAATGTCGACGGGCTGATATTAGGGCATTCCTTCGCTTGCGCCACCGCTAGCCGAACGCCAGAGCCGTCGAGTTGATTCCCGCAGTGGCCGCCAGAGCCATCAAGCACCTGCGTGCAATGCGTTTCACCATGACCTTTCGTTGAGCGTGTAACGACCACTACCGAACAGACGGCCCACCGGAACGCGTCCGAACAGATCCGAAATGGACCCTCCGGGGAGAATCGCGGCCGCCGTTGCCAGTAGGTAGCCGTCGATGATCCATTGCTGCGACGCCAGGCCGCCGCCGACGTCGTGCTCGGTGGCCGGCAAAGCCACATTGATCACGGTGGAGTCGAGGAATGCGAGCATGGACACCATCCCGCTACCACCATCCACGGCTGGTCGGCGCCGCGTCGCGCACCATCACGGCGGAAGCCGGTTTGCGCGCGACGATGACTGGGCGCCACACCCGTTGCGTGCGACAGAGCTCGCGAATTCGCTCAGCTTTAGCGTCACCACCGACACCGATTGCACTCGCACAGAGCTCACCACAGCGCGCTCCGCCGTGGGTCAATCAGTCTCATTGCCAGTCTTTTTCGCGTCGCATGAGGTATGTGCAGCCGACCGGCGTCACTATCGACGAAATCGGCGGCTGGCCTAACGTCGTGAGATGTCTTTCGAGAGGACCACTCCGTTGGGCTCGCGGCCTGCGACGACCTGTGCGAGGGCGTCCGCGGCCCGATCTAGATTCCAGGAACGCGGGATTGGCATGCGCAACCGATGGGAGTCGAGTAGTTCGGTGAGGCGGGCGAGTTGAGCGCCGTCGGAACGGACGTAGACCGCGGTTACGCAGATGCCGCGGGTGGGTGTGGGCGGGTCGGGGGTGATGGTGGCCAGACGGCCACCATCGGCGAGGGCGGTCATCGCCGCAGCAGCACCCCCGGGGGCGGCGTTAGCGACGGCGTGGATGGACCCTTTCGCCAACGCGTTTGCGTGTTGTGGCCAGAGCGGATCGCGGTAGTCGATTACTTCGCGAGCGCCATACCCACGGACCCGCTCGGCGCTGCGGGGACTGGCGGTGGCGAGCACATCAACCCCGCGCAGGGCCGCGAGCTGGACAATGAGCCCGCCCGTGCTTCCGCCCGCGCCATTGACGAGCAACGTCTCTGCACCGTGCAGGGCCAACGCCTCGCCGACCAGCTGCTCGGCAGTCAACGCCGGCACCGGAAAGATCGCCGCCATCTCCCATGGGATCGCGGGCGGTTTGCGGGCGAGCGATCCGACCGGTGCAACTAAAAGTGGGGCCCACGTCCCTTGGTCACGCAGCGGCACAGGGTGGCACAGCACCTCATCGCCGATACGGAAACCGTTCGGGTGGGCGCCAATGGCCTTGATGACCCCGGCGGCCTCGACGCCAAGCGCTAGTGGTGGTCTCGTGCCAACGTCCCAACCGCCGGTGCGAATGATGTCGTCCCAGTTGCCAACTCCGGCGCTGCGAACGTCAATGAGGACCTCGTCGGGAGCCAACGGTCGTGGCTCATCCACCTCTAGCATCTCCACTTCGCCGCCGAGCGCGCTTACCCCCGCTACAAGCATGGCCACAGTGAGACTACCGGCCGGTCGTACGTGATTCTGGTTACTCTCGACGGCCAAGATCTAAAGCGCTTGATAGATAAGGTGATTCGCTCGTGCGTCCTTCTGCACATTCTGCTCCCCCGTTGTTCGGTCTCGGGACAAGTTCGGACTCTTGGGCCAGTAGCAGATCCCAGACCTGATTGACCGTTGGATGTGGCGCGACGGCATGGCGTAAGAGATTGACTGGGACCTTCGCGAGGATGGCCAAGGTGGCCGCCTGAATCAATTCCGAGAACTCCGGGCCGACGAACGTCGCTCCGAGCAGTGTGTTGGTCTCGGCGTCAATGACCAATTTCGCCCATCCTTCGAAGCCATCTCGGAAAAGGGCTAGGAACGACAATGTCCCAGGGTAATGGGCAGTTCGCGTCCGTACCGCGAACCCTTCCGCTCGGGCCTGGCTTTCCGTGCGCCCCGCCCAGGCTATTTGAGGCTCGGTGAAGATAACCTGCGCAAGACTGCCCGCGTCGCGGGCCGCCAACTCGTTTTCCCTCAATTCTCGCCCCGCCGCCCGGGCCGCGATGATTTCGGCCACGAGACGGCCGTGATAGGTGGAGATATGAGACAACCGCGCGCGCCCGGTGGTGTCTCCCAGGGCGTAGAGCCAACCGCCTGTGACGCCGACTGCCTGGAGATGGTCATTCACTAAAACGGATTCACCGCCTGACAGGCCGACAGTTTCCAGGCCGATGCTCTCGGTGTTGGTGCGTCGTCCGGCCGCTAGGACGAGTTCGTCTACCTCGATGGTCTGGTCGTTGAAAGCTGCGGTCACCGGGCCGCCCGCCACGGGGCGGGTAACCGCCGACAACTCTGTCTGAAAGTGAATCGTGACGCCTTTGCTTCGCAGTGACTGCGCGACCAGCTCGCGGGCTTCGGGTTCGCAGTTGTGAAGTACTGTGTCCCCACGTACCAGAAGTGTTACCGCGGAGCCCAAACCGGTCAGGATGGTCGCGAACTCGACGCTGACCGGACCGCCACCCACCACCAGGGTCCGTGGTGGCACTTGCGTCATGGTCGTTACGTCCCGATTGGTCCACGGGCGCGCTTGCGCCAACCCAGGTATCTCGGGCACGTTGGGACGAGTTCCGGTGGCCAGAATGACCGCGTGGCGTGCCTCCAAAACGGTTTCGGTGTCGTCGGCGTCGGCGACGCGCACTGTTCGTTCACCGCTCAGCCGGCCGGACCCATGAAACACTGCTACACCGGCTTGCTGCAACGATACTGTTCGATCTTGATCGGAGAGATGCTCGATGATCATGTCGCGCTTGGCGAAGACGGCCGCAACGTCTGGCCTTTCGCCCGAAATAGCTTCTCGCACACCAGGAACTGCCCTTGCGAGATTGAACACTTCGATCGGGCGAAGCAGTGTTTTACTCGGGTTGCAACCCCAGTAATGACACTCCCCACCAACCAGACGATCCTCAACGAGCGCTACCGCAAAGCCTTCCGCTGCAAGCTTCCGTACGGCGGCTACGCCGCCCACTCCGCCGCCCATCACGACAACGTCGAAGTATTTACCAGTTTTCATCCACCCTCGCTTCCGACCAACGAAGATCGTGGTTACGGCCACATGATCGGCAGACAAGGCGCCCTGGTTGTGTGGTGGTTTCAGTGGTGTGCGGCGGCGGTGCGGTGCCAAGTATCGCGTACGCAGCGCCTGCGCTTGCTGCGGAGAAGACGCTGTAACTAAGCGGTGTTTCCACGCCCAGAGATACCGCCATTGCGGTCCCGAATACTATGAGCACCAAACAACTTGCCATGCCAACAAGTTTCGGCCGCCAGCCGGTCAGGAGCAAAATCCCCAGGGTCGTTTCGATGGTGGTGGCAGCCCAGACAATGACGGCCAATGGCCATCCAGAGGCAAACGGAACAAGCTGGCGGGCATAGTTGGCGAAGGCGGCCATGCTCCCCCAGCTACCCTGCCCAAGCGGCTTCCACCAACCGAATCGGTCGGCGACAGCGGACAGAAAGGCGGCCGCGAGCGACAAGCGTAGTGCGATCCGGACAACCCGGATGGCGCTTGGCATGTGCACGGGCTCCCTCCGCTGTCGTATTGCCGCACTTAGAGACTGTCTTCAGTTGTTGGTGCCGACCGTGCGCATCGTGCGTCGCTAACGCGGCGGCTCAGTTCCGGTGGGGTCGTCGGTGGTGAGTGGGCCGTCTCCGGTATCGATCAGGAAGACCGCGAGTAACTCAGCGGGTTCGGTGGCGCTGGCATTTTCACTGACCGTGTGGTGCGCGCCGGGAACTTCGCTCCACGTCTCACCGGGGTGATAGACACGTTCAGGTTCACCTTCGACTTGGCTGCGGATCGCTCCGGAAATCACGTAGGCCATGATGAACGCCGATTTCGCGTGGTGGTGCGCCTCGCTTTTAGCTCCGGGAGGATAGCTGACGGCCACTGCTTCAACTGATTTGCCCGGAATATTGCTGGGTTGATTGAAAACCACGCGGACATTTGGGTTCTGACCCGAATGTTGTGGTGCCGGCTCGGCGTGAGCGGCGGGCGGAAGCATCACCGCGGTAGTCAGTGCGGCGAGTAATATCTTCAAGGCCATTTTAAAGCTGCCTCACTTTTGGATGTCTTGGCGACTCGCCGCGCAACGTCACCGGCCCCGGCACCCGCACCCGCGCCAACGTCACATGCCTGTAGAACCTTACGTGCACCAACATATTTGGTTGACCTGCACGCGGGTCCACCGCGTCTCGGTGGCACATCAGAGACGAGTGGTTGCCCGCGTACACGCCGTCGCATCACTGGAGGTTCCTTTTCAGTCTTCGGCGACGCGCAGGATCGTCTTGCCGGGGATGCGCTTGCCGGGGGCGAACGCTGCGGGAGCTTCGCTCAGCGGAAGCACGGCGCCGACCACCGGCTTGAGGCGTCCGTCCCGTACCCGCGCGGCGATCTCGGCGAGCTGGGCCCGATCGGCTTCGACAAGGAAGAAAATTGCCCGCCCGTCATGCGGCTGGGTCTTCGGTGGCTCGGCGATGGTGACGAGCGTCCCGCCGGCGCGCACCAGAGCGGCCGAGCGGTCCAGGATGTCTCCGCCGATCACGTCGAACACGACATCGACTTCACCTGCGTCCTCCAACTTTTCGGCCTCCAGGTCGAGGAAGGTGTGCACACCGAGCTCCCCCGCCCGGTCTCGGTCTGCGGTACGGCCGGTACCGATGACGCGCGCACCGACCTCGCGAGCGAGCTGCACCGCGATCGACCCGACCCCCCCGACGGCGCCGTTGATCAGAACCGTTTGTCCGGCGGCGAGACGGCCATGGTCGAACAGGCCCTGCCAGGCGGCCAATCCGGAGATCGGCAGTGCCGCGGCCACAGTATGGTCGATGTCCATCGGCAGCGGTGCGAGATTACGGGCTTCCACAGCGGCGTACTCCGCCAGCGACCCGTTGCGGGCCCAGTCGGCGAGCCCGAATACCCGTTGACCAACGGTCAAAAGGGTGGTGCCGTACCCCAACTCAACCACCACGCCAGACAGCTCGTGACCGGGCACGCTCGGCGTCCGGTCTCTTCCCCCGCGGTCGATCCATGTGTGCGGCCAGTCAAGCTCCCCGCGCGTGAAACCCGCGGCGTGTACCCGCACGACGACGTCGTTGTCGGCAGCCTCGGGGTAGGGCAACTCCGTCAGCGACAGGCCAGCGACACCGGCGTCACGATCTGAAACAGTGATGGCTTGCATTACAGGTCCTTCCTGAGGTGGGTTGTTGTCGGATGAGCCAAGGGTTGCGGTTGCACGCTGATGAGCTCAAGGCCTAAATCACGGACCCGGTCGAGGAGTCCGTAAAGCTGTGACTGATCGCGGATTTCACCGGTGAACACGGTTTCGGTCCCACCGGCCTCCAGGCGCATCCCTTCCAATGCGGACCCGAGCCGTTCGGTCACGCGGCCTCGAATGCAGATCTGATACACCGTCCGCTGCACTTGACCCTCCGCCCGCCAGCTGCTGACTCAGCATTCACCGACGCGGGGTGAGTCGTCATCACCCGCATAGCTAATTCACCCGGGTGAGTGCAAGGTGTCATTGGGTAGATCGAAATACGTCGGGGTGGGCGCCGTCAAAGTTGGGCTGCCCAGCGACCGGACGGGCGGCGAGAGCCAGGGGTCTGCCATGGGAAGCGCGGTGTATCAGCCCCAGCTGTGGCCATCCGGCGGTCGCGGCGTCACGGTGACGGTGATGGTGGGGCGGCCCTGACGGGGAGCACCGCGGATGCTGCGTACGGCCGTGCTCGCCAAAAGCATTTCATTGAGCAGGTTTTCCGGGCTCGATGTCAGAATCGTCGGGGCGGTACCGGGGAGGACGTCCGGCCATGCCACCGCGACGCGTCTGATCGTCGGAGTGGCCGCGGTCCAATTCGGCGGCACCGACAGCGCGCCGATCGACGAGGCCCGGCCCAAACCCGCTGTCAATGCCGGTGCCGGACCGTAGCCCGGCCCCGGGTCTGCCGAACCCGATAGCGCGAATCCGGGCGCTGAGCCGCCGGGCAGCGCCCCCAAACGTTCCAGAATGGCATCCATCTTGCTGGCACCGTCTGCGTCGTAGCGCACCGCATATCCCAGGCCCGCATACGACCCGCCCGTGCCCGTCGACGTGATTGACGTCGCCGCCGACGAAACGGCCAGGTTCACCGGGCTCAGCAAGCTGAGCAATTGCGAGAACGACGAAAGTGATGGCGCGGCGGCCGTGGGCAGCGCAAGTCCCTGAAGGACGTTGGGTACCGCGGAAAGTAGCTGCGAGCCCGTCGACATGATGGTCTGGGTGCCCGTACCGGCTGACGTGGCGGCGGCGTGCGCGACTGCAGCAACCTGGCCGGCGACCCCGGCCGGGTTCGTGGTGGGCGGGGGCGAGGTGAACGGCGGTAGCGCCGAAGCGGCAGCGGACGCGCCGGCATACTCATACATTGCCCCGGCGTCTTGAGCCCACATTTCTGCGTACTCGGCTTCGGTGGCCGCGATCGCCGGGGTGTTTTGGCCGAGAATGTTCGTCGCGACGAGCGCCATCAACAGAGTGCGGTTGGCGGCGACCATCGGTGGGGGCACCGTCATCGCAAACGCGGCCTCGTAGGCGGCTGCGGCGGCGGTGGCATGAGTAGCGGCCTGCTCGCACAGCGCAGCAGTCGTTGTCAGCCAAGAGACGTAGGGCGTGGCGGCGACCGTCATCGCCACCGACGCGGGACCCAGCCATGCCGCTCCGGTCAGGTCCGAGATCACCGACTGATAGGAGGCCGCCGTGGAATATAGGTCGGCGGCCAGCGCGCCCCACCCTGCTGCGGCAGCCAGCATCGATCCGCAGCCAGGCCCGGAGTACATGCGGCCGGAGTTGATCTCTGGTGGCAACGCCCCGAAATCCATCTTCGAAAACCTCAGGGTCCCTTGGCTACCGGGTCGCTTCGCGGATGTGGCGGCCGCTGGGTGGCAGTGAGGCACGGACAAGCCGGGCGGTGCAATGCGGCAGCGGCAGCCTGACGCCGACGACGGAAGCCGCGCGGACCGGGCGCCGTCGAGCTTTTCGTGCCCGGACCACTCCTTGACCGGGGGGCGCCGAACCCGACACGGCGGCGGGTGCGCTCATGTCAACACTTCCGCCACGGGTTCATCGTGCGGGCTCTGGGTTAAGGGCCGACGCGCATGCCCTGCACAAGCGCGCGCCTTGCCGGTCAACGAATCTGGGTGACTCACTTGGTTTTTGGCGCGCGGCTCCGCACAACGGGCATTGTTGGTCGGCGGCCGCTTGCTTGTCACGGCGCTCCCAGACGGCCGCTCGTCCCCGCGCCACCGCCTTGCGGCGTCGCCAGCCCGCATAGGCAATCACCCCGGCCGTGACCGACGATCCAGCACAAATGGCGGCGGTGACGCCGAAATCGATCAGCTGACCATTGATCAGCATGAGGGCCGCGTAATCACCGGAAACCACAGCCACAAACAGGGCAGCGACGCGTAGCCGGGTCATGATGCCGGCCCCTCAGGCCCGATTGGGCGCACAGAAAAGACACTGCGCAGGCATCCAGTGGGACGCCCGCAGGTGGCGCATGCCGGGCGGGTGCCGCATCGCGACGCCATCTCGCGTTTGTCACCCACGTAGGTCGCCATCGCCCATCGCACGGTAGACAGGCAAGCTTGACAGAGCGTCTCGACGAGGTCGCCATCCGGGGTCAGCCCCATCTGGTCGCATCCGTCAACGGCGTGTATCTCGGCGACGGCCACCGCCGGCGCACCGCAGGCACTGCCGGTCGACACCCGCTGGGCACTGCAGATGGGCTGCAACGCGTGAAGTTGATCCTCGATCGCCCGGACGGCGTCTATCGCGGCATCTCCATTGCGATGCGCCCAACGCCGGGCAAGGGCGGTGGCGTCCCGTATTCGATGCGGCAGCCACGGGCTTCGCGCGGCGGCCGAGCCGTGTTCAGCAGCCGATCGTAGAAATTGGCGACGCTTCATCTGATTTTCTCCATTTGTGGCGATGGGTTCCGCGGTGATCAACGCAGTAAGGTTTTTCACTGTCATCGCGACACGTTGCTGGCTTTGCGGCCCGAATGCAGATCCGGTACATGGCTGGATTCACGTACCGTCCGCTCGCGATCTGTTAAGCCAGGATTAACCGACGTGGGATGAGTGGTCATCACCCGGTGAAAGGATTCACCCGGGTGATTCGCCGATTATTCGAACATCACGATCAGCCGACGAAACCTGCTGCAAGCGGGATATCCGCAACTGCATGATCGCGTCGACCGAGGCTGGCAGCCTAATCGTCGACGGCGACTCGGTGCGAATCGGTGGGAAGCGGTCGGCCGCTCATCGGGTTGCGCAAAGGATTGCGGCCGACCGGCATACCCACGCCGAGCTCCGCGAATCATTGTCGGTCAATGCCTTTAGGGCCGAAAAGCGAATCACGTTACGCGATGCCGTAGTCGTTTATCTTGCGGTAAATAGTCGCCCGCGACATTCCCAGGGCACGAGCCGCCTCTTGCTTGTTACCGCCGTTGTCTTGCAGGCTACGGACAATCGCGTCGCGCTCGAGCGCTTCCATCTGGGTCAGCTTGCGCCGGGTGACGGAGCGGCATTCCGGTGGCAACTTGTCGGCGCTGATGATGCCCGTTCGTTGGCGGGCAACGGTTTCGGTTAAAACCCGCCGCAGCTGCGAGACGTTGCCCGGCCACGGCAGCCTGCTCAGTTGACGCATAGCGGCGGGTGCCAGCTCCACCTCAGCACCCCGGGTGATCTCGCGCAGCAACAGCGGCACTAATTCTTCGAGGTCGTCAATCCTGTGTCGCAGCGCCGGCACGGTGACGGTATGAGTAAACAGCGGCAGCAGCTGCTTGATCGGTGCTGACGGAGGCGCGGAACTTTTGGTCGCCGCGACCCATCCCCGGCCTGCCCGCGTGGCCAGGATCGAGGTGATCGATTCGAGTGTGTCTTTGTCGATTTCATCCACGTCGGCGATCACCACTGCGAAGTCCTCGTCGTCGGACTCAGCAGCCAGCTCGGCGACGAGACGCGCGGCGCTGGGAAATGTCTCGGCACGCATCGTCCGGACGGTTCGGCCCGGTTTCACATCCTGCCCGATCGCTTGCGCCAACCGTGACCTGCCGGATCCTTTCTCTCCTTCGAGGATTACCCAGTCTCGGTCGCGGCAGCACTGGCGCACCTGCTGGCAGCAGCGCAGCCAGGCGCTGTCGTGACCTGCCAGACCGGGGATTCGAGTGTTCGCCGGCCGGCCGGTTTGGTGCGGGTGCGAGTCGGTCTCGGCTGAAAAATCAACGTGGAAAACGACATTGGTTCGGCCACCGCGCGTCGTCGAGCGGTCGGCAGCAGTGATTTTGGCGATGCGCCCGCTTGGCAGGACAGCCAACACCGTGCCCGATAACGTGGAGCTCAGCAGATCCGAGGCGTGTTCGAGCAGCGCGGTCTGCTCGTTGCCGTCCAGCGCCCGGCGCAGGTAGGGGTTCATCAACACCACGTCGCCACCAATCGCGAGCACACCGCTCGAAGAGTGCCCCGTCTGCTGCAGGTACGTCTCCAACAGCGCGGTCTCACCCTCATGAGCCACCAGCCGCATGCGATCCTCGATTTGGCGACCGGCGCTGGCGGCCAGCGCGAGCAACAGCGGATCGGATTCGTCGGCCAGACAACTCAGATTGACAGCGCCGATTACCCTGCGCGTTATCGGATCCCGGATCGGCGACCCCGCGCAGGCGAAACCGGTGAACATGGTGACGTAATGCTCGCCGCCTCGGATGAACGCGGGGCGCCCAGTCTCCAGTGCGGTGCCGATTCCATTGGTGCCCGCCACCTCTTCAGCCAGGCTATAGCCCGGTACGAGACTCACCCTGTCCAACGCGTTGAGGATGGACACCTGCGGGGCGGTCCGCTCAACCACCACCCCATCGGTTGCTGTCAGCACAACGCTGACAGCTTGCGCAGCCAGATCATCGGTGACGCGCCGCAGCACCGGCGCGGCCGCGCGCGCCAACCGCGAGTTCACATTGGGTTCACGCACATACGGGAGCTCGACCCGGTCGGGGTGTACGCGCAGGACCTGGGACCGACGCCAGGAGTCCAGGACACTGGGCTGCAGAATGTCCCCATCGATTGGGCGCACCGCGTCAACAGACCCCATGGTCAGAAACTTTTCCCTGACACGCTGAAATTCGGTCGTTCGGCTGGCCTGCGACCCCATCCTCGAGCTACCTCGCCCCTTTCTCGCGGTCACCATATGGCTTTGGCGGGTCAGGCAATGCCGTAATCCCGCATCTTGCGATAGATGGTTGCCCGCGACATACCCAAGGCTGACGCAGCCTTCAGTTTGTTGTCGTCGTTGTCCTCCAAGCTGCGGACGATGGCGTCTCGCTCAAGCGCCTCCATCTGGGTGAGCTTGCGCCTCGCAAGCGATCGACACTCGGGCGGCAGCTTATCGGCACCGATGACGCCTGAACGTTGCCGCGCAATGGTTTCCGCAACAACTCGCCGCAACTGTGCGACGTTACCCGGCCAGGGGAGCTTACTGAGTTGACGCATCGCAGCGGCATCAAGGCGCACATCGGTGCCCGAGGTCAGTTCGCGCAACAGCAACGGCACCAATACCTCGATGTCTTCAATCCGGTGCCGCAACGCGGGCACTGTCACGGTGTGGGTGAACAACGGCAGCAGCAACTCAACCGTCGGTGAAGGCGTCGACAAACTCATCGTCGCTGCGACCCATCCGCGACACGCACGGGATCGCAACACCGGAACCATCGCTGCCAGCGTCTCCTCGTCGATGCAATCCACGCCGGAAATCACCACGGCAAAGTCATCGCCATCGGTTTGGGTCACTATCTCGGCGACGAAAAGAGCTGGCGTCGGGAATGTTTCAGCCCGCATTACCCGCACGGTCTTGGTCGGGTGCACGTACTGTGCGACAGCCTGAGCCAGCTTGGCTCGTCCAGATCCCTTCTCGCCCTCTAGCATTACCCAATCTCGATCTCGGCAACATCGCTCGACCTGCTCACAACTGCGTCGCCATGAGCTGCTGCGTCCAACGAGGCCGGGAATGTGCGACACGACCGATTGGGGAGGCCCGACACGGTGGGCCGTTGCCTCGGTGGATAACCGCACATGGAAAACGACGTTAGTTCTGCCACGGATCTCCGCATGGTCGGCAGCAGTGATCTTGGCGATGCGCCCGCTCGGGAGGGCGGCCAGCGCGGTGCCCGGCAGCGTGGAGCTGAGCGGATCCGAGGCGTGTTCGAGCAGTGCGATTTGATCATTGGTGTCGAGTGTCTGGCGCAGGTAGCGGTTCATCAGCAACACATCACCGCCGATCGCCAGCACACCGAATGGGAACCGTCGCGCCTGGTCGCGATACGCCTGCAGAAGCGCGATCTCGCTGGCGTGCGCCGACTCTCTCAGTCGGTCTTCTATCTGGCTTCCCAGGCTTTTGACTAGCGGTAACAACACCGGATTCGAACGGCTGGCCCAGCAGGTGAGATCAACGACGCCGACGAGCCGTTGAGTTACCGGGTCACGGATCGGCGTACCAGCACAGGCAAGCTCGCCCAAGGACCCGACGAAATGCTCGCCGCCACGAATGACCGTGGGCCGTCCGGTTTCGAGCGCGGTGCCGATCCCGTTGGTACCGGCGAATTCCTCGGCGTAGCTGTAGCCGGGGGCGAGGCTGACCGAATCCAGTGCTTTCATGAGGGCTCGTTCCGACGCCGAGCGCTCCACGATTACGCCGTCGGCCGAGGTGAGGATGACCGACATCGCCTCGATGGTCACGTCCTGCGTGATCCCCTGTAGCACAGGCTGCGCGGCGTGGGCTAGGCGCGAGTCGGTATCCGGCTGCCGAACATAGGGCAAATCGAGCCGGTCGGGGTGAACCCGCATGGCCTGGGACCGACGCCAGGAGTCCAGGACGCTTGGGGGCAACGTCTCCGCCTCCAAGGACCCCTCGCACAAGAACCGTTCCCGCACCCGTCGAAGGTCGGTGCGGACGTCGGCGCGCAAACTCATCGACGCATGCACCTCGCTTCCGACCGCGCGGTGCAGCCGACCCCCAGATGCCGGCGTCCTCGGTTGAAACGCGCAAGCCTGCTCAGATTGAGGCACCCAGTATACGTCCGCGGCGGTGTCATGGGTCACGTCAGCTAATTGCACCCACGTGCATCGCCCAGCGCCGATCGGTCGGTACGAGGCGGTATCCTGGGGATCTTCCACAGTCCACTGTCAGGAAAAGCACGTCTGGCGACACGGCGGCGAAGAGGCGACCATCTGCATGCCATGGACCTGATCAACCGCCGCACTGAGTGCACCCTGCTGGACGGAGTTCTGCAGGCGGTGCGGTCGGCAGACAGCCGGGTGCTGGTCCTGCATGGTGATCCGGGTGTTGGTAAGTCGGCGTTGATGGACTATGTCGCGAGCCGAGCGGCCGGCTACCGCCTGGTGCGCGCGGCGGGTATCGAGTCCGAGATGGAGCTTGCATACGCAGCGCTGCACCAGCTGTGCGCACCGCTGATGGATCGCCTCGACGATCTCCCGGCACCACAGCGCGATGCACTGGTGCAGGCACGTTCTCGCGCGCTGCTCAGTGAGGCTCCCGAGGCTAAGCAGTTATACCGGGAGGCGATCGAACGGCTCGGCCGTACCCGCATGCGCGTGGAACTGGCCCGCACGCACCTACTCTATGGAGAGTGGCTGCGACGACAGCGCCGCCGCACCGATGCCCGGGCGCAACTGCGCACCGCGCACGACATGTTCGACGCGATGGGCATGCAAGCCTTCGCCGAACGCGGCCGCCGCGAGCTGTTGGCCACCGGCGAGACGGCTCGAAAGCGCACATCCGCAGCAACTGGCGCAAAGCTGACGCCGCAGGAAGAACAGGTCGCGCGGTTAGCCGCAGAGGGGCTGACCAACCCCGAGATCGGCGCGCGCCTTTTCATCAGCGCCAAAACAGTTCAGTATCACCTGAGCAAAGTTTTCACCAAGCTTGGTATCAGCTCCCGCAGTCAGCTTCATTAAGCCCTGCGAATCCCAAATCTGACCCTCCGGGTCGGAGCCGGCACATCCACTGGTCAATGGAGGCGCTGTCATTGACCAGCCAGTGCGGCGGACGGCGACCACTGACGGTCAGCATGCTGGCGCGCCGACTAGGCATCGGCCGATGCGAACGCGGAGCACCTTGCCGCACGCTTGGCTCATTGACGCAATCAATGCTCGAGACGGGGCGACGAGTCCCGACGTCGAGGGGATTTGCAAAGGAGATGGCCGAGACGTGAACACGTGGCGTTCAGTCGGTCAGCCGGTGTCTCACTTTGAGACGCGCATTCACCTCATCTTGAGACGCTCACCTTCCGCCCGCGGCGGTGTCATGGGTCATGTCAGCTAATACACCGGCCACCCGGTGACCCAGCGAAAGGCATGGAGAAATGACTATTTTTCAGCTGACCGATCGCCTACACGACGGCCGCTCCTTACGCGTCCAAGCAGACCAAATTGCGCCGACGGTGGCCTCATGGCTGGCGGAGTTGGGCGCCTGCAGCCCATTGGCAGAGGAGCTCGGCCAAGCGGTGCGCGATGGTGATTGGCCTGCAACATACGGCCTGGCCGACTATCTGTCGGTGGAAGTCCAGGTGGCAGCATGACGTCTGTCGGGGAGTCGGAGCGGCTTGACCAGGGTCAGCAGGCTCCAATGAGCGTGAAGGCGGTGGCTGCCGCCAGGTATGGTCCCTCGGATCGTCCCCCAACCCCGGGGCGCGCGAAGGTGCCGGGTTCGTCGCAGCAAAGGCTCGGACCCGCGACACATGCTGCGGCGGCCGCCCAGCGCGATAAGCCCCGTCGCGGACCGGGACAGATGCGCATACCGCCGATTCGTGGGCGGGCGAACGAGCTGAAGGTGATCGGCGCGCTGATCACGGCGGTCGCGCAGGGGCACCGGGGCGTACTGGTCATCGAGGGCCCGCCGGGCATCGGAAAGAGCCGCTTGTTGACCGAGGTCTTGGTGCTCGCCGAGAAGGCCGGTGTTCGATCGCTATTCGGCGAAGCGTTTGAGTACCAGCGGATGGTGCCGTTTTCCCCGCTGTTCATGGCGACCCTGCGCGCGGATCCCCCGGTCGGTGATGCCGAGACATTTCGCCACTTGGCCACTTCGGCTGATCACCGCTACTGGGTGGTGCGCGATCTGCAAGCTGCGATACAGGCGGCCGCGTCCCGAATGCCCTTGGCGATTCTCCTCGAGGACATCCACTGGGCGGATAACGCCACACTGCTTGCGCTGCGGTCGCTGGCCGCACAGCGGACCGGTGCCCCGGTGCTATGGGTGTTTACCGTGCGAACCGGCGCGGGCGGGCCGGCCGTTCGCGAGACGCTGAGCACTCTGGAACGCGAGGATGCCAGATTTCTACGGTTGACGCCCATGACACCGTGCGCGGTCGCCGACATTGTGCAAGACGCCGTGCGAGCCAGCGCGGACGCGTCGCTGCTAAACCTGGCCGATAAGGCGCGCGGCAACCCGTTTCTGTTGACCGAGCTGCTGCTTGGACTGGACGAGGACGGCCGGCTCGATGTCAGCGGCGGCCACGCGGTAGCCACCGGAGACGTGTTGCCGCGACGGCTCAGCGACACCATGCAGAAACGACTCGACCAGCTTTCCACCGCTGCAAGCCAAGTCGTGCGGGTGGCCGCAGCGCTGCCAGACCGGTTCTCGGCCCGGCTGCTCGCCGCGATGCTGGAACGCCGGCCGACCGCCCTCGTGCCGGCGGTAGAAGAGGCAGTCCGCGCCGACATACTCATCGAAGACGGTGATCAGATGAGATTTCGGCATGATCTGCTGCGCGAAGCGACGCGGCAATCGTTGCCCCAGTCGCTGCGTCGAGCGATGGAGCGGCAGTCGGCGACCATCATGCTGGACATGGGGGCGGCGTCCGAGGAGGTCGCAACCCAACTCGCCCGTAGCGCTGAAGTCGGCGATCAGGTCGCGATCTCCGCGCTCCGCGAAGCCGCACAGTCGCTGGCCAATAGCGATCCGAGCGCCGCATCAGATTTGAGCAAGCGCGCGTTCGAGCTCCTGTCCCCCCAAGACCCCGGACGTGGGCCACTGATAACGGAAACGATCGTGCTGCTCAATCGGGCCACACGCTACGAGGAGGCGCAACGGCTGGCCAGCACCACCCTGTCTGCCGCACTGGCGCCCGAAGAAGAGGCAGAGCTTCGCCTGCGGCTACCGACGGTAACTACCGAGGCGACCACTCGACACATCGAAGAGAACCGCCGTGCGCTGCAGTTGCCGCATCTCAGCGAGGTCACCCGGGCACGACATCGGGCATGGCTGGCATACAACCTGGCGATGTACGGCCAACACGGACAAGATCGCATGGCGGCCAATGAGGCAGCGGCCGCTGCCGCATCCACCGGCGATCTCGAGTCCAACATTCTGTCCGGAATAGCACTCGCCTGCCTGGACTGCGCGGACGGGAATGCGCGCCGCGCCTTACACCGCGTTGAGGAACTTCAAGCCTTGACCCCCACGGACGATATGACCGCTCATCATCTCGCTGCGGTTCATCTGGCAAACCTGTTTGCGGTCGTTGGACAGTTGGAAGATGCCGCGGCGCTGGCCGCGTGTCGCACAGAAAAAGCCCAGAAGGAACGCGACGGTATGGCGCTTCATATCTGGGCCATGACCTCGGGGGTGGTGCAGCTGGCTGCGGGCCGGTTGTCGGCTGCCCGCGCCGCTACCGAGTGGCTGCCAACGCCGGAGCGAACGGGATGGACCTTGGTCGACGCGATGAGCATGTTCACGCTGGCGGAGGTGGCCGCGCGCACCGACGACCGAACGTTGTTGCAAGAGTTGCTAACCGAGGCGCACGGCGCCTACTCCGATGGTTCACCTGCCGTACGTCGCAGCGCGGCCGGCGCGCTGGGGCTGGCGGCGTGGCAGCACGACGACGTTCGTGAAGCGGTGCGCTGGCTCGGTGGCGACATCTCGCTACTCGTGACGCCGCTCTTGCCGACCGTCTTGGATCAGCTGACCTTGACCGCGCGGGTGGCGTTAGCCACCGCTGATGCCGGCCTGCGAGCGCATCTTCTCGACGACGTTGACGTGCTCGAACGCGAGCGTCCCGGGGTTCGGTTGTTCGCCACAATCGCCCAACAGACGCGCGGGATACTCGAGCGTGATATCGAGGCCCTGGTGTCGGCGGCGGAGTCGCTTCGTTCGTCGGGGCGGCCGCTTCTCTATGCCGGTGCTGCCGAGGACGCCGGTGGCGAGCTGGCTCGTGTGCAGCGCAATGCTGAGGCGCTCGACCAGCTGAACGCGGCATTTGACACCTACATCGAATGCGAGGCGATTGCCGATGCGCGCCGGGTGGGTCGCGCGCTGCGCCATTTAGGCATGGAACGGCGCATCGTCACGCGCCCGCGGGCAAAAACGGGCTGGGACAGCCTGACCGAGTCCGAGCTCAAGGTGGTCAACCTGATTGCCCAGGGGGCGACGAACCGCGCTGTCGCGCAACAACTTCACGTTTCCCCCCACACGGTGAAGACCCACGTGCACAATGCTTTTGCCAAGCTCGGAATCACTTCCCGCGTCCAGTTGGCGCAGCTCACGCGTGGCGCTGATTGATCGACAGCAAATCGGTAGGTGACGTGGGCACGCCTACAATGACGCGCATTGCAGTGACAATCCGGTAGATAGGACACCCCGTGGGGCCTCCAACCGGCATTTTTGACGTCGGCGGTCGGCGGCTGGTCACTCCGCCGATTCGGGGGCGGTCAGACGA